>MGOZ01000018.1 GCA_001797285.1 Coxiella sp. RIFCSPHIGHO2_12_FULL_42_15
GTCCATAGTTGCTGGTTTAGCGTCGTGAAGTGAACCTTTTGCATCACTTCCAGGGCAATCGTACTGATTTGGATATCCCAACAGTGTTCAAAAAATAATTGCAGTATTTTTTGACGCCCTCCAATCTCTGAAATCCTACTCCACCAACTCACCCAACGAGACAAATAAGCCTTGATTCTTGGGGTAGAAAACCCATCTTGCATCATAGCTTTTACCTGTTCACGGGCGGCACGTAACGTTCTTGCATGTAATGTCATTTGTGCCGACAGAGCGGGTTCGTGAGCTAAACTGATCACCTTTTTACCCCCCCCCTGAGGTTATTAAATGATCAGACTTGGACTGATTCTTGAGTCCCTCTGTCGCATTGGTGTTATTTGGGGTTTGCGTCCCCAAATAGTTTATTCCAAGGAAATGAAATCCATCTTCAACCCGACCAAATCTCGATTTTTTGCGAGATAAGGTCAAACGCCTTTCCTGTAGTACTTCGCTCATTTTTCGTCGGCATCGATTATATTGTTGCTTGGTTTTACACAAAATCAGAATGTCATCTTGGTATCGCGCATACACAACCTCCATCGCATCAAATGCGGCATCCAGTGGCTTTAAATAAATGGCGCTGAATAGCTGTGATAACGGGCCTCGCAGTGCAATCCCACATTCAGGATTTTGAAACCCTCGTGGCGTATCAATGGGATTTCGGATGATATCCTCTAACATTCGCTGTACATTTTCATCATCATAGGTCGCTTTAATGTCTTGAATCAGTTTGTATTGAGGGATGGATCGATAAAAAGATTTGATATCCACGCGGATAACATAGTGATACTCATTCGTTTGCAGTGCCTCAAGAATGTGTTGGGTGGCCCGTTTGACACCGGTAGGGCCAAAAAGGTGATAGCAATTTTTGTGAGCCACATACTGAAATGTCGGTTTAAGCTGTTTTAAAAGCACGTGCTGATAAATGCGGTCGGGAATTTCCAACTGATCGACGACCTCATCTTCAAAATAATAGCGGCGCAAAGGATGCGAGATATAACTGCCATCTATTAACGCTCGAATGCCGGTGGGCAACCAGATATCGAGTTCACGTGTCAAAAAATGAATGTCGTGATTAGGGTTGCTGGTGTGTTTGCGCTTATGAATTTTTGCAAAAAGTGTTCGTGCGGTAAATTCCATGTTGGCAAAATCCCAACGTTGCATCATGGTCCCTTTTGAGTTAATCATTCGACAAAAAATAAGCGTATTGTATTTTACTGAAGAGCGGAAGTGGGATCAAATCAAAAGAAAGGTTAACGTATTTCGGAAAGTCATTCGTGTGGAATTAAATGAAATTTAGCGCAAATTTCCTTGACTTTTATTAAAAAATAATCAATAATTTCGTCATCTGTTATTCGACAGACATAAAAATCCCCGTCACTTTTATTTTACTTCCCTGTTTTTATCTGTAAATTGCAAAAAAATACAGGAACATCACTGCATGTCCAAATTTATTAAAGGTCAATCGGGCAATCCGAATGGTCGTCCGAAAGGTTCTAAAAATAAAAAAATCCAACACGTCCAAACGTATATTGCTTCGGTATTAGAAGAGATGGATTTCTGCGCGTTTCATAAATTAATTGAATTAGCCAAATACAGCGACGATCAAACGATTCAACTGACCGCCGCCAAAGAAATCGCGCAGTATCTCGCGCCCAAATTACGTTCGGTTACACTAACGGGAGACATTGAAAATCCCGTCTCATTCCACTTAAATCTAAGCCCATCAACAGACGCATAATCATAAGCAAATAGATAAAAAAGCAATGAGTGTTCAACTACGCTATAACGCTTCAAATACCGCTTCACGCTTTCATCAATGCCATGATTTCGTGCGTCTTTTAATGGGTCCAGTAGGGAGTGGCAAAAGTGTGGCGTGCTGCATGGAAATAATTCATCGCGCCATGCAGCAGCAGAAAGCAGAGGATGGGTGGCGCTATTCACGATGGGTTGTGATTCGAAACACATACCCTGAGCTTAAAAGTACGACGGTGCAAACGTGGGATGCGTGTATTAATGGACGCGCGTTTGGGAATCATCACGGTGATTGGTTTAATTCGATTATTTTCGGATCGCCCATTACGCATCATATTAAATTTGATGATGTGGATTTGCAGGTGTGGTTTTTGTCGATGGATAAACCGAAAGACGTCAAAAAATTATTGTCGCTCGAAACCACCGGCGTTTGGATTAATGAAGCACGTGAATTACCAAAAGCCATTTTAGATGCCGCGACACAACGTTGCGGTCGTTACCCACCTAAAATGCAGGGTGGTGCTAGTTGGTTTGGCGTGATCATGGATACCAATCCTCCCGATCAGGACCATTGGATTTATAAGCAGTTTGAAGAACAAAACATATCAGGCTTTTCGATTTACAAATACCCGCCCGCGATTATTGAGGTCAATGGACATTATCAACTGAATCCACTCGCTGAAAACACGAGCAATCTCAATGCGCAATATTATTTGAATCAAGCGAAAGGAAAAACCAAAGAGTGGATTAAAGTGTATTTGCAGGGCGAATACGGCAGTGTGAGTGATGGAAAACCGGTGTATCCGGAATACGTCGATCGTGTGCATTGCGTCAAAGATTTAAAAGCGTTGCCCAACATTCCGTTATTACTCTGCTGGGATTTTGGATTAACACCCGCGTGTGTGATTTTGCAATTAACCCCACACGGTCAAATCCGTGTGCTGGATGAATTAAATGCCGAAAAAACGGGGATTAAAACGTTTGCCGAACACGGGGTCAAACCCTTTTTAGCAACACATTATGCGGGTTTTGAATGTGAAACTGGACAAGCTGATCCTGCGGGATTAGCGGGCAGTCAAACCGATGAGTCGATGACCTGTATTGGTGTATTAAACGAATTAGGTTTTATTACCAATGCCGCGTGGACCAATGATTTTAGTCGTCGCCGCAACGCGGTTGCGCATTTTCTCACGCAGCTCGTGGATGGTGAACCTGGATTAGTGATTTCCGATCGTTGCCAACGCTTGCGACAAGGCTTTTTAGGCCGATATTGTTTCGAGCGCATACAAGTAATCGGTGATGAGCGCTACAAAGATCAACCCACTAAAAATCAATTCTCTCACGCGCAAGACGCCTTACAATACGGCTGCCTGAAGTTCGCGCATCATTTACGCTCCCAACCCAAAAATATCACGACCCATTATAAAACAGGCTCTTTCTTCGCATTATGAAAAAAATGAATGACACCGATTTTTTAAAAGAAGCACGTAAAAATATCGAATCGTGGTTTGACTATTTTTCAGAGAATGTGGATCGTGCGAAAAAAGACATCGAATTTGCGTTAATGTCACAATGGGACTCCGACATCAAACGCCGACGTTTAAATGAAGGCAAGCCGACGTTTGAACTCAATCAACTGTATGCCCACGTGTCAGCGATTATTGGCGAGCAGCGACAAAACACACCGAATATTCTCGTGCATCCGGTTTCAAGTCACGTAGAGCAGCAGGACATTGATTTACGGGAAGGAATTATTCGTCAGGTGTTATACGAATCCAAAAGCGATATCGTCTTTCAGGAAGCCTTTAAATGGACCATGGTTGGTGGATTTTCCGCACTCAGAATTATCACCGAATACGAATCCCCCGAGAGCTTTCACCAAAATATTCGATTAACGCATTTGAGCGACCCTACGACCGCGTTTTTTGATCCCAGTGCAGAAAAGCCCGACAAATCGGATGGTCGCTTCTGTGGCGTTTATGAAACGCTGACGCGAGAGGAATTTAAACGTCGTTACCCGGATCAATCGGTACCGTTATCTTTCGACCAGAGCGGCCATTTTACCTGGAAAACGGATAAAACCGTGACGATCGCGGAGTATTTTGTAAAAGAATATTTCACAACGACCATCGTGCAGCTGAGCAACGGCAACGTTCTGAAAAAAGCAGACGCTCAAAAATTATTGACTGAACAGCCCGCGATCACGATTCTGAATGAGCGTGATGCGGAAGATTATAAAATCCTGCATTACCAACTAACCGGCCATGCCATTTTGGAAAAAAACGAATGGCCTTCAAAAGATTTGCCGATTATTTTCGTGGATGGCGATTCTTTTTATCGTGAAGGCCAACAGATCACAAAATCGTTTATTCATTATGCTAAAGATGCTCAACGCTACCTCAATTACATTGCATCCGAAGCGGCATTAGCGGTACTCAATCGCCGTCGTGAAGAATGGCTAGCCACACCCGAGAACATTAAAAATAATGAGGACGCGTGGAAATATCCGGATCGTGTGCAAGGTGCGATGATTTTTACGCCAGATTCCCGCACCGGTTTTATTCCTCAAAAAATTCCACCGAGTGAAATTTCCGCTACGTTAATGGCGCAATACGAACGCGCCAAACAAGACATTAAACAGATTTTAGGACGCTATGAAGCGAATTTAGGAATGCCGGGTAACGAACAGAGTGGCGTTGCGATTATGAATCGCGTGAAGCAAGGCAATGCCTCTACCTTTGTGTATTTCGACAATCTCAATCGTGCAGTAGAATCCTGTGCGCGAGTGATTTTGAATTTAATTCCGGTCGTGATGGATACCACCCGTACGATTCCGATTCGAAAGAGAGATCAATCGCAGCAATTAGTGACGATTAATAATCCGGTCGGTGATCAGTATCATCATGATTTGAATCAAGTCCGTTATTCGGTACGCGTAGAAGCGGGTCCTAATTATGCGGTGCAAAAAGCCGAAAGCTTGCAGCAGCTCATGCAGTTAGCGACCAGCCATCCTCAAATCGGACAGCTGATTCCCGATTTAATTGCCGGCAATTTAGAGTTAGAAAATATGCCCCAAATTGTGGATCGCTTAAAAACATTATTACCACCACAGATTTTGGCACAAGAAGAAGGTAAACCTTTACCACCAGCATCACCTAATCCACAAGCGCAATTACAGCAACAGCACCTGCAAATTGAGCAGATGAAGGCTGAGAATGAAGCCAATAAAATGGCTTTAGAACGTTATAAGCTCGGTGTAGATGTCCACACCAATCATATTAAAACTCAAGCTGAAATGGGTAAGGCGAAATTGTCTTACGATACTGCCGTGATGAACCATTTACACAAACAACCGTACAGGAATCTCTATGTCTGAAGAACAAGTCACTGAAGCAATGATTGACCCCACCGAGCAACCCGAAGCTGAAGCGTTATCCGTAAAGGAAGAACCAGCGCTCGAAAATGTAGAGACTGAATCTGACAGTGAACCTGCCCTTGAAATTGAGCCAAAAAAATTTCAACCAGCAGAATCATTTTCACTTCTGGATGAACAGTTGCTTGATCCCCTCACGGGTCAGTCATTACAAGAGCCCAATAAAGCGGATTATGACGACACCAAAGATTATTTAGAAGCAATACTGCAGCACGGTAAAAAGCTGAATCAAGCGCGCCAAGAAGCTCATTATCGAGAACATCAGCGCCGTCACGTTGAAATGCAATTTCATACTTTTCAAGCGCAAGAAGCGAAGGCAAAGAACCACTACGCTGATTATGAAGCGGTGGCGCACGCGGATTTTCCGGTGACGGAATTAATGGGCCAGGCGATTATGGCTTCTGATAAAGGCCCGGATATTTTGTATTGGCTCGGAAAAAATAAAGAGGAGTCCTTACGCATTGCACGATTGAGTCTTGAAAATCCCTTGCGTGCTGCGCAAGAAATAGGACGACTCGAAGCAAAATTATCAAAGCCCGCAAAAATTCAATCGCAAGCGCCCAAACCAATTAAACCGCTTTCATCCACCGTCACGGCTCACAAAAGCATGGATGACATGAGTCCTTCTGAAATCAAACAGTATTTAAAAACGAGGTAAAACACCATGAGTAACCAATTTATTAGCGATGATGTGATTGCTAAAACTGCTTTAGCTTCCTTCATGAATCATCTGTCTCTCGCGTCAACCGCCAATATTCAATATCGCGATGAATTTACCGTCGGTCGCGGTGATACCATTCGCATTGAAAAACCCGTAAATTTTACGGTGCGATCGGGTGAAGTGGCGTTGGATCAAGATTTCGTGCAACGCTCAACCAGCATTACGGTTGCGCATCAAGATGGTGTCGACATGATTTTTTCGAGTAAGCAACGCGGCTTAGAATTACGCAAATTCAATGAAAATGTGATTGAACCTGCGATGAAAGATTTAGCGAATCAAGTCGATTATCGCGGTATTCAAGTAGGACTGGAGGCGATTTATCACACCGTTCAAGCCAGTGGTAAAAGCATGACGTTTGCGGATATTAACCGGGGTCGGGCATTCCTCAGTAAAGTGGGTGTTAATCCGGATTACTGCTTGATGAACATTGATGATGCGACGGATTTAAAAAACTCACTGCAAAATTCATTTAATGCCACGCTCAATAAAAATATCTCTGAACGCGCTGCATTAGGAAATTTAGCGGGTCTTGATATTTATGAATCACAAAACTTAGTTCCGCATGTTGTCGGAGTGCAAGGCGGAACACCCCTGGTGAATGGGGGTGGTCAAAGCGGAAAATCACTCAAAACTTCTGGCTGGACGCCGAAGAAAACGGTATTAAACGAAGGTGATATTTTTTATATCGAAAATGTTTATACCGTCAATCCGGTGACCGGACTTCCCATTGGTTCTGGAGATTCCAATTTACAACGCTTTGTCGTCTGTAATGAGGTTATCTCTGATGAAACGGGTAACGCGGTGATTAATTTCAAAAATGACCTCGTTCTTTCAGGCCCGTATAAAACAGTGAGTCAGTCACCTGACGATAAAGCTAAAATTACCGTGCTGGGTAAACCGAACAGTACCTTCAGCAATAATTTTATTTACAGCCGAGAAGCGTTTTCTCTCGCGTGCATTCGATTACCAGAGCCGCGTGGTGCCGGTTTTGCAAAAACCGTGGTGGATAACGAAACCGGTATCGCCATGCGCATGATTGAAGATTACGATTCTAAAACGGATCGAAGCCGAATTCGGTTTGATGTGATGTACGGTTGGTTGTGTAATCCGGAATATGGCGTTCGAGTGGTGGTGTGATGGCACGAGCGCAAACACCGAATGATGTGATTCGTCGCGGCATTGCATTGACGGGTATTCACCCAGCGAATGAAGATATGCCCGCGACTTATCTCATGGATGGTTTATCCATTTTGAATGACATTTTGGATGAATGGGGTGGCTTTGGAATTTATATTCCGTATCAATCGGAATTATCTTTTTCACTGACGCCGGGTAAAAAACACGTTGTGGTGAGTAACCGCATTCCTTCGGATATTCAAGCAGCGGAACTGATTCATATTCTTCAGGCAACCATCGATACGTTTGAATTAGATTTGTTGTCGGAATCGCAACATTTGCACCTGTTAAAAAACGCGGTGCAACGACCCACGGGATTATTGCTACGACGTTTTCCGAATTACAGTCAGTTGATTTTTGATGCCGTTCCCGATAAAGCCTACACCATCCATCTTCTTTGTAAGCAACGATTATTGGAAGTCGATTTATTCCAGCAATTTGATCAGGTGCCGGCGCATTATTGGCGAGCCCTCACTTATCAAATTGCGGTGGATTTTGCCGCGATGGTGGGCGCCTCGCTATCACCCACCATTGAAAATCGAGCAGAAAAAATGGTGTTGAATCTGCTGGCATCCAATATCCCCGATTTAACAATAAAAACGGAGCGAGCGCTTTAATGCGATCCATCGAATATACGATTGTTGGACAAGCCTATACCGAGCGTTCTCTCGATTGGGACGCACAGACCTGCATTAATTTTTATGTGGCTGAAGATCCCACTGGCAAGCGTCCGAGGATGCTCGTGCCCACGCCTGGCACTGAATTACGTCAAGTTCTGCAAGAAGGACAGTTACCCATACGCCAACTTTATACGAATGGAGAAATTCTTTTTGTTATCGTCGGTAATGAAGTGTATCGAGTGAATCAACTGATGGATGTCACTAAAATCGGCTCTATTGGTTCACCCTCTGGCTTTGTATCCATGGTTCACAATAATCAGATGCTGGTCATTGTGGATGGCAGTGGTGGGTATACCTATCATTTTACAACGGGTGTTTTTCAAAAAATCACCGACAGTGGTTTCACGACACAACCTCAGATGATTGATTATTTGGATGGTTATTTTATTGTGTGTCAGGGCGACTCGAATGTTTTCCATTTGAGCGCACTCAATAATGCGAATCAATGGACGCTTGAGACGGGAGCCACTCAATTTGCTTTGGTGCAATCCCAGCCTGGTAAATTAGTGGGTTTAGCCACTTTGCACGGTCGTTTATTTTTATTCGGCGAATATGCCACCGAAGTGTGGTATGACGCAGGTGCCAGTGATTTCCCTTTACGACGTGATAATAATTTATTACTGCAATATGGATGTGCTTCACGTGCAACGATTGCAGCGGGACACCAATGCTTGTTTTGGTTGGCCCGTGACAAAGATGGGGTGGGTTCCGTTAAAATGACCGATGGCACTTTGCCTCGCACCATCAGTACCCCCGTTATAGAATACGCGATTCAACAGTATCAAAATATCCAAAATTCTTTTGGATTTGTGTTTAAAGAAGACGGACATATTTTTTATCAGCTGACGTTTCCAGACGACCAAGTGACGTGGTTATACGATGCAACCATGAATGCGTGGAGCCAATTACAAGATAGCCAGCAAGGCTGTCATCAAGCGACGTGCCACGCTTTTTTTAATAGCGAACATATTGTGGGTGATAAAAAGGGTCCTTACTTATTAGCCCTATCATCCCGTTATCTGACTAACGGTGGTGAATGGATTCACCGTGAACGAACAGGGCCCCATTTTTGTGATTCAAGCAATCATCAGCTTCGAGTCGCTTCCTTCGACTTATTACTGGAAACAGGAACTTCGATGGCATCCAGTGATGAAGAAGCGCCTAAGATTTTATTATCCTTTTCTCGAGATGGTGGGCACCGTTTTGGTAACCAGCACGCTTTAACGCTCGGACGAGCCGGTGATTTTGGACAGCGCGTGATTTGGCGGCGATTAGGAATGAGCCGAGATTATGTTTTTAAAATTGAACTTTGGCATCCGGTTAAAGCGCTTATTTTTGGTGCCACGCTTCACTATGAGGTGATGCCAACATGAAGTTAACACCGCGATTAAGCCCGGTTCCTATCTATGATCCATTACTCATCAAAGATTCAGCCGGAAATTGGGTGCTGTCGAGTGTATGGCAGAATTGGTTTCTAGCGGTGCAGCAACAAGTCGCTGCACTCCAAAAAGAGGACGAATAAGCATGGGTTGGTTTGACGATTTATTCAGTGGTGGTCAGCGGAATGCCTATAAAGATCTGCAAAGTCATATTCAGCAAGGGTTGAATACTCGGCAGAATTATTGGAACCAAGCCAATCAAACCATGGCCCCTTATTTACAAGCCGGAAATCAAGGGGTCAATCAATTTCAAAATTATCTCACTGAATTTGGTAAAAATCTGCAATCGGGTGATTGGATGAAGGGCTATCAAGAATCTCCCTTTGCAAAATTCCAAACTCAAGAAGCACTTCATGCCGGGAATCAAGCTGCGGCAGCCAGCGGAATGCTCGGTAGTAGTGGCCACCAAGAAAATTCGATGAAGCTCGCACAGAATATTGCGAGTGGTGATATGCAAAATTATTTTAATCAACTGCTAGCGCAGCAAGGGCTGTATCAACAGGGTTTATCGAACTTAACCAATATGGGTTATGGTGCAGCAAATCAACTGGGAAATTGGGCCATGAATACCGGCAATGGCATTGCGAATGATTATTCTGCATCAGGTGTTGCGAGAGCGAATCAAGATATGGCGCGAGCGAATGGAATGAATGCTTTTCTGGGTGGTGTGGGTGGTTTGATCGGGAGTTTTTTCTGATGCCGTATTTAGGATTAGCGCCCGTTGCGCCCAGTAATGTTTTTACAAATTTTATGAATGGCATGAGCCAAGGGGAAGCGCTGCGACAAACGCATCAAGCCAATCAACTCAATCAATTGCGTTTGCAGTATTTACCACAAGAACAACACGCACGATTGAGTTTACTGCGACAACAAGCGCAATTACTGCCTCAAATGCAGCAACAAAAATTGCAGCAGCCGCTGTCTTCTTTCGGAAGGCTCATGCAAGATCGCCAACAAGCCATATCACTCTATGGAAAAAATTCCCCACAAATAAAAGCCTTTGATGCAGCGCTGCAAAAAGCAACGGAGATGTCGAATGGCACGCAAGTGTATGGACCCAAGGGTGAATTATTATTTTCGCAAGGTGGACCTTCCATCGGAAATTATTTTAAAAATCCGATGATGGGCAGTCACTATGGTGGTGCCGGTGGAACGTTTTTCAACCCCCAAACGGGTCAAGCCATTTCAACGGATACCACACCGATGACGACGAGTGATCAAACGGCCGTGTCCGCGGTACAGCGCGTCACACCGCAAATTAATAATATCATGCAGAAATTACCGCAGTTTCAAAGTGGCTGGAAAAATTTATCGACGAATTTACAAGGGGTCAGTAATCGCTGGTTGGGGTCGCATTTTAGTGCACCGAGCGAGCGCGCTTCAGGATTAGCGAGTTTAGAAACCGCACCGGAAGCGTTATTAAAAGCTTACGGCTTACGCCCTTCCGAGTATGCATTACACGTCATGAAAAAAACGATTGAGCCGCATCCAGGTGAAACGGGAGATGGTTATCGTCAGCGGATTTTAGACACGTTAAATCAATTGAATGAATTTCAAGATCAATCGACAACACGGTTGCGGGAAGGCATTCCTCTGGAACCCATTTCTCATAAAAGTGCACTCCTCGCTGAAATTGCACGGCGTAAAAAATCTGGAATCTGGAAATGAGCGTTGATGCAGAAACATTAAAAAAACTCTCGAATGAAGATCTTCACGCATTAGCCAATGATGATTATCAAAAAATCAGTGATGAAGGACTGAAGATTTTATCGGGTGAAAAATCATCGGGTTTGAAAAATACTTTTTTGGACGTACAAAAGCGAGAAGCGAAAGGGTTTGTGCAAGGTGTTGCGGACTTTGGAACGGACCTTGGTAATCTTTATATTCGCGCCTCCAATGGCTTAGGCCATCTTGTTGATCCTAAATTAAAAAGTTATACGGGACGCGTGCCACGTGCATCGGTATTAACGCCCGAAGAAGAGCAGCAGTTTGACGCGAAAGCAGGTAAATTTTTCGGTGAAATGATACCGAGTTTTATGCTGCCGCAATTACGCGCAGCAACGCTGATCACAAAATCAAAACCCGCGGTGACAGCGCTTAAAAATTTCTTCGCACGGAATTTACCGCGTGTGGTGGATTCGGGTATTAACAGTGGCATTCAAAATGCAGTTTTTAATGCGGGTGATGAACAAAAATCATTGCCAGAATCGTTTGCAACGGGTGCTGCATTGGGAGGTGCTCTTCACGCGGGTGTTGGATTGCCTTCAGGTATGACTGAAAATTATTTGAAACGATTAGCTCTCAAAGCTAAAAAAGGACTTTCAGGACTTCGAACGCCAGAACAACTGGCTGTTTTACACGAAAAATTAGGTGCTGTTCCTGCCTCCTTGAACAAGGCACTGGGTGTTTCAACCCGTTGGCCGGAAAAATTCTTGAGCGCAATGCCGTTCTCAGGAGTTTCACAAAAAGCAAACGTGTTACAGCAAGCAACGAAACAGCAGGCTCACGCCCTTTTGCAAACGTTATTAAACGATTCTCATCCCGACAAAATACAGGATGAGGTTATGGATGCATTACGATTTAATCGTAATGCGCACACCGATAAAGCACAACACCTTTTTAATCAGTTAAATTTAAG
Source organism: Coxiella sp. RIFCSPHIGHO2_12_FULL_42_15 (assembly GCA_001797285.1). Classification (GTDB taxonomy): domain Bacteria; phylum Pseudomonadota; class Gammaproteobacteria; order Coxiellales; family Coxiellaceae; genus 2-12-FULL-42-15. The sequence goes on from MGOZ01000018.1 coordinate 11,879, forward strand.
AGTGGAAAATGCGGGTGTGAAGATTCATCCGTTGGTGATTCGCCAAACCGTCAAAAAACTATTGAAAGAAAACGACAAAGCGCTTTTCCCTTCATTAGGTGCAGAAATCAAGCGTGCATTGATTAAAATCAAAGACAATAAACGTTACTCGCCTTCTTTTACGGAATTGCATTTCACGCATGCGGATTTAGATCAGTTGACACGTCAATTACAACATAAGGGTGAACAACGAGAAGCGGCACAGATTTTGAAACTGCAGGATGCGATTCATCAAGACATGCAATACGCATTGGAGCAATCGGGAAAGCCAGAATTAATGGCGGATTGGCGAAAAGCGCGAAGTTATTTTAAAGACAATGTGGTTCCGTATCGCCATCGCTATTTTTATCAGGTGCTCGATAAACAAAAAATGACGGGATTATTGGCTAATAAATTACTGAGCCATGAACACCAAAAAGTGTTTGAGCACCTGTCACCGGAAATGAAATCCAAGCTTGCCTATTTGCATTTTTCAAAATTGGCTCGTCGTACAGCAGATGAGTTGCACGAGTTTGATTCAGAAAAATTAGCGTCTGCTTATCAGAAAATGAATCCCACCGTGCGAGAAAAATTACTTACCAAAAATCAGAAAAAAGAATTTGACCGGTTACTGGCTTTACACAGTGTGATGCCGAAGGTTCCGATGTCCAACCAAAATTTAAGCTTGCTTCGCACGGGAGAAGTGGGAGGTCTCGGTTATTTATTGGGTGGGAAAGTCATTGCGCCCATGACATTAGGAACAGGCCTCATCGGTAATCGTTTACTGATGAATTATTTTCATAGTCCCAAAGCGCGTGAGGCTTATATTCGTCAGCAGTTGGGCAACCCCAAACAAAATGCACGAGTCGCCAAATATTTGTCGGCACCGATTAATTACTTAACCGCGGAGTCAAAATAATCATGTTAAAAACCAGTAAAAGTGAAATCACCTATCATTTAGCACCCAATCCAAAATGGACGGGCATTGATGCGAGAGGTAATCCTTTGGTGGGTGGTAAACTCTATACTTATAAAAAAGGCACTCGGATTCCAAGGGGAACCTATGCTGATTCTCTCGGTAGTACGCCAAATACTAATCCGATCGTGTTGGATTCCAAAGGTCAGGCAACCATTTATTGGGCTTCTGATGAAGATTATTATATCGAACTCTTTGACAATCATAATCAAATGATTTTTACACGAGATAATTACAATGCTACTTCAGGTAGTAGCGCTAGTCATAATACCGTTTATAAAAAAGTTGAGAATTTTTGTCGTAACCCGCAATTTTCGGTTTCTTCACTGGGCGAGCAGCTGGATTTAAGCCAACAAACGGATAGCCCCATTGTTGATGGCTGGCGCTTTTGTAAATCCAATACGAATGCAAAAGATAAGCTGGTATTGCGACGTTTTGCTTTAGGTCAAAATGAAGTGCCTTTTAATCCGGTATATTATGCGGAATTTAGCTGTACCGACGTTGGGAGAGGTGATGAAGTTTTAAAATGTTTAGCTCAAGATTTTAAAGGTGTTCAGACCTTTGCGAAGAGCAAAATTGTCATTAGTTTCTATGCCAAAGCATCCAGCCATTATCCTTTGGAACTGCAGTTAAACCAGCATTTTGGAACGGGCGGTTCAGCCTCAGAAGCCGTTAAATCACTCGTTAAGAATTTTGATTTAACGACGACTTGGGCGCGTTATACAGCGACTTATACCGTTCCCAATGTGAATGGTAAGACGATTGGGATCAATCAGGATGACCAATTGACGTTGATGCTTTGTTTACCGACCAATACCGTTTATAGCAGCATTGCAATCAGTAATGTGCAGTTGCAATTGGGCAATGCAGTGAGTGATTTTCAATATCAGCCGGAAATAAAGGAAGAGGAATTTTGGGAAAATTTTCCAACCGGTTGGTTACAACCGATTTATTCGGATGTATTGCCAAAGGGCTGGATATGGGCGGATGATCGTACGATTGGTAATACTCATTCTGCTGCTACCAACCGCGCTCATTTCGATACGATCGCTTTATATCGTTCTTTGTGGAATCGTGCCAGTGATGCTTTATGTCCCGTGATTGGAGGGCGAGGTCTGAGTGCGGATGAAGATTTTTATGGCAATAAGCCGATTCGACTTCCACTCTTAGCAGGAAGAACTTTAACAGCGATGGGCAGAGGTGCTGGATTAACACCACGAACTATTTTCGAAGCAGGAGGCGCTGAGCAACATCCATTATCCCTCGCTGAAATACCACCGCATCAGCATAACTTTACGAGGCCTTCGTATGTGTCAATACCACAGGGGCAGCATGTTGATAGAGCTCACGGTACCTGGTACTCAGAATCCGTAGCTACGTCGACGGGTGCTGAATATGGGTTGCAAGGATTGCCACACAATATTATGCAGCCGTGGTTTGCGGTGCCGATGATGATAAAACTGTGAGGTGAAAAATGAGTTGGAGTGAAGTGGGAAAAACCATTGGAAAAACAGCGCCGGTGTTGGGTTCGTTATTCGGACCGGTGGGTTCTGTGATCGGAACACTGGTTGCAAAAGTGTTGGGTGTGAATAGCGATCCTGATTCGATTTTAGAGGCATTAAAAAACGATCCACAGGCGTTCGAAAAATTATTGTCGCTGCAAACAGAAATTCTGCAAGCAGAGACAGAGCGTTTGCAAACGATTAACACCACCATGCAAACTGAAGTGCAAAGTCCCAACTGGTTTGACCATTGGCGCAGTGCGTGGGGATGGTTAAGTGCGCTCGGATTTTTTGGTTTTATCGGCGCAGTGGTTTATTCGTTAATTGCGAATCCCACGTTGGCTTCTGCATTATTATCCAGTATCACACCGATTTCAGAATTATTTGTGATTCCAGGCGTGATTTTAGGCGTGGTGTCGTGGCACGGCGTGAAGCAACAGTCATTGAATTTATTCAAAGGAGACCGATAATGGAATCCATTATTGTCGTGTGCGTTCAGCTGATTGGTTGGATCGCCGCATTTATCAGTGCTTATTATTCGCTAAAAACACAAGTCGATCGCAACAAAATGGCGTTAGATTCTTTTAAACACCAAGTCGATGAGCGTATGCGATTACTGGAGCAACAGTGTGACCGCGTGTACCATGCGATTGAGACCATGAATAACCGTATTGATCAGAGTTTAAAAATGTTGATTTCGCATATTCAAAATAAGATCTAATGGAATTTTGAAGAGGCTGTTGAATGCACTTGACCTAAGTAGTCGCTGGCGCGAAATTTATTCGTAGGGTGGATTACGCGCTTTTCAGCGCTAATCCACCCTTGTCGTTCTTTTAAATTTCGCGCCAGCGACTAAGTATTAGTGGTTGCTAGCATGCCTGAGTTCTTTTTTTCAATTGCAGCCTGAATACAGAAATCTAATCTGGTGGTTTTATGTGAAAATATTTCACAAAGCGTGATCCTAGCGCTTTGTATCAGAAGCTTGATGTTGCTATACATTGCTATCAAATACGCTTTCATTTAATTGCAAAATAGAAGTAGGCGCGAAAATTTACACGTAATCCACTATTGGTCACTTGCTTTGATGGAATCTAAGGTGCCGCCGGGATTTGCTGCGATTTTTCCAGTTGCTTTTTAAACTCAAGCTGGCTTTGTTTGACAAACTCATTGTATGCGCTAAAAATCGTACCTGAAACAGGTGACTTATTAATAGCTAGCGATTTTTCGTTAATTGCTGATAATGATTGCACCCCAATTAAACTGTTCGTTTGAAACGCCTCATCAGAATTTAGCGCTTCTGCTTGAGAAATCTTTTTTTCAATAATCGGGATATTGATTTTTTTACATAGCGTAATGACATACTCTCTCACTATTCCAGGGAGAATCCCGCTATCAAGATCAGGGGTTGTCACAACGCCATCTTTAATAAAAAAAATATTGGCAATACTGCATTCGGAAATGTTTCCATCAACATTGAGCATAATACCTTCATCAAATCCTTTTGCTTGCGCTTCAGTGCGCGCAAGAATAGGTTCTAAATAATTTAATGTTTTATGTTTGACGATCGGCGAATGAGAGTTTCGTTTTATGCTGGTGATAAATGCAGTAGGGTATTGATTAGGTGTTGCGTACGCCGCAGCGGTGATAAATAAGGTTGGTTGTGGTTTGTCAGGAATATTAATACCACGTAAACCTGCTCCTCTTGTGAGGGTGATCCGAATGGCGGCAGCGCCACCCATTAATTTATTCAGTTCCAATAAATCTCTGCATGTTGCCAGCAGCTGTTCAGAGGTGTAGGGAAGAGGCATTGATAAAAAATGAGCGGATTCAACCAATCGTTTGTAATGTTCTTTAAAGAATAAAATGTAGCCTTGTTCTGCTCTACAGGTTTCAAAAATTCCATCTCCGAGCAGCAAGCCCCTGTCCTTGAGATGGATATATGCTTGATCTTCTGAGATAATGTTGCCATTAATAAAAACGTTCATAAATATGACCAACCCTATCAACTTGTTAACAAAGATCGCAGATTATATCTCAAACATTTGGCATATTGCTACAAGTAAGGGCGTTATTTATGAATACATTATTGAAGACATTGAGCTACGGGAGCATAACGATAGTTTTAATTCGATAATCTATTACCGGGTGATCGGTTCGAGAAATATTGAATACGCAAGTGCAAGCGAGTTAAACGAATCCGGTGTATTCTCTAAATTTATGCCAGCACAAGCCCAGGCAATAGTGACATTGGCCACGCTTGAATCGGTGTTGAAGATAGACAGTACGACGCTCGTTATTCATCATAGAGAGTATATAAAAAAATGCGTGAAAATATTTCGATCTCAGCGCGGGAGGTGAAATTTTTCCTTTTTACTTCCATGGTTTTTGTTGTTTGTGAATCGCTGTCGATCGAGCTAAATAATTTTTTTAGAGAAATTGACATTTATGGGTATCAGTTTTTGTTTAATCCAAGCGTTATTTTTTTCTGCATAGGATTTTTTGTTATCGATTTGGTTACGGAAATCTACAATGCATCTTATGCGAATTATTTTATTTTTGTAAAATTGATATCCCAATTAATATTTATTGGTTTAGGTCTTTTTGGGGTAGTGGCAGCTGGTATTACCGATGGGCAAATAGCCAGCACATTCTTTTTAGGACCGAAAACGCTGATCGATGCGATGATAGCGTCGATCATTGGATATAAGCTTACTAGCAAAATAATGCAATTGTTAAAAATCAAATTCGAGGGGCGATCTTTATACGCAAGATACTTGTCCTCTACTTTTCCAGGGGAGGTGGTTTTCTCCTTGATCTTCACTTTTTTGTCATTTTCCCCAGGCAGAAATATTTTTCAAACATTAAATATTTTTTTGGATCTCGTAGCGGTTAAATTTATTTTTTCGGCGCTGTTTAGCGTTTTTGTTGTCCCTATTACTAATTTAATTAAAAACTATTTAAGAAAGGAAGGAATGGAAGAGGTGAAAAGCATTCCATTTATCGTCAATTAGAATTTAATTCTCGTTTCAATTAATACGCCTAATATCTCGAATTTTTTAGGACGGATGCTTTCGTAGTCTCGGTCTAGTGCTTTCAAAATAATGAGGTCCTTTTCTTTGATGTATTGTCTAAATACGATGTCCTTTTCATCTACTCTGGCTAAAACATAATTTTTGTTTTCTGGAATAATATCCTTATCAAAAATAAGGGTTGAATTTTCTTCAAATTTTGGCTCCATGGAGGGGTAGTTATTGAATAGAATGGAAAAATAATGATGTTCCTCTTTTTTCTTAAAGAGGATGGTATCAATTTGATGGGTATCTTCGATTAATTTGCAGCAAATGACATCGGAAAGATTATAGAGAGGAATTTTATTGGGCACGGATAGTGATGAAGCATAAATCTTCCCTTTTCCAGTCTTCAGCCATATCGGATTAACGTTAAAAATTAGAGCAATTTCTGAAATAAACCTAGGGGACTTCGAATTCTTGAGGATGTTGTTGAGCAGTTGTCTTGATATGTTCAGCTCTTTCGCAAGCCATGCCTTTGTGCAGCCTCTATTTGATAACAATTGCTCGACCCTGTCTGAAAATGAACAGATCTTATCTTTCGTAATTCTTTGTTCGATAAGCGTTATATCAGCCATTGCGCGCCCCTTTCTATTTACAAATGTAAATTATAATGTTATTTTTTACAAAAGTAAAAATTGATTTAGAAAACTTACTGGAGTTTAAAAGATTGCTAAAGCTGCAGTCAATACAGCGACCTCGCAGAAACTGAAAAAAGACTTCAGGGACGGGATCAATTTTTTGGGATTAAATAAAAGGATGTTTGATGATGATTAACTTACGTTCATATTATTCTGCTACGGATGAAACTTGAGGATCAGCCTTATGTTATTTTTCTTTTGAAGTCACAACAAAAAACTACGAATAAAGGAGCGGGCAAGTGACGTTATTTTTTGATGGTCATGAGAAACTTCATGATTCTGATCAATGTTTGATGACTAAAAATAATGATTTAAATTTTCCTAAAATCGAATTTAAATTTCAAACCAATAATGAAAAAATTTATTTAAATTATTTGCAAGCAAAAATATTTAATTACTATTTATTCGGAGTTGAAAATGAAGAAATATCACGTAGGCAGAAAATTCCATTATCCATTGTTGCGTCGTTTGGCGCATTACTTTGTCAGCAGCTGAAATGCAAAAATCCGAGTGAGTTGATAAAAAATTTTAAAGGTAACAATTTATGGGAGTGGCACAAGGATTAAAAGCACATTGATTTCCATGTGGATGATATTATACACCTTTGGATTGGTGATGGGTTAAGTTGAAAGGGATAATTTTTCATTATGCATAACAACACCCGCTACGCTTCTTAACAATGCGAACCAGAGCGGGTTTTTTATTTATGCCAATTCAGCTATCATTCACGATAAAAACTCACTTCGAGGGACTGTACCGCATATCTAATAAATGAATATTTAAATAGAAAAAATCACTAGCCATATCCTAATCAAATTATGCATGAATAAATTCTTCCAAGTATTTCGTGATTCTGCCTCTGCAATTAGGGGATTGTATAAATTTTAACTGACGAATTTAGGATAATTTGAATTTTTTAATAAATAATTAACTTTTATACTTTATCATTCCTATCCATACGGTTAAAACCATCAGCGGTTCCCGTTGAACATTACGCGATGGAGGATTCTCACCCGGCCAGGCCACACACCCTGGAACCTCCCCCATAAATAATTTTAGTTAACTTTAAGGTAGTTTTGATATGTTATCTTCCAGTTTCGATGTTCTTTTAGACAACATTCTTCTTGATGGAGACGCTCGTGCTTGTGATGAATGGTGCGAACGTTATTCTAAAGCAGGAGCGCTTTCTGTCGACGATGTTTTGACCATTTTACGGCGGTTGGATGATATTTTAAAAAGTAATGGGGTGGAAGATAGCGCTTATGGGTACGCGCTTTGGCTCCGCGCTAATATGCACCAAAAGGGTCAAGGAGGCTCTGTTGATTATCCAGCCGCTATTGCGCTGTATGATCGCGCCATTAATTTAGGAAATGCGCGGTCAATGTATAATCGCGCTAGCATGCACCAAAATGGTCAGGGAGGCCGCCCTGTTGATTATCCAGCCGCTATTGCGCTGTATGATCGCGCCATTAATTTAGGAAATGCGAGGTCAATGTATAATCGCGCTCTCATGCACGAGCTGGGTCAAGGAGGCCCTATTCATTATCAATCCGCTATTGCGCTGTATGATCGCGCCATTAATTTAGGAAATGCGAGGTCAATGTATAATCGCGCTTGCATGCACGAGCTGGGTCAAGGAGGCCCTGTTGATTATCCAGCCGCTATTGCGCTGTTTGATCGCGCCATTAATTTAGGAAATGCGAAGTCAATGTATAATCGCGCTTGCATGCACCAAAACGGTCAAGGAGGCCCTGTTGATAACGCAGCTGCCGCTAAACTTTATTACCGCTCTTTAATGTTGGGTCAGAAAGAAGCATTAACGGCTTTAATTAAGCTCGCTGACAATGGAAAAATTGATGCTTGTTTTTACCTTGTCTTAATTGGATTATCAGAAGACCAGGAAGCCAGAAAACGAGCTATCTCTTTCATTAAAAAATTTCCTCGCGAGATTCGGGAACGCTTATATGATGAAGTTTTAAAAAAGATGAACGAGGGAAATGCTTCTGAGGTCTGGATTCGAGAAACCTTGGATTTCGTCGATCAGCATGTTAACTATGTTGAAGATTTTTGCCGTAGTGCCAAACGTAACTATATTGATTTTAAATTTTTAATCTTGCAGGGAAAAGATGCTGATGCGCTCGTTTTCTATTATGAAAAACTGTCACCGAGTCAAGTGATGACACCACAGGAATTATTTTTATTAGGGAGTGCTCAGCTCGAACTCAGTCATTTAGCAGAAGAAGGCAGCCAGAAAGATAAACTTCGTCATCAAGCATTACAGTTTTTTCACCAAGGGAAAAGTCTGCGTAATGAGAACTGTCAAACCATGTTATTTCGACTCCATCAGAAACATTTATTTGATGGCATGCGTCCGCAGGATGTGCTCCAACGTTTTGAGCTAAAGTTTCTCGATGATGAACGAAGGCAAGAGCTTCGCCAGCAAATAAAATGCATTGAAAATTTTATAACAATAATAACCTTTCAATCAAAAAATGCTTTGTCTATTACAGGACTTTTTAAAAAACCCGCACCTGATCGATCGGTGATTTTCGCTCAGCGTTTGCTAGCAGACCTAGAAGATGGCCAAACACTCGGTAGGCTTCTGATGAATGAGGAGTTGCGGAATGAGCTTGCTCTCCATCCAGTACTTAATGATCTTGTGCAGAAGGAATTAGGTGTGGAGTCTGAATTAGATCTTAGTTTTCCCGTGGTAAGTGTTCACGACGATTCATTGAGCAACAAAAAAATGGTATGAAGCCAGCCATTTGCTGAAGCGGAAATGGCTTCCCATTTGAATATGATCAATTCAAAATGAAATGGGGGTGAAAATCCCCCATCACGTAGTCATAAAGGGCTTTAGCTGCAGCGGTATCGACAACATAAAATCAATCGTAGGTTTGGGAGGATTTTCTGTATAATATATTAATTATTAATGACTAATGCCCTATTCCGCCAGTAACCGCCAGTAACCGCCAGTAACCGCCAGTAACCGCCAGTAACCGCCAGTAACCGCCAGTAAGTTGCAGCAGTTATTGTTTCTTTTCCTTAATGAGAAACCAGGTTGTTTTGCGAGATTGTTTATGAGAGCTGATAACCCCCATTTTTTTTAACGCGGTTAAATCCTCGCGTATCGTTCTGTCTGCTGGGGGTTTTTGTAACTGTTGGATAATTTCTTTGAGTGACATTTCATTCTGGAGGCCTAAGATTGTAATGATTTCTTTTTGGCGTGATGTAAATTCACGTTGCAAAGACTCGAAAGATTTTATTGTATTCATCGCTTCTTTAAATCGAAAAATAACGGAGAATCCACCGGAATATTCCTGAAAATCAGGCTCTGGCGTTCCGTTTGTTTTACAATAATTCGCCATTCGAACGGTACCTGTTCCCCAGTTTTCGACCCAACCTCTGTTATAGAAAATTGTCGCAATCGTTTCATTTCTCGGATAAGACTCATGTTGTTTTTTTAAATCTTCAATTTTAAGTCGAGGGGGCAATTCGCCGGCATTCCAAATTTCGAGTCGGTCGTCAAAGATGGCTAAGGAAATCGTTGTTGATCCGGTGGCATAATCCCGATGGCTGATTGCATTGATTAATGCTTCACGTAAAGCTAATGCGGGTATTGCGGGCTGGTCAATGCGTTGCATTTTGTTCGGCTCGAAATAACTCGCGATGGGCAGATGGCGTTCTGTAAAATCATGTGCGGCGGCGATGAGTTGAAACGCGTTACCGGACACTCGTTGATTATCAATAAAATCTCCAAGCTTATCGGTACCTCTGAATCTAGCCATTCTTATCATGCAGTTTGAATAATTGGGGGAGATGTTTTTTGCATACAGCACTACTGCAGCATTAATGAGATAGCCATTTTGTAATAATTTTAATTTAGTTAATATGTGACTGATGTCATAATTTAATACTTCGACTCCAATTCGGTTTTTATCGACCCCTTCCTTGATGGTCCGTCGAATTTCTTCATGATCCAGATCGTTAATATCATAGCCATTTGCGGGTTGTTTTTCCCAGGAATGATTCAGTTGCCCGCGGTGAACCATGAGTTGCTCGTAGCGATGTTGCGTCATTCTTTCAGTGGTGGATTGGTTTCGTTCGTAGGCTCGTCCATCATAAACATAAGGAATGTGTTTGCCAGCAGGGACTTCAATTAGGATGATTTGTTTGTTTCCCTCGACAGTTTCATAATGAAAATCCAGCGATGCTTTGGGTTCTATTTTTTTTATCTCTCTCGCAATTTCTTGACGCGTATTATCTGTTACCTGTTGGCCAATGAGTTCACCCGTATTGGTAATGCCGATTAAAACAGTTCCACCTTGATCATTTAAAAATGCGCAAACAGTTTCAAATGCAGCTTTGAGCTGAGTTGTGGATTTTTTAAATTCCAGTCGATGTGATTCACCCTGTTTTACAAGGTCTGTTATTTGTTGAATATTCATAAGACATTACCTTAGGGTTTCAACTCTTCTGAGTAGGATTATTCATTGTGCTTGCTCATGAGGTTCATAAGTGCTTGTGCTCGATTGGGCGCCCCTTCGGCCCAGACTGAGTTTAGCATTTCTCGGGTTGCTGTGACATAATCAGCAGTTTCTAATGCTGCCCACATGCGCTTAAATTTTAGAATGCCATTAAAGCCTAAATTGAACGCCATGTCTGCTAGTGCAATTTGTTTTTGTGGGTCAAGCTTAGAGTAGATTGGGATGGTATCGAGTTGCTGAATAACTTGTCGAATATCATTATCTAGCAAATAAAATGCTTCTTCTTGAGATATGCCGACCCCCTCAAGATTACGGCCAACACCAATCGTAAGTTTACCAACAGTATCACGATAGGGTTTGAGGCGCAGGCCTTCGTGTTTTATTAGTAATTCTTTGAGCATAATTGTGTTCATTTATGATCCTTTTGACTGTGCCAGATGTGTGACAGTTTTGGTTGATAAGGCTGTATTTTTGCGCCTGTTTAGGACAATTTTATATGTAACTTATGGCTTAACCCATTGATTTAATCATCATAACAAAGAACCTACTCGGACTCTTAATCAGCGGGTCGCAGGTTCGAAACCTGCACAGCCCACCATATAAATCAAGGCGTAACAGCCTGATCCCTTTTTAGAATAAATCTCATGTAGACGCCATGTAGACAGTAGCGAGCTGCTCTGTTCAAGCTGATGTCAAGATTAGCCAGGATGAAATAGAGTTCATCGCAGCAATTCCAATCGCTGAAACCAAAAAGATTCTATCCGCATGACGTGTGGTAAAAGATTTCAATCGTTCAAGCATGATTCGCTCCCCAAATTCAGCATAAATGAAACGGGATGATCTACATCACTGGATAAGGTGATTGAGCGTAATTTCGGCGCAAGATACTGCGCGAGCTCTTTGCAAGCCGCCAATTGAATGGCGGTATCAGGATCGTTCTTGGCAAGATGGATAAGCTGCCGGAATGGGCAAAATTTCGTTTCCCGAGCAATCTTAAAAACGGTCACTGCATTTTCTAGTGTTTTTTTGTTGATAGAACCTTTTGGACGACCATTCGGATTGCCCGAATGACCTTTAATGAATTGGGACATGATTTTACCTCGATGCGGGTTTAAATACAGAGAAAATACAGAAATGGTTTTTCGTAGAAAAAGATTAGAAAATTTTTAACACGCTTTTTATTTAAAATCAATTGAATGTTAAATATTTTGCTTTAGGTTTGATTGCTCTGGAACAAGAAGCATATATAGCACATTTGCAGTAAGCTGATTACTTGGATCTGCACTTCTAAATGCAATTGGTTTAATGATTATTTTCCAAAGAAATCGATCGTTAATATTTGACTTACATGAAAATAACCCAAAAGCTCCATTATTAGCCGCTATTCGATATTGTTTGGAGATTAATCTTTCATTAGCTTCTATGGTCCCCATTGCCGCAAATTTAGCAACTTCCTTTTTATCTACATCGTATTTGATAGTTTCACCGAGTAGTCCAGTAATAGAAATAGTTTTCGGCAAATTAGAATTAAGTGCTTCAAAATAATCTATCGTAGGATTTTCATATAAACCATTAATAAAACCCTTATAATGCCTATCAATAACGAAACGCCCCTGATTTAATTCGCAAAAAGCTTCTAACTCTTTTCTTGGTTTATACAATAACTTGTCATTCATCTCGTTAAAATAAGCTGGGTAAATTATAGATTTCCCGTCTGATAAAATTTGATTTGAATAGTCAGCTAGGGTTTTTTCTGCATGAGGCGCAATCTTCTCTCCCGCAGATACAATAAATTTGTGTATATTGTCTGTATATCTTTCCGTAATAAAATCTGAAAGAGTAGCATGAGGATATTTTTTACTAATTTGCTCTTTATTTAGAACTGTTTCACACCCCATCAATAGAAGAGAAAAAATCAAAACTAGTATGATACGGAACATTATTTTTCCTTAAAGAATATAGGTATTGTACATTCGCTTCACGCATAACAAATGCTGCTGACTTTCACAGTCATGAAGCCCAATAGTCACTCGCATTTTGCACTGCTGCACTACCCCGCTTTATACGCATCAACGCACTCCTGATGTCTAAACATCAAAGCTTTAATAAAAAAAACTACCAAAATTGAAAGAATAAACGCACCAGCGAGTATGGTCGTCAACTTTGAAAACGCTGTGAAATAACTTTTTTTAATTAAAATGATATTGTGTGTTGCTTTATCGATCGCCGTCAAATCAGCAAGTTTACCAGAGAGATATCCGCCGAGCCCTAGGGAAACGAAAAAAATACCCATCATGGTACTCACGATTTGAGGCCTAATGAGATCTGTAACTGCTGCTAAGCCAATAGGCGACAGCATCAATTCTGCTAACGAAATAAAAAGGTAAGCTACGATGACTAACCAAGGTGATATCAGTTGCAGAGAGTTCGGATTGCCAATAGCAATAAGAATTAGGCCATAGGCGATAAGCATCAGCAATATTGCGATTGAAAATTTTATGCTTACGCTGTAAGCAATGTTTTTTGATGGTCGCTTCGCCCAATATTTTTGTAAAATAAACCCAAAGAACAAAATACCAAGGCTTTGAATAGCAATATAATAGGGCGGTGGAAATGAAATCCCCATAATAGTTGGCTGAACACTGCGCGCGATAAATAAAGTTAATGCCATAAACATCTGAAAGTATAAGGCCCAAAATAAGGTCGAAATCACACAAAGCAGTAGAAAGGCAATGGTTTTGTTTCGCTGAACATTCCGCTCATTAGCAGCGACCCAAATCACATAGCCCGCTGCCAAAACAACAACCGTGATGAAAAATAAAAGTGATAACGTATTGTTAGACAATACTAAATATGAAACAGAAAAAAATCCTATTAATACAAAGAATGCTGTCAGATAATTAAGCCATTGACGACGCTGATTTTGTAATACAGCATAATCCGGCATATTCAATATTTTAGTACCAATCACAAAAGTTAATAATGCAATCACTAATCCTAATGAGGCACTGACAAAACACACTTTCCAACCCCATAAAAATTGTATTTGGCTTGGTAAAGTCGTGCCGAACAAAATGCCTAGATTAATCCCCATGTAAAAAAAAGTGAATCCACTGTTGCGTTTGGGATCGCCCACCGGATATTGACGTCCGAGAAGAGAAGAGATATTCGGCTTCAATAAGCCTGTTCCTACAGCGATATTTGCCAGTGAATAGATTATTCCATGTAAAGAATTATTAAATGCTAATCCCAGGTAACTGGCTAATAAAACAATGGCACCTATGAATACCGATTTCTTTTGTCCCAATAGATGATCCGCTATCCAACCACCAATAATTGGGGAAATATATGTCAATGCAGTAAAAGATCCGACTAAAAGATAGGTATCAACATCCTTAAGACCCAGATGCATAGATAAGTATAAGGCAAGTAGCGATTGTATTGCGTAAAAGCCATAGCGTTCCCATGTTTCAGTGAGAGAGAGTATCCATAGAGAAGATGGATGTTGCCTATTCATAAAAACCTCTTGCTAAAATTTCCGAACTTGCATCATTTTTCCAATGATGCCCATTAATAAACGCGCTCACAATCCCCTGTAACATGAGTTTATCGTTCAAATTTAATACGGCATTGATTGTAACACACGATTGCTGAGCGCAAATATTTAATCTTCCACATAAGTAAATTGTAACTATTCAGCCCCTTTCTAAAAGGGCCACAAATTCGCAAGAATGAGACAAGGTTGAAGGCAAAATTGACGAAAAAGCGCAGCATACGCGTTGGTATGTGAGCATTTTGAGGAAATTTTGCCTTCAAGATTGGCCATTATTGCGGATTCCCATTTTAGGCTGAATAGTTACAGTAAATTGCACTCATAGCTTCACCGGCATCGAACGACATATTCTGAATCCGGCATGTTGAAAAAAGTGACGCCTAAACCAAAGTCGATAATCACCAATGGCGCTACAACCAGTTGTTGCCCATGAACCACCCATTAACATGGCATGTTCTTCATCAAAATAGGGCTTAGAAAAATCAGGATAAAACCCGTGCAAATTAAAACCCTCCAAAGGATAAAAATTATTTGCAATCCATTGCCAAACATTTCCGAATCGATCCGCAATAAGCTCGTCCGTATCACTTAATTCTGCAATAAATCCAACCGGTGTTGGTGAGGCATATAAAAGATTAATATTATAAAATTGAAATGACGATGGTTCTAATTTTTCGGCTTGATTCATAGCTATATATTCGACTTCTGTCATCAATCGATATTCATCACCCAACCAACGGCAATAAGCTTCCGCTTCATACCAGTTGACTTCTACTGGCCAACGGTAAGGCATTTCAATACTATTGAATACCGCTCGATAACGATAATGATTGTCCTGGCCAACAAGCCAAAATTTTGGGTGTAACACATCATTTTTCATTTTCCATTGCCATCCATTGAGGCTCCAATATTTTTGATCCTGATAACCACCCGATAATACAAACGGTAAAAAATCAGCATTTGTAATCAGATACTTACTAACCTGAAAAGCGAATACTTTCGATTGTAAAAAACCATATTCGTTATCCCAACCATAATAATCACAAAATCGTTTTCCAAGCTCGACGGTAGTTTCCTCAACATTTACCATGGGGATGGAATCCAATTCAGTCTTAATTGTAACGCCTTGATTGGGTGCGTAGTGCCATTTGATTGGTTTTGATAAGACTGTTTCGGGTAATTGGCGCATAAGCACGGAAGAAGTCTCAAGATGAATACGATCATGTTCAAGGCTCATCAGCAAGGCCCACCAAGGTGAATGAACATCAATGGGATGGTGAATCTCAGAATGCTGTAAAAGATCATCAATTAAATCATGAACGCGCTGACGATATTCCCAAACAGAGCTTAATTTAGGCCAATCATATTTATGATGGTTCAATTCTTCTTTTGCTGCTGGGTCTACTCCAGCAGCAAAAAACTGTTCGTAGGGTTCATTTACTGGATTTTTCAATATGCCTGCTAATCTGAGTCTATTAATATAGAAGGCGGCTGTGTGACCCAAATAAAATATCAATGGATGTCTTAATGGATCAGCCCTCATGTAAAAGGCAGCTTCAGTCTGAATGCATTGATAAAGCTGATCACTCAAAGCCCAGGTATTATTGAAATATTGAATTAATTGATCGCGCGAACAATCATTTAATTTTGGTGGAAGCAGACTGGTTACATTATTCATCTTTTATTCATTATGTTTCGATTGAGCTTCGCATAAAACAATGTGCCAATTTCATCTATATCATGGATAAAAATTTGATATTTTGTTAAATCAACAAGGGTATACAAATAATTTATGTTGTATGCAATAGATTTCAAACCTTCATTCGAGGTGAATATAACACCATTTTGATCGTGGTGAATCTGAATATTAGATAATCCACACTGAGAGTAATATTCCATTCGAGCGCTGATGGAATTTTCAGAGTTTTTATATATAGAGAATGCAAAATCATAGCGCAGTTTCTCTAAAATTTTAAAGAGTAATGGAGCATTCCCTATATTACCAACAGAATTAAATGGAAATATACAAAGTGGCTGCTCATCCTCTGGAACCGGAGTGTTTTCCAGATTCAAATGTAACGCAGACAAACATTTTACAAGAGATTTTTTAATTAATTTATTATTAGAGATTTTTGATTTAGCCGATTCAATGCTTTTTTCAACAAGGTCAATTCCATAGTAGTTAAGATTATGCTTAATGGCTAATCGAATATTTCTAGCATCGCCACAAGCAATTTCAAAAATCGATGAATAAAATGATTCTTGAGATAAAATTTCAGATAAACAATAAAATTCCTCTGCAAGATATTTTTTTATTTTCATTGGAAAATAATCATCCAACAGAAGCCTCTCTCCATCGCTCTGATAGAAGGCAAGTAGATTGTGATTTAGATATTTTTCATTAAAACCCAATTGAGATTTATGTTGATTGTATCTGAAAAAATATGATCCTAGGGATGGCATGGAATTTCACCTTTTAAAGAGTTATGAAGTGTCTGTAATTCGTTACATTTAAAAATGTCAAATATTGTTTTTCCATCACCGTTTTTTGCAAATGGGTTTGCACCAAATTTGAGACATTTATTTATTAGAAATAAATCTCTTAATTCAGCCGAATGCAAAAGTTGATTATCCATATTAGAATTTTTGTTATTGCTCAACACTGGGCTTAATCCAGTTCCCCCCAAAATACATTTAAAAATATTGGTTAAATTTTCGATATATTCATTATCTAACAAACGGCCATGCGCACCTGGCGTACTATAAACTTCAATGGGTTGCTGAATATAGGATTGCCAAGCGTTAAAATAATTATCTTCAATATTCTTATCCAGATCCTGCGCTTTGATAAGAACCACACGACCATGATAATGAGGTGTTTTGTATTGACTTAATAAATAAATATTATGTTTATATTCGAGGGTAAAGTAGTGACCTTCTTCAGTATCTGGATCAATGCCTTCGGACAATAAAACCCTTCGAATTCTTTGATCAAGATTCTCATGAACAATCTTCAAATCATTATGATATGTATCAATCAAAATTACTGCTTCGACATGTTCGCCTTGTTTTTGTAGTTGTAACGCCATTGCATAAACAGTCTGACCACCGGATGACCAACCACATAAATAATAAGGACCTTTTGGTTGTACTTTTTGAATCGCTTCAACATAAACCTGTGCCATTTCTTCAATACTACTAAACGATTTACGACGATCATAAAAGTAAGGATTACTCAGTCCATACAGCGTATAATCCTGCATATGAGCAGATAATGGTGTATACAGATATGCTAAACCTTCAACAGGATGCGCTAAAAATAAAGCCCAAGAACGATGACTTTTCTGAATGGGCAATAATATTTCCTCGTTTAAATCATGTACTGTGAAATTAAGATTTTTAGCAAGTGCAGCAATTGTGCCTTCTTTAAATAAAATAACAACTGAAATCGTTTTGTTGAAAACTTTCTTAATTTCCAATATCCATCGAACCGCTATTAATGAAGTACCACCGATTTCAAAAAAGTTATCAAAAATACCAACCTTTTTAAGGTCTAATAAATTTTCTAACATTTTAGCAAGTTTAAATTCAACATCATTTCTAGGTGCAATATAGGGAACAGACCGTTCCGTTTCTTCTAAGGTAAATTCAGGTAAAGATTTACGGTCAATTTTTCCGCTTGGCGTTAAAGGAATTTCATTAACGTTCACAAAAAAAGAAGGGATCATATAACTGGGAATCGATTCAGCCAAATACTGGCGTAACTTTTCTACCGTAACACTACGGTTTGAATCGCTTAATTTATAATACGCAATTAAATGACTTCTATCTGAAATAGTTTGTAAAGTTAATACCGATTTTTGAATATCTGGGTGAATATTTAATAGTGTTTCAATCTCGGCTAATTCGATACGATGACCTTGTAACTTAACCTGAAAATCAGAGCGTCCCAGAAATTCAATTCTTCCATCACCGCGATAACGAGCGATGTCACCTGTTTTATAAAGTCGAACTAACTTTCCATGAATAGATTGAGTGAAAAATCTCTCGGCAGATAAATCGGGTAATTTATAATAACCGCGACCTACTTTTCCACCGATGTAAAGATCCCCAATGACATTGACAGGTTGAATCTGCATATGTTCGTTTAGGATATATATTTGTTTGCCAGTTATCGGGCACCCAATCGTGATTTCCTGTCCCTCGGGAGGGCAATATTCATAGGAAGCGTAAATTGTAGATTCTGTAGGACCATACAAATTATACAATTTCATGGAGGATTGTCGGTAAAAACGATCTTTTAGCTCAATGGGTAGCGCTTCTCCAGTTGAGAGCACATTTTTAAGATAGACATTTGTAGTAAAATCTTCATCTTCGAGTAAAAGCGCCAGCATGGATGGGACGCAGAAGATTGTCTTTATCCTATATTTTGTGATTAGCTGAGCAAGATGATTTACATCTTTTTCAAGCTGAGGCTCAACCAATACAGAGGTAGCACCTACGATCAACGGCCAAAACAATTCACAAATAAAAACGTCAAAACTGTATAAAGTATGTTGTAGAAAACAATCACCAGGCTCTAAAGGATAGACCTCCTGCAACCATCGAAAACAATAACAAAGATCACCGTGTTCTAACATGACTCCTTTCGGATTTCCTGTTGAGCCCGAAGTGTAATGTACTAACACACGACCATTTTCTTCAACAGGAAGCTCTAAATTTTTCGTACTTTCTTGATTTATTACATCCGCCTGTTGATCCATAAAAATTATATGACCTTTATACGCCAAACCGATCTGTTTGAATAACTCAGAGTCAGTTATCAGTATGGGGGCCTCAGAATTATCAAGTATATATTGCAATCTTAATTTAGGGTAATTAGGATCTAACGGCACATATCCACCACCCGTTTTCAAAATAGCTAACAAGGAAATTGGCAGTTCAAGTGAGCGATCTAAAATAACGGCAACTAAAATTTCCTTTTGAATGCCTAATTTAAATAGTTTATGCGCAAGTTGATTGGCACGTTTGTTAAGTTCTTCATAAGTTAGTGACGCTTGGCCACAAACAACGGCTGTATGAAAAGGAAATTTTAATGCATTTTTCTGAAAAAGTTCGTGAATTACACTGATTTTTTCCTTGGGCGAATCAGTCTTATTCCACTCATATAAAATTTTCTCTAATTGATCCGATGAGAGCATCTGGACATCATGTATATTCTTAGTGGCATCGCTTGCTAATTCGGTGAGCAAATTAAGATAATGAGAGGCCATCTGCGTAATCGTTTGTTCTGAATATAAATCAGTATTATATTCTATTACGCCAGTTAAATTTTCTTGAGAATGATTAAAACTGAAAGTTAAATCGTATTTTGACGTATTATTTTCAACATCTGCTACAAGTGCGCTTAAGCCAGGTAAATCTAGTATAGAATTTTTTTCCAGGTAATTATAAATAAACATTACTTGGAAAATGGGCGCCCGATCAACACACCTCTTAACGTTTAGACATTTAACAATAGATTCAAAAGGTGCATCTTTATTTTCATAAGCTTCAATACAGAGTTTTTTTATCTGGTAAAGAAGTTCCTGAATTGTTGCGATATCTTTTAAATTGGCGCGCAAAACAACAGTATTGATTAATGGCCCAATCAGATGATGTAATTCTTTGTGATCACGATTAGCAATAGGCGTCCCAATTACAATATCATATTGCCCACTATAACGGTATAGCAACAAATAAAAACCAGCCAGCAATGACATATATAAGCTAACATCTTCTTGTCTTGAAAGTTTTTTTAATTTTGAAAAAAGATCAATATCAATATTGAATCGATAATTTTTTCCATTAAATGTTTGTTTGATTGGTCTTTGCTTATCGACTGGCAAATCTAATTGTACATAGTCCCTAAGTTTTTCTTTCCAGTAATTAATTTGTGATTTTATCCTTTCCGTTGGAAATTGTTGCCTTTGCCAAACAGAAAAATCTGCGTATTGTATAGTTAGCACTGGCAACATGAGCAGTTTTTCTAAACAGTAGGCGCGATAGCATTCCTCAATTTCATGATACAATAGACCGATAGAAGTGCCATCATGTATAATGTGATGTTGCCTGATCATCAAAATATGATGCCGTTCTTCAATTTTCAATAGGTCAAACAAAATCGACGGCTCTTCAGACAAATTAAACGGCTGCCTAGCTACATTCAATAAATATACACTCACATCAGATAGGTTAATTTGCTTGGTTTTCAATTGAAAAGGTTGGTACGGTAAAACCTTTTGATGAACATCATTGCCATCATTAACAAATAGTGTGCGATAGATTTCATGGCGTGCAATAATTTCATTAAGTGTTTTTTGAAGAGCGTCAAAATTGATAAAACCACGCAAAGTGATTGCCTGGGAAATATTATTCTGTATGTCCTTTTCTTCACAATATTGGTGTAAAAACCACATACGCTCTTGTGCAAATGAAAGTGGTGTTTGACTGTCATGGCACAAGTTTGGAATCACATCGCCACCTATTCTCTTTTTTCCATGAGCAATAAATTTCATTAGGTCTGCGATTGACGAATTCTCTAAAAATTGACGGATTGTTAATTTTGCAGAAAAGGTTTGATTAATTTTGAGGATAATTATCGGAATAAGCAGTGAATGCCCTCCCAGATGAAAGAATCGGTCATGACGTCCAATGCGATTTATTTTTAGCACATCACACCAAATCTGAGTTAATATTTTTTCTTTCTCACTTATGTAACATGAATCGTTATTTTGAGTTCCATTGCGATATAATTCTGGATTCGGCAATTGTTCATGATCAATCTTTCCATGAATATTTAATGGAAATGAAATTACTGGTATGATTGCGCTGGGAAGCATGTAGTGTGGAAGAGTTTTTTCTAAAAGAACTTGGATTTCTTTCTGATTTACTAGCCGTGAATCTTTTAGAATGACATACGCAACAAGTTCATCGCCATTGGTTGCATGATGCACTCGTACAATTGCATCTCTAATGTCGGGTGTTGCACAAAGTGCTAATTCAATTTCAGATAATTCGATACGCAATCCGCGTAATTTAATTTGCTGATCCACTCTTCCTAAAAATACAATTTCTCCATGATGATTGTATTTTGCTATATCGCCAGTCTTATATAGGCGCTTATCTTTTCTTAAAATAAAGCTGGTTTTTGTTAGATCAGACTCTTGTAAATATCCTCGTGCAACTCCTAGTCCACCAACATAGATCTCTCCAACTTGACCAGGCATTACCTCGTTGAGATCTGCATCTAAAATATAGTTTTCAGCATGTGGTGCAGATTTTCCGATACTCACTTGATCACAGAGTTTTTGTGTAGTCCCATCATATACCAAAGCTGAAGTGCTCCATACACTTGCTTCGGTTGGGCCATATTCATTAACTAAGCTAGTATTCGGTAATGCAATACTGTGGCTTTTAACTAAAAAATCAGAACAAACCTCCCCACCTAAAATAATTAACTCCAAAGAGTTCAGACTATGGGCTGGATGACATTCAAGTAACAGCTTATAGAAAGAAGGTGTGCAAGGAAAATGACTGATTTTTTGTTCTGAGATTAAGTTGGCAATTTTAATGGGATCTTTATTATCATCATGGCCCGGAATAGTCAGCACGCCTCCCTGAATTAAAGGCCAATAAATTGCGGTTATTGAGGAGTCAAAGCCCAAAGAAGGCCACAATAAGCTATTGCGGTTCCTATTTGCATAGTACTCATCACGAGCAATAATACATGCGGCTAAGCCACGATGTTCAATCATCACACCTTTTGGCTTACCCGTTGAACCTGATGTATAAATAACATAGGCCAAATCATTAAGGCTTACATTTAAATTCAAGTTTTCAACATTTAATTCAGCCAATTGGCGATCGATTGCGTCTAGGAAAATTGGCTTAATGGAATGGTTAACAGAGTTGGATATTTCATTCCACAGAGCTTGAGTGGTAAATATAAATTTTGCAGATGTTTCTGCAATGATAGTTGACAGTCTATCAACAGGATAATGCGTATCAAGAGGAACATACGCAGCACCCGATTTTTGAATACCCATAAATGCTACTATCGTTAACATGGACTTCCCCATGAAAACAATAATGAGCTGATCCGTTATTACAGTTTGTGCATACTGATCATTATATAAACTTAGCACATAGCGTGCCAACTGATTGCTTTTTTGATTTAACTGTCGATAATTCATGAAATTGTCATGACAATACAAAGAGAGGCTTTCGGGCGTTTTTTCTACCTGCTCTTCAAAGGCTTGGAATAGAGTTTTATTAATAATTTTCATATTTTATTTTTACTTATTTAAGTTGACAGGTTCATTAGATTGAGCAGATGAATATTCATCAAATGCTCTTCTCATTGTTAAATGCCCCAAAAGGCCACATTTTTCAATAAATTTAATAACATTTCTTGCTACTGGATTAATTAAAAAAAGATTTTTATGATATTCAACATACGTATCGTGCAATATTTTCTCAACACTCCTCTCCGACAACCCTAGCGCTTGTAGAATTTTTCGATCATATTCTTTTTGATCCTCAAACTTCAAATAATTTTCTATAAATATTGGTACGACAGGCGCAACTTCTGCTTTCACGCATTCGCTGATAGCCTCCCAATAAAACTCTAATACTTTTCCGAAAAATATCGCGTGTCGCCCTTCATCTTTAAGATGATCGCTAGTTACTTGGCTGAACTCATTGTTGATATCCGGACTTCGCATCAACTGTCCTAGATCTTGGGTAATTGAATTTTCAGCAATACAAACCGCAATTAACTCTAGTGCTTCTTTAGCTAAAGCAGATAGCGAATTATCAACTTGCGCTATAGCAGTCGATAAGCCAGTTCGCGTTCTTGCCTCAATTGGATCTATCTGCGTCAGATTTTTTAGCTGCATCATGTAATCGCGCGCCACATAGGCATGATAGGATTCATCAACAATAATCGTTAACGAATCTAGTTGCATTTTTTCTGGAAATAAAATATGAAAATCATTATTCGCAATTTTTGTTGTGATGTGATTAACGACAAGCGTTTCAATCAACGCAATGTTGGCCATAAATTTGTATGCTGTTTGAACCAAAATATACTGTATTGCAGCGCTCCCAAGTTCCTGAATTAAAGGGTGGGCGCAGATAGGCTGCTTCACAATCGGAAAAAGATCATGACCTGGGCTTTGCAAAATCACTCGAGATTTTGTTCTAACAGAAGCCTGAGTTTCCCAAGCAACTTGATGGCTTTCATATGATGTCATACAGTTTGCTCATTTCTTGTGGTTAAACAATATCGCTCTAGCCAATCAACTTTTTCACATACCCCTTTTTTCTGACTTAAATTAGCAATTTCTTTTAAATAGTTAAAAACATCCGTTGCAGAAATATTTTTTAAAAAATGCAATTTCGTAATGATGCCAATCACGTCATAAAAATTACTCAAATCGATGAGGCTGGCCAGATGGTATATTCCATTTAAAGTCCCCGTTGAAATATTTTCTCTTTCAATGGGTTGTGTTGTAAAATTTATTTCTTGATTATGCGATGTAAAAATCTGTTCTATTGGAATGTTTTCTGAAAAATCTAAAATAAGATGGAGTCGGTCAATATCGGCCAAACAGGCGGCACTGTGAATTAAACTGGCATCCAAATACCAAACTTCACCTTTCTTAAGATTATATACCTGGTTTTCTTCCGAATTATAACAAGCATCGCTGGTTTTCAACGGAATATGAATTCGTAAAAAACCCTGCTTAAGTTCCAAATAATCTCTATGCGGAATGACCACACTATTGCTGCCTAAAATAACTAACCGTGCATATTTAAGATATTGCAAATTAAAATTATTTTTTATCATTGAATTGAGATAAAGCAATTGCTTGCCTAAATGTGTTTGTTGCGCTTGACCTTGATAATCTTTAATTCGCACATCGTTATCCACCCCTGATAGATTCCAAATCGCGCAACTTTTCCATTCCCCACAAATAAATTCCTTATAGCCTTTGTTATTAAACGGATGTTTGAATATCGTATTAAGTTCGCCACTTAAGCTACAATCATCTAGAGTAATTTCACCTAACAACCTAGAAGGCATGACTGCATTCCTTTGTTAAGGCATATAGAATTCCATCAAAAAAATTAACCCAAAGAATCCACATTTCTTTTGCTGAATCGACTACAATTTTTTTTTCCTGATTGCTTAAATCACTAGTCAATGCTGTATCGACACTATCAGTATGATCAGGTTCTTGTTGGATATGGATATTTACCCATTCCAAATTTTTCTTTCCCGAACACCTACTAACAGCGCTGCCAATCGCAGAAACCATAGCTAAATCTGCTGCTTCTGTACCAAATATATAACCCAAACTGTTTAGATAATTTTTTTCAGTTGCTTGCTGATATCCCATAATTAATTGTTTTGTTTGCGGCAAAGCATCTGTATCAATATATAGTGATCGTTGAAATCCTGCTTCTTCCATCGTTTTTTCATAAATAAACTCGTGCGCTCGCTCTGGTTGACCCTCTCCCAACTCTTGCCACAAAATTTTAGAAATTGCTGTTTGCATTTCTAGGTTGGGTAACACAGCAATCAATTTGCCAAGAAATTTTGGGAAATAATGCAATGGGTGATACCATTGCGAAAGCACCACGACAAGTTGATCAAATGACAGCAATTGACTCCGCATCTGAATTAGTAGGTTGTGTGTGATTAAAGCTTTTCGTGTAGAATTATGCTGAAGTTCATGCATGATGTTCAATTTATCGTCCTCTTTATACTCTTCATTGACTAATGTGCTACTAGAAAGCATATCCATCACAAAATCGCACTATCCCGATACTTTTCATGATTTGAAAATCCAGTGCGTTAAATATCGGAGCACCTAATGATCTAATTGTGGGTTTCAATGGTCAATATGTTAACATTTTGGTTTAAAAATGACATAGGAGATTTGCTATTTAGCATGTAAGATAATGCTTATAACATAAATGCACATATGTGTAATCTAGCTCCAATCCCAGGACGCCACGTTGATGGAGCAAAATACTCTAACAATGAGGCATCCGCAAGATCGTGGTGGTATCATTTTTTTATTTTATTCCCAGCACCAAGGACAACCCATCACATATCCGCTATTTGCAATGGATTCTGGTAGTGGTCTTGTTTGCTGACAACCTTCGCAAAAAGCCATATCGTCATAATCAGGCGGCACAATCCCTTGTCGCCGCTGTTTCGTGTCTTTGAGTGCTGAGATAAATGCAGTAAACATTTCAAAATCTGCAATCAATTCACCCCAATCTTCTTCAGCGGCTGTTTCGACTTCGGCAATGCTCATATCATATTGCCTGCATATCAGAATTCGCCGAATTTCCAGTTTGTTTTGTTGAATGAGATTCAGCATTTCATTGTCACGGAGTGAAGCCAGTCGCTGAATATATAATTTATCGGGGCGGATGAAAATTTCCACGCCTTGGTTGTGAAGATTTTCTATTATTTTCTCTGCTTTCATATCGCAATTACCTCCATATCGGTATTCTTAATGCGTCTTGCTTTAAACCCACCTTCTAAGGAGTAAGGTTCACTGAGTGATTCCTCATCGTATTGGTGTGCCGGTTTTCTGATTTTCTTGTCACTCTTGTCACGATTTTCATTAATCCCTTGATTTAAAGAGTGTTTATCAGTGACAAGCATTATTTTTTCTTTGTCACTCGTCTTGTCACCATGAAAATCATTATTATTCAGCAGATTAGATGAATTGGTGACATGAGTGACAACAGTGACATCATTTTCAGAAAAATTTTCCCAGGAAATCTCTATGGGTCGCTCAGTATTCTTGCGCGGCTGTTTGTGGATCACAATTCCTTTTTGAGTGAACTGTGTTTCCAAACGAGAGATGCTTCTTCCTAGAGATCTGACCTCCTTGGGCCATAGACCCGTTCTTTTAGTAGCTTCCGTGATCCCCTCAACACGATTCATTTGATTTAATAGTTCAGTCGCTGTGTAAACGGCTTTTTTAAAGCCCCTCATCGATTGCTGAGCAATCAGTTGAAAAATGGCGAAAGCCACAGGATCTTCCATTAAATTATCCGCAGAATTTTCCTGTAAATTTCTCTGATAAGCCTGTATAAAATCACCAGGGTGAAATTCAGTAGAATCATATTCTGCTGCTATCACCCACTTAGCAAAATCTGCCATTCTGGGTAATGAATTTGTTTTGACGGAGTCGAAATTTTTTAAAGCACTGACCACAGAATCACATAGGCCGCCTAAAATAAAAGGCAGATCATTTTCAAATGCAGAAAATATTTCTGTTTCTGTGCGACGCGCTTTATCACTCACGGATTGCAGCTTTACAGTCATCGTTCTTTCCAGCAAATCTCCACGATGAATATTATTGCTTATGCCATTAATGAGCATCGGTCTCGCCAGTTTATAAACTACTTCATCGGCATTGGTGTAAAGCTGACGAAAACTAATGGAGCTCCCTGATGCCAAACGGCATAAATGACCACTCAACTCATTATCAATGTAACTATTGTTGTCAAAGCATAAGAGATGGTGACCATTAGCGTAAGCGATGAGATCGCGCTCATCTTTGGGCGTGCAGGTAGATTCTCCTTCGTTGGGATCAATGATTCTTTTCAGAATTTTCGTCGCGCTGCTTTTTCCAGAGCCCTGTGTTCCATACAGTAATAACAGCGGATAAGGAGCGTTGGGCCGAAAGCATCCAAGTAACCAGCCCCAAATAAGTACTTTATTTTCTTCAGCCACATTGAGATATTTCCAAAGCGGTTGAACGCCTTTCCCCGCTAAAGGTCTTGGTAGCACTTCTGCATACCGACTTCGTAAAAAATGAATGGGGGCATCATGGATAATACGCCATCCTTCTGCGGTGATTTCAACAACCTCACCCCTTTCATTCGCGAGATCAATATAAATGATTTCGTGATTACCAGAAATACGCCGAAAAACGGGCTTCTTTTCCCCGTGAAATTTAGCCTTGGCTTTAAGTGTATTGAGCGCCTCTTGCAGGCTATTATCTCTAACCCCTTTTCCAGTGAGCGCAAAATAATATTGAGTGAGATAAATATCAAAATCGTTACTCCCTAAACGATAGACCAATTTTTGTTTTTCATTATCAATAGCGGCGTAGCATTCGCCATTTTCATCGTGAAATAATTCAAAAAGGCTTCCTATTTCAATCAATAAAGTGGAAGCAGATTTTGCTTTATCCCCTTCAAAAATAGTGATCATTTTTAATTTATCGAGCAACGTTACTTTATATCGATCGGTCATTGGTCGTTACCTCCGATGTTGATTTGACAAGATGGGATTGAAACCACTGATCCGTTTCAGTGATAGGATAAAGAACTCGACCCGCAAGTTTGACATAAGCGGGCCCGTCTCCCGCCCAACGTGAGCGTTGAAACCAGCTTTTGCTAAGTCCGTATCGTTCAGAGGCTGTTTTTTCGTTAATGAGCAAGGTGTTTGTCACGAAGTGTCTCCTTTTGGTGGGATTAAATGAATGGTTGAATTGCGTGTGATATTTTTAGAAATGGGTGAGATTTTTTATAAAAGCGTTATAAAGTTATGGTCAGAAAGCCTTGCTATTTTAAATCGCAAAAATGTTTTGAAAAAAATGTTATTGCCGCTCTTCTTTGGATGAATTGTCTGTTTTATTTAATTCTGAAGACTGACAAAAAAAGAGATGGGTTTTACACCCACTATGAAATACTTTGAAAGAAGTATAATTATTTTTTAAGGTTTGTCAAGAATTATTTTCCGTATAATTTATTTTCGAATGATCTGGGTGGTGACTATTAATGATTATTGGTCAAACTAATTATGACGCAGCGTGTGTCGTAAAAAGCTCCGGCAGTTATTGAATTATTCGGATAATGCTAAAGCTTTTTTGGCGCGCCAAATCAATAAAGGGTGGCGACAAGCTCGTTGGCAGAAATCATCATCTGTACTCAGCAACTCAGGTTTTATTACGCCAAATTTTTGCAACTGTTCTAGAAAAGCTTTTTCATTGTCATTGAAGGGTAAAACAGCAGATAGTGCTGCTTTACTTTGTGCTACCAATGAATTTGCCCAACTTTCTATTTCTGGATGACGCATGCTGGGTATGTGCTTAACATTTAATACTGGAATCAATTTATCTCGAATGTCTTTCACTGAAAATTGTATGTTATCCGGAGAGATGCGTTGCCAATGATCTTGTTCCATCGCGGCATAAACGGTAAAAGCGAGGCGAAGTTTTTGCGAATCAAACTCCCATTGAGTTAATAATTGGTGGCTGTCAAATAAATCGCGACTTGCTTGACGACCTAAAAGGGCGTGAAGTTTTCCAGCTGCCAGTTCATGTTTATCTAGGATATCTACCAGTGTTGTTTCTTTGAGGCGAGATTGACGCTGGGTGATATTCCAAAGTGGTATTCGGAAAAGAAAGTTGAGATCAACTTCGAGATAGCCTTTATTGCCCATGACGCTTTGATAAACAAATATCATTTTTCCACCGGCATGTGCACGTGGACTACGATAGAGTGTATATTTGCGTCGCTCGGTAATGTCAATGAGCGTGGATTTCAGAGTAGCTTTTTCGGCGCGCATGATTTCGCGATCGGTGGAGCCTATGTAATTGAAATCAAGATCTATCGATAAGCGTGGCAGGTGATCAGAGTAAAATAAGTTGATGGCAGTGCCACCTTTTAAAACCAAGCGTTCTTTTAAATAGGGAACAGCCATAAATTGTTCTAGTAAATCCAATAAGCGATACACTTTTTCTAGAATCTCAGGACGGTAGCCTTTATTTTTCGCATCAAGAATTAAATCGGCTTTAGACATCGCTATCATTAGGTTCTTCCCATTGTTGCTCGATAGTTTTATTTGGCACAATCAATTGCCATTTTTTTATATACGTCCCTTTCCCGCGATTATTTCGATCCATGTAATAGGGTTGCTTTGGAATATGGTCTAGTAATTTTTTAGTAAATTGTTGATTCGTTTTTAAATGGCTGGGTCGTAGTTCAAGATAGTATCCCACCTTTGCCACCGTTGCTGCATTGTTGAGTAATAGTGTGTATTTGATGAGTTGATCGGTATTAATTTGAATAACATGCTCCAATGAGCGTAATACTTCTTCCCAGCCCCCAGCAAGATCTGGGCGATCCAGCACATCAACGATGGTTCGCTCAAGGTTCGTTATTTTAATCTCTAAACCTTGGTGTTGTATAGTGAGTATTCCCGTATCAGAAACTTTATTCATGACCAATGATTTTGGGACTATCACTGAACGATAGGTTTGATTCTGGAATTGAAACGATTTTTTGGTATGGTTGCAGAGATAGGTTAATTCCTCAAAGATTGTGTAGGCTAGATTATGCAGTTCAAGCGCCGTATGGTAAGCGAGGACGGATTCTTTTGAAGCCTTGGCAGCAATTAAATAGGGATCAACCCAATGATCCTCTGTTTCAAGCCCTGCAGGTTTTACCGCGTAGAGCATCCTGCGCAAATGGAGCAAGCGGCCTGCTTTGTGATAGTAGCTTAATTGTTGACGAACGCTGGCTGGGTGTGCGATGCCTCGTTCTTTCATGAAGTTCGCAAACTCTTCATAACGAAAAACGGGGTGTTTGGCAAAAAAAGTATCAATTTTCATGGTTTAATTAACCGCTTATAATATATAAAAAGTATATATCATAAGCGTTTAATAGCAAGTATATTTATTTAACTCATTGATTTTATCGGTATCACAGTAGCAGATTGCTTTTCGCCAACTAGGCTTAATATGTAATCAGTGATCTTTTGCATAGGGGATCGCAAGCGCTCCACATCCATCACGATGTAGCCGGCGGTCACATCGGTGCTCATCTTATGATTCAACAAACGTTTTAATGCGTAGAGCGCAATATCCAGTGAATCAGCAATAGTAATAAACGTTCTGCGTAAATCATGCAGTGTGAAGTTTATTCCTGATAGTTCGGTAATTTTGATCATTGCTTTTTTGGGCTCTTCCAAGTGACCAGAGGTGCTGTTAGCTGGAAAAACAAATAGGTGATGAGTTGATGCCTGACGACGGCGCTGTAAAAGTTTTTCGATATAATCTGACATGGGCAATACGTGTTTGGTTCCATTTTTGGTGTCTGGAATCATAAAGGTGCGATCTTTAAAATCAATCCACTCCCAGCGTAATCCTGCCGCTTCTTGTTTGCGTAAACCAGTAAATAAAACCAGCAGAAGATAATCTTGAATTAAAGCGGTTGTCTCTGGATCTTTGCGATGCTGCGTGAGTTCATTGAGTGTTTTATACCATAGCGGTAATTCGTGTGCTTTGATGACAGAGTCTCTTCTTTCAATGCGGTACCATGCGCGAGTTTGAGAAAGAATACCAACGGGATTTTCAGTAATAATTGGTTTTCCGTATTCATCTTCATAACTGGCTTTGGCAAAATTGAAAACCGCTCTTAGTAGTCGCATAGTAAGATTTGCAGTAGCGGGGCTGGATTTACCAATTTTAATATGACGACTAGTGACCATATTTTTTGTGATCGTTAAGATAGGCTTTTTGCACCAATCTTGTAAATGGTGTTGTAGTGCATAGTCATAATCATGTTTGGTTTTTGGCTTCATGGATTTTCGTGAAGTGAGGTAGTCGTTATAAATTTCTTGCAATGTTTTCTGTTTGCATTCATTGGCTTTTTTTTCCGAAATGGGATTAATGCCTTGGGCAATTTTACCCAGTTCTACCTGTGCCATTTTTCGCGCAGCTTCAACCGTTACTTCTGGATATCGTCCCAAGGTATAACGCTTTACTTTTCCATTGATCCGTTTTTCCAAAATAAAAGATCGTACGCCCTGTTGGGTGATGCGTACAGCAAAGCCCTTAAGCTGATCGTCACGATAGAAAGCCTGCCCAGAAGTGGGGGTTGAAAGCTTGTCTAAGGCTGTTTTTGTAATTTTCATAGGAGCTCCTTTATGTTACAATTGGGGATTATGAGAAAAAAACTAAGCCAAACAAATCCTTATCTTATTGATCCGATAAGGAGACGTGCATTGATTGCGCGGTCGGTCATTTCTTCTTGTGCTGTTGAAGGTATCCATGTTGATTTGAAGTCAAATTTCATTGAGATTCCTCGCAGAAAGCTAAAAAAACTTTATAAATCTAGATCTGATGGTTAATCTTTATCGGCGATTAGCAATTCCATAAATATCTTTTGGATTTTTGAGTAATCGCCATTAAAACCCGCATGAATAGCAACAATATATCGATTGAAATTTTCTGGGTTGCTTTGATCAATCGGAGTAAAATTTAAAGGGGGGTTGTTTGCTTGCATTGACATCAGATCTGCTAATAATCTGGCGGTACGTCCATTACCCTCGCGGAATGGATGAATGATAATAAGTTCTACATGCACTATCCCCAAAGCGAAAGCGAGATCTTGAGTGTTGGCTATGTGACAAGGGGTATATTGCTTCAGATATTTTATTTCAAATTCATGCATTAATTTCTCAATGCGTAGTGGTGATGCAAAAGGAAAGCCTGCTTTTTCCATATTAACGCTACGATATTTTCCAGCACAGGGATAAATATCGCCTAGCCAGTACTCATGAATATTGCAAATATCCTCAGCGGTGAACCTATGATTGTCATCAAATATGTCAAGCAACTCTAACGCTGTTCGCATTAGCTCTTGTGCTTCAATAGTCTCGATCCCCTGCTTAGATTTTATTCCAAGGTAATTTTTGAGAACCTGCTGATTGGAGTCAGGTTCAAAATCTTCATCACTGGGGACGGTATAGCGATTCGCTTTATTATTCATTTAATATCCAATTTAATGTGCTTGATC
This sequence comes from Coxiella sp. RIFCSPHIGHO2_12_FULL_42_15, assembly GCA_001797285.1. GTDB lineage: Bacteria > Pseudomonadota > Gammaproteobacteria > Coxiellales > Coxiellaceae > 2-12-FULL-42-15. The sequence continues at coordinate 44,007 of MGOZ01000018.1, forward strand.
GACCCACTGACTGCCTTTTCATGCAGACACTATGTAGACGCGAAGGTTAAAAATACTTCAAATGCATTCATAGCCATTAATGGATTAATATACTGTTTTTACAATACTTTTACAAATTATTCCAAACAATTAAAAACCCTTAACAGCCTAAATTAGCTAACTCTTAATCAGCGGGTCGCAGGTTCGAAACCTGCACAGCCCACCATATAAATCAAGACTTCCCGGCGATTTTTAAGTTTCCACAAAATTCCCCTGCGGGACTTTTGCGGGACCTAGAATCTCCTCCTTGAATTAACATCAAGGTCGGGGAGCTTGTCTGCGTTTGACACAATCGATTAGCCGCATCGACCAAATTTTTAATTTCAGCCGCCGAATAATGCGTTGTCATACGGTTTGACTTATGCCCTAAAAGATCTTGTCGATCTTCATAGGAAACGCCTGCTGCACGTAATCGTCGCCCAAAACTATGACGAAGGTCGTGAACGCGAACACCTTGTAAACCCGTGCGTACGCGCGCCGCTTTCCAGCCATTGGTGTTCATTGCGTAAAATGTTCTCCAATGACCTCGATACTGATGCGCAAACACAAAACGATCATGCTGATCGCGTTGTTGTTCTATTACTTCGCCAGCAATGCGATTCAAAATCACTAAACGAGAATCTCCATTTTTGGTGAATTTCACCAGTTGACCCGCATCATTTTCATAGTAACCGGGTAATTTGAAAACGCTGGAGCCAAGCTCGGGAATTTTGATTTCCCAGTCCCACTGCAGTTGACAAATTTCCTGATCGCGACAGCCGGTGTTCACCGCAAACAAAGCCATTTTCCGAAGTAAGTGAGGGAGTTCCGCAAAAAGTCGTTCTTGCTCTTCCCAACTGATCGGTCTTGGGGCTCGTTTGTCATGTTCCGGCAAAAGTTTAATTTTTGGAGGACGATCCAACCACGGTGTGCCATTTTCATCGAGCCATTCACCTGCCGCTTGATTCAGTAAATGACGAATCACTTGAAGACCGTAATTAATCGTGCGATTTTTTACGTTTTCTTTTTTGCGATCATCAATGTAGCGTTGCAGGCTGCCCATATGGATGGCCTCTAATGGTTGTCCCGCAAAATACGCATGTAAACGACTGAGTTCTTGAATGTCTTGGTTAATAGACTGCTTGTGTTTATTAACAGTGACATATTTTCCAGCCGCTTCTTCAAACGTTCGCTTTTGCCGTACGCCAAAAATTTTCACTTGTCGCCGGTCTTCAACTCGTATGGGGATGTTCTATTTTGTTGTTTGGATTTTTAGGAGCAAGATTCAATTGCTGGTAAATATTATTCAGAGTGGCTTTTTGGCATTCTAAAAGCTGTTGCTCAGTTAGGTAGGTCACGCGTATTTCCTTGTTGGCGGTTGTATCTAACAACCGCATAATACCCCTCAAAAAAGTATTATTCAACAGGAAAATGGTGTAATTTGATTTTTATAGCATCAGACGGTCATCAAAGTGCAAAAAGACAACCCCAATCACGCTCATCGCATCGTTCATTTCGATGATGGGATATTGGTTGTTCAGCGGCTTTAAAAATCGTTTAGGCCCATCTTGAATCAACTGGCGAAAGACAGGTTCAGATTCTGGATGCTGATCCAGTGCAGCAATGACGTAGTGACTGCTTTTTGCTTTAACCATGGGATCAACAGCAATTTTTTCGCCCATAAGAAAGGATTTATATCCAGGTTTCTGAGATTCCATGGCATCGTTTTTGACGGTGAGAATATAGCTTTGGTCGCTACCGTTATTTTTGGGGATAGGGAATAACGGGTTGTGGTATTCAGCGGTACGTGAGCGGATTTGTGACCATTCCACCAGAGGAATAAATCGTAATGCGGGTGTGGGCGTATTCGCTTCTGGCGTAAAGGATTCGCCGAATTGTAGCCACGAAGGATGGATGCTTAGTGCATCTGCGATTTGCTCAATAATACGCCCACCTTTGGATAATCCCGACTCAATTTTTTGAATCGATTGTTGTGTGGTATTTGCTTTTTCTGCCAATTCGGTTTGCGTGAGTCCGCGCTCAAAGCGGACTTTTTTTAATCGATGACCCATGTTCATAACAGTTCTCCGCAAAGTGTTAACGAGGTGTTGATTAGTATGTATTTAAGTGGTATTTTACACCATCAATAGGGTTTTTAGCTCCATGCCAAACGTTCTTAGTGTACGCAAATTATTTGTAATTTGCCAGCTGGAAACACTGAATGGAACCAATAAGGGAAGTTGACTGTATGGAACAATTCCTGCCTTTAACACGAACCGAGCGCCAACTGTTACGTGAACTTCGATATATCACACGGGTGGCTTATATCGAAATTAAAGAATTCATGGATTGGGAGACGGGTATTGTGGGTGAGCGCCGTAAAATCAGTTATCAATGGTTGAGAGAAACGCTGTACCTGGATGCATCACAAGGAAAAATCGGCCATTCCATCACAAAATCACAAGCTCGGCATATTATTCATGAATTGGAAAAAGCAACATTACTGACACGATTAAGTAAAAATGACGAAAAATCTCTTGTTTTTAAGCTTGATTTTTCATTGTCGGATGAGTCCGTTCAAAATAAGTTTGTGCGAGGTGCGTACGAGGCATATGCGAAGTTTACTCAGAAGTGTGCACCCCAAAATCCACCGTTTAGCCCTCAAAATACAACGAATTCTGCAGAGTGTTTTGAAAAGTATGAACGAGAAATTTTTGTAAGTGAAATCGAAGATATCGAGAAGTGTAGCACTCCTCTAGAATCTAGAATTATATCTAGAATATCTAGAAATAAATATACGTTAAATTTGATTCAGGAAATTTTTTCATTTTGGCAAACCACATTAAATCACCCCGGTGCGAAGTTGGATGCGAAACGCAAGCGCGTGATTGAAAATGCGCTGAAACTGGGTTACAGCATCGATGCTTGCAAACAAGCCATTCGTGGCTGTGCTCACTCAGCATTCCACATGGGGAAAAATCAAGAAGGCAAAGTGTACGATCACCTTTCGCTCATTTTACGCGACAGTGAGCGCATAGAGCAGTTTATCGCATTAGAAAAACAATCATCCACGGGACAAGGAGAGCAAAGACATGCAAACCATCACCGAACTTTTGTCAAAACCGAAACTCCACATCAACGCGTCACCCGAGAGCTTGGCGATCAAATCCGAGAATACGAACAAAAATCAGGACGCTCCATCTGGCCGCCACGCTAAAGCGGTGGAATATGTTTTTTCGCAATTTGCGTTGAACTACGGGCATGGTTGGACGTCTCAGATGGCAAATCCAGAATGGACGAAAGCGTTGAAGCGTCAGTGGTATGAGCAGCTGCAAAAAATGAAATTGGAAGACATTCATGCGGCATTAAAATTTCTGGCCTCCAGTGAAAATACCGAATATCGAAAATTTCCGCCGAATGTGTTGGAGTTTCAGAGTCTGCCACTCAAAGCGAAAGAAAAAAACATTCCGTCAGAACTGGATTGTTATCATGCCGCGATTCGAAGTGAATGGAATTTTCATCCCATTATCAAACCAGCTGCACAAGCGTGTGATGTGTTCTGGCTACAAAAACAAGCGAGCGATGTGGAGGGGCGTCGACGTTTTTCAGGATATTATGCTTCGTTCAAAGAAAAATATCTTCGTGGCATTCCACTTGAAGTACAAAAAGCATTACCAGAAATGAAATCTCAACAGATTTATCCAAAAAAATTAACGGCTGCCGAAAAAAATCAGCAAGAGATTGAAGCAATATTATCTATGCCAGGCGCGCGTGAAAAATTGCGTGAAGCGAAGACAGCGAAAGAAAAACGGAAAATATACCCTATGCTGAAAATCGAATATGCCGCGGCAAACGAAAATAAAACGATTTAAGGAAGATTCATGTCTTGGAAGTGTTGCCCTAAGTGTTTCGGCAAAGGTTACTTAAAAGGCCCTGGGTTTTGTCAGCGGATTTGTAACCATTGCAATGGTGAAGAGAAACTTTGGGATGGGTCAACTGTCTTAGCAAACCATTATGTTTTCACATTGATGTCATATTAATAATCTCTTAATTTGTTCTCGCTAACATATGCCCACAGTCACATACGTTAAGCGAGGGGAAATATGCGTCGTGAACACCGCGAAAATAATAGCTTAATCAAGCGGATATTCATTCGCTTTGCACGATGGATGCGTCGGGTAATGGGCTCTCATTATCAAGCAACCACCCAAAGTTCAACGTCCTCTTCTGAAAGTGAAGTCCAGATCCTTTTAAATGGCGCATCTACAGACAGCGCCTCCCAAGCGCCAGCGTCATCTGTAGTGCTAAACCAAAGCTCCTCCCAACCACAAGGTTCATCGTCGACAGGCTTATTTTCGCTATTAGCAGACTTGCCAGACGACCTCGTTATTCATTATCTTTTACCTGATCTTCGCCTGCGAGTGGATATTCTGAAAAATCCCCTCACAGAAAAACAAAAATCGCAGGTTCTTACTTTTGATACTTATCACTTGATCATTCATGACGCCAATTCTAAAAAATATCGCATTGGCTTTTGTAAAAAATCTTTTTTGAGTGGGAAGAAAGAATATGTGACGCTCCCTCTCGATAGAAAGAGCTCGCTTTTTAGATTGATCACAGAAAACCCGGAGTTAATCAACAAAGATACCACCCAAAATGGCTTAGTCATCGCATTTTTGGAACAAGAAATTAAAAAGGCTGGCGGTCTCAGAAGGCCGGTAGCGCATACGATCAATCGACTTACCCAACTTTGTCGCCGATTTCGTAACGTTGTGCGTGGCGAAGGAGAACTTTCTCGCACCTACAACAAGGTTATGATGGACGAAGCCCTGGATAAGCTTTTGCATCACGTTGCTTATGGCGAAGAAAAGGAAGCCGAAGAGATTCTGAAATGGAGCCGTGGCGAGCTTTTGCGGTCAACATACAAAGGTTCGGTTACCGATTGCAGCCGCGTGCGAACTTTTCTTAGCACAACCGCCTTTCAATTAGCGGTAAGAAATCGCGATTGGCATATGTATCAGATGATGTTGAAGTATATTCCGCAAGATCAACGATTAGAATTTGAAGCGGATTTGCGAGGGCAATTACAAGAGGTCGAGGAACGGGGGCTTCAGTATGATTTAGATAATTTAGGTCTTTGTGGATTGCGTGTACTGGAGACTGATCCCAGTGAAGAGCAGAAAGCAGACGTTGTTAAGCGTAATGCTTACCATCTCATTCTGCAAAGAGATTCAATGGGAAATATACAAGGCTGTTCTATTGGATTTTACGATCCTAAGACAAAAAAGTATAAGCGTTCTGCTCCGTTAAGTGAAACGAGTGCGCTAAAACAATTTGCGTTGCAACTCGAAAATTCGCCTTTATTTCGACGAAAGGAAGGCTATCCTCATCTCGTGATCCGCGATAAAGCGCTATTGGAATTGGCGCGAAAAGAAATTAAGGCCCTGGGTGGGCTGACCGAAGAAAAAAAGACGACAACGTTGAAAAAAGATCTCGAGTTGTTGCAAGGCGAATTAAAAGACTATGCGGATAAATACAATGCGCGCACCCTGGCGGAGCGGACGGAAGCCTGGTGCGTGTTGGTTGGTTGGGCCCAGCGCTTGTTGCCAGCCAATGCTTGGCAGTGGTGGATGAGTCCGACAACGGATTGGTGGGATATTTCTGAAAATGACTTTCGTCGCCCACGCCCTAGGGCGCCTGCGACTCATGATGGTTTTGGTTGGTTTCCTTTATCTCCTTCTCTTGGTAGTGTGGGGTGCAGGCGGCCGGTGGGATGGGGGGTGTGGTGGCGTGTTGGGGTGGGGGGCCCACGTTTTCTTGAATTCTTTTTGTCAAGTAGCCTCAGAGAATTATCGGGACTTAAACAGCAACTTGGGGTGCGTGACCACGCCCCGTCCATAGTTGCTGGTTTAGCGTCGTGAAGTGAACCTTTTGCATCACTTCCAGGGCAATCGTACTGATTTGGATATCCCAGCAGTGTTCAAAAAACAACCGAAGTATTTTTTGAGGCCCTCCGATCTCTGAAATCCTACTCCACCAACTCACCCAACGGGACAGGTATGCTTTGATTCTTGGGGTAGAAAACCCATCTTGCATCATTTTCCCCTGTAAAACATCAGGCTATCATAACGTTATAAGCTTGCCCATTGACAAAAGTAGTCCAATGGACCACAATTAATCATGGATACACTTTTCATTAAAACAACACCGGCATTTGATAGGGTTGCCAAGAAGCTTTTTACAACGGATGTGTTGGAAGAATTGTATGACTATTTAAGTGAGCACCCTGAAAAAGGTGATATTATTGCAGGAACCGGTGGTGTGAGAAAGCTTCGCTGGAAGACAGGTCGAAATAATAAAGGTAAAAGTGGTGGTGTTAGGGTGCTTTATCATTATTCGAAGGATATTTTAATTATATTAATTACTGCATATTCAAAAACGGATAAAGAAAATATTACTCAAGCAGAACGCAATGAGTTAAAACAATTAATGCCGAATCTGATTGAAAAATACAAATCGGAGTTATAAAAATGAAAACACTAGGTCAGACACTGATTGAAGCAGTTAAAGAAGCCATCGAACATAAAGGTAAGGGAAATATTATTCGACCAAAGGTTGATATTGCCGAGGTGCGTAAAAAGCTAGGTATGACACAAAAAGAATTCTCCGTGCAATATTATATTAAACTACAAACTTTGAGGAATTGGGAACAAGGTAAGAGAACACCAGACACCACCACATTAGCTTATTTAACGTGTATTGCTTTAAAACCCAAAATAGTTTTAAAAATGTTACACCCCCGTAAAGCAAAATGATTCCCTTAAGATAGAATTTTATTCTTGACATTTATTAAAAAATAATTAATAATTTCGTCATCTGTTATCCGACAGACATAAAAATCCCCATCACTTTTATTTCACTTCCCTGTTTTTCTCTGTAAATTGCAAAAAAATACAGGAACATCATCGCATGTCCAAATTTATTAAAGGTCAATCGGGCAATCCGAAGGGTCGTCCCAACGGCTCTAAAAACAAAAAGATTCAACACATCCAGGAATATATTTCATCTGTTTTAGAAAAAATGGATTTTTGTGCGTTTCATAAATTAATTGAATTAGCCAAATACAGCAACGATCAAACGATTCAATTGACCGCCGCGAAAGAAATCGCGCAGTATCTCGCGCCCAAATTACGTTCCGTCACGTTAACGGGAGACACGGAAAACCCCGTGTCATTCCACTTAAATCTAAGCCCATCAACAGACGCATAATCACGAGCCAATGATCACCAGCAATGAGTATTCATTTACGCTATAACGCTTCAAATACCGCTTCACGCTTTCATCAATGCCATGATTTCGTGCGTCTTTTAATGGGTCCCGTGGGCAGTGGCAAAAGTGTTACGTGCTGCATGGAGATCATTCATCGCGCCATGCGCAAGCTCATGGGCTCGATGACCTACTTGCCCTGCCCATTTTGAATTTAATACTTCTTTGGCTGCTTCAACATAATTGCCGGTTTCTAACGCCGCCCACAAGTTTTTAAATTTTAAAATGCCGTGAAATCCAAGATTGAATGTCATATTGGCTAACGCCATTTGGCGAGCCGAATTCAGTTTTGCGAAAGTGGGAAGAGTATTGAGCTGTTGAATGACATTATTAATATCGTTGTCAAGCAGCTGAAGTGCTTCATCATACGATATTCCGACATCATCCAGATTGCGTCCAACACCAATGGTGAGTTTTCCCATGGTGTCTCGATAGGGTTTGAGTCGAAGGCCTTCGTGTTGAATAAGAAGCTTTATCAAAATGGTTTTATTTTCGTCATTAATAATCATGCAGTGTTTAGCTCAGGTGTTAGATAATTTTTTTCAAGCCAGTTATTAATTTCTTCAATAAGGTCAGAAATTTTCTCGGGGAGATTTAATGTTTTTGTTGTATCGCCCAGTACTCGAAGGTGAGCACCCCATTGTAGTTGCAGAATAGAATATTCTATTTCGGTGAATTTTAGTGGAATTTCTTTATTTGTTTTCCGGTGTTGAAATGTGTTGTCAATATTAATTTTAAGTTTGTTCTTATCGATAAGGAATTTCTCTCTGCTCAGCAGTAAAATATCGTGAAAATCTTTCATTCGACTATTGATATGCCCTCTTGCGATAATGGTTTCTAGTTTTTCTGAAAATATGGTTTCCGTAGGATAAACCTGTAATGATATTGTGTCTTCGAATATGGGCTTTTCTTTATATCGATAGAGGTTAAGCGATTTTTGTTTTGGTTTAACGGTATCTCCAACACCAATGTCCACTTGAATGACATCTTTCATTTTTCCCAATTTTACGCTGATTCGTAATCGATATCCTGGGTAATTCATATGGGTGTGATCGAGTATTTCAATTTTTTCACAGGATAATTCAAATCCGTCAGCCATATTAATATTGCAGATTGCATCAAATGCATTTTTGATAGAATTTTCTTCCGCATTTATTTTTCTTGCTAAAAAATCAAGGTCTGTTGTTTCTCTACCGATGTCTAAATAATAAGAAAGTAAAAATCCACCTTTAAATATAAAATGATCGCAATAGCGGGAATGAGCCAACCGGGCTAGGAGGCGTTCTAAAATAAGTGATTTCCACACCTCGTGAAGGGAGCGATTTTCTAATGTAGCGATGAATTTTAATCGTTCTTTGAGTGCTTGTTCATTCATGTTGTCACCGTAAGAATGTAGGGGCCAAGATTTATTTTGAATTTTTGCGCGTATTTTTGTAGTTTTTTTAGATCAAGTTTTCCTGACTGTGCAGCTCTTTTTAGTGCTTTGATGGCGATTTCTTTGCTGAGATAGCGAAAAGCATCTACGATGGTGCGTTCCTGATCGAAAATAGCGATGATCTCTTTTCCAATTTTAAGGCGTGTTTTTCCCGTGTCCATATCGCGCATACGAATAAAGCGTGTATTTTTTCTTTTGGGTGCTGTTGTTGCATGCGGAATTGCAATCCAGTGTGTGCGGAGCATTTCTTCAGTTAGATCATAAAGCGCAAGCGCTGATAGAAGACACACAACACCGTTTGGACTACTTTGGATAGTTAGCACAAGATCTTCCCACTGCAAATCAACATGGAGTTGTGCTTTGGTCCCTCGATATACACCTCTTCGAATACGTTCGATTTGCTGAGTTTTGACGTAATAGCTCAATCGACTGGTTGGGATACCTGCCTTTCGAGCTTCTGCAGCAGTGAAAAAGGGTTTGGAGGTTAATATGCGCCATATTTTTTCATTTGTTTTGTACATAAAAAAATTTTAATAATAAAACCCAGGTAAGTCAAATGGGTTTCATTATTAAAATTTTATTTTTGAAAATCCATGCGGGACTTTTGCGGGAGTGAGTGATCACTGGTCCGCTGCAGTCCGCATAACTCAAAGGGCGTCAGTTGCTAAAAATTAAATAAAAACAATAAGTTGTATTTTGAGTTCTCGTCTCTTAATCAGCGGGTCGCAGGTTCGAAACCTGCACAGCCCACCATATAACTTAAGGCTTCGCGGGCTGCTCCATTTTCCAAAAAAATCTCATGTAGACGCCATGTAGACGCCATGTAGACAGTAGGAAGATCTATTGTTCAACACATTGCTTTTGTTTAGGCTTGGATGCTCATCGAATGGATCTTAATGTGATCAATTTTTCTGTAGATTTTTGCAACTTACAGAAATATCAGGACTTGGATAGATGTGTAGATTGATCAATTTGCTACACGGAGTTTTGATAGCAGCGCATTCAGAGATTGAGGCCCCATACGAGGCCCCCTTCTTGATTCTGATTAAAACTCAGAACTTGGTTTATGAAAGAAATGAAATTAGTCAAGTGATATGGTTGGTAACGTATAACTAGACAATGACACAACGTTGTCGCCTAAAAGCGCGCACGTCGCAGAGGAATGGAGTTTGTCTTGCGAGAAGGTCATCGTTTGCTGACTAGCATCGATTTTAACCACATAGGCACAGGACTTAGCTTGTGCTACATTCATCTGATTTACAGTAAAATCTATTTCTCCTGAAGAACTGGGAATGCCTACTGGATATGAAAAAGCCAGTGTATAAGTATTTCCAACGAGCTGGACAGAAGGTGAGAAAACATCACCAGTAATCGCAGTTACCTGAGCTATAGTACTTTGCATAGAAGAATGGAATGTCCCATTAGCTGCATAATTATCGACGAGACCTTTCTCGCCACTTGCCAAAACTGCGCCACTGCTGACTAACGCCAATAACCCAGCCGCTAAAGAAAGTTTACTTAATAAGTTCATATATACAACCTCACAAAAGAGTTAAATTTAATATGCTCGTAAGTATACATTGTGGTGGAAATTTGTTAACTGCTCCATCCTTGAGTGCGGCAAAGTAGTAATGTCACCTTTGAGCAAAGTAGAAATGTCACCTTGAGCCATGAAGTTAGGTAACCTCGTTGTAACTTCTCAATAAGTCTGGGCGGTACCCTTAGTTTTATAACGCAACGGGCTAAAAATGGTGGCTTATCCAGTAGCCTGCAACACCCCTGTAGGTACCCATTTTAGAATCAATGGATTAGACTATGATCCATTATGAAACGCATTATCCAACTACCAGAAATACCCGAAGAGCACCGTACACCGGTCATCACGATGCTGCTGAGAGTAATTGAACAACAACATGCAGCGATCCAAGAATTCGAATCAGAAATAATGGATCCGTTGCAAATAGCGTTTTTATGAGTTTTCCGAAAAAATTACTGATTTAAACTCAAGGAGTTAAAAATCAGTTTAGTGGTGAAATGACAACTTTGCAACGGATCCATTTTATTCACTAACCCCGGATGAGATCGGTTATATTAACCAAAGTGTGCGTACCCCTCTTATGAAACTGAATTTCGCGTCAATACGTAACTTCTAGTTGAGGCGATACACGGAGAAAAATTTCTGACACGTGCGGCTGCAAAATATCACGTGTTTGATTATATCGACGTGTATTACAATCGAAAGTGACTTCACTCTAGACTTGGCTACAAAAGCCCAGTATATCTTGAAACGCAAAATGTTGCTTAATTGAGTGTCCGTTTTTTCAGGGCGACATCAGAGCGCTCAGAGTGGTATTGGATTTGAACGAACCAGAGGGAGAAAAATCGCAGGAATAACGACGAGCTGAATTATTTCGGTAATTTTTTCTCGTTAAATTTGACGTGTAATCCGTAGCGGTCAGTCTCTTTGTCATAAGCAGCAGGATCGTATTTGCTTAACGCGAGCTTCTCTTGTGTGTCGCCTTTGGTCGTATAATAGGTGGTCTTAGTGGGGCGGCCTTTTTTATCGACGCCTTCAGATACCATCATGATTTTCTTACGACGATCTTTCTTAGCCATGATTATTTACCTTTTTGATTGCGTTCGATTTTTTCTAGTACGGATTCGATGCCGAGCTTATCAATGATGCGCATTCCTTGGGTTGATACCGTTAATGTGGCGTATCGTTTTTCGCTGGGTATCCAGAAGCGACGTTTCTGCAAGTTGGGCAGGAATCGGCGTTTGGTTTTGTTGTTGGCATGAGAGACGCTATTACCTGTCTGTGGACGTTTCCCAGTGACCTGACATACTTTGGACATTAGAGCCATCTCCACTATTTGTGCAAGGAGGCTTTTATACCAAAAACAGGGAGACGAAGCAAGGCCCTGCAAAGTGCCTTGCAAAGTGCTTGTCAAACCAAAGTGAAAATGTCCCTTCCCAGCTAACCTGGATATTTCACATCGAACTGCGATGGCCGGTGTGCCGTTGGCGGCAGAGCACTTCGTGTGACCGTCATCTTTAAAAAGCAACGTGAAATATCCAGGCTAACTTATTGTTTATTCACTTCCTCAAACACTTATTCAAAAAAATTTGCGACAGAGCCACAATTTTCGGTGAGTATTCGTCAGGAATTGCTGGAAACACGTGCACGTTCCCTGGATTGAAAACCCAGGAACAGATATTATTGAGCCATTTCTAAAAATTATTTTCTTGCGGGGATAAAGTCGTTTAATGGACAGAGAAGAAGTTGCCAAATCAGCGGAGGTAATCCCTTTGCCGGTTAATAGCGTTACGCTGACTCCCCTGGATAAGCCCAAGCAGCATATTGTGCGATCGACGAAAGTGGTGGCATTGATGACCCTGATTTCTCGGGTATTAGGGTTTGTGCGTGACATGGTGTTAGCGCTCATTTTTGGAGCGAGCCCCGCGTTTGACGCGTTTGTCGTTGCTTTTAAATTACCAAATTTTATGCGCCGTCTTTTTGCAGAAGGAGCATTTTCTCAAGCGTTTGTACCGGTGTTATCCGAATATCGTGTGCAACGCCCGCATCACGACGTACAAAAATTTATTAATCATATTGCGGGTTCTTTAGGGGCGGTATTATTGCTGATTGTGATTCTTGCAGAGTTGATTGCGCCGGCGATTATTCTCGTTTTTGCGCCAGGATTTGCGAAAGATCCGCTGAGTTATCATTATGCGACACACATGCTGTATATCACGTTTCCCTACTTACTATTAATTGCAATGACGGCCTTTGCAGGAGCTGCGCTGAATACCTATCATCGATTTGCATTAGCAGCTTTTACTCCTACCCTGTTGAATATTGTTATGATTCTCGTGGCATGGTTATGGGCACCGCATACAAAAGAACCTATCTATACATTAGCGTGGGGGGTGTTGATTGGCGGTTTTGTACAGCTATTTGCGCAATATCCATGTTTGAAATCGATTCATTTATTAGGGATCCCTAAACCCAGCTGGCGCGATCCAGGTGTGCGACGTGTTTTGAAGCTGATGATTCCTGCCTTATTTGGAGTGTCTGTTGCGCAGCTCAGCTTGCTCATTGATAACTTTTTCGCGTCATTTTTGCAAGCGGGGAGTATTTCTTGGTTGTATTATTCGGATCGCCTTATTTATTTTCCGCAAGGTGTCATTGGGGTTGCGCTAGCAACGGTCGTGTTGCCAAGTTTGTCGCGTCATCATGCGAAAGCGGAGGGCGATGCGTATTCCAAAACGTTAGACTGGGCTTTGCGCGTATCGCTTTTGGTGGGTTTACCTGCGGCGATTGGGTTGATGATACTGTCAGGGCCTATTTTATTAACGTTAATTTATCGTGGTGCTTTTAGCTTTTTTGATGTCACGATGACAACCAAAAGTTTACAAGCTTTTTCAATTGGTTTGCCGGCGTTTATGGTGGTGAAAATATTAGCAAGTGGTTTTTATTCACGACAAAACATAAAAACACCCGTAAAAATTGCGGCGTTTGCGATGATCGTGAATCTGGTTTTTAATTTGATATTGGTTTTCCCTTTGGCGCATGCGGGGCTCGCCTTATCGACGTCATTAGCCTCTATTTTTAATAGTATTTGTTTATTTGTTTTATTACACCGATCAAAATTATTTACGCCAAGTGCCGGTTGGCCAATGTTGTGGGTGCGATTATTATCGGCGAATGGAATAATGGCCATTTTGCTTTATTGGTTGTCGGGTGATTTACAGCAATGGCTCACCTGGGGGCTGATGGCACGAATTTGGCATTTGGTGTTGATTATTGTGGCAGGAATGGTGAGTTATTTTGTTTGTTTGTGGGTTTTTGGTTTACGTAAAGCCCACTTTCGGCCATGAGGGCAAAAATGAAATTCATTCGTGGTTTGCATAATTTAAAAAATTTTACGGCAAAGAGTGTGATGACGATTGGTAACTTTGATGGAGTGCATCTGGGCCATCAACAGTTATTGCAGGAGGTGAAGCGACAAAGTGCGTTGTTGCATGCAAAGAGTGTTGTCATTACCTTTGAGCCACAACCCAAAGAGTTTTTTGCTAAACGCCCATTGGTGCCACGATTAATGCGTTTTGCCGAAAAATATCTTGCCTTGCAACGTGTTGGAATAGATTATTTTTGCTGCCTTTATTTTAATGAGGCGTTAGCAACGTTATCAGCTAAAGCGTTTGTTGAAGATATTTTACTAAAAAAACTTAACCTGAAAGCCATCATTGTCGGGTATGATTTTCGTTTTGGCGCAGACCGAAAAGGTGATTTTGCTTTATTGCAAAAATTGGGGAAAAAATATCATTTTGACGCTATTGAAATTCCACCGTTCCTTTTTGAAAAGGAACCCGTCAGTAGCACGCGGATTCGAGCTGCACTCTGTGAAGGGGATATGGTGTTGGTACAGGCATTACTGGGTCAAATCTTTACGTTGCGTGGCAAGGTGACTTATGGCCATCAGCGTGGTCGTGATTTGGGATTTCCCACCGCAAATATTGATTTACATCGCGAATTAGTGCCTATTTCAGGTGTTTTCGTGGTTCGGGCGACACTCGGTGGGGACGTGTTGAATGGTGTGGCGAATGTGGGTATTCGACCGACGTTTGCCGGCCAACGGGTGTTATTGGAAGTGCATTTATTCGATTTTAATCGCAATATTTATGGTGCTAATTTAGAAGTTGAATTTTTGCATAAACTGCGTGAAGAGAAACGCTATGATTCTTTTGACGCTTTGCTGCAACAAATTAAGAAAGACGTCAGTGAAGCGAAAAAATATTTTTGTGCTGGTTAACGCTTCCTTTTTATGCAACAAGTGCTATACTTTTTGATTGGTTTTCCCATTCAATTTTCTATAAAACAATAAGCGCACTTTTATGGCAGACTACAAAAACACCTTGAATTTACCCACGACCGATTTTCCGATGAAGGCAAATCTTCCGACAAAAGAAGCGTTCATTTTGCAGCGTTGGCAGGAGATGAATTTGTATCAACAAATTCGCGCCCAGGGAAAAAATCGCCCCCTCTTTATCCTGCACGATGGGCCGCCCTATGCGAATGGTCGTCCTCATCTAGGAACCGCATTAAACAAGACATTAAAAGATATCGTCATCAAATCAAAAACGCTAAGTGGTTTTGATGCACCCTATGTGCCAGGTTGGGATTGTCATGGTTTACCCATTGAATTAAACGTCGAAAAGAAGAAAGGTAAGCCGGGTGAAAAACTGTCAGCAAAAGAATTTCGTCAAGCGTGTCGTGATTACGCGAATGAACAAATTGAATTACAAAAAGAAGATTTTCAGCGGCTAGGTGTTATTGGGGATTGGGATCATCCCTATTTGACGATGGATTTTAGCTACGAAGCGGATGTCGTGCGTAGCCTCGGTGAAATTGTAAAACGCGGTCATTTGCAACGTGGTCAAAAGCCGGTGCATTGGTGTACGGATTGTGGCTCTGCTTTAGCAGAAGCAGAAGTCGAATATCGCGATAAATCTTCGCCATCGATTTATGTCTCCTTCGAAGTGATTGATGCTCAAGCCGTGTTGCGGTGTTTTTCCCTGCAAAATCAGGGGAAAGTGATTATTCCCATTTGGACGACAACCCCCTGGACGTTACCCGCCAATCAGGCCGTATGTTTACACCCAGAATGGCATTATGCATTAATCAAATGCACCATCAATCATGAAAAAATTTATTTTGTGTTAGCGAAAGATCGGGTCGATGCGGTTATGCAAGCATTAGCCATTGATGATTACGAAGTGCACGGCAATATTCTAGGGAAAGCATTAGAAGGGGTGGAGTTAAGACATCCTTTTATTGATCGTAGGGTGCCTGTTATTTTGGGGGAACATGTCACCCTAGAACAGGGTACGGGTAACGTACACACGGCACCTGCGCACGGTCAAGAAGATTATTGGGTGGGTCTTCAGTATCAGTTGCCGGTGAATAATCCGGTGGATGCGCGGGGTTGCTTTATTGCAAACACGCCCATGCTGGCTGGCCTGCATGTGACAAAAGCGAATGAGCCCGTTATTGTGGCTTTAGCGGATGCAGGGAAATTATTGCATCGCGAAACGATTCAGCACAGTTATCCGCACTGTTGGCGTCATAAAACCCCATTAATTTTTCGTGCAACACCGCAATGGTTTATTAGCATGGATCATCAAGCGTTGCGACAAATGGGTTTAGCCGCCATCGACAATAGTCATTGGATTCCCGCGTGGGGGCAGGCACGTATTCGTGGTATGGTCGAGGGTCGCCCGGACTGGTGTATCTCGCGACAGCGTACGTGGGGAACACCGATTGCTTTATTGGTTCACAAAAAAACGGGAGAGTTGCATCCTGAAATGCCCGCCATCATTGAAAAAATCGCGCAACGCATCGAGAAAAAGAGTGTGGATGCCTGGTATGAAGCTGATTTAACAGATTTAATAGGCTCAGAGGCAAATCAATATGAGAAAGTCACGGATATTTTAGATGTATGGTTTGATTCTGGTGTCACCCATTATTGTGTGTTAGCGCAACGCAGTGATCTTACATTTCCCGCGGATCTGTATTTGGAAGGCTCCGATCAACATCGTGGTTGGTTTCAATCAGCACTGCTGTCGTCGTTAGCGATTAACGGCCAAGCCCCCTTTAAAACGGTGTTGACGCATGGTTATGTGGTTGATGGTAAAGGATTAAAAATGTCGAAATCCATTGGCAATGTTATTTTGCCTGCGGATGTGGTTAAAAATTTAGGGGCGGATGTATTGCGATTGTGGGCGGCGTCAACTGATCACACTAATGATATTAATGTTTCCGATGAAATTTTAAAACGAGCTGCTGATGCGTATCGGCGTATTCGCAACACGGTGCGTTTTTTCCTTTCTAATTTAAATGATTTTGATCCGAGTCGTGATGCTGTGCCCGCGAGCGATATGGTGGAATTAGACCGCTGGGCAGTGCAAACGGCAATGGATTTACAAGAAAAAATTATTGATGCGTATGACTGTTTTCATTTTCAAACGATTTATCAATTAATTCATAATTTCTGTTCCGTCGACATGGGCAGCTTTTATTTGGATATTATTAAAGATCGACAATACACCGTAAAAAAAGACGCTTTAGCGCGTCGTTCTGCTCAAACGGCTTTATATCATATTGCCGAAGCTTTTGTGCGATGGATCGCGCCCATTTTGAGTTTTACTGCAGAAGAAATTTGGCAGTATATGCCGGGTGAGCGGTCGGCTTCCGTGTTTTTGACAGAGTGGTATCGCGATTTTCCTCAAGTGAAAGAATTCGATCGAAAATATTGGCATTGGTTTATGGGCGTACGCGATGAAGTGAATAAAGTGTTAGAAGTGCATCGTAACAACGGTGAAATTGGTTCTGCGCTGGATGCCAACGTTTCTTTGTATGCGAAAGAAGACCTTTATCAACGGTTGATGCGGTTGGGCGATGAATTGCGTTTTGGATTAATAACTTCAGAAGCAACAGTGTTGCCCGAGAAAGCGTCTAAAGGCCTTGCTACCAAAACGGCCATGGATGGATTAACCATTCAGGTGCGTGTGTGTGAACACCAAAAATGTGCGCGGTGTTGGCAACGTCGTGTGGATGTTGGTAAAGATCCAGCCCATGTGGAATTGTGTATGCGTTGTGTGGAAAATATCGATGGACAGGGTGAAGTCCGACGATTTGCTTAAGAGGGATTGATTATGCGAAAAAAAACAGCGTTACCGTGGCTTTGGCTAAGCGTAGTCGTCATTATACTTGATCAACTTTTAAAATATTGGGTGGTGAGTCATTTTCAATATCACCAGCTATGGCCGTTGTTGTCTTTTTTGAATTTGACGTTGGCTTTTAATCCAGGTGCGGCTTTTAGCTTTTTGGGCAGTGCGAGTGGTTGGCAAATTTATTTTTTTTCCGCTATTTCTTTACTCATTGCGATTTTATTTATCGTGTGGTTAGCGCAAATTCCTCGTGGCTATCATTGGCGTGGTTTAGCGTTGAGTTTGATTATTGGCGGTGCTATTGGAAATTTTATCGATCGTGTGCGTTTGGGTTATGTCATCGACTTTGTGGATTTTCATCTGCGTGGTTGGCATTTTGCTACGTTTAATCTCGCGGATAGCGCCATTTGTGTGGGTGCCTTTTTTCTGATTTTGTCGTTGCTGTTTGCATCTGAATCGCGACCGTGAGAAAGCAGGATGATTTTCATCGTTGTATTGTTCTAAATTTTCACCAATAATTTGCATAGCAGGTAATAAAAGATGCTTTTCATTATCACGGACTTCATCAATTAATTGATCCAAGATTTTTTGAAGCTTTGCGTATTCTTTTAGATTTTTTGGTTTTTTAAATACACTGATCGGTAAATGAAATTCATGGTTACTGACTTGATCAACATAGTCAATCGCTAATTCTTTTGCTCTCATAACTCACCTCGTCTTATTTTTTCCTGATTAGACGGTTTACTATATTCAGCATGTGTCCATATGGCACGGATGTAACAATATTGCGTATTATAATGAATCGCTGTAATTAGGCGGTATTTGTTACCGCCAATATTAAAAATTGTATATCCATATTTAATAACCGCGTTCACGATCGACACAATTATTTAACGGTTGATTTTGCATTAAGCGGTGATAGTTCTCTACTAGCTGCAAGGCGGCCGTCGCTGGATCAGTCACTGAAGCAATATGCGGTGTAACGGTAATTTTGGGGTGCGACCAAAAAGGGTGGTTCGGTTCTAAAGGTTCCTGATGAAAGACATCTAAACAAGCACCCGATAATTTGCCTTGATTCAAAGCGTCCAGCAAATCATTATCCACCACAATGGGACCACGGGCGATATTGATAACATAAGCTTCATCGCGTAGCGCTGCAAAAGCGCTGTGATTTAGCTTATTTTTGGTTATGGGTGTGTAAGGGACTAAGCAAACTAAAATATCAGTCGCTTGTAAAAAGGGGATGAATTCATCTTCACCTGTATAACAGTGAATAGAAGGAATGTGTTTTTGGCTACGACTCCAACCGATCGTTTTTATTTGTAATGCGACCGCGGCCTCTGCTACCGATCGACCCAAAAATCCTAAGCCCATAATACCAAGCGTTTTATGCGCCAAATTAAAGGGAGGGTGTTTATACCAAATTTTTTGTTGTTGTAAAAGGTGCCAATGGCTAGTGAGTCGAATATGGTTTAATACGGCTGTTATGGCATAGTGCGTAATATCACGAGCCATCATCGGATCGACAATACGGGTAATGGGTAAATGATCGGGTACCGTAGGATCAGACAAAAGATGATCCACTCCTGCACCCAATGAAAATATGGCTTTTAAATGCGGAAATTTTTTAAGTTCACTGGGTGGTTGTTTGAAGGCTAAGACACAGGTCACCACATTATAATCGGTAATTGCAGGCCAGCATTGAATTTTTAAACTCGGATCTACGGCTAATAGCTCACGAATGAACGCGGTACAAAACCATTCATACTCTTGATGTTCTTCTTGATTTTTACCACAAAGGATAGCGATGGTCATGGCTACAAGATAGCTTATTTATTGAAGGGCTGCAAACCTTTGAAAATGTCGAGAGGAGATGTCAAATTTGGCAAATGATCTGATTGGTTTTTAAGTCATCGAGATTATGAAAATGACGGGTGGCGCGTTCGGATTTTTGGAAGGGGACGGTGGTGATTTCGCCGCGCACGTGTGCGATCATCATGCCCTTTTTGCCTGCTAATAAGGCTTCAACCGCGTGTGCACCCATGAGTGCGGCAGTGACGCGATCTTTGACGGAAGGAGTGCCGCCGCGTTGCGTGTGACCTAAAACGCAGACGCGATATTCAATACCGGTTTTTTCTTTTATTTCATTGGCAAGTTGAAACGTATGTCCGGGTTGGTCGGCTTCTGCAGCGACGATGATGGACGTTAGTTTTTTGCCATATTGGTTTTTGATACTTTCAGCGAGTTGCTCAAATTGCATGGGAAATTCTGGAATTAAAATAAATTCCGCGCCCACGGCAATACCCACTTCAACGGCAATAAAACCCGATGAGCGTCCCATGACTTCAATAATAAAATTGCGATCGAGACTAAGTGCTGTATCGCGAATTTTATCGATGGCTTCAATCGCGGTATTACATGCGGTATCAAACCCAATGCAATAATCGGTGCCTTCAATATCATTATCGATGGTGCAGGGAATACCAATGACGTTGGGGCCACCTTCTGTTGAGAGGTGTTCGGCGCCTGTAAAACTTCCATCGCCACCCAATACAACGAGGCCGTCAATGTGCTGTTTCTTTAAAAAAGTCACGCATTTTTGTCGGACTTCTGGGTGGTGAAATTCGGGTACACGTTTAGTTTTTAAAATGGTGCCGCCGCGTTGGATGCAATTAGCGACGGAGCGGGCATCCAGAGGGACGAGTTGTTCGTTTACAAGACCCGAAAAACCGTTTTCAGAGCCAAACACTTCAATATTAGAATAAATGGCGCGGCGCACAACGGCACGTAATGCGGCATTCATCCCAGGGGCATCGCCACCAGAAGTTAATGTTACTATTTTTTTGATGTCGGTCATAAACAAAAAACACCTTCGCTACTTAAGACGTGGTAACAACCACGCGAATAAATCATGCGCCGAGTGAATAATGTGATCGGCATTCCACAAATGCGGTTGATCGTTGTGATCAACATAGCCGTATGCAGCAGCAACGCTGTGCATTTTTGCTTGTTTAGCCGCCATAATATCACTTTTTGCATCACCAATGTAAACACTATTTTGTGCCGCCACACGTGTAGTATGGCATGCGTAAAGCAGCGGTTCTGGATTGGGTTTATGAGAGCGTAGCGTTTCTCGGCCAATTAAACAATGACAGAAATGTTCATCGTTGATTTGTCGTAATAAAGGTTCTGCTAACCAATAGGGTTTGTTTGTAATAATACCCCATGGCGTGTTTTTTTGTCGCAATAGATCGAGAACCTCACGCATTCCCGGAAAAAAACGGGTTTCCTTTGCAAGAATTTGTTGGTAAGCCTCTAAAAGTTGTTGACGGTAAAGTGTGTAGTGTTTGTGGTGAGGTTCGATGTTGAAACAGGCAGTGATAATGTGTCGTGTGCCGCCGCCGATTAAAGGGCGAATAGATTCGAACGATTGGGTGGGTAAACCGTGATAAACCAAAACAGCATTGGTTGCAGTGGCAAGATCCTGTGCGGTATCAAGAAGTGTTCCATCTAAATCAAAAAACACAGCTTCAAGCATAGCAGTCACTCATTTTTGGTAACACGTGAGATAGTTTACGGAAATATCGTCACTTAACATAAAAGTATGATTCAAAACCGAATAATGAATTCCACGAATATTTTTTAACGCTAAATTGGCGGCTCTCGCAGAGCGATCTAATTCAGAAGGTCGTATAAAGCGGCTGTATTGGTGTGTCCCCTTTGGCAATAATTTCAAAAGATATTCTGCACCTATAATAGCGAACAAATAAGATTTAGGGTTGCGATTTAGTGTGGAAAAAAAAGCATGACCGCCCGGTTTTAATAGCGTCGCACAAGCGTTAAGAATGCTGGCAGGGTCAGGAACGTGTTCCAGCATTTCCATGCAAGTGACGACGTCAAATGTATTGGGATATTGTTCTGCTAAATGTTCCACCGAGATTTCTCGATAATCAATATCCAGTGGGTGCGTGGCAGCATGTTGTTTTGCCACCGTGAGTGCTTCGTGACTTAAATCAATACCAACCGTTTTTGCTGCGTATTGAGCGAGTGATTCTGTTAATATGCCGCCGCCACAACCGACATCCAATACCGTTTGCCCTGAAAGAGGTACAATTTGTTGAATATAACTGAAGCGCACCGGATTTAATAAATGCAACGGACGCATGCTGCCTGAAGGATCCCACCAGTCTTCGGCAACCGCGTCAAATTTAGCGATTTCTTGTGGATCAACGTTATTGTTTTTCATGTTTGCTCGTTGATGTATTGCAATATGGATTTGATTTCTTGGTTCAACTGCAACATCAAAATGGAAAGATCCATATAGTTACGTTCCTTTAGCAGTGTTTCCAGGGTTGCCGTAATTTTTTTTAAACGGGGCACGCCGCAATAACAACACGAGCCATGCAGTTTATGCACTTTTTCCAGTAGAGTGGGATAATGTTTTTCAGTGTAGGCTTGATTAATGATTTTTTGCATATCGGGAAGTTCATCACCCAACATAGCAATCATTTCTTTTGCTAACTCGGGTTTGTTATTGGTGATTTTTAAAATATCCTGCCAGTCAATGGGGCTGTTTTGCGTCGTCATGGCCACTCCTTTTTAAATGTCTGTTACTTTCCGTTACAAGGTTGACAATCGATAATTTCTGGTTCTGGTTGTAAGGTCACATGTTTTATCTTGAATTCATTATCTAACATTTTTTTGATATCGGATAACACGTTTTTCCATAAACTAAGATCTGGGATATCCACATGCGCGGACAAAGCGACTTTTCCAGAAGCCAAGGTCCAGATGTGTAGATCATGAATATCCGTAACACCGGCAATTTGTTGCAAACTCTTTTCCACCTCATTGATGCTAATGTGGGCTGGTACACCCTCCATTAAAATGAGTATTGCTTCGCGCAACAAACGAAGGCTAGAAACCATAATAATGATGCCAATAAGAATCGAAAGTACAGGATCAACCAGTAACCATTTCGTCGTGTAAATGACCGCACCGGATATGAGTGCCGCAAAAGAGGCTAATAGATCACTCAACACATGTAAAAGTGCCGCGCGCATGTTGAGATTTTTTTCCCCGCGACTCAAAACCCAAGCGACTAATAGGTTGATGATGATGCCGATGCTGGCAATCCACAAGACAGTAACACTATGGATGTTTTGCGGGGGATGATGAATACGGCTGATCGCTTCGACAATAATCATGGCAGAAATTGCCAGTAACAAGAGGCTGCTGAACCAGGCGGCAAGAATTTCCGCACGCCCAAAGCCATAGCTGTGCTGCTTAGAAGGCGGTTTCATCGCGACCCAAGCGGCGAAGGTGGCAAGAATTAGCGCAAAACCATCCGACAGCATATGGCCGGCATCGCTTAAGAGCGCTAAAGAACGTGATAACCATCCTCCCAACGCTTCAATAACGGCAAATCCAAAGACGAGCAGGATGGCGAGCCATAATTTTTTGTAGCCTGCATTATGATTTTTTGAGCCGTGGGCATGGTGATGATGGCGATGATGATGATGGTGTTCGCCCATAGATTACATAAAATCCTGTCCAGTTTTTGTTGAGCCCAATTGAATGAAGCTGTGCCAGACTTGGGCGGCGCCATTCATCATTCGCTGCGGCAAACTTTTCTTCATTTTATATTCTATTTCATAAATAGCCATCTTTTTGCTGGCATTTAGTAAATAATTATCACTAGAATTCAGTTCATCAACCAGCTGCAACTCCAATGCTTTTTGTGCCAACCAGTATTCACCGGTGGCTACTTGCTCGATGGTCAGCTGTGGGCGGTATTGCAAGATATGATCTTTAAACAAAGCATGCACTTCCTCGACTTCTTGCTGCATTTTTTCGCGGCCTTTTTTGGTATTTTCACCGAATAGGGTCAAGGTGCGCTTATATTCGCCTGCTGAAACTTGTTCAAAATCAATATTTTTGTCTTTGAGAAAATCATGGAAATTAGGCAGTTGCACAATGACGCCGATAGATCCAATAATCGCAAAGGGCGCGGCGATGATGTGATCAGCAATGCACGTCATGAGGTAGCCACCACTCGCTGCAATTTTATCGACGGCAATGGTGAGTTTGAGCTTCGCCTCTTTAATGCGACTCAGTTGCGAGGCCGCTAAACCATAGGCATTCACCATACCGCCGGCGCTTTCGAGTCGGACTAGAACTTCATCTTTGGGTTTGGCAATGAGGAGGATTGCGGTAATCGTTTCTCGTAAGGAGTTAACCTGAGAGGCGCGTATATCGCCATGAAAGTTAAGCACAAATAAGCGTGCTTGTTCTTGTTTGTTTTTAGTTGCTCGCTTTTCTTTTTTTTGTAGGGCTTTGAGCTGTTCTTTATCCTCGATGACTTGGAGCAACGTTCTTGAGTATTCAGTCAGTTTTTTATTGAGAGGAGTAACGCTTAATTTAGCCTGTAATTTGAGCTTATCTTTGCTGAGAATAGCAACGACCCCCAGTAGGACAACCAGTATTGCGATGACAATGCTGATTAATTTAAAAAAGAAAAGTCCATAATTACTCAAAAAATCCATGTTGACTCCTATAGCTTTTCAGATAAATATTTTGGTGAAAATGATCGTGCCATTAGAAGCCAACCCTCTCCCGCAGGCGGGAGAGGGAAGCTCGATAGTGAGCATCATTGCTAGGAATAATCTTTCATGGCTTCATCATCGGCCATGAAATCTTCTTCCATGACTAATGCTAATTGGTTTTCTTCATCTTCTTCAGCGAAGGCGGGTTTTACTTTCTCCGCTTTCTTTGCTTTAGTTTTTGTTTTGGGTGCGTTAGCGGGTGCGGTGGGCGCTTTTGGTGCGGCGGCAGGTGGTTGGTGGTGACGTGAGTCAGCAACGAGCTTTGCTTCAGCCGTGATCTGCGCGAGATCTTGCTTCAGTTGTTGCGCTTCTGCCGCGAAAACCATGACGGCCTGTTGCGCAGCTACAAGGGCTTTTTCACTGGAGGCACAGGCTTTTTGTGCTTTTTGAACGGCGGTTTTTCCGTTTTGTTTTTCTGCGACCGCTAATTTCTTTTGGTTGGCCGCTAGTGCTTTGTTGAGTTTAACAACGTGAGCGTTTAATTTTTTGCTGGCTTTACCATTTGCAGCGATGGCTTTTTTGCAATCGGCTGTTAACGTCTGGTAAAGGTGATCAATTTGTTTTTGGTAAGAAAGATTCTTCGCCACATTGCGTTTGGCGCGTTTAGCCGGTGCTTTTTTCACGGGCTTTTTCTTACCGGGTTTAACCGCTTTTGCGGCAATCGCTTTTTTTCTTGGCATGGTAGGCTCCTGTTTTTCTGTTTATTGAAAGATTTCTTGCAAAAAATGATGCATGGTGTAAAAAGATCGGTTGGCGGCAACTTCATTGTAAACGGTCCCGAAGGTTGGATCGTTAGCCAATGGATTGGTAAAAGCATGTTTTGTGTTGCCATACAGATGAACTTGCCAGTCGACCTGAGCGGTTGTCATTTCTTCTGCGAAGGCGTTGACGTCAGCGGGTGTCACCATAGGATCGTCATAACCATGTAAGGCGAGAACTTTTGTCGTGATGGTTTCATTGGGTAAGTTACTAGGGCGATGGAGAAGCCCATGAAAGCTAACAGCACCTTTAATGTCTGCGCCGCTGCGTGCAAGATCCAGTGCACAAAGACCGCCGAAACAAAAGCCGATGATGGCAATGCGTTTTGAATCAACGACGTCGAGTTCTTTTACGCTGTTAAAAGCGGCTAATAATCGTTGACGAAGCATAGCGCGATTTTTCATGAAAGGTTGCATCAACGCGCTTTTTTCATCATTATCTTTGCCTTGTTGGCCATTGCCGTAGATATCAATGGCAAAACCAACATAACCGCGTTTCGCAAATGCGTTGGCTTGTTGGTCGGCAAAGGCATTACGCCCCGTCCAATCAGGGCAAATCAATACAGCAGGTTTTGGTGATTTTGCATTTTCGTAACTGAGATAACCTTGTAATGGTGTTGCCGCATCGGAATAAACGTGGATTTCTGTGGTCATCGCGAGTGCCTTGAGATTCAAAAAAAATTTTTTATAATTTTTATATGGTAAACAGTTTATAACATATGTCTAGAGCCAGTGCTAGTTGAAATAGCGCTGTCGCTGGTAACAATAACGATTGAAATCCGAATAAAGATGTCTGTCTTGCGTCACTCGCTTTGGATATTTCAATCTTATCCTCCCAGCTTGAGCAGCTCCCAATATTTTTCATAAGTGGTATTCGCAGGACCAAGGTCGTTTTCCATGACGGCATTTTTTAAAATTTGATTAGAAGGATTTAGAACAGGACTGTCTTGCATTTCTTTGGGTTGCAAGTGAATAGCAGCGAGATTTGGTGAAGAGAAGCCATTATAAATCGCGATTTTGGCCGCAATATCGGGACGGTTAATAAAATTAATAAAGCGTTCAGCGTCTTGGAAGTGCGGTGCGTATTTGGGAATGGCAACACAATCAATCCATAGCACAAAGTGTGGTTCCGGATAAATAAAATGAAGGTGAGGGTTTTCTTTATAAGCTTGAAAAATTTCACCGTTCCAGCCGAGTCCGAGCGTTGCATCTTCATCCACATAAATATTTTCTTCCGCATCTGAATTGAACAGTTTGATGTTCGGTAGCAAGACTCGCAATTTTTCATAGGCTTCTTTGATGTGTGCGGGGTCCGTGTCATTGATCGAATAGCCGAGCAGAATTAACGCCATGCTAAACACTTCGCGCATATCGTCCAACATCAGCAGTTGATCACGATACTTTTTTTTCCACAGATCACCCCAATGGTGAAAGTGTTGTGGATTAAAGTATTGATCGTTTACCACGATCCCGGTGGCTCCCCAGGTGTAGGGTAAGCTGTATTGATTCCCGGGATCATAATCACGATTTAAAAGGACGGGATTCAGATTTTTTAGGTTAGGTAATGAGACTTTGTCCAAAGGGCGTAGCATGCCTTCGTTTGCCATACGTCGTACATAATAGCTGCTGGGAACAATAATGTCATATCCGAGTGTGGGATTGGTTTTCAGTTTGGCGTAGAGCATTTCGTTGCTGTCGTATTCGGAATAATTGATGTGAATCCCCGTTTCCTTTTCGAATTGATGAATGACCGCGTGCGGCATGTAGTTGGCCCAATTATAAATGTTTAATACTTTTTTGGCGGCAAAAAGGGGAAAGGGTAGTAGCAGCACAATAAGGATAAAACGTCTGATCATGTTTTTTTCTTCATTAAAAGTTGTGTGCTAATGACGATGAGTAAGGTAAAAAAGAAAAGTAATGCACTGAGCGCATTGACTTCTGGACTGACGCCAAGCTTTACCATGGAAAAGATTTTTAAAGGGAGGATTTCGAAACTGGGGCCCGTGACGAAGTAACTGATGATGACATCATCAAGTGATAAGGTAAAACTTAATAGCCAGCCTGAAATTAAAGCGGGCAGCAAGAGCGGAATCATAATGCGAAAAAAAATCGTGTGCTCTTTGGCGCCGAGATCGCGTGCCGCTTCGATGATGGATTTATCGATGCCATCAATGCGACTGTTGGCCGTAATGAACACAAAAGGAAGGCAAAAGGTAATATGTGCTAAGAGTAACGTCCAAAATCCCAGTGAAAAGTGTAAAAAACGATAGAGCAATAGCAATGCAATGCCGGTCACGATGTCGGGAATGATGATCATCACAAATAGCACCGCGTGCATGGGTTTCCTACCCCAAAAACGATAGCGAAATAAACTGATGGTAGCGAGTGCCCCTAAACAGGTCGCGATGGTTGCGGCACTCATACCGATGAAAAGCGAATTAACGGCCACTTGAATTAAATCAGCATCATGCATTAATGTTTGATACCAGTGCCCGGTGAATCCATGCCACAGCAATGAGAAGCGGGCATTGTTAAACGAAAACAGCACAACAATTAGAATGGGTAAATACAAAAAAAGATAAATCAACGTTAAATAAAATCCGCGCCCCAGACCCTTTAAGCGTGTATTCATACTAATAATTCCTCGCTTTGTTTGCCTTTGGCAAAACGACGATACAAAGCAATGAGCAGTAACATGATCACCGTTAATACGACAGAAGTGGCAGCCCCTCCAGGCCAATCCCGAATAGTGAGGAATTGATTTTGAATTAAATTACCGAGCAATATACTTTTTGCTCCACCCAGGATCGTGGGAATATAGAATAATGTCATCGTTGGTAAGAAGACGAGGAGACTGCCGGCAATAATACCGGGTAGTGTGAGTGGTAAAATAATGCGGGTGAATAAACGAAAACGACCTGCACCTAAATTCCGAGCGGCTTCTAATAAACGTTTATCCAATTTATCGATGTTGGCAAACAACGGTAAAATCATAAAAGGCAGTAAATCATAAACGCTGCCGATCAAAACGGCTGTGTTTGAATAGAGTAGTTGCAGAGGATGATCAACAATGCCAAGCGCCAAAAGAACAGTATTCAGGAGGCCTTTGGTTTTGATAATGGCGAGCATAGCGTAGGTGCGAATTAATGAGCTCGTCCAAAAAGGTAAAATGATAAAAAGCAGCGCCAGATTTTTACTGCGTTTGGATAATTGCGCAATGAGATAGGCGGCGGGATACCCTATGATCAGACAAAATAAAGTGGCCAAAAAGGCTAACCCTAAGGACTGCACGAAGATACGGAAATAAACGGGGTTGGAAAATTGCAGATAATTTTTTAAAGAGAAATGCCATACCACGAGCGCTGTGTCAGTATGGCTTAAAAAACTGGTCATAAGCACGAGCAGCAACGGAATAAAAGCAAAAAGGCCTAACCAGAGATAGAGTAGAGTGATAGAACTATTTCGAAATAATCGCATTGCCATGTTCTTATTCTTCGGGTAAAACGGGTGCCTACTCCATGTTCGCGGGTCCTGCCGCTCGCCATCTCGCTGCTCGGCTTCGCCTGCGCGGCAAGATCTCTGGCTCGCGTCACCCGCTTTGCAGCAGATACATTAATCTGAGGCGACACCCGGTAAAACAACTTCCCAGCCAATTTTCCAATCTAAATAAACGGTATCACCGATGTTGTATTCGAGTTTTTCGTCGTCCTCATCAAAAAATTCTGCTGCAGAGACGAGCTGCCCATCACGTAGCCTCACCACGAGGTCGACGGTGCTGCCTTTGTAAATGACTTCAGCCACTTGGGCGGGGATCAGTGTTTCGGTGGTGTCGATTTCGGTATTATCCCATGCTTCGATGTCTTCTGGACGAATAACAATGTGCACCGTTTCGCCGACTTGAAACCCTTTTTTGTTTTTCAGAATATATTCTACACCGCCAACGGATACAACCATATTATGCTCATTGGCTTTGAGTACTTGCGTTGTGAAAATATTCGCTTCGCCAATAAAACGGGTGACAAAGAGATTATTCGGTTCTTCGTACACATCACGGGGTTTGCCAACTTGTTCTATTTTGCCGTGATTCATGACCACAATGCGATCCGACATGGTGAGTGCTTCTTCTTGATCGTGGGTGACGAGAATAAAAGTTATTCCCAAGCGGCGTTGCAGCGCTTTCAGTTCTAAGCGCATTTGTTTCCGTAGACTGTAATCGAGTGCGCTTAACGGTTCATCCAATAACAGCAACACAGGTTCATTGACGATGGCGCGCGCAATCGCCACCCGTTGTTGTTGCCCTCCTGAGAGTTGGGCAGGTTTGCGATCGTGGAAAGGTTTGAGCTGTACGCGCTCCAGTACTTCCATCACTCTTTGCTTGATGTCACTTTTTGGTAATTTTTGGCATTCCAAACCAAACGCGATATTTTGAAAAACCGTCATGTGGGGGAACAGCGCATAGCTTTGAAAAACCATGTTGATGTGGCGTTTTTCTGCGGGAATATGGGTGATGTCGTGCCCTTTTAAGAGGATGGAACCCGTATCAGGTAATTCAAAACCGGCAATGAGACGCAACAAAGTTGTTTTTCCGCAGCCGGAGGGACCGAGTAGGGTGAGAAATTCGCCGTCACGAATTTCTAGGTTAAACGGTTTTAATACAGTATGATCCCCAAATTGTTTGGAGACCTCATTGAGACTAAGCAATGCCATACCATAAGCCCTACCGTGTTAAAGACAAATAGGTCGGCGATTATGCATGGAATGCTCGCCCATGTCTATATTGTTGGGTAAGATATTGGGGTTTCCGATCAAGGTGAGCGGGAATCCCAATATTTTTAAGAATAAGGTTGATTGTTACGAATGTCGAGCTGGAATTACTTTATTGATGGTTTCCGTTTAATTTTTAAAAAAGGATTACGACGTTACGTTGTTTTTCCAGCGACGATTAATGCGGTGGTCTTCATGGCGATGTTTTGGTATGGCGGCCACGAATTTCATCGACTAACGATGTGGTTCGCACACTTTTTGCCAAGTTGGCTGCAATGGTTAGCGGGTGTCTTGTGGGTTCTCTTTGTGCTTGTGGTGCTGCTGATTTTTGTATACACCTTTTCTTTAGTCGCCAATCTTGTGGCAGCGCCATTCAATGGTTTTTTGGCCGAAAAGGTGGAAGAGCACTTACGGGGTCACCCTGCGGCGGCTGCGTTGAGTTGGCGTATGATTTTTACGGAAGCTCCGCGCATGTTAAAGCGCCAATTGCATTTTATGGGCTATTATTTTTCGCGGATCATTTTGGTGGTGATTTTATTTTTTATTCCAGGGCTACAAGTGCTTGCCGCACCGCTGTGGTACCTATTGAGTGCGTGGATGATGACGGTTCAATACATTGACTATCCCATGGATAATCATCGTATTGATTTTGTAACGATGCGGCAAATGTTGGCAACCAAGCGTGTGCTGAACGTGAGCTTTGGAGCGCTGGTATTGGTGGCTTCTTTAATCCCCTTATTAAATTTTATTGTTATCCCCGCTGCTGTGGCCGGTGCAACCCAGCTTTGGCTTCATGAATATGGAAGTGCTTCTTCAGTCCCTACTTGATTATTGTGAACAGAATGATAGATTAAACTTGATTCTGACAATGATAAACGATTTGAGAGTGTTATGGATCAAACATTACTAGATATTTTGGCGTGTCCCTTATGCAAGGGGAAACTGGTATTACATTCAAACAAACAAGAATTGATGTGCCGTTTTGACAAATTAGCGTATCCGATTCGCAGTGGAATCCCGGTCATGTTAGCTGATGAAGCACGTCGCCTTGAAGCGGAAGAGGGGTTGTAATGGAGTTTCATGTCATTATTCCCGCGCGTTTTGCAGCGACGCGTTTACCTGGAAAAGTGCTATTAGAGATTAATGGTAAGCCGATGATTCAGCATGTGTATGAACGCGCCGTGGAAAGCGGTGCTGAATCCATCGTTATCGCAACGGATGATGAACGCGTCAAAGAATTGGCTGAGAAGTTTGGTGCGACCGTGTGTATGACCAATGAGGCCCATCAGTCTGGCACAGAACGTGTCGCAGAAGTCGTCAATTTATTGGATTACAATGACGATGATATTATCGTTAATTTACAAGGGGACGAGCCTTTTCTTCCTGCGTCGGTGATTAAACAAGCCGCGCAGGAGTTAGATGAGCACGATAATGTAAAAATCGCCTCATTGTGTTGTGTCATTGAAGACGTGGAAGAACTTTTTAGTTCAAACATCGCAAAAGTGATTTTAAATCATCGCAAGCAAGCGATTTATTTTAGTCGAGCCCCCATTCCTTGGGAGCGTGATAATTTCGTCATGGGTGAAAAAACCGCGAAAAAAATGCTAGGTACGCACTATCGTCATATCGGTATTTACGCTTTTCGCGCGAGCTTTCTGCAACAATACATTGAAATGGAGCCGTGTGAAGCGGAGCAGTTAGAATTATTGGAACAACTGCGCGTGTTGTGGCACGGTGGTCGCATTCAAATGGGTATTGTCAAACAAAACCGTATTCCGCGGGGGGTTGATACCGAAGCGGATTTAAAGGCGATACGTCAGCAGTTTGCACGGTCGTGATGCTTTTCCGATGGAGAATTCCTTAAAAAATTCGTAGGGTGGATTAGGTGCCTGAAAGGCACCGTAATCCACCGTGGAAATGGCATTTTATCGGTGGATTACGCACCCTTCGGGCGCTAATCCACCCTACAAAAGCCAGTTTCAATTTTTGTCTTGCACAGATCTTGATCAATTTTATCGTTGTTATCTTCATTTTTCTTTAACAATAAGAGAGTAAACTGAGGGGAAGGTTCGGTTTTTGTTTAGCGATGGGGAATAGTATGCTATCGATCATGTGGAGTGAGGCACAAATTGCTTGGTTCCGGGATTTCACACAGCTGGTCGGTGAAATTGATGGCGAAATACTATCGTTATTAGATGGAACTTCGACCGATAAGGAGTATGTTGAAGATGTCAAACAGCTTGAGGGTTATGAAAAAATTCAGATCAGTTGTTACCGAATTTCGGACACCCCTGGTGAATTACAAGATCGATGGGAGAAACTGTGTAAGCAACGCTCGAATGATCCGGAATTATCGCTTGTGGCTATGACTGCACTGGATACCTTCGCCATCTTGCGCAGCCCCCGCTTAAATTTATTGCACAAAGCCAAAGGATATTTACGCAAGATTGACCTTCCTTTACAACACGATAATGATTCCGATTTTTTAATGATGGTGACCCATGCAATTTGTTTTCCTCATTCTTTTAACAAGTTGGAACTCCATGTTGATTTTAATGACGACACGCCATTTGCTAAGAGCCTACATAGTATTATTGTGAAATGGTTTTTACATCTTAAGCAGGATCTTGGAGAATTTGAAGCGTATTGGCCACTAACGGATTTACAGAAACAACACAATACCGTGCAGTTATTGGTTGATTTAGGGGTGACGCCAGAAACAAGCGGCGATATTTTTAAAAAATTGCAAGCGCTGCATGATGAGCAAAGTCAAACACTATTGGCAATAAGTAGTGCATTGCGAGAGCAAATGTCGGCATCACGCATAAAAAAATTATCGGTTGGCATGTCGAAATCTTTTTCTTCTGAATTGTCTTTGTTAGATGATGAGATTTGTTCCGAAGTATTGAAAGAAACATTGGCTAACTTACTGAACCAAAAAGCAGTGACGCCGGAGAGCGCGATCAAAAAATACAGACAGTTCGTGTATAAAGAACTGTTGAAACCGCATGTTAGAAAAATGCAAGAAAACATTCAGAACGATCAGGTATTAGAAATTCAAACCGTGTATGCTGCTTTTAATAAAATGCCGCAGCAAGAAATCAAAAACAATTGGATAGCACGTGAGCACCAGGATAGAAGTGTTGCTCAGCGTCTGGCATTCGGTCGTGAGCAACGTTCTTTATCCAGCAAATTGAAATACAGCAGTTCTTATTTGTTGGGAGTGGCTGCAATGGCAGCGGGTGTGCTTTTGGTGTTAGGTGGCATTGGGGCTTTACCTTTTTTTGGTGCGGGCAGTGCTTTAATCCTTCCGGGTATTCTTCTGTTTTCGATTGGTGTGACTTGGTGTGCAGCAACGGGCGTTAAGCATGCTTACAGTGATTACACGACCACTGCACCGGTCACTGACTTTAAACCTCCTGAAGCGGTATCGAAACGACAAGATTCGAATATAAAACCAAGCCTGAAAATCGCACCGCAACCGACACCGACACGACCACGTTCGTTTTCGCAGGGGGAGAAGCCAGCACCGATTCAACCAATAAGTGCTTCAAGCAATGGATTGTTTGCTGGAACGAAACGAGAACGAGAAAGATCGCATAGCGAAATAGTTCCCGTTGTTCAGCCTCCTTCACTTCATTATTAGCCCAGGTATTTCACATCGAACTGCGATGGCTGGTGTGCCGCCAACGGGAAGGTCTTTTGTTTGAAGGGCGTCGCGACCAGGGAGGGTAAGGAGCGTCGAGCACAGGATGTGCGTCCCTGAAAACAAAAGACCTTCCCGTTGGCGGCAGGGCACTTTGTGTAGCCGTTATCTTCAAAAAAAACAACATGAGATATCTAGGTTAAGTACTTTTTCATGACGTAAATGCTACTCTCTTCAGGGCCCGCGCCACCCGTGTTTAATAATACTTTAAGGTTTTTACCGCATAATATAACTGTAATGCAAGGCGACACTCGTTATGCAGGTTGTTCATGAAATATGTAAATTATTCAAAATATGTGTTGTTGGCTTTATTAGTATTACCACTTTCGACGTTAGCTGTCTATGATATAAACATAGAAAACGATACAGAGCAGACGTTCTATCTGAAACCCATTGTTTCTTCGGACCTGCAGAGCTGTCGTTATTCAGCCGAAGGGATGAAAACGTTAGCGCCCTATCAGCGTACGCAAATAGGATGCCTTAATTACGATCAAGGGCTAAAGGCTGGAAAGAAGTATTTTTACAACGTTGAGGTATATAATGATGCGGCTTTAACCACGCGTGTGATGACGTTACAAACTACCGTACAGGCTAATCTCATTGGTTCGACGGTTGTTAAAGCAACCGTGAAGGATGCCTATTCACAAGCACACGATTTTTTTAGCCGCGTTGCCGATACGAGCAAAACTTATTGGCAACACATCAACGGTGATTTACAAGTTTATGCAACACCGGTGAAGTATACGGTTCCAAATCCACACATGAATTTTCAAGACGTGGATGGGATGTTTTTTGTAATTCAAGCACCTGAAAAAACGTTTCAACGCAGCAAGGATCCAAACCATCTTACGATTTTAAGCTACAATATGCAGCTTTGGCCTTTTTATGGATGGGTTGGTGGAATGATGATGAATCGTCCTAATGAGCGCATTAAAGAAATCGCTAATAAAACCCAAAATTATGACGTTGTTGTTGCGGGTGAATTGATGGATCGTGATTTACGAAATCGTTTCAGTGAATTAATGCGTGCGCCATATCCCTATCAATATGGTCCTATTGATACGAGTGCCACATTGTCGGGTGGAGTGATGATTTACAGTCATTGGCCGATTGAAAAGCAGTATCAACAATCATTTAATGCGTGTCATGGTATTGACTGCTCTGCGGCGAAAGGCTTTTTAGTGGTGAGTATTAATAAAAATGGTAAGCGATATCATATTTTGGGTTCGCACACGCAAGCGGATGAAGGGACGAATCCAGACAGCTTAGCGGCGGATCGTGCGGCGCGCGATGCACAATTGCAAGAATTGGCCGTGGCACTGCGGCAACAAAATATTCCCGTGGGCGATCCTGTGATTTTGGTGGGTGATTTAAATGTGGATGCAGCATTGTGTCAGCAAAAGAGGGATTGCAGTGAATTTAATTATTTATTGCAAACGGTTACGGCTCAGTATCAGCCTTATTCAAATATCGCTATTTTGCCTTATACCAGTAATTACACGCTCAATGCGATGAACATTGATCCTGTGCTGGGAAGTTACGACTACGTGCTCCCTTTGATGAATTATCAGCACCCTATTTTGTACCAAACACATGTGCGTGTGATGCGAGGGGTGGAAAATCCAAAAATGTATACAGGCACACCTTATGGCAATACCGATTTATCGGATCATTTTGCATTGGAAGCAGAATTGCGATATTAATGCCTTTTAGGTTTTGCATCTGATAGAATCTTTTGACAGTTATATCCTCAAACCCTGAGCGTGTTAGCCCAGAGTTTGGTTTCGCTATTAATTTGGATAACATGATGTTGAAGGAAGCGGCTATCACGGCCATTGGGACGGCAACCCCCACTTATAAACGTAGTCAACGAGAGATTGTTGCTTTACTTACCCGTGTACTGCAACTCTCTGCGGCGGAAACTCGATTATTAACTTCTATTTATAAAGCCACTGGTATTGATTATCGTTATAGTGTATTTAGTGACGGCCTTCGGGAAGGCACGGAAAATATTTTTTTTCCGCAAGATCCAACCGCTTCGTTGCCAACCACGGCGGCGCGTATGCAAATTTATAAAAATAATGCCTTGCCTTTAGCGTTGCAAGCGATTGCTCAGTGTTTTTCGGGACAAGCGAATTTTTCAATAACAGAGGTTACGCATTTAATTACGGTGAGTTGCACCGGGATGTATGCACCTGGCATTGATCTTGATATCGTGCGTCATTGTGGGTTGTCTTCATCCACTCAGCGTACGTGCATTAATTTTATGGGTTGTTATGGCGCTTTTAATGCGCTCAAAGTCGCTGATAGTATTTGTAAAGCGGAACCTAACGCGCGTGTCCTCATTGTTGCCGTGGAGCTTTGCTCGATCCATTATCAAAAAAGTCGGCATAAAGATCATATTATTTCGAACGCACTTTTTTCTGATGGTGCTGCGGCCGTTATGGTACAGGCGTCACCGGAAAAAGAGAAATATTTTTCGCTGAATCATTTTTATTGCGATGTTTTGCCGAAAACACAACATGAAATGGCATGGACCATTGCTGATTCTGGATTCGATATTATTTTAAGTTCTTATGTTCCTGACGTCATAGAGCGGGGTATTGAACATTTTGCTCACCAGCTTTTCGAAAAAGCGGCTTTGCAACGCGATGAAATTGATTTTTTTGCCATTCACCCCGGAGGGTTAAAAATTTTAGAAGCCTGTGAAAAAGCATTGTCGATTACCAAAGAGCAAAATTCGTATTCTTATCATGTGCTGCGAAATTATGGCAATATGTCTTCGGTGACCATATTATTCGTTTTACAGGCCTTATGGCAAGACATTAAAAAATCGGATCATGGAAAAAATATTTTTAGTTGTGCGTTTGGTCCTGGCTTGACGTTAGAGTCTGTTTTATTGGGTGTGGTTGCATAGGAGCAATCTATAGCTTTTCAGATAAATATTTTGGTGAAAATGATCGTGCCATTAGAAGCCAACCCTCTCCTAGCCTCTCCCGCAGGCGGGAGAGGGAAGCTCGACAGTGAGCACCATTGCCGGTAAGACAATTAAAATAGTTTATTTTTACCAAAATATTTATCTGAAACACTATAGAATTTTTTAAAAAGGAGTGTTTGCGTGAAACTCAAAATAGCCACCGACCAACCCATTTCATGGGATCAAGATAAAATCACGCGCGTGATTAGTGATTTTTGGAATACGGTTTCTGAAGGGTGGGCGAGTATTTGGGGCCCTCATATCCATCATGGCTATTATGATGAATCTCTGTTAACCCCATTGGAAGCGCAGGAAAAACTCATTACCAAATTAGTTGAATTACTGCAATTGGATCCTGCTCAACATATTTTGGATGTGGGATGTGGCATGGGTGGCAGCAGTCTTTATCTTGCTAAAAAACACGCGGCCAAAGTGATGGGTATTACGCTCAGCGAAAAACAAATTTCCATTGCAAGAGAACGTGCTCGTATGGAAAACGTAAAATCCGTGTTATTTAAATGGGAAGACGCCTTATCCATGAAAAGTATCACCAGCAATTCAATTGATATTGTTTGGTCGCTGGAAAGTTGCGAACAATTTTTCGATAAAAAATTATTTCTACAGCAAGCTTTTCGTGTCTTAAAACCCCGTGGGCAACTCATGTTGGCGACATGGTGTTCGAGCGAAGGAAGTTACGAAGGTCAGTATGCGCAGCAATATCAGCGATTATGCCGTGCGTTTGATTTACCTTACATACCGACTATCGATTACTATAAAGAACTATTAACGAAATGCCATTTTACGGTAGAAAAAGCATTGGATTGGTCGGTTTATGTGGCAAAGAGTTGGGAGGTGGGTATTTCATTGGTCAGTGCCTATTCCTTTATCCGTTTACTTAAAATAGGTGGATTGCGCGGATTGCGTTTTGCAAAGCAAATTAAGTTAATGCGCGACGCGTTTCAACAGCATAGGGTTGAATACGGTGTTTTCATCGCAAGAAAAAGCTGATGGGGTGTCGCCTTGCATTGAGGTAACGAGTGCCTATTGGAAGATGACGGCCACATGAAGTGCCCTGCCGCCAACGGGAAGGTCTTTTGTTTTCAGGGACGCACATCCTGTGCTCGACGCTTCTTACCCTCCCTGGTCGCGACGCCCTTCAAACAAAAGACCTTCCCGTTGGCGGCACGCCGACCCTCGTAGTTCGATGCGTCATCCGCTTCGCCGATGGGAATTTGATTCCCCACTCTATTCAACATAAAGCCATTACTTATTACCGCGGCCATCATCATCCGGTACATCAGAATGTTTATCGTCAAACGTTCTTGGGTTTTCGGATTGTGGTAACACGTCATCGATATCCTCTGGATAAGGCGGTTGAAAGTCGCGAGTACTGCCAGATTGTGGCGGAGGATTTTCGGGATGATGATCACCATGCGAGTGATGATGTCGGTTTGGATTGTGGCGGCGATGTTGCCCACCACGAGATCCGCGTCTCGTGCGTCCACCGCGAGCAGGTTGTTGGCCACTTCGCGCTGTTTCTTGTTTGTCGTTGTCTTGCGAATGTTGATGTTGTGGTTGTTGTCTTTTATCAGGACGCGGGTGTCGGTGATGATGACGACCCGATTTTTCTCCCGTTGCTTTGCCGCGCTGATGACGATGATCCTGGGAGCGTTGAGGATCGTCTGGCGTGGATATCGGTGGTTTGGTGACCATTTGTGTTTCTGCGCCAAACATTTTAGTCCATAACCGTTTAATCAAACTATTACTTGCGGTTGGTTTTGCCGATGGTGTTGGCATCAACGGAATTGCCGTAGAAAGAAATTGATTAATGGCAGGTTCCGCTTGTGGTTTGATGATGGCGGTTTTTTTCGATGTACCATTGGATTCTGTTTTAATGGATCTTAAAAGTTTATAACTGGCAACGCCTTGCCCATGGTCCAATTGATCCTGATTACATTTCAGTTGTTTTAAAACGTATTGGGGTGATTGCAAAAATTCATTGGGCAGAATGGTAATTTTTACCTGACACAGTCGTTCAATTTCGCTAATGAGGCCACGTTTTTCATTCGTAATAAAAGTATTAAGATCCAACGGTAGTTGCAGTTGGAAATGAATGCTTTTCGATTTTGCTGCTTGTTCTTGCAATAAGTGAATAATGGCTAATGCCTGTGATTCAATACTGCGAATGGTTCCTTGCCCTTCGCAACGGGGACAAGTCAAATGATTTGATTTTGTTAGTGATGAGCGAATGCGTTGTCGCGACATTTCCATCAGGCCAAAACGAGAAATTCGACCGATTTGGATACGGGCACGGTCATGGCGCAAGGCATTGCGCAGGCAATTTTCTACTTCACGCTGGTGTCGAACGGGGGTCATATCAATAAAGTCGATGACAACCAATCCACCGATATCACGAATTCTTAATTGACGAGCAATTTCTTCTGCCGCCTCTAAGTTGATATTGAGCGCCGTTTCTTCGATGTTGCTGCCCTTTGTTGCACGTGCGGAGTTGATATCAATCGCAACCAGCGCTTCGGTGTGGTCGATGGCGAGAGAGCCGCCCGAAGGTAATCGGACTTCCCGCTGATAAGCGGTTTCAATCTGCTGCTCGATTTGGAAGCGGCTAAAAAGCGGCAAAGCATCTTTGTAAAGTTTTAAGCGATTAATAAAATCCGGACGGATTTGACTCAGGTAATTAAAGGCGCGTTGATACGCATTTTCATCGTCGATGATGATTTCTTCAATGTCTTGGCGCAGATTATCGCGAATCGCACGGATAATCACATCACTTTCTTGGTGAATCAGATAAGGGCCAGATCGAATGGTCGCTGCTTGCTTGATGGCCTCCCAGTAGCGCAGTAGTATGGTGAGATCCCACTCCAGTTCGGATTTGAGTTTGCCTACGCCAGCGGTTCTAATAATGACACCCATTTCTTCAGGAATGCTGAGTTCGCCAATGGCGGTGCGAAGTTGATCGCGTTCCTCACCCTCAATGCGGCGTGAAATGCCACCGGCACGAGGATTATTGGGCATTAAGACCAGATAAGAGCCAGCAAGGCTGATAAACGTGGTTAAGGCAGCGCCTTTACTGCCGCGTTCTTCCTTTTCGACTTGAATGACGAGAGGCTGTCCCTCACGAAGGACTTTTTTAATGTCTGGATTTTCTAATTGCTCAGGATCTTTCGTAAGAAAATATTCGTGGGAAATTTCTTTCAGCGGCAAAAAACCATGCCGTTCGCTGCCATAATTGACAAACACAGCACCTAAACTAGGCTCGATGGAGCTGATAACGCCTTTGTAAATATTGGATTTTTTTTGTTCTTGACCGGAGACTTCGATGTCTAAATCAATTAACTGAGGACCATCCGTAATTGCAACTCGAATTTCATCATGTTGAGTTGCATTGATCAACATTCGTTTCATTTTATTTTCAACCTATTTCTAGGCGCTCAACCACAACGCGGTATGTGGGTTCGCCGGAAACCGCTGTCTCAGCAGTATATCCCGATTTTATTATAAATTTCCGTAGCTTAACTTAATTTGACTGAGATAAGCTCGCCTATTCTTTTGTGAGGTAGGCGCTGTTATATTTATAAACCCCTTCCGTGATGGGAGCGCAATTAATATCACTATGTATTCTTTTAATTTAAAAATTCGCTAAC
This sequence comes from Coxiella sp. RIFCSPHIGHO2_12_FULL_42_15, assembly GCA_001797285.1. Classification (GTDB taxonomy): domain Bacteria; phylum Pseudomonadota; class Gammaproteobacteria; order Coxiellales; family Coxiellaceae; genus 2-12-FULL-42-15. The sequence goes on from MGOZ01000018.1 coordinate 83,991, forward strand.
GTAAAAAGTAATTTTGTTCCAATCCTTTTGGCTAGCGCGTATTATAAGTGCAATTCAGTCTCTATATTCAGATGATCATTTTTATCAAGACCGATATATACTTTTCGATTGAATATAACAGGCTTTGTGCGTTTCAGCAATCGTTTAAAAATGAATTAATAATGAACAAAATAGCCGTCATCAATACGACGATAACAGAAGCAAATGAAAACCAGCGCATGGATAATTTCCTGGTGACTCAGTGTAAAGGCGTGCCAAAAGCACGTATTTACCGTGCATTACGTAAAGGCGAAGTGCGCGTGAATCGGAAACGGGTAAAACCGGAGTATCGTTTGCGATGCGCAGATGTTGTCCGTATTCCTCCCCTACGTATGACGGAAAAGAAAGCACCATCGTTGCCACCTCAACGTATGTTGCAGCAAATTGAGTCCAGTATTTTACAAGAAACAAAACAATTTATGGTGGTGGATAAACCTGCCGGTATGCCTGTGCACGGGGGGACGGGCATTAAAGCAGGCCTCATCGAAGCTATTCGTGTCTTACGGCCACAGTGCAAATTTTTGGAGCTTGCTCATCGCTTGGATCGAGAAACTTCGGGATGTTTATTGCTTGTCAAAAAAAGATCCATTCTAGCTCAAATTCACGAGTGTTGGCGCGCACAACGAGTGAAAAAACATTATGTTGCCCTGTTGCAAGGGCGTTGGTTGAGTGGAAGTATCCGTGGTGTTCGAGCCCCATTGCGCAAAAATCATTTGGCGAATGGGGAGAGGATTGTGGTGGTTGATGAAGAGGAAGGTAGGCCTTCTGAGACGATTTTTAGACCCCTTCGGCAGTTTGATCAGGCGGTATTGGTTGAGGCGACCATTATAACCGGTCGAACGCATCAAATCCGGGTGCATGCGGCGCATATTGGGCATCCCCTTGCTGGGGATGATAAATATGGGGACCGTGAGTTTAATCATGCAATGAAACAGAAGGGGTTGAAACGCTTATTTCTGCATGCTTCCAGTATTTATTGCCCACTTGCGGATATTCCAGAGGAATCCATAGGCCTCTGTGTGCTTTTGCCGGATGAATTGCAGCGGTGTTTGCAGCAGCTCAAGTCGAAGCGGATTTGAGGTTTGAGTGGGCGTGTCGCCTTGCATTGATGTTACTGGTGCCTACTTCTCCCTGTTCGCGGGCCCTGCCGCTTTCCTGTTTCTTCATTTGACAGAAAGATCAGTTCTCGCTACCATCTCGCGACAGTCACTTCTCACGTATTAATGTAGTGGAGTAAATAACTATGGCAGTTCAAAAAGATCGTAAATCTCGCTCAAGACGCGGTATGCGTCGTGCGCACGATGCCTTAACGAGGTCTAACTTATCGGTGGACGCAACGACAGGCGAGCGACATTTACGGCATCACATAAGTCCAGATGGTTACTACAAAGGCCGTCGGGTTTTGCCTGAGAAAGAAGAATTCGAGTCGGATAACGAAGAGTAATTCGTAATGTCGAAGACAATTGCACTGGATGCAATGGGAGGCGACCATGGTCCCAAGGTTGTGGTCCCTGCTGCGGCTCAGATATTGAAGCGACACTCAAAAGTCCATTTAATTCTAGTGGGACATGAGGCAGAGCTCCAACCGCTTGTTAGGCAATACATCAAAACGGGTGCAAATCGGATGACCATTCAGCATGCGGCTGAAGTCGTTGGGATGGATGAATCACCTGGCACCGCATTACGTCAGAAAAAAAACTCTTCAATGCGTGTCGCATTGGATTTAGTGAAAGAACAGAAAGCGCATGCCTGCGTAAGCGCTGGTAATACGGGAGCGTTAATGGCGATGGCGCGTTTTGTTTTAAAAACGTTACCGGGTATTGATCGACCTGCCATTGTGACGGGTTTCCCATCACATAATGGGAAAGAAACGCGAATTTTAGATTTAGGCGCCAATGTTGATTCGACTCCTGAAAATCTTTACCAATTTGCAGTGATGGGATCTGTGTTGTCATCGGAAATTGATGGCATTCAACGTCCACGCATTGCCTTGTTAAATATTGGCGAAGAAGAAATTAAAGGGAATGAACTTGTTAAAAAGGCAGCGGAATTGTTAGTGGCAAATGAAGCATTGAATTATGTTGGTTACATCGAGGCAAATCATTTATTTGATAACAGTGCAGATGTCGTCGTTTGTGATGGATTTGTCGGTAATGTCATGCTGAAATCCATCGAGGGTGTGATTAAGCTCGTGGCGGGTTTTGCGCGCGAAGAATTTTTACGAAATTTTTTTACCAAACTTTTAATTGCTCCAGCACGCCCTTTGATTAAACGAGTGATTAAAAGAATTGATCCTGAAAGGCATAATGGCGCTGTTTTAATTGGATTAGATGGTATTGTCGTAAAAAGTCATGGTGGGGCGAGCATTAATGCCTTTACTTACGCCATTGAAGAAGCCGTTCTTGAGACGGAAAAAAATATTCCCCAGTTAATTAAGCAACAAATTGAAAGATTATTAAAAGTCAGAGAGTCACGTTAATTGTTTTAGACAAGAAGGTGATAGCATGAGTTATGCCCGAATCGCTGGAACAGGCGGTTATGTTCCTGAAAAGATCCTGTCAAATGCCGATTTGGAAAAAATGGTTGAAACCGATGATGAATGGATCATGAAACGCGTGGGTATTCGTCGTCGTCATATTCTTGCTAATAGTGCGGATACCACGACGACCATGGCAAAGCACGCCGCATTAAATGCATTGGAAATGGCGGGAATTTCAGCGCAAGCGCTGGACATGATTATTGTGGCAACGGCGACGCCCGAGCATCATTTTCCCAGCAATGCGTGTATTTTGCAGCGTGATTTAGGTGTTAAAGAAGATGTGCCTGCGTTTGATTTAAATGCCGCTTGCGCGGGGTTTGTGTACGCATTCAGTGTTGCTGATCAATTCATGAAAAGCGACACCGTCAAAAACGTATTAGTGGTTGGTGTGGATGGTTTAACCCGATTGGTCGATTGGAAGGATCGCGGTACGTGTATTTTGTTTGGTGATGGTGCAGGAGCGGTCGTTTTAACGAAATCAGCAGAACCTGGAATTTTAGCGACGCATTTACATGCCAACGGAGGCTATGCGGATTTAATTTCTTCTCATAACACCATTACACATGCGGATGCAAATCAACATATTCAAATGCGCGGCAATGAAGTTTTTAAAATAGCTGTGACTAAGCTTGGCGACATTGTTGAACAAACGGTTAAAAAAAGTGGAATTAAAAAATCCGATATCGATTGGCTTATTCCTCATCAAGCGAATTTGCGGATCATCATGGCAACCGCGAAACGACTCGGGTTACCTATGGAACGCGTGATTTTGACCATTGAAGAACACGGTAATACTTCCGCCGCTTCAATCCCGCTTGCATTGGATTATGCTGTGCGGAAAGGACAAGTCAAACGGGGTGAAATTCTTCTACTAGAAGCCTTTGGTGCCGGGTTAGCCTGGGGTTCAGCGTTGGTGAAATTTTAAGGGTTTTCGTACAATGTCACAACCATTTTCCTTTGTTTTTCCGGGTCAGGGTTCACAATTTTTAGGAATGCTAAAAGAATTAGCGGTGGAATTTCCGTGTGTAACCGAAACCTTCCAAGAGGCTTCTGATGTTTTGCACGATGATTTATGGGATATTGTGCAGCGTGGCCCTGAAGAGCGTCTCAATCAAACTGAAATTACGCAACCCGCTATGCTCGCTGCAGATATCGCCGTTTTTCGATGTTGGCAGTCTTTAACTCCATTGAAACCCAAGGTGATGGCGGGTCATAGTTTAGGTGAGTTTGCCGCATTAGTGGTAGCAGAAGTATTGCCCTTTCAATTGGCCATTGAATTGGTGGCGAAGCGCGGATGGTATATGCAGCAAGCGGTTCCTGTGGGTGTTGGGGCAATGGCAGCCATCATTGGGTTAACGGACGCGGAAGTTGAAGTGATTTGTGAAACGGCGCAGGAGGGTCAGATCGTTGCTCCCGCGAATTTCAATTCCATCGGTCAGGTTGTCATTGCGGGTGACAAAGCGGCTGTTCAACGTGCGATTGAATGTGCAAAAGCAAAAGGCGCCAAAATAGCGAAACTCATTCCAGTTAGTGTGCCCTCGCATTCACGCTTAATGCAACCAGCGGCTGATCAATTGCAAAATGATTTAATGCAAATGACGCTACAGAAACCGGTTATTCCTGTGATTCATAATGCGACTGTTTTAACAGAATCGGACTCAGGAAAAATAGCGACCCTATTAGTAGAACAATTGGTTTCTCCCGTGCGCTGGGTTGAAACCATTCAAAAAATAGTTGCTGATGGCATATCCATTTTTGTTGAATGCGGACCTGGGAACGTGTTGAGCGGTTTAATAAAACGAATCGAGCGTTTGGTAACGATATTACCCACAGGCACGTCTGAATTACTGAGTGAAGCACAGCGCCATATAGCCGAACATCAAAAAGTGGAAAAAGGAGCGTGTTATGGGAAAAATAAGTGAAATTCCAGAGAAAAAAATTGCATTAGTGACGGGGGCGACGCGAGGTATTGGCGCAGCTATTGCATGCGAATTGGGAAAAAAAGGCATGACGGTGATTGGCACCGCAACTACGGCGGAAGGTGCCGATAAAATCTCTCATTATTTGCGTGAACACCACATTTCTGGTCAAGGCATGTTATTGAATGTTTGTGATGAAGCCAATGTGATGGCGATGTTTGAAGAAATTCAGAAAAAGTATGGCGCGATAACCGCATTGGTTAATAATGCGGGTATTACGCGCGATAATTTATTATTGCGCATGAAACAAGAACAATGGGATGAAGTGATTGAAACCAATTTAACGAGTGTTTATCGCCTTACAAAATTAGCGATAAAATCGATGTTAAAAAATCGCTATGGCCGAGTGATTAATATTACTTCGGTGGTTGGCGTGTTGGGAAATCCAGGCCAAGCAAACTATGTTGCTGCAAAAGCAGGCCTTATTGGTTTTACCAAAGCGATGGCTTTGGAATTGGCGGGTTATGGTATTACGATTAATGCAGTTGCACCTGGGTTTATTTCTACCGATATGACCCATCGTCTTAATGAAAAACAGCAAGAAGCGATTTTAGCAGCGATCCCAATGAAACGCATGGGAAAACCTGAAGATATCGCTTATGCAGTAGGTTATTTTGTCGATGATCGGGCAGATTACATCACCGGTCAGACGTTGCATGTCAATGGTGGAATGTGTATGGTATAGCAGTTATTTTCGGTGATCCCTGTCTGGCGAGTCTTCGTCGGGAATTGCTGTTAAAGATACTAAACTATTGAATACACTTTTTAACGTGATATCATGGGTCCAGTCTTTGGACCAGTAAACTTATTGAGAGGAAATGCTATTATGGCAGCTACAGTTGAAGAACGTGTTAAGAAGATTGTCGTTGAACAACTCGGTGTAAAGGAAGAAGAGGTTACTAGCGACGCTTCATTCGTTGACGATTTAGGTGCTGACTCATTAGATACGGTTGAGTTAGTGATGGCGTTGGAGGAAGAGTTTGGCACTAATATTCCTGATGAAGAAGCGGAAAAAATCACAACGATTCAACAAGCTGTTGAATATGTTAAAGCGCACACCTCAGAAGAATAATTTTAAATATTCTATTCAAATTTGTCTTGGAGGCGTTTCTTGACGGGTCGACGAGTTGTAGTGACGGGGATGGGGGCGGTGACCTCGTTGGGTAATACCGTCTCTCAAACATGGCAAGCATTGTTGGCGGGTAAGAGTGGGGCACAGACCATCACTGACTTCAATACCGATGATTTGCAGGTTAAGTTTGCGGCAAGAGTCAAGAATTTTGATCCAACATTGGCCATGGAAGTCAAAGAGGCACGTAAAGTAGACGTCTTCGTTCAATATGCGATGGAAGCCGCTCGACAAGCCGTTGAAGATGCCAATCTGCAAATGACGGAAGCCACTGCGGGTCGCGCTGGAGTTGTTGTTGGCTCTGGAATCGGTGGCTTGCCCAAGATTGTTGAAAATTTTGAAGCATTAGAAGTGAGCGCTAGACGCGTGTCACCCTTTTTCATTCCAGGGGCGATTGTAAATATGATCCCTGGTTTAATTTCTATGAAATACCATATGCAAGGCCCTAATTATTCTATTGTGAGCGCCTGTGCGACGGGGGGGCACAATATTGGCGATGCGGCCCGACTGATTCGCGATAACGTTGCAGACGTTATGGTTGCTGGTGGTGCTGAAATGTCGACGATTCCTTTGTGTATCGCCGGTTTTTCTCAAGCGCGGACTTTGTCGCGCCGTAATGATGCGCCAGAGCAAGCCAGTCGCCCATGGGACAAGGGCCGTGATGGATTTGTGTTGGGAGAAGGTGCAGGGGTTCTTGTATTAGAAGAATATGAACACGCGAAAAAGCGGGGCGCAAAGATTTATGCGGAATTGATCGGTTTTGGTATGAGCGCAGATGCTTATCACATGACAGCGCCAGAGCCCAATGCGAAAGGATTTGTGTTGTGTATTCAAAATGCGTTGGCCGATGCAAAAATTTCCCCTTCTGATATTGCTTACATTAATGCACATGGCACTTCTACGCCGACCGGTGATCCGATTGAAGCATTGTCAGCAAAGCTTGTTTTTGGCGATCATGCTTATCAATTGGCGATGAGTTCGACCAAGTCGATGCTGGGTCATACCTTAGGGGCTGCGGGTGCCATTGAAGCCATTATCACTATTTTAGCGATTTGCGATAATGTCGCTCCGCCGACCATTAATTTAGATCATCCTGATGAGGGCTGTGATTTAAATTTTGTTGCCCATACGGCGCAGCCGATGAAAATTAATACTGCATTGTCGAATTCTTTTGGATTTGGCGGCACAAACACGTCACTCATTTTTCGCCGCGTATAGAAACGTGCACGAACTTGGGTCGCCCTCCGCGAGGGTTTCCCGAGCAGGCGAAATTCATATAGGAAAAATACCCCGGGCGTAAGCCCGGGGATTTTTACAACTTCCTTTTTTCATAATTGCTTTTCTTCTTAGTCAATCAACGCTAGACTTTTGAAATGTCAATCGTCCGTAAAATTTGGTTATTTTTTTCGTTGATGGTTATCCTAACGGCAGCGTTGTGGGTAATCATTAGCTTTTACCAGTTTAAAAAGACGCCACTATTATCGGCAGGGCAGTCACCCGTTACCATTCAGTTACCACCGGGTAAAGGGACAAATTATCTTATTCAACTGTTGCATGAAAAGCAGCTGCTCAAACATCCTTTTGCCTGGAAAACGTTCGCTTCCATTCGCACAGTTTCAAATCATCTGAAAGCGGGCGAGTATGAAATTAAACAAGGCACGACCTTCGAACAATTGTTAAATCATATTGTCACTGGCCACGTGTTGATGCGACCGTTTACGATTATTGAAGGTTGGACTTATGCGGAATTGCTAAAAGCATTGCGAGAAAATGGGTATTTAAAACATATGACCCAGCAGTTCAATGAAACACAAGTTTTAAAAATGCTTGGTTCACCCTATCGACAGGCGGAAGGTTTATTTTATCCCGACACTTATTTTTATACGTGGGGGCAAAGCGATTTTACGATTTTGCAGCAAGCATTTTTGAAGATGAAGCATGTGTTGCAGCAAGCTTGGAATGCGAGATCTCGTGGGTTAGTTTACCAAAATGTCTATGAGGCTTTAATTGTCGCTTCTCTTATCGAGAAAGAAACGGGCATCACTTCGGAAAAATGGTTGATTTCTGCTGTGGTCAGCAATCGGTTGAAAAAACGTATGCGACTGCAGGTGGATCCCACGATCTCATATGGTTTAGGCAAGCAGAGACAGCGCATTGTACATTCTGATTTTAAAATCTTGACCCCTTATAATACGTATTTGCATTTTGGATTACCGCCTACACCGATTGCATTGCCGAGCGAATCTTCCATACAAGCCGCGCTGCATCCTGCAACGGTCGATTTTTTATTTTATGTGGCGGATGGAAATGGCGGTCATATCTTTTCAAAAAACTACGAGGCGCATTTGCAGGCGATTAAAGCTTATCAAAATCAACGGGAAAAAAACGGTGTGCCACAACCATCATCTGAATAGTGAGTCGTTATGAAAAATAAACAAGGATATTTTGTTTCATTGGAGGGTATTGAAGGGGTTGGAAAATCGACGGCGCTGCAATTTTTACAACGCTATTTACAGCAGCACTCCATTTCTGTGGTATTCACGCGCGAACCCGGAGGCACCCCCATCGCAGAAGCCATTCGTCAGGTTTTATTGGGGCATTACACAGAGCCGATGACGTCTGACACGGAATTATTATTAATGTTTGCTGGACGTGCACAAAATATCGCGCAAGTCATTTTGCCTGCTTTACAACGGGGTCAATGGGTTTTATCCGATCGATTTACGGATGCAAGTTTTGCTTATCAAGGTGGTGGGCGAGGCATTGCGACGCAACATATTATAGAACTTGCGCGTTGGGTGCAAAAAGATTTGCAGCCGGATTTAACTTTTTTATTGGATGCCCCTGTTGAAGTGGGTTTGCAGCGTGTATCCGGTCGAGGTGCGAAAGATCGTATTGAAGCAGAAGGCATAGAATTTTTCAAACGCGTTCGTGCCGCGTATCTTGGGTTAGCCGAGCGTGAACCGGAACGTTTTTATGTCATCGATGCAACACAAGAGGTAGCGCAAGTACAACAACACATGGTTCACGCCTTACAACCCATCATGGAAACCTTATGACAATTTATTCCTGGCAGCGCCCGCTGTGGCAGAAATTGATGAATCAGTATCAGCAAGCCCGCTTTCCACACGCATTATTGTGTTTAGGCCCTACTGGTTTAGGGAAGGTAAATTTTGCTAAAACTTTGGCGATGACTTTATTGTGTGATATTGAAAAGCCTGCGGCCTGTGGTCAGTGTCGCAGTTGTCTATTATTTCAAGCCGGTAATCATCCTGATTTTTATGAGCTATCACCAGAAGCAAAAAGTAAATCGATTAAAATCGATCAAGTGCGAGAATTAATTGCTGCTTTAAGCCAAACTTCTTCTCGTCCAAGAGGGCAGGTTGCCTTAATTCATCCGGCAGAATTAATGAATCGTGCATGCAGTAACGCACTATTAAAAACCTTGGAAGAGCCGAGCGGGAGCGTCGTTATTTTGTTGGTAGCAAATCAATTCGGTGCGTTGCCTGCAACGATAGTGAGTCGTTGTCAGCGTCTGGTATTTACACCGCCACCGATTGAGCAAGCAACCCTATGGTTGCAACAACAATTGCCGGGAAAATCGTTAAATACGGATTTTTTATTGCAGATGAGTGAAGGAGCCCCGCTGCGCGCATTAGCCATGGCGGAGGAGGAATATCCACGTTTGCGCGATCAGGTGATGATGATGCTGAATAAGCTGTGGGGTGAAGAATGGTTAACAACGGAAGTAGTGACTCATTTGTTAAAACAAAATGTCGCGATGGTGTTGCGTATTATCTTGGCGTTAGCTATGGATATTTTGCGTGTGGCTTTCGCCTTGCCAAAGGATGCCTTAGAGAACCCAGATATTGCTACAGAATTACAAGGGATGGTCGCAAAAATTGATGTAAAAAAACTTGCTCTGTGGTTGCCGCAATTATTAGCCGCGATGGGGCGTTTGCAAATAGCCGCTGGTATTAATATTCAATTATTATTGGAAGCGCTTTTATTACAGTGGCAACAGTTGAGGAAAGGTTATGTTAGTTGATTCGCATTGTCATTTAAATATGTTAGACCTTGAGAATTATGGTGGTGAATTATCGACGGTGATTGAAACCGCTAAGCGTGCTGGAGTTGAATATATTCTTTGTGTCGGTGTGGATTTAGAAACAGCGCAGGAGGTGTTAGATATTGCAGTGCGTTTTGATAATGTGTGGGCGAGCGTTGGCTTACATCCCAGTCATAAAACAGCGCATGAACCCAGTGAAAAAGACTATCTCGCGTTGGCAAAACATCCTAAGGTGGTTGCCATTGGTGAAACGGGATTAGACTATTATTACAATAAAGAAAATCTTGAAGAAATGCGGCAACGTTTTCGCACACAAATTCGTGCGGCCCGCAAAGCGAATAAGCCGTTAATTATCCACACGCGTGATGCTCGTGATGATACATTACAAATTATGCAACAAGAGCAAGCGAGTGAAGTGAGAGGCGTTATGCATTGCTTTACAGAAAGCTGGGAGATGGCAGAAAAAGCAATGGCATTGGGATTTTATATTTCATTTAGCGGTATTGTTACTTTTGGAAATGCAAAAAATGTGGTGAGTGTTGCAGAAAAAGTGCCATTAGATCGCCTGTTAATTGAGACGGATTCTCCCTATTTAACTCCCGTTCCTTTTCGTGGCAAACCCAATGGACCACAATATGTGCGTTACGTTGCTGATCGTATTGCAGAGTTAAAAGCAATGGATTTCTCTTTAGTGGCCAGTCAAACCACAGCGAACTTTTTTCAACTATTTAGAGATGCGAAACCATTATGAAAGCGGTATTGGCGCGATATTTTCAATTTTCTGAAAATAACACGTCTTTTCGACAAGAAACAATAGCGGGAGTGACGACCTTTCTCACCATGGTTTACATTATTTTTGTGAATCCATCTGTTTTAGCGGCAGCGGGAATGGATCATGGTGCTGTGTTTGTAGCAACGTGTTTGGTGGTCGTGGTGGGCAGTTTTTTAATGGGCTTGCTTTCGCGATTTCCCATTGCGTTAGCGCCGGCGATGGCATTAAACGTTTATTTTACTTACATTATTGTGCAAGATATTGGTCTGAGTTGGCAAGATGCCTTAGGGGCCGTTTTTTTTGCGTCGGTTATTTTTCTAATAATCACGCTAACAAAATTGCGTGAGTGGATTGTTGTTGCTATTCCAGAAAGTTTAAATGCAGCAATTACGGTTGGTTTGGGTTTATTTATTGCATTAATTGCATTGAAAAGCGCGGGCATTGTTGTTCCCAATTCAAAAACCTTAATGGCATTGGGACATTTAGACCTGCGTGCTCTGTTTTTTTGTTTGGGTTTTTTTCTAATTGTGGTGCTTGATTATTATCAAGTTCCTGGTGCCATTCTTATTGGTATTTTGGTCGTCACGCTGGTGGGTTTGGCAGCAGAACTGTCCGAATTTCACGGGATTTTTTCGTTACCTCCTTCGCTTACACCAACATTTTTACAAATGAGTTTTGTTCAACTGGATAATTTAAAGGGGATTGCAGCTATTTTTTCGATACTTTTTGTCAATTTATTTGATTGCACAGGAACGTTAGTTGGGCTTATTCAGCATGCACGCATTATTGAAAAAGATCGCTCTGTTGTACGAGTTTCTCGGGGTTTGTTAGCTAACAGCATGACTTCTGTCTTTGGCGCTTTGCTGGGAACCTCTAGTCCTAGTCCTTATTTAGAGAGTGCTGCAGGCATTCGTGCGGGGGGGCGGACGGGATTTACGGCTTGGGTTGTTGGAATATTATTTTTATTTTCTTTATTTTTATCACCATTAGCGGCCACGATACCAGATTTTGCAACGGCGCCCGCATTATTATTCGTTGCCTGCTTAATGATTCGCAATGTGGTGGAAATTCCCTGGGATGATATTACGGAATCTATTCCCGGCGCATTAACCGCCATTATGATTCCGTATACCCTGTCCATTGCCAATGGCATTGGTCTTGGCATCATCAGTTATACGATGATCAAATTAATTGGTCGAAAAATTCATGAGTTAAATGCGACGTTAATTGTACTTGCGCTCTTATTTGTATTTTATTTTATTATGCAAGCGACTGTTGTGAATTTGTAAGGGGTAGTTTTTCATTACCCGTTGGCGGCACACCGAGCCTCGCCGTTCGATGTGAAATATCCGGGTTAATCCGAGGCGACACCCTTGCCGTGTGTGCGACTATTGTTCTTTGATGCGAAACATCCAGAATAGGAATATGTTGTTCTTGACAAAATGCCTTGCTGGTTATCCCACACGGAGGGTCGGGTTCACTTTGAAATGCCGTTGCGACGCAGTCTGATTGATTTTTGAAGACATCTGTTTTAGGGCACTGTGGTATTTGTGACAATGGAAGGCAAGTGATGGTATTGAAGTCTAAGCAAAAGGGTTGTTCTGCTTCAATATCGTTTCTTGGAATACAGATGCAATAGCGATAATCATCCGGTGAGCAACCGTCTTCATCCGGTCCGCACAGAAAATAATTTTCAGCGCTAAAGGTAATAGCAGTGGATAATATCAAGCAGGTCATTAAGTAGTATCGCATTGTTTTCCCTATAAAAATCTCCGCCAGCAATTCCCCAAGTTCATTATGTGGCAACTTATTGTTTTAGAAAACAAAAGATTGAAACAGTGGGGGATTATCCAGGGGGAGCTTTGCGCGCTCCCCCTTGATCGCGAGGATGCAGGTCCCCTGCAGCCCGCGTCAATGAAAGGGAAGGAATTCCCCATCGAAAGATGGGGAATTCCTGAATCTCCGCCTCACGATGATACTTATGGTATATGAAGAATTCATGTTCGCCATACCGTGTAATATCCAGGTTAACCTGGATATTTCATGTTGCTTTTTGAAGATGACGGCCACACGAAGTGCCCTGCCGCCAACGGGAAGGTCTTTTGTTTTCAGGGGCGCACATCCTGTGCTCGACGCTCCTTACCCTCCCTGGTCGCGACGCCCTTCAAACAAAAGACCTTCCCGTTGGCGGCACACCGACCCTCGCAGTTCGATGTGAAATATCCGGGTTAATGATGTATTTTTTCAATCGCAGCCACTTGGGCTAATCCATGAATAACCGCTGCAATACGAACTGCATGCTGAATCGCTGTTTTGCTGATACCCGATTTTACCAATACGTTACTGTGTGAACTGATACACATTCCGCAACCATTAATTGCAGAGACCGCCAGTGAAAATAATTCAAAATCCTTTTTATCAATACCAGGATTTGCCATTACACTCATGCGCAAATTCGCAGGCATCATTTGATAATCATTATCTTCAGCAAGATGGATAAAGCGATAGTAAACATTATTCATCGCCATAATGCTGGTTGCTGCTTTTACCGCTTTGTGTTCGGCTTCATTCAGTTTATCACGCGCAAAATCGCTTGTTACATGAATGAGATCTTCATCAAAGGTTGCGTATGCGCATGCTAAAGCGATGCCAGCCACTTGAGATTCCGTAAGATCACTATTATTGCTGGTAAGTACGGAACTTAAATTCAGTTTTAAATCCTTAGCATAATCGGGGATTTTATTTTGATATTCTTGCAACATGGGTTTCTCCAAAATTTTTTAGGCAATATGAATGGTGTCTTCGCCTTTTTTCCAATTACAAGGACAAAGTTCGTCTGTTTGTAATGCATCGAGAACACGTAATACTTCTTGTGGATTACGACCAACGTTGAGATCATTCACCATGATAAAACGTGTGATGCCTTGCGGATCCACGATGAACGTCGCTCGTTCGCTGACACCTTCAATATTGTTTAATATGCCCAAACTTTCTGATAATTCTCTTTTAATATCGGACAGCATGGGAAAAGGCAAATGATTTAATTCTGCTTTTTCTTTACGCCATGCTAAATGCACGAATTCCGAGTCTATACTAACGCCAAGTACTTGGGCGTCACGATCTTGAAATTGTGATTCGAGTTGGCCAAATGCAGCGATTTCTGTGGGACAAACAAAGGTAAAATCCTTTGGCCAGAAAAATACAACCAGCCATTTTCCAGCGTAAGTTTGATGGCTGACATTCATAAATGCATCTTTTGCGTCATTGCTGACAACGCCTTTCAAATTGAAGGACGGGAAAGGGCTTCCTAATTTTATCATGTGTGACCTCATATAGATTTAACTTGATTCCACGCGGCTTGCCACGGGGATTTTTATTATTCTGTCACTATACTATCCCGGCTTGAGTAATATATAAAATCGATTATAATTATTATAACAATATATAATAACTATCGAGGGTAATTATTTGAATATCAGAGAGTTACAGTATTTAGTAGCTGTGGCGGAGATGAGACATTTTGGAAAAGCAGCGAAACGTTGCTTTGTCAGTCAGCCCACGTTAAGTACCCAGCTCAAAAAGGTAGAAGAAGAACTGGGGCTCAGCCTTTTTGAGCGGACCAACAAATCCGTGATGATTACCCCTGTTGGCGAACAGATTTTGGAACAAGCAAAAAAAATTTTACACCATCTTGAGTCCATTAAAAAAATGGCTGAGAGCAGCAAGGATTCTCTGTCAGGTTCATTTCGATTGGGTATTATTCCCACGTTAGGGCCCTATTTATTACCTTACATTTTAAAAGGAATTAAATCAGCTTTACCAAAGCTAGAACTCATTATTTATGAAAACAAAACGGAAGTGATTTTATCAGAATTACATCATGGTTATTTGGACGCTATTATTTTAGCATTACCGATTAAACATGAAGGTTTAATTCAACAACATTTATTTCACGAACCTTTTTATATTGCATTACCGAAGCAGCATCAATTAGCAAGCCAAGAAAAAATTTCTATGAAAGCTATTCAAGAAGAAACATTATTGTTGTTAGAGGAAGGGCATTGTTTGCGTGAACAAGCATTAGAAGCTTGTAAATTTTCAGGACATTATGCCAGTGATTTTCGTGCGACAAGTTTAGAAACGCTGCGTCATATCGTCGCATTGGGTTCAGGGGTCACTTTATTGCCCGCATTAGCGGTAAAATCTTCACGTGCAGAAAAAGAAATCGTCATTAAATCGATTGCGGGTAATGTCCCAACACGTGAGGTGGGTATGTTATGGCGGTCATCGACGCTGAGGGAAGGCTGTTGTCACAAAATGGTTGCGATTATTCAAAAACATATTCAGGGCTGCGATGAAATCAATGCAATCGCTAAAAAGTCTGTATTAACAAAAGTGATTGGCGGTACCTCAAAAGATAAGATTGCGAAAAAATGAGAGAAAAAATGGATGCTTGAAAAGGGATAAAATTTAGTTAAAAATACATTCTGTTTGACACGCTTTTTTGACCCTTTTGAGAGGGTCCTTTATGCTGCGATTTGGTGGGTCCTTTAGGGTGCTGTTTGACACTCGGAAAAAAATATCTGACACTCAATCGATGAACTTCCAAAAAAGGAAGAGAAAGCATGTGTTTTAAAATATATTTCCTTAATTCAATGGCTATCAGCGATTGTAGTATTTATGATGGCTGGTGGGATCGAAATAAATAGTTTTAAAGGAAGCCGATGAATAAAAAAGTAATATTTCTCTTATTTTTGATATGTCCAGTTTTATCAAATGCCAATGATACTGAGCCATTTCCTGAAGAAAATAAGGGGATACAAATAATTTCATTATCAAAAATGAATCTTCCTAATGAGTTCAAAAAAGAAATATCGAATAACTTGATCCAACAAAAAATAAAAGGTTATAAAACCAGTAATGATGAATCCATAAGTTTTTTACTCAAACTTCCTGAAAAGGCTCCTCAGGAAATAGCTGAATTTAAAAATAATAAAAATCCAATGGATACCCATCTTAAATCTAATATTGCTGAAATTAAGCTAGCTTTTAACTTTAATAAAATTTCAGCCATAAAAGAAGAAGATATTTTAGGATATGCTGCTATTGGCAGTTATCTTAAGAGGAATAAAAAGGATTTAGGGTGGTCTGGTCTACGTGTTTTTTTCTCGGATAAAACGCTCGGAGTGTGTTCTTATTCATTGATGAAGATACAAGCTGTTCAATTAACAAAAGAAACAATACAATATCTTGTTAATAATAAGCCTTCGGATTCTATTATTGAGGGGAATTACACCATTGGATTTATTTACAGTTTAAACTGGTATACGAATGATACAATGAGTACGCTTGATTGTGCCAATAATAATTTCAATAAAAACAATATGAAAAAATTGATTGCATTGGCGAATAAAATTGATAAAGAAAAGATAAATTGTAATTATTCAGCCCACTTTCTAGCCACGCAGTAAATTGAAGAATGGCACCTCTTATCTCCCCCTTTGGAAAAGGGGGAAAGCG
>MGOZ01000019.1:0-4196 GCA_001797285.1 Coxiella sp. RIFCSPHIGHO2_12_FULL_42_15
CATCACATCCTGGGGCTGTAGCCGGTCCCAAGGGTATGGCTGTTCGCCATTTAAAGTGGTACGTGAGCTGGGTTTAGAACGTCGTGAGACAGTTCGGTTCCTATCTACCGTGGGCGCTGGAGATTTGAGAGGACTTACTCCTAGTACGAGAGGACCGGAGTGAACGTACCTCTGGTGTTCCGGTTGTCACGCCAGTGGCACAGCCGGGTAGCTATGTACGGACAAGATAACCGCTGAAAGCATCTAAGCGGGAAGCTTCCCTCAAGATGAGATCTCCCGGACCTATAAGGTCCCTTAAGGTTCGTCGAAGACGACGACGTTGATAGGCAAGGTGTGGAAGTTCAGTAATGAATGAAGCTTACTTGTACTAATTGACCGTGAGTCTTGACTATGCATCCTTAGGAAGCTTACACAATCAATTAAAATGAGAGTTGATCTCTTACAGAGCTTTACTTATATCACCCAATTAGTTGCGAAATTGTCATTGAGCAATAACAGTTTCCTGGCGACCATAGCGAACGGGTACCACCTGATACCATTTCGAACTCAGTAGTGAAAACGTTCAGCGCCGATGATAGTGTGGGATTACCCATGTGAAAGTAGGACATTGCCAGGTTTTTCATTCAAGAAAACCCTATCTTGTAATACAAGCTAGGGTTTTTTTTTGTTTTAGAGCCCGCTCTGTGACGCACATCCTGTGCTTCGATGCTTCCTTTCTTATGTAGATAAGGTACGGCCTTGGGAAGGTTTTGCCGTCTTACTCCCGGGAGATCTCGAAACCTGCGCCAAATTACATACTTCCATGATCCATCATCATATTGTAATGCAAACTCCACATGATCCACACTGAACCGCCAATCAAAACCACCAAAATGATCAATGTAAAGATAAACGACATTAAATTCATTCGACTTTGTTCGTTTTTCGCGTTTAAACGTAAAAAACAAATCACCTGGACCAGAAATTGCAAAATAGCGCTGATAAAAATAATCGTCATTTTAACGACGTCTGAAAGTACATCGTACATCAGTGACATAAAAGGCACTAATGTTAAAATGACGCACAAAATCATGCCGACAACGTAAATGCTGAGTTTTTTCTTTCCGGTACCGTACGTTTGTTCATCCAAAAGTATGTCACTCATGCTACTTCGCTCCCATTAAATAGACGATCGAAAAAAGAAAAATCCATACGATATCCAAAAAATTCCAAAAAAGACCAAGATAAACCATGCGTCGTGCTGTATGTTTCGTGATTTTGAAAATGGGCAGCTGGATGATCATAATCAAAATCCACAACAATCCGAAGCTCACGTGTAAACCGTGTGTTCCAACGAGCGTAAAAAAGGCTGATGCAGCAGCGCTCACCTGCCAACTGTAACCTTCTGCATTCAAATGAAAAAACTCGGTGACTTCCATCACCACGAATCCCGCTCCTAAAATAAACGTGAGAATGAGCCAACCAATGACAACACCCAATTTATTTTTATTAATGCCAAAGATTGCTAAACAAAAAGTGAAGTTACTGGCTAATAGAAAGAACGTTTCACCTAACACATAAGGCAAATTAATGTGTTGCTTCAGCGTTGGACCTACTGCACCCGGATGATGGAGCACTAGGTAAGTAGTAAACAACGACGCAAAGAGAATGCAGTCTGTCATAATATAAAGCCAAAAACCAAAAACATCGGTGGCATCAGCATTGTGGTGATCGTGATGTTCATGCTCGTGAGCCAGTGCGTGTGCACTCATGATAAAGACTCCTTATAGTGACGTAATTCAGTTTGTTTTACTGTATCGGCTTTAACGTAATAATCAATGTTGGTTTGGAAAGTACGAACAATGATCGTAACGATAATGCCTACAATACCCATCATGACGGGGATCCACATTTGCCACACAATAGCAAAGCCAAAAATACCGGAGAACATCGCGATAATAAAACCTGTTGCGGTGTTTTTTGGCATATGAATGTCATGATAATGCTTCTGTTCGGGATAAATAATGTGAGAATGTCCTTCCTTCTGTGCTTTTTGTTTATCTTCCCAAAACTGATCAATGTGTTCTGCTGTTGGTGTAAACGCAAAATTATATAAGGGCGCAGGCGAAGATACCGCCCATTCGAAAGTACGACCATTCCACGGATCACCGGTTTTATCGCGTAATTGCTCGCGATGTTTATAACTCACCACGACTTGTGCAATTTGCAGTGAAATACCAATCAAAATTAATGCCGCACCACAAGCGGCAACAATGAAATAGGGTTGCAGTGTGGTGTCGGAATAATGATTCAGTCGTCGCATCACACCCATCAATCCCAATAAGTAAAGCGGCATAAAGGCGACATAAAAACCAGTAACCCAAAATAGGAAGGACCATTTGCCGAGACGTTCATCCAAACGATAACCAAATACTTTTGGAAACCAGTAAATAATTCCAGCAAAATAACCAAATAAAACACCACCAATAATCACGTTGTGAAAATGTGCCACCAAAAATAAACTATTATGCACCTGGAAATCGATTGCAGGCACCGCCATCAAGACGCCGGTAACACCACCAATCGTAAAGGTAATGAAAAAAGCAACAACCCACAGCATGGGAGTCGTCATAATAATACGACCTTTATACATCGTGAATAACCAATTAAATATTTTTACACCCGTTGGGATGGCGATAATCATGGTGGTAATACCAAAAATAGCGTTCACATTAGCGCCATTGCCCATCGTAAAAAAGTGATGGACCCACACAATAAAAGATAAAATAGTAATAGTGGCTGTTGCGTACACCATCGTGACGTAGCCAAATAATTTTTTCTGGCTGAACGTTGCAACCACTTCTGAGAAAATCCCAAATGCCGGTAAAATTAAAATATAAACTTCAGGATGTCCCCACGCCCAAATTAAATTGACGTACATCATGACATTGCCGCCGGCAAACTGCGTGAAAAAATGCATCCCTAGTAGACGATCCAACGATAACAAAGCCAAAGTAACCGTTAAAATAGGAAATGCTAAGGCGACTAAAATCATGGCGCATAACATCGTCCAAACAAAAATGGGCATTTTCATTAACGTCATGCCAGGGCATCGCATTTTAAAAACGGTAGCAATAAAATTCACCCCACCCAAGAGACTACCCACTCCTGCAATTTGTAATGACCATATAAAATAATCCACGCCTACGGTGGGGCTATAATACAATTCTGAAAGTGGAGGATACGCTAGCCAACCTGTCGCTGCAAAATCACCGATAACTAAAGAAACATTACACAACATAGCGCCAACAAACGTCATCCAAAAGCTAAATGAATTGAGATAGGGAAAGGCGACATCACGCGCGCCAATTTGCAAAGGTAACGCAATGTTGGCGAGGCCAAACAAAAACGGCATAGCAACAAAAAAAATCATAATAACGCCATGCGCCGTAAAAATTTGGTCGTAGTGCTCCGGTGGCAAATACCCCATATGTGCACCTGCCGCAATGGCTTGCTGAGACCGCATCAGAATAGCATCCGAAAAACCACGCAATAGCATCACGCCTGCCAACACCACGTACATAATGCCAATTTTTTTGTGATCCACTGAGGTTACCCATTCATGCCAGATATAACCCCATTTTTTAGTCACTGTGATGAGCACAAATGCTCCTAGTAAAACCAACGCCATAAACACACCTGCACCCATAATAATGGGCACATGAAAGGGAATGGCATTCCATGTTAATTTTCCAAAAAAAAGTTTTTCGAGCATGGCGGTTCCTTTCAAAATAAGTTGATGGCTAATGAGAAGGATGATAGTTCCAATGCGTTGGAATTATTTCGGTTTGCTTATATTTCATAATGATTTGTTTAAATAAATCGGGGTTTACGGATGAAAAATACTGTACTGGACTTGCAATAGAAGGTTGAATTAAGCCTTCATAGGTGGAGTCGGTCAGCTTCTGCGGTACTTGTTTCACTTGTGTGATCCATTGCTGCAGTTCATCCGGTTCGACCACTTTCACGCGAAAGTGCATATCTGAAAAACCATCACCGTTGTATTGCGTATTAAGTCCTTCATAAGCACCAACCGCCGTGGGAAGGATGTGCAAGCGCGTACGCATTCCTGCCATTGTGTAAATTTGGCTGCCCAATTGTGGAATGAAAAAAGCACTCATCGGCACATTATCATTTGTCAACCAAAACTCGACCTG
>MGOZ01000019.1:4206-6732 GCA_001797285.1 Coxiella sp. RIFCSPHIGHO2_12_FULL_42_15
GCAATCTCAATAAAATTAATGGTTGCAATATGTTGTTCGGGATAAATGAATAACCATTTCCAAGGCAGTGCAATCGCTTGAATTAACATCGGTTGGCCGGGAGTATCGATTTGTCGATAAGGATCCAGTTTATGTGATGAAATCCACGTCATAATGCCCAGCACAATAATGATTGCACAGGGTACCCCCCACCAAACAATTTCTAACAGAAGGCTGTGACTCCAATTTGGTTTGTAGTCAGACGTGGGGTGCGTTGCGCGGTAACGGGCAATAAAAGCAAAACTCATAATAAAAACGGGTAGAACCACAATCAACATTAAGGCAAGGCAATCAAAAAATAATTGCCGCTCTTCGTAAGTAATCACCCCTTTGGGATTTAACATCCCTGCCATGATTTGTTGACATCCCGCCAGAGATACTACACAAAAAATAAGGAAAGTGATGAGTAAGAAATTTTTTACTCTTTGAAAATAATGAGTCGTTTTGTGTTTTATTGCTATCATGATATTCTCGTTGAGCCGTGCCGTATCATCCTTGATTGTTCATTAAATATCAGCATCCACGGATGGGAGGAATTGCTTTTTTCTAACCTAATATATTGATAATATTGGCTGAAGGCAATACATGGAGTACGCAAAATGATATCTTACATTATGTTTTCTCGCTGGTTTGGCTTAATTTCCATTATTTTGTCACTGGGCATTTTATTCAATTTAGACGATGCAAAAATAATGGCAAAAAATATGGCGCACTCAGAATCCGGTTATATAATGGGTGGTGTGTTACCCATTATTTTCGGCTCCCTAGCGTTCATGCAGCATAATCGTTTTTCCCCCTCATGGCAAATTGTTGTTACGTTAATTGGTCTTTTCATGTTAGCGGTTGGTGCTTTTCGCGTATTGTTTGTTCGTTTTTGGAAAAAAATGATCCATAACTACGCCGACAAAGTGCCTCCTTTGTTTAGTTTATTCGGCCTTATCCTCGGTTTGCTTTTACTGTATGTAGGATTTTTTGCTCCTATTGTTGCCTATCCGTACTAAAATACATCAATTCTCCTGGAAATTAGCCTGAATCAATGCGTTATGTGCCAAATTTTGCGCTATAGTTACATCATATAGGGAAATAAGGGAACACTATGTGGAAAATATGGCTATTGGCATTCCATTTTTTCTGGATGCCGGAAGAAATAAAAGACAAATTATTACCCATCAAAGAAGATCACGTTGCAAACACGCAACAAACCACGGACTTTCAACAAGCAGAAATTCGAGCGATTAAAAATTTGCTAGAAAATAAAGCATTTGCTTTAGACCCCGTCGTGATTGATAAAGTATTAATCACACTCCAATGTGCCAATGAGAATGAATTTAAGTATGACAATATCATTACGATCATTGATTATTCCCTTCCTTCTAGCCACAAGCGCTTATGGGTTTTTGATTTAAATGCCAAAAAATTATTATTTCACACTTATGTGACCCATGGACTTAATTCTGGGACCTTATTTTCAAGCTATTTTTCTAACAAGGTGAATAGCAAAGCCAGCAGTATTGGAATATACAATACAGAAAAATCTTACCAAGGTCGGCATGGTCTTTCTTTG
Source organism: Coxiella sp. RIFCSPHIGHO2_12_FULL_42_15 (assembly GCA_001797285.1). GTDB lineage: Bacteria > Pseudomonadota > Gammaproteobacteria > Coxiellales > Coxiellaceae > 2-12-FULL-42-15. Next base: position 5,810 of record MGOZ01000019.1, read on the forward strand.
CGATTAGACGGTTTAGACAAAGGATTTAATGATAATGCGCAATCACGTGCTATTGTGATGCACGGCTCATGGTATGCCGAAGAAAATTTTATAAAAAAGTATGGTAGGGCAGGGCGCAGTTGGGGATGTCCGGCTGTTCCATTGAGGTTAGTAAAACCAATTATTGATACTATTAAAGAAAATTCTTTGCTTGTTGCGTATCACCCCGATGAGCAGTGGACAAAGCAATCCAAATTTTTGCATTGTGTTCCTGTTCACCATGACAATGCCTTTCATTCAAATTCAAAAAAGACATGGACTGAAGCAGTGTTGCGTGAAGGTATTCTTTTTGCAGATTTAAATAATAATGGTCGGCGCGAAGAAAATGAACCTATTATCGGAATAACGGCCGAACAATATCAACAATTATTTCACATTAAAGTACCATTGCAACGCATGTTACGTCGACAAATTAATGGGACGGAATATATTGCGTTAACAGACAAAGAAATTAAAACATTTGAAAATAAGCAACAGGAAATCTTAAATTCCGTTAATTTTATTATCCCGGAGATTAAAATGTTACGAGGATATTATGCAACAGAAATGAAAATTATTTCCTTTGGAACTATAAAAGAAATCAAATACCCATTGAAATATGGCATCATTGATTTTAATGAAAAATCCCCCATTCATTTACGGACTACCAATAAATTTGTTCGTTGGATAGGCCTCTGAAAGGTTCATGGCCATGGGATCATGGAATTGATATAGGAAAAATATCCCGGGCGTCAGCCCGGGGATCAAAAATAGCGCGAAAATTTCTGCGATTCTCGGTTGGTACCCCTATTAGGGTCTGTCATCAATTAGCTAAATAGGTTAGGCTCTGCACCTAAGTTCGTCGTATATGGACTCGCCTGTTTAAGCAAGAAATTTTTTATTAA
>MGOZ01000020.1 GCA_001797285.1 Coxiella sp. RIFCSPHIGHO2_12_FULL_42_15
CGTTTACCATTGGACATGAAAAAATTAGCATCTTTGATAGAGAAAGAACGATAGTCGATTCTTTTCGTTATCTGAGTAAAGAGATCGCCATTAAAGCGCTTAAAGCGGCAGTAAGTAGTGGTGATAAAAAAAAATTGGATATTAAAAAGCTCCAGCAGTATGCCAAACAGTTTGGCCTTAATCTTGACCTTTATATTTTGACGGTAACCACATGAATGAATTTGAGCTGAATAATCATTAAATTTACTATATAATGTATTTATATTTTCATTTATTATGTGAAAAAATAATCGTATGGTATAGTTTGTTTGATTGTGCTATATTGTATATATAATTATTCATAATATAAAAGAAAATCCAATTATGGAATATAGTAAAAATAACCTATTAGGTGGTTTAGGTAAGCTGGAGAGAGCTTCTCTTTCAGTGTTATTACGGAATACCAACACGACGATTACGCCAAGAGAAGCCGCGGAAATTTGGCAGTTAAACCCAGTTCAGGCTGCCAAGCGTTTGGCATGGTATAAGCAGAAAGGCTGGCTTCAGCGAATACGTCAGGGAGTTTATATTCCGGTTCCTCTGGTTTCACTATCCAGTGATGTTGTTCCGGAAGAGCCCTTTGCCATTGCAACACAATTGTTTTCACCTTGTTATATTGGGGGAGCCAATGCGGCAAATTACTGGGATTTGACAGAACAGCTATTCAGAACCGTGACTGTGATGACAGAAAAAATGGTTCAAAATAGGAAGCCTGTTATTGCTGGCACCGAATTTATTCTGCACTCACTAAAATCTCAATATTTCTATGGTTTAAAAACGGTTTGGTTAGCAGGTGTTAAGGTTCAGCTTTCTGACCCGACACGTACTTTGGTCGATATGTTAATGTTCCCAGATTTTTGTGGTGGCCCCAGGTTTATTGTTGATGTACTGGGAAATTACTTTAAATCCGATATGAAAAATAGTGATCAATTGATTGAATACCTAGAGCAAGCCCCCAATGGCGCTGCTTTAAAGCGTTTTGGTTACCTTCTTGAACTTAACTTTCCTGAAGAACAACGCTTAATTGAATATTGTGCAAAAAATTTAACCGCTGGTTACACCAAACTGAATCCCGATCAACCTTGTGAAAAATTAGTCACTAAATGGCGAGTCTGGGTGCCTAAATCATGGAAGGAAAAGTAGTATGATTAATAAGCAAGAAATTATGGAAGAGGCAAAAAAACACAATCTTCCACCGAATACTATTGAAAAAGATTATGTGCTGAATTGGCTTCTTGCTGGTATTGGTGAAGCAAAACCTTTGCAGGCCAATTGGGTATTCAAAGGTGGTACGTGTTTAAAAAAATGTTATTTCGAATCCTATCGGTTTTCTGAGGATCTTGATTTTACAGTGACCAATATTGCACATCGTAACCCTGATTACCTTAAAACAGTGTTTGTAGATATTGCGGATTGGGTATATGAACAGGTTGGATTAGAGTTTCCGGCTGATGAAATATCTTTTGAGTCATATAACAATCCAAGAGGAAAATTGTCTATTCAAGGGAAATTAGCCTATAAAGGACCCATGCAAAGAAAGGGCAATAATCCAACCATTAAACTGGATCTATCGTGGGATGAACTCCTTGTTGAGTCACCGGTAAGAAAATCAATTTATCAACCCTATAGTGATGCCAACTTTAATTTTCAAGTTCAAACCTATTGTATTGAGGAAATATTTGCAGAAAAACTGCGAGCCTTGGTTGAACGGATGAGACCCAGAGATTTATATGACATTATCCATTTGTTTAATGACTCAAGATGGTCCCCGGATCGTGAACGAGTTCTTGCGGCTTTGAAGCAGAAGTGTGCATTTAAAGCGGTAGAAGTTCCTACTCTCGCGTTGGTCAATGCGATGCCTGGTAAATCAGACCTTATGGCTGACTGGGAGAATATGTTGGCGCATCAAATTTCTGAGCTGGGGTCACCTGGTTATTATTGGGAAAAACTCCCCATAGTTTTTAACTGGTTGTATAACCCGTAAGTGAAGGAAATTGTTAAGGTGAATTTTCGTGTAAATCATAGGCTATTGCGCCGTGAAAATCATAGTATATCGTGCCCTTAGCATGTGTAGACAGCTATCCAAACCAGCTTACAGGTGGCGACATATTAACGTGTTTTGGCTTTGTAGGACACCCTGGCTTTGGAAAAGAGCCGGAATTAGGGTTAAGGTTTTTGTGTCTTGTAAGTGGATAATCAATAGTCTGCTGCTTCTAATTATTAAATATTATGTAAAACAATAAGTTATCTATTTACAGGTAAGAGTCGATGTAATTATTGTGGGGGATATTACCCACAAAACATTCTTAAATAGATGTTAAGTCTTTAGAATAATTAATTGTAACATATTGATTATAAAGGCTTAAATTGGTGGCCAGAGCTGGAATCGAACCAGCGACACGAGGATTTTCAGTCACCGCATTTACAAATAACCAATTGATTTTACTATGATTATTATCGCAGGAATCCACTACAAATGTCCTACGAAGTATAACAATGTCGTACCCAAATACGCAAATTCCCCACAATGGATTTTTAAGTGGCTATTTTAATATTGACACCCAATTGGCGTTATTGGGTTTTAATATTAAAATTAAAGATATGAAATAGAGCAATGAACACACATTGAAAGGCCTGTTTGAAAGTAGCTGTACAGTTTTCGGAGTGATGAGGGATCAATTTTATGTAGACATTGGTGTAGGCGATGCGGTGGATCTAGTAATGCTGACTTGGCTATCATTTATTTACAAAGAAAAGCCATTGTTTGAAAATCTCATTTCACAGGAAGAAAATCTTTTTCGCCTAAGGATTTAATAATACCTCTTAATAGGTAGTTATTATCAAATCGAATGACGTATTTTCTTTTTCCTTCACTTTCAGGCATCAACATTTTCTTTTCAATTAATTTTCGGATTTGTCGTGAAATTTCAGAGCCTACTTTTCCTGAAAAAAGATCAGTTAAATCAGACGCCTGAATTACTTGTTTATCAATAACCCGCTTTAGTATTTTTGACTCGCTTTCAGTGATATATTGCCGCTCCGTTGAATGGTTAATCGTTGGCAATAGTATTTCTTTCTGCAAATACTCATAATCAAGTAGTTTGTCGATTTTTTCAATTTCCTCTTTTAATCCTTTTAGTACATATTCACACCAAATTAATAACCCTTCATTTGTTCCTTGGTCAGCAAGGGATAAATTGTGATAGTAATTGTCTCGATTATTACAAAAAATTGCAGTTGGATTTAATATTCGCCCCGCACTCACATTGAAACCTAATTTAACCAACATGGCGTAGGTAAATAGACGAACAGTCCTGCCATTCCCATTGGTAAACGGGTGGATCCAGACAAAACGGTGATGTGCTATCGCAATTTTGAGAAGATCATGCTTGGCGCTGTCTTTTTGGCTTATAAAAGTAAAAAGTTCTTCCATATACTGGCTAACAGTGCTTATGTCTGGCGGTCTATGCATCGATCGAGCAATTTTTACATTTCTGGATCTATACTCACCAGGAGTTTGGTCACCCTCACCTTGTGGTGGTGGTTCTAATCCATCAACGATCATTTTATGTACTTCGCTAATGAAGATACGATTAATTGGTACATTACCGATATGTTCTTCAATAAAGGACATTGTTTCTTCAATATTTTGAATTTCTTTTATATTTGGCGGGGCTGGCTCAGTTTGGTCGATTTTTGTTTCAATATACTCTGTAATAGTTGTGTTATTGCCTTCAATTCTTGCTGAACCAACGCTTTCCAGGGTATGAAAGATGTGTTTTAGCTGAAAAAATACCCGCGCATTAGTAGTGCCGCCCAGCCTCTTTTTTCTTAAATGTTCTAACTCGATGATTAAATCGGTTAATTTAGATCCGAAAGAGGGTTCTACTAACTTTAGCTCATGATGTTCAAATTTAGATTCTGACATTAAACAGAATGCTCCAAAAGAATTAACAGACCAATTGAAAACAATTAACATTGTAATTCAAAATATCCAGTTTAATCAACATAATAAGATGTTATTCTTTGCCTGAACATTTAACATGACTCAATTTTAGATTTACTATTACTATGTCGGTAAAGCAAGCTTATTGATAAAGCTCTCTTAAAAGACAATATCACCGAAACATTTACAGAATCGAGGAACAGCATTTTCAACTCCAGTTCAGTTTCAGGCAGACGAATTAGAGCGCATGCAAGCTCTGTGGGGTGGACATTTGCGGGTCTTGGGAGATTCTCGTTCAGAGGCTTTAAGTTTGCCAAAAAATATAGCGACAGTCATTGATGAGTTAAACCATTGGTTATCAGCAACCCGATTATTTTTTATACTCAAAAAGAGTTATTGTCATGTCATATCGAGCATAATATTGTAGTAATTCAGTTGTAAATAAATTTTTATCAGACTATTGCTCCTTTTGATTAACTTTACGCACATTCAGCTCTTTCTATTCAGGTTTTTTATTTATATAATCGCTCAAAGAACATAATTATTAAGGATTGTTAAATGACTGCGCTAGATACGATAGAACTATTGGTTGGTAGTGAGTACATCAATAAAAAAGAAGATCAAGTTTTATCTTCAATGGTGCGGTTTAGTGAGTCTAAACAGGCAATCACTAATAAAGTCGTTTTCATCCATGAAAGCTCATTGAACATCGATACTAAATTGCCTTGTTGTAAATAATTTTAATGCACAAGCTGATTGTTACGGGCTCTGGAATCAAATCGGTTGCTCATATTACCGAAGAAACTAAAAAGGTCATTCAGTGCGCTGATAAGGTGCTTTATTTAGTTCATGAAGATACTTTAAAAGAGTGGATTCTGCGCGAGGCCAAAGAGGCAGAATCCTTAGAGCCTATTTATTTTAGCTCTAATAAAAGAGTGGATGCCTACCATCAAATTACCGCCTACATTATTAACGAATATAAAAAAGTAGCGTGTCTTTGCGTAGTATTTTATGGCCATCCCACAGTTTTTGCCGACTCCACATTGCAAGCGGTTAAACAAATTAAAGCTGATGGTGGTGATGCGGTAATATTGCCAGCCATCTCTTCGATGGATTGTCTTTTTAGTGATCTCGAAATTGATCCAGGGGATCAAGGGTGTTTTTCCATTGATGCGACGGAACTTTTAATTTATGAGAAATCCATTGATGCCAGTACGCACCTCATTCTCTGGCAGGGTGCAAATTTGGGTACTCATGATCTAAATCAAACAAAAAAACTGCATGTTCTTGTGGATTATTTGACTCTGTATTATGCAAATGAACACCCAGTCTGTATTTACGAAGCTGCTATATATCCATCACAAAAACCGAGAGTAGACTGGATCACTATAAGTAGTGTTGCAAGTGCAAAAATCAACGCAAGTTCAACGCTGTATATTCCCCCAGTCAATAGAGGGGAGTTGAGTCGCAAATATTTTTCTTTATTAGAAATGAATCTTGATAATTTCAAATTATCGACTTAGGCGCACGCAACCCCGAAATAGTTTGGCATCACTAGCAAAGGCGGTGGTGTCGTTAGCGTATGAGAACGAAAATCGTTTATCAGAGTCCTGAAGCTCTATTGGGTTTCTTATTCCATTGTTATTGCTTGATTGATAATGATAAAAAGAAAATTCAGTGTCCTTGCTGACATGATAAAGTGGGCTGCCAAACGCTGCGCCATTTTTCTCGGTGAATTCGGCTTGATAAGCCAGTAACACATTTTTTAATGTTTCAAGCTCCGTTATGGTACTGTTGCTTTGATTCGTTTTGAACGTATTGATTTTTGCAAACGGGCATTGAAGTGGGTAATACACACCATCATCCTTGCCATTCAGTGAGGCGGGAACCATCACCGTTGGAGTATATTCTAGGCCATAGCACTCATTATAAATTTTCTGAATATCCCGCACAGGAAAATATTGTTCATCTGTCGCGGGCTTTACCCCAATGCCTGTCCCCATACAAATATTGAAGATATATTTTGCGGTGTCCATGATAAATGGTGTGGGCCGGAAGCGGTTGATTTTCTTGGCACTTAAGAATAAATCGTTACATGACGCATCGTAAGTGTTTTGCGTTAGTTTTTTCCTTAATGATTCTGAAAAGTATAATTTTAATTTTAGCCAGCTCTCGTTATGTCTCACTTCATTTACAAATTGTTCTGAAAAATAAAGTACGCTGCATTGCCAATTATTATTGGAGTGTT
>MGOZ01000021.1 GCA_001797285.1 Coxiella sp. RIFCSPHIGHO2_12_FULL_42_15
CCATTCATTAAAATCCCTGGGCTTATGCCTGGGGTTTGGCCTCGCTATGTCATACTATGACTAACAAGATTTTTCACCTTATGCAAGAAGTCTATCCTAAGATCGGGGATTTCTGTTCATCTTTGGCTCGCATCACCCGCTCTGCAGAGCAAACAGGCCAAATGAGCCACATCCTGGTGAGGGCACCCCCTTCAGGAGGGAATTTAACTCCTGGATTGTGCAACCTCTGTATTGCTGAATTACAATGCGAAAATCAGCTTTTCATAGTGGAAACGTTTTATACTTTACTGTTCCGCTAGCTTGTATACAATATGAGCAAGCTTTGAGATTCAACGAGACAATGAATGCATAGATTTTGACATGGATAGTAGAATTTGGTAAAAAATTGGGATATTTTATTATTTTTTTTGCAAGTAACCGTAGACAAATGCATTGGAGAAGATATAATCTCTGTGCAATTAGTGATCGTGAGAGAGGGGAGAATATGTCAACAACAACATCAACATCTATACAAGATTCCATTCGGAAATATTTAGAGCAATATTTTGCTGGACTCGGTGGTCAAGCACCAGCGAATGTTTACGAAATGATGCTCGAGTTAATTGAACGTCCTATGCTAGAAGAAGTCATGAAGCGCGCAGGAAATAATCAGTGTCGTGCAACTCGTTATTTAGGTCTAGCTCGTGGCACCGTAATTAAAAAATTAAAGCAATACCATTTAATTAGACCCAAATCGCGTGGTTCTGTAGAAATAATGCGCGAAGAAGAAATGGTGTAATTATTCAGTATCATGGATGACCTATGGGAACACCTCGTGTTCCCACGTTTTTAACTCATTGATTTTAACTTGATTCCCCGCGGCTTGCCACGGGGATTTTTATTAAGTAAGTTTTTTTGGAAACCCATAAAAACGCTATTTGCAACGGATCCAAAATTATTTTTCAAGACAGTTGCTTGCCGAGTCTAAGCAGCTTCTTGTATATCGACGTTGAAATGTAGGCCAGCTCGGTCTAGTTGATCTTGTAGTGCTAATCGCACAAATTGCTTTTTAGAATAGCCAAGCTTAGTGGCATACTCCGCCGCTAGTTGAGGGCTAATAGACTTCCGGTTATGCTCTATGTCACAAAGCTGTTGCTTAGATATCCCGAGCTGAGCAGCAAAATCTACTTGAGTCAATTCTTCACCGCGACGAATAGCCCAAATTAATTTTCCTAACGACAGCTTAGCACCAGTTATTTTTTCGAGTTTGGCGAGTGTTTTTTGTGTCATTAAAAATGTCCTTCATTGTGCTATAGTACACATTATTAGTGTATTTGTCAATCTGGTCGGTTTTGCAATGAATCCATTTTTTGTGATGCAATTCGGGGGGCTAGAGAAGGAGGGTGTCAATTTACTCTGCTATATTTCTTTTAGACTTGATCTTTAGGAGATAGAGTAATGTGTCAGTTCAAATTTTTCCGCGTTTTGCCCATTTTATTCATTCTCGTTGTTTCACCCTTAAAAGGTTCGGCTTTAACGGCTCAGCAAGTGTATGAGAAGGTCAAAGATTCTGTTTTTACTTTGTATAGTTTGGATTTCAAAACGAAACAGGCAAAAGCGCGGGGCAGTGCTGTTGCTATAACCAAAAATATTTTAGCGACGAATTGTCATATTGCGTTAGCAGGAAATTATTTGCTGGTCAAAATCGATGACAAAGCACGAGTGGCGCGTCTCTTTTATCAAGATCCAAAACAAGATTTATGCTTATTAGAAATTCCAGGCGCGAACTTTTCGCCTGCAAAAATTCGCAATTCCCAAAGCGTTAAAATTGGTGAAAGCGTTTTTGCTATTGGAAATCCACAGGGAACTGAGAAATCCCTTTCGCAAGGGATTATTTCCAATCTGCATAAAGTGGATGGTGGCATGTGGCTGCAAACGGATGCGGTTATTTATTTTGGTTCAAGCGGGGGTGGTCTTTTTGATCAGGATGGTGATTTAATCGGAATAACCGCAAAAATGGGGGGGAATTTTGGCTTTGCTATTCCAACACAATGGATACTTGATGTTTTACAGCCGCAATCAGGCACCGCTCAAGCATCTTCTTCGCAGGATAGTTCGGGGTCGCAACTATCAACGGTAGTGCCCGAACAGAAAATCGATTATTCACAAGCCGCTGCTAATCTTAAATTGCTGGGTACGTATGGTCGTGATCAAGTGGCTTTATATCGTAATAATAAGGCATGTTTTATTAGTTTTCCTGGTCATGGCTCAAAAGATCGTCGTGTGGGGGTTAGCATTTGGAATCCGCAGTACCCTGAAAAAGTCGTTGTTTTCGCTAGCGCTATTTCGATGGAAGCTGCGTTAGAGTTGTTGCTTCGTTCTATCGTAGAGGGAAAAGTAAAAGCACATAGTAATTATCTCTCCGAAAATAAGCTGTATCTTGGTGGGAAATCTTACCATTTATATGGAGCGAGCAGTGATTTTGAGCGCTATGCCTATTTTGTAGCGAGATTTGAGAATAATCCGATTCCGATTTTAGAGAAAACAGCGGAGTTCTCGGTACAATTCAACGACCTGGATTCGCGGATTGGCAACGATAAAGTTACTTTTCGATTAGATGGATTTGAAGACGCCTATTCTGCCTATAAAAAAGAATGCCAGTAATCACTTCGCATAAAAATTTGCATGTTCACCAAAATATTTATCTGAAAAGCTATAGTTAAAAATGTCGCAAGGCTCATAAATCCCCGGGGAGTTTTTCTTAATCCATGAGAGATATTTAAAACGGCTAATTTTATACTTGGAAACATGATTAAAGGGTTGAGATTTTACCCATTCGCTAACAATAAATTTTTGAATTTTAGGGTCAAGTAGATAGAGGCCCATATTATGTAACAAATGTGGTTTTTTGAAAAAATCTATTGCCTGCAGAATTCCTCCCAAGACAAGTGCTCTGGTGAGTTGAATATCGTTCGCAGGGACAGATTCCCCGCTATTATCAAAGTTTACTGGAAATCCGCCTCTAATAATATTAATCGTTCCGCCTGTTTTCGTTTGATAATGAATAGTTTTAAGTGGGTCGATGTTAGTTTTATTTTCGTATTTTTGTATGTATTTAATCAGTGTCAAAAATTCTTTGTCTTCAGACGAGCAGCTAATTAACGTTTTATTTTTTTTAGTTAACCGAAAAAGGTTAATATTTGAAGTAATATCTTGCCCGCTACAGCCAAAAATATAATCGGCGCGACGAATGAGGCTGGACAGCTTATGTGCTACTAATATTTTGTTTGAATTTTCTAGAAATTTTAATTGATCTGAATTTCTGTCATGGACTAAAACGCGATTTCCAAGTGAGGATAACCTATTTAACAGCGCTTGTCCTATGCTTCCATAACCTACAATTGCATAAGTAAGCTGGGTGTTCTTTGTTGGGATTAAGTTATCCAGTTTTCTGATGATAGCTTCAGCAATAAGAGGGGATTCCAAAAATTTTTTAGCAGCACAGTTAGCGACACAAATGAGTGGGAAAGGAGGTAATTTTTTGATATTGTTTAAACCCGCCGTCGTTTTTTCAATGCCAATGATTCCATATTTTTTTATTATTTTTTTTGGAGCAAGTGATAAAGCGTGTCCTCCATGATCCAAAATGAGGATTTTCGAAATATTGTTGCTTTTCTCATTTTGTTTGGTAAATGCGAACCACATTTTTTTAACATCTTGTCGGAAGTTATGTGCGAAGGTGCCAAATTCAGTTTGTGGGGAACAGGGTTGATAATATACCCCATATTCCTTTATTTTTTGAACGACATAGGCGCATTCAGAATAATGTTTGCCAAGAACAAAAATATTTTTTGGTTTTGCTCCTAATCTTAAAATAGCTTCTATCAAGTTAATGGAGGTGAGTAAGGGGTGGTGGATATAAATAATAGCGGTATTCTCTAAGGAATGGCTAAGCAAATTGGATTGTGCTTTTTTAAGCATTGCATCGAGCACGGGAAGGTATGGTATTGCATGAGGATCAAGATTTGTTGTTTCATTGGGCAGAACAATAGAATTCTCCAGAGTGTTTCCCGTTGTACTAGGACAGGGATCATGGATCAGAGGGTTACTTGGCGAGTGATGATTGTGTGACATTATACAATTTTAAGAGAGGTTACTAGTTGCCGGATTCTACCACAAAAAACATAGGATAATGACCGTTTGATTTATAGATCAGCATAGCTAATTTATCCTTAATGCCAAAAAAATAGAATCGTCCCTTGTAGTATGAGCCATTTTAATTATAATCTGTTTTTTGATTAGTTGAGATTGAATTTATGTTGTCTCATATCTTGAGCGGTCGCTTCAAGTCACAGCCCAGTCTGAAGATGTATTCTGCTAGGATGTTACCCCTGCGTTTTTTTCATTTCAAAACGTCCCGTGCAAAATTTTCTGTGCATAATAATTTGAAATTCCCGCATCATTTTTTTAAATTTGTGAAAGAGGAATCAGATCAAGTTGGCTCGTTGCCAGAAATTTTGGATTTTCTTAAGGATAAAGATTTTCTAACAAAAGCATTAAGCTGCGATGATCAACATCCTATAGGGAGTTATCTTGTTGAACATTTCGTATTTTGGTTAAACAGTTATGCAAAAAATGAAACTTTTGACTTAGAGAGTTATCTTTCTGGAAAATTAAGTTTGGAATTAATATGTAAAAATTTCATAACGTTTTGTTTTTCTCAGGGAATTTCTTTAGATGAAAAGAAAACACTAGAATCCTTTGCTTATCACAATGAGTTATCAGATGGAGCAGTTAAAGATGAATTAATGAAAATTTCTCCAAAAAGTGAAATTAATCTGTTAGGGTTTGGATTAGATGAAGGATATTATGAAAGCATGCTGTCGAATTTCTTGATAGCTCAAGGAAAAACTTCTCACGTTAATTTATTTGGATTTGATCCTTACGCTAAGAAAAACCCTAATATTAGGTATTTATCTTCACAGCAGCTTGTTTCAAAGGAATCGCCTAAGTTTGATGTTATTGTCGCGCGTTGGGTTTTGCATCATGTGGAGTTAAAATATCGATGGGTTGAATTTATTAATTGCGTTAATCAATGTAATCCTAATGCGACGATTTTAGTGGTTGAGCATGGATTTTCAAGGGGTAAAGTGTCATTTTTGAACGAAAAACTAAATGATTTTTTAAATGCCACTTTTGACGTGATTGCTAATATCGGTCTTCGTCCGCGTTATTTTACGAATACCTCATCAGAAATAGGCGCCAATTTTTTTATAAAATATCTTAATTTGAGTGATCTTTCTTCGATAAAAAGTGGCATACAATTCCCTATCTCAGAAAAAATATATGACGTTGGCCCTAATTTCCCTAATCAAACTATTTTTTGCATGCGGGCCATTAAATAATAATGGCGCTCTTATCTTTTGAAAATATTTTCACATTGTATTGGAGAAATTAAATGGATGAATTAGAAGAGCATAAAAAGCATGACGATGAAGTTTTTTCTTTGAAGAAAATTATTGATGAACAGAAAAAAGAAATTTTTCAACTAAAAAGTATTTTTGATAGGCTTCCTGGGGATGTTTATTGGAAGGATAAAAATGGTGTTTGGCTTGGAGTTAATGCGACGGGTAGAGATCATTTGCAGAAAATGGGCTTTATTCAAGAAATGGATCAAGTAATTGGAAAAACAGATGTTGAATTATTTGGAAAAGAAACTGCGGATCGATTCAGAGAGAATGATAGGGAGGTTATGCAGTCTGGCTTTTCGACTGTTAAAGAAGAAGTTGCTTTTTTGCCAACGGGTGAAAGGGTTGTACAGCTCTCAACTAAATGTCCTTTACGGGATAAAAACGAAAATATAGTAGGTGTTCTTGGAATTACCCTGAATATCACCGCTCAAAAGCGGTTAGAACAAGATCTGATTGAAACAAAAGCGAGTGAATCTCGTTTTAAGGCAATGTCAGCGATGGGTGGAATGATTGCCCACGAACTACGAACACCATTAGTTAGGAACATGTACGAAACAACTTTTACAATTTCAGTAAAATAATTGTTGGTCACAAGAGCTAAATCGAAGTAA
>MGOZ01000022.1 GCA_001797285.1 Coxiella sp. RIFCSPHIGHO2_12_FULL_42_15
CAAAGATAGTTATGCTTTCTCCACGCAGTACTCTTCTTATCCAAATTCCAATGACATTTCTATATTTATCCCAAATGTTCTGCCTAATTCCAATAACATTGTGGGGGCGTACAATAGCGTAATCCAATCCAAACTGTTTGTATGCCTGCCCCAAGTCCATCTCCACTGCATACTTTGATATGCCATAGGGATCATCCGGACTAGGCTGGTCTAGCTCGTTAAACGGAGGTGTCCCATGTCCATATACTGCCATCGATGAGGTGAAGATAATCTTTTTAACTTCGTTTTTAATACATTCATTTATAACATTAACTGAACAGAGGAGGTTGTTTGAATAGTTAAAGTTTCTTATGAAAGGGGATAACCCTTCAGCGGCATAGGCGGCAAAGTGATATACATAGTCCGGCTTAACTTTCTTAAAAACGCGAGACAACCATTTTATATCACTTAAATCGCCTACATGGAAAACAACACCTTCCGGTATGTTCTCTACATACCCACCCGAAAGGTTATCTATGCCATGCACCTCATATCCTTGCTCCAAAAGATACTCGGCCATATGCGAGCCCAGAAGTCCCGCGCAACCAGTAATTAGAATTTTATTTGAAATAGTCATCAAAGGTTTTAACAATATATTTTAAATCTGACTTTGTAAGTGAGGGATGACAGCTAATCCAAAAGCTATGTCTTGTAATTAAATCGGCTCCAGTCAAATCCCCGCTTATCCTAAATTCCGACTTTGTGTAAGCAGGATGGCGAGTTATATTTCCACTGAAGAGTGGCCTCGTTTCTATACCATTTTCCTCTAAGTGTCTTAATAGCGCCCCCCTATCCCCTCTTGTCGTAATGGGGTATGAGAACCAACAAATATCAGGGTTTTTGATGCCCGGAGTAGGGGAGGGGAGTATCAAATCCCCGAATTTGGCTAAATTCTTGGTTAAGTAGTCAAAGTTCTTTTTTCGGGCCTTTTTGATATCATTTGCTTTCCTTAGTTGAACCCTACCCATTGCTGCTTGAAGTTCTAAAATTTGGAAGTTGTAGCCGATTTTCTCGTAGATGAAGCGTGGGTTGTAGTCTTCGGGAAGGGTTTTCCACTTTTTATTTTCACTTTTATTGATATCGGCTTGTCGTCCCCAATCTCTATACATTCTAACTTTTTGAGCCAGGGCCTTGTTATTAGTAAAGACTCCACCTCCGACACCCATCGAGACAATGTGAGCGGCGTGGAAAGAAGTGATTGATATGTCTCCAAAAGAACCCACTTTCCGTCCACCAATACTTGAGCCCCACCCATCACAGTTATCTTCAATAACATATATGTTTTTGCCTTTAACCAACTTCATTAGTCCAGACATATCCACTGGATTGCCAAGAGGATGAATGGCTATTATAGCTTTAGTTTTTTTAGTGATTGCTTTTTTAACATCTTTTATATCAAACCCATAAGTACCAACTTTAGCATCAACAACAACAGGAACAAGCCCACATTGTAAAATAATATTGAATATAGTCGGAAACGTAACAGCACTGATAATGACCTCTGACCCTTTAGATAGATCAAGAGCAGATAGAGCCAAGAGGCCAGCACTGCTACCACTATTAGTAAGGACTCCATATTTAACACCTAGAAACTTAGCTGCTTCCGATGAGAACAATTTGCCCTCCTCGGCCTCCTGCCAGTTTCGGGTCTTACGAGAATTGCGAATAGACTTAATGATCGCTCGTTCTTCTTCAAGTCCCGTAATCGCTCCTCCATATTTTATCAATCTTTTATTCATCTTTTTCAGGTTTACGTTTAGTTGCTATTATCCCTCCTGTTGTTAGAAGTCCACAGGCAGTTGACGATGCTGTCTCTAGGGCGGCTATCAGAACTCCCGCAGGGTCAACCACATTCTCATCTAAGAACTCCTTACCATTATCTTCTAACTGTTTACGCGGGGCTTTTAGTACACCGTTAAACAAATCAGAGCTTGTTTCTATTTCCATAAAAGTCTTTCCGGCCCCAGCAACCACTCCGTCTTTGAAAGCTGCTTTCGTAGCATTAAGCGCGTCCTCAACTTTCATCTTTATAGACTTTTGCTCGTTCTCTGTATTTGCTCCGACCTTAAACAATGCAACCCCACCCTTAAGTGAGGCAATAGTCTTTTCAATTTTTTCCTTATTAAAATCTATGGCTTCGGTTAGTTGTCTTTTCAGAACCTCCACCCTCTCATCTATTTTATCTTCATTGCCCCCAATAATAGTAGTCTTATCCTTTTTTGATACTACTTTTTTAGCCGAACCCAAGTCTTCTAGGGTCGCATCGCTCAACTTCTTTGCCTTTGAGTCAAATATACTCGCCCCCACGATAGAAGCTATGTTCTTTAAATTCTCTAACTTAGCATCACCAAGACCAGGAACTTCAACTAAAAGCGGGCTGAAAAATCCCCTGACCTTACTTAAAATCATATGTCCCAAGAAGTCATCTCCAAAACTATCAGCAAATATCACTATCTCTCTTCTTTTTGCTTCCTCAACTAGCTTCTTAAGAACTGGCAAGACATCTGTAAACCTATCCATCCGTTCATTAACTAATAGGAAGGCCGGGTCTTCAAATAAAACCTCATCTTTGTCTGTGTTTATAAGATAGTAGGACGCATACCCTTTTTCTATTTCAATCCCTTCAACTATCTCAACCTCGGTATTCGCAGTCCGTGAGTCCTCAATAGCCCAGACCCCATCTCGGCCTATCTTAAACAAAGTGTCTGCAATCAACCTCGCCACCTCCTCGTTGTTATATGAATTATAAGCGACTCCATATAATTCCTCGGCACTCTCTATCTTTTTTGATTTGCTTTTTATGTATTCCACCGCTTCTTTTGTTGCTTTCTGAATCTCTTTGACCTGTGTATGATAATTGTCTCCGATAAGCGGGTTGTCGTTTTTCATCACATCGCTCACGATAGCCCTGGTTAAAATCACCGCTGTCGTAGTCCCATCACCTACGCGCGAATTAGTTTTTGTTGTGGCTTCCTTGATGTACATAATCACTGCATTCTCAAATTCATTTTCAAGCTCAAATTCAACCGAAACTGCATGCCCATCATCTGCTGCTTTAAGACTGTATTCATTAGTAGCGATAAGCACTTTTTTTCCAGCAGGCCCATAGGTAGGAGTGATCAACTCTGCATATTTATCCACTGCATTAATAATCGTTTGCTTTGTGTTAGCTTGTACTATCTTCATGGTTATGAAATCCATTCGGGGTTTTCTGATTGCCACCGAATAGTATTTTTTAAACTTTCTTCAAAAGACACGGGTGCTTTCCACCCAAGACTCTTTAACTTGTCGTCATTGAGCCCGTAATGAGGGTCATGCCCCGGCCTGGCTGAATGAAAGTTGATTATTTTGTATTTAAGGTTTTTATCCATTAGCTTTGCAATGGTTTGAGCTAGTTCCAGATTATCTAGCTGTTTCTCTCCGGCAATGTGGTATCTATCAGGCTTGTCTATCTGTCCGGGTACGTGGAGGTGCGGGGGAAGATTCTTGAGAATAAACAGTAAAGCATTAGCAAAATTCTGTGAATGAATATATGACCTTGAACCTATTTCTCCGTTCTCGTTTCCATGAATTGTTATCTCTTCTCCCTTGGCAATAGCCTTCTGAATCATTACCGGAAACTTGCTGGACGACTGCATCTCCGCAAAGTTGTTCATCGTATTCGTAATTACAAGGGGAACTCCGTATGCTCTCCAGTAAGAGATTGCAATAGACTCTTGGGCTGACTTAGAACCGGCATAGGGATTGGAGGGCACTTGTGCATCCCACTCCTTGTAACCGTCGTTTTTACCCATAGTCGGCCCATACACCTCATCGGTTGATATTTGAATAAATGCCTCCGGTTTAACCTCACGAGCAAACTCCAACATATTTAAAACTAAGGCCACATTATTTAGAACAAAGGGAACGGGCTCTTGAATACTAGCCTCTACATCCGAGAGAGAAGCCATATTAATAATGTAATCTACGTGACCAATCCTTCGCTTTTCCATCTCGGAAAAAGGAGCAACTAAATCATGCTGCATTATCCTTATCCTTGATATGTCGTTAGGGTGCCTTTTTAAGTGGTTCTCAACCCTATCGCACCATCCCCGGTGATTAAAAGAATCAATACCAACAACATCCCAATCGGTATTTTTCATTATTTGGGATAAAGTATGAATTCCTATACTTCCCCCAACCCCCGTAAGCAAAAGTGTTTTATTCTCCATATGTTTGTAACATTAAATCCATTTCTTTAGTTCTTTGTTCTTGAGTAAGTTTAAAAGTGGCCTGATGCGAACCATATCCTATAACTACATTCGGAGTAACTAGGAATCTTGGTAAGCCATATCTCTGAAATGCTCTTTTATAAAAGTCTACATCCACCACCCAATCAAGTCCTTCGGTGAACAGTAATGGGTCTTTATTTTCAAAGGCTAACACCGAAAGGCCGCCTATCGTATTGAAACCTCTATGTATGTGATCGTTCCAACCTGGGTAATGAGTAAGTATCAAATTCCCATCTCCTTGATCGTGGACACAAGCACTTACCAGCCATCCACCTTTCCATGCCACTACTATTTCTTCCAATGAAAATGAGCCATTGAGATAATCATCATGACAAAGTATCTTAATAATATCGCCCGTAGCTTTTTTAATTCCACAGTTCATATTATGAGCGACTTTTCCTTCTTCCACCAAAATTATTTCATAATTGGTATAGTTCTGAGACTTAATACTATTCAAACATCTCGGTAAGAATTTTTTACCCTCACATTCAGCAGTCGGGATTACGATTGAAATCTTAGGATTTTCCATTTAATTTATTTATGAAATACTTTTCTTCTAGTCTTTTATCTTCTTCGGACATAATATTCGTAACTTGATGCTCTCCGCAGCCCAACACCACATCATAGCTATCCAATATGGTCGGTTCTCCATATCTTTTAAATAGCCCTTGGTAGTAATCTATATCCAACACCCATGTCATGTTTTCATCAAATAGTAATGGGTCTTTATTTTCAAAGGCAACTACAGAAGGTGAACCTATTGAATTAACTATCCTTGGGCCGGGAAGTACGCCCTCGTGTCTCGCTAGATGGGGTTCTTTCAACACCCCATCACCGAAATCATGGACACATCCTGTCGCTAACCACCCACCTTTGAAATTATCCGCAATATTTTTAAGAGAATCTTTATGGGCAAGGTAATCATCCATGTACAGTATCTTAATAATATCACCCGTAGCTTTTTTAATTCCAACATTTGTGTTTTCTGCCATTTTTCCATGCTGGGTAATGATAATTTCATAATCAGTAAAAGTTTGTTTCTCAATGGATTCCAAACATCTCGTTAAAAAGAATTGCCAATTCTTCATCCAATGAATCGGAATAACTATTGATATTTTTGGGTTTGACACCATTTTATTGTTTCGTTTAAACCTTCATCAAAAGTAACTTTGGCCTTAAAACCAAACTCTCGTTCCGCTTTAGAAACATCCAAACATCTACGGGGCTGGCCATTGGGTTTTTCGGTGTTCCATGTGATTTTACCTTTAAAGTCTAGCTTTTTAGCAATTAAATCGGCAAGGTCTTTAATAGAAATCTCAAATCCGGCACCAAGGTTGACTGGTTCGGCTTTGTCGTACTTTTCCATAGCGTCAACGATTCCTCTGGCCGCATCTTTTACATATAAAAACTCACGTGTAGGCGTGCCATCTCCCCACAACTCAACATTATCACCCGATAGTTTCCTGATTAGGTCAGGTATCACATGAGACTTCCTTTCATCAAGGAATCCGCCATCTTCCGGACCATAAAGATTTACAGGCAAAAGGTAAATACCATTAAAACCATGCTGTTGTCGATATGCTTGAAGCATTGGCAATAAGACCTTTTTAGCCAAACCATAAGAAGCGTTAGTTTCTTCGGGATAACCATTCCACAGGTTTTCTTCTTTGAAAGGAATTGGAGTAATTTTGGGATATGCACAAATCGTACTTATACAAACAAAC
>MGOZ01000023.1 GCA_001797285.1 Coxiella sp. RIFCSPHIGHO2_12_FULL_42_15
TTATGAGATCGTATTTTATACCGTGTATTATCGTATATTTATATTATTTCTGAAATTAGGAAAACCTGGTGTATAAAACGAGGGGTGAATTCAGGCATATGCTTTGCTCTAAAAAATCCCAGCTGCAAAATAAAATGTACTTGCGACTTAATATGCATCCCTTTTAATTCGCACCCCTCTTTTTCGCTCAAATAAAAATAATGATTACGTTCTTCTATTGTAAATGAAGGGGTTTTATAAATGGCATCGCGCTCGCAATCATTTAATAGGCGAATACGTTTTGTGCTATCGGTATTGGCTTTTTTAGTACTCAGAATGTTCTCCAGGTTTGTTGAAAAATCTCAAACCCTGCAACACCATCCGTAGTAAATTAGGGTGAAGAAGTTGGTTTATCTTTTTGTTCTTTTTGTAGAATTATTTTTGCTGCATTTGCTTCAAATCGTTGACCCTCCTCTATGTAACCCAGTACAGTGCCTTCGTGTCGCCAACGACCTTGTCGCATGATCGACATGATTGGTGCGCCGCTGCGGCTTGCCGTTGTTGCAAATCCACGGCGCATCGAATGGCTGCTAAACTCATCCGGATCGGGCAAATGACAGCCTTTTGCAACTGCCTTTATCATCATGCTGATGCTTTTACCCGACAATGGGTTTGCGCCGATGTTTCCATGCTTATCCACTTCGCGAAAAACAACGCCATTTTCAATGCCCGCATGTTCACACCAAGTTTTCAGCGCGATCACCGGGCATAACTGTTCATCGCCATAGGGGATGGCGCAATATTGTCCTTCACCGATTTGATCTGTTTTTGATCTGGGAATTAAAATTTCCATGCCTTCTTTTGAAAATGTAATGTGTTCGACATGAATGTTGATTAATTCACTCACACGAAACGCACCAAAAAATCCAACTTGCAAAATGGCGTTATTGCGCCACGCGCTTAATTTATTTTGCGCTTTCAAAAAAGTTATCATGCAAATAAGATTCTCTATCGTCAGTGCCGGTGCTTTTTCTTTTGGGGTACCATGCACATGCATAATTCCAGTGAGCGTTTTTCGAACATTGGGATTGGATGTGGGATCAAAAAATCCCTGATATGTGTGCCAGTGTTTTATTGCCGTTAATCGTCTCACCAATGTGCGTGGATTGAGCGTTGTGGCATAAGCTTGCAGATACGCAATAACAATATCCGCTGAAGTCGGTAACAAACCGCCCCATGCAACAAAATGTTTGATGTCGTTCTGATAGGCGGATCGTGTGTTGTCGCTCGTAGCCGCATGCAGATAAGGATTTTGCGGCGCATGATTGATTAACGCTGGCGCTGTTATTATTTCATCAATGTCCAAAATAAAAATCTCCTGATAATGCGTCCTTTTGAAAACGCGACACGAAAGATACGCTGCATTTTTTTGTTTAGCTACAGATAAAACTGTTTACTGGAATATATAATCGGGCGTAGAATGCACAACGCAAATTTAGTGTTAATGGTAAAACATGTTTAATGACACACAACATGAAAAAACACGGTGACAAAACAAGGACGCTGCAATGACAAGACCTGGTGTAACTTATTTTGAAGTAGCAACTGCCGCACAGGAAATCATCGCGAGCGGCGATGAGCCAACGATTGAGCGCATTCGCGCAAAATTAAAAACTGGCAGCAATAGCACGATTGGCACGCATTTGCGGGTTTTTCGTACAAAACAAGATCCCATGCAGCAGCTGGCAACAAAAGAAAAAATCCCAGAGGAGTTGGTTGGGCTGCTCAAAGGGTTGTGGGAGCGGGTGATCTTACAAGCTGAAATCAAAGTCGATTCAATTAAAAGTGAATCTGCGAGTGAAATTGAGAAAAACAAACAAGCTATTTTGCAACTGCAAAAAGACAACGCCCGTTTCTCGCAATCCGAATCTCAATTAAAGAAAGAACGTGATGCATTAGCGCAAGAAAAATCAGCGCTTGAGCAAATAGTTCACAAATCAACATCTGAAATAGCGGCAATCAATGCGCGTCACGATGGACTGTTGCAGCAGCTGAATGAGAAGCAGTCGCGCGTTGACGAGCTGCATAAACAAAATCAGCAGACGCAGGCTAATTTAGAGCATTATCGAGCAGCGTCATTGGAGCAACGACAACAAGAACAGCAGCGCTTTGAAAATCAAACACAGGTGCTCTCACAAACTATACAGCAGTTAAAATTTGAAAATGATGCGTTCAAGCAGCAAAATAATCAGTTGCAGCAATCACACCGCGAATTACAATCACTGCAAAAAAATACACAGACTGAACTTGATAGAGTAACGAAGAAATTCGAGTTGGCATCTGAAGAATTAATTATCGCAAATAATACAGTGGTACAAAAAACAGAATCACAACAACACTGGCAATCGCAGTTTGAAAAAATGGATGCATCGCACCAAGAACAATCAAAAATCATCTTAGATTTACAGACGCAAAATTCTGTGTTGAATTTGCAATTAGCAACATTGCAAAAAGAATTAATCGACGCGTCACAACAAAATAAAATATTGGCGCATGATAAATGGCTATTAGGACAGGAAAAGGCGCAGTTGTTTGGACAATTGAAGCAAGCAACCAGCTGTCTTAAGTAAAAATTAACTGAAACTAAAATAATTAAGAGATCAA
The DNA here is from genome assembly GCA_001797285.1 of Coxiella sp. RIFCSPHIGHO2_12_FULL_42_15. Classification (GTDB taxonomy): domain Bacteria; phylum Pseudomonadota; class Gammaproteobacteria; order Coxiellales; family Coxiellaceae; genus 2-12-FULL-42-15. The sequence goes on from MGOZ01000023.1 coordinate 2,644, forward strand.
TATGCCTTCTGAAAACCAAGAAAAAATGTGCGAAACTTTTAAAGCATTGCCCACACTCGATAGAAGATTGATTGCTCTTCGTATTATATGTTATCAAAGCGGTCAGTATGGCTTTGAATCAAATTTTATCAACGAAATTATAAAATCGGGAATTATGGATGAAAAAAAACGTGTCATAACACAAGCAATTTATAATGAACGCATAAACCAAATCGTAAAATTAAAATTTGCGTCTGGTAGACGAGATTTTGAAATTCAAAAAGACTTACATCATAAATTATTATTATCAACTTCACCGGAAGAGCTTAAATGGGTCTTTTCTATTGTTGATAAATTATATGGCAATGACATTTCTGATTTTTCAGAACGAAAACGCCGTGGCTACTACTACGAAGAAAAATCAAAAATACGCGCGCGTCTAATGAAAGCCGTATATGGTAACGAATTAAATTATTTTACGGAACACTCAACCAGTCTAATTTATTGTAATCGTATAGCAGATTATCTTCAAGATATGTTCGATATTGGTTTGATTAATGAAACCTGGTTTTATTCAAGACACAAAATTATTCAATCTTATATTTGCATTTCATTATTGCGATATTATTATTGCGAAAATCCAGCAAGCATTTATCACAATCAAACACTTTTTCTATTCAAACAGGTTGATATCAATGAAATAAATCATGATATTTTACATTATTACAGCGCTATCATTCACTTATCATTAGGGAATGTGGATCAAGTCAATTTACATTGCACTCATATTAAAGATCCAAAATCTGGGTTTTATCTGGCATTAAAAGCAACCCTTGCGTTTTTACAAAATAACATGGAAATAGCAAGCACTACCTATCGTCTTGCGTTGATTGCGATCAGAAAAGAATTTGGAACACGCTCCTACTATTTTGATAATATTATCGGCGTATTTCATAATTTATGTTTAGCATATGTTGATAAAAATTTTGCACAACTGACTATTAATTCGGATCAATACAATAAATATTTACAACAGACAGATATATTATTGCCAATGCAATCTGCTTATACGTTTTTACCCGTTATTTTTGGAATTGAAAAAGGTGAACAAAAGGATGTTGCGCGCTATTTAAAGGACCTTTTGAAAAACACAGATGAGTCGTCAATTCATCCACTATCTCTGTCGATCTATTATTTGTTACGTTTTGCGTCAAATATGAATTACCTCACTAATTCTTGCGATCAATTGCATACAATGACAACACAGTTTATTCAAAAAAACCATCTGATAGCGGCACATATTGTTTATGAATTGTTATCTAAAACTGAAAAATATCAAAATGAATCACATGTTTTTTTAGAAAAAAGTCAAATCAAATTACGATTTTTAGAATTGATCAACGTGAAAGATGAGTGGGAATATTGCTTGCAGACTTTGGAAGGTTTGTTGCTAACGGAAGGCGTCATCAATCATACTGATACCGAAAAAACAAAACGTCTTTTATGGCTGATCGATACTGACAAGCAACGCGTTAACGTAATGGAGCAGGTTTTAAATAAATCAGGACGATGGAGTTCTGGAAAAGCAGTGAATTTAGGAAAATTAAAAAATTATCACGAAAACGCGCAACTTGATTACTTGACTGAGGCGGATAAAAAAATTGCTCACTCCATCCTTGCTGAACGCATGGGTTGGGGAAATCATTATCAATATACATTTGATCATTCTCGTGCAATTTTAGCGTTGGTCGGCCACCCCAATATCGCGCATGAAAGTAATAAAGAGGTGTCTATTGATTTAATACGTGCGGAACCAGAATTGCACATTGAAGAAAATTCAAAAGGATATCAATTTATTTTATCTCACTGGTTGCCGCAACCTGGAATTATTATTGAACCAATGAGCTTAAATCAATACCGCGTCATTGATTTTTCATCCGCATTTTCAAATATTGGACAAGTAGTAACAAAGACAGGCATGACTATCCCCATTTCAGCCAAAGAAAAAGTATTGCGTGTTATTCAACATGCTAAAAAAGATATTCATATCCATGTTGGCATTAAAGATATTATTCCAGAAATTGCGGGTGATCCTACACCCTGTGTTCAATTACTTCCAACTTCAGCTGGTGTTCGAGCTACGTTATGGGTAAGACCACTGCCTAATCAAGGGACATATTGTAAAATCGGACAAGGTCTTGATAGTGTCGTGGCATTGGTTAATGAAAATGGTGTTGATAATCGCGTACGTGTTTTGCGTGATTTTACGCTTGAAAAAAATAATCAGGTAAACCTATTATCTAAGTGTCAAAGTCTTGCGCGCTGCCAAATTGAACCTTCCGAATTTCAAATTGAGACACCAGAAGAAACGCTAGAAGTATTATCTGAGCTGCAACACTATGCTTTGCAATCCCCTGTCATTATTGAATGGCCACAAGGACAGACATTTAAAATAAAACAAAAAATATCTTCCGGTAATCTGTCGTTGAATATCGCATCGGTGAATAATTGGTTTGAATATAAAGGAAACATAACTTTAGATGATGGCGATATACTTGCAATGGAAGATTTTTTAAACGCCATAAATAACGGATCGCTCGGACGTTTTGTCCGTTTGCAAAATGGCGAGTTTCTTGAATTAACGAGTCAGTTAAAAAAACAACTCAGCATACTGCATGCTATATCAGATGGTAATAAAATTAATTCTCTTGGCGCACAAGTATTGTCTGACATTGTTGCAGAGGCCGAAAATATCACTTTTGATGCAGGATGGACTGCACATTTGAAAAAAATACAGTCGATGAAAAA
>MGOZ01000024.1:0-8276 GCA_001797285.1 Coxiella sp. RIFCSPHIGHO2_12_FULL_42_15
TTGTTGTGAATCGATAAATGGTTTTAGAATTCCTTTATCAACTAGAGATGCAATACGTTTTAATATTTCTCCATGACGTTCACGTTGAATATTGCAAAGCAAAGGCAGTAACATAAAAACAACATGTAAACTTGCTGATTTTGAATGTAATAACGATAGATCATGTGTAGAGTGAGATTGAATAGTAATTACATTTCCGTACTGTGCGACGGCCGAAAATGATTTATCAATATTTTCACCGCCTACAGTATCAAACACCACATCGAATCCTTTCCCACCTGTTATTCGATCTGTATAGTCATGGACTGATTCATTGCGATAATTAATTGCTTCGATTGCACCAAAAGATTTTGCCAATACCGCTTTTTCTGACGAAGAAACAGTTGCATAAACATCCGCACCAGCCCATTTTGCAAGTTGAATTGCGATATGTCCTACACCTCCAACACCCGCATGTACCAAAATCTTTTGGCCAGTCGAAATTTTAATTTTTTCGAATAAAGCTTCCCAGGCCGTGATACTGACGAGTGGTAATGCTGCCGCTTCCGCCATACTCAAAGACTTAGGTTTTATTGCTATCAGTCTGGCATCAACAAGCATGAATTCAGCTAATGCGCCGTTTTCTCCTTTTACGCCACCAGCACAGCCATATACTTCGTCCCCTATTCTAAATCCAGTGACGTCCCTACCCACTTCTTCAACAATCCCAGCAACATCGCCATGTAATATGGCAGGAAATTCTGGCGTGATTTGTGGAAAATTGCCTGCTCGTAGCTTGCAATCAACGGGATTTACACTGGTTGCTATAACTCGAATTAATACAGAGCCAGGTGTAACTTTTGGTTTTGGGATTTCTATTGCTTCAAACACCGAATAATCGCCAAAATGGGTCACTGCTTGTGTTTTCATGGGTTCCTCTACTGATTTTTGTGAATTGTGAATATGGAATGGATTATATCAGTGCTATCGATTATTATAAGTACGCACTAAATTGTTACATAGGTACAAAAAAGTAACTTAGAGAGATATTATCCATGAAAACCAAAAAAAGTCGGCGTCTCAAAAACTGCCATTTCGGTTGCCCTGTTGAAGCAGCACTGGATGTTATTGGTAATAAATGGAAAGGGATTATTCTGTTTCATTTGCTCAGCGGACTTAAACGATTTAATGAGTTAAAACGCCTTATTCCAGATGTTTCACAGCGTGTGCTGACGCTACAGCTACGTGAACTTGAAAAAGATAATGTTATTAAACGCAAGGTTTATCCAGAGGTGCCTCCAAAAGTAGAATATTCTCTATCTGAATTGGGGTTGAGTTTAGAACCTGTTTTAGTTGCGCTGCGTGAGTGGGGAGAACAGTTCATGGTAAAAATATAGCGAAAAATATTTTATAATCTACAGATAACAAACCGTATGTGTTACATGCATTATGCAATCAGTATCATTTGCGAGAACTAAAACCCATACGATTAATGTCATTATGACCCGACCTAACATCATCTGGATCTGATAATGCCTCTTTTAAAGTAGGTATCTTTTCTATGATAAAAGTGATCGAGCACTTCAAAGATGCTCGGCCATTTAGGAAATGCAGGTCCAGAATGGCGGTAATTTTTTATAAGCCCCGCGATTTACTGGGAGAGGTCGTTTCTTTTTCAACTGTTGGAGTTGTATTTTTCAAGTAAACTTCATAGAAAGAAGTTATTATCGGTTCAAATCGCGGCATATCCAGTTTAGTTTTTTTCGTCAACTTGAATTCCTGCAGCGATTGAATGAAGCTGGTCAATAGTTTGTTTGCTTGGTCGGATTGCAGATAGTTGCGAAAACTTTCAAGTTTAATAGCCTCGGCGCGAAACATATTTCTTCTTTTGCAGATTTCTTGATAAAAGATTTGCTGATATTTTTCGCTATCTAGATAATGCTTAACGAAATCGTTGATTAATTCGTCTGGCAATAAAATAATTTTCAGTATTGCCTCGTTAATTTCAGCTCTTATACTAGGTAGGTTCTCCGGTAAATGGTCTGCTAGAAAATAATAGGAAAATCGAAACTCATCTAGCCAAGTATAGGCTTGATAATTTTTTATTTTTGGACAGAGATTTAAATCTTTTGCAGTGATGTTATAGTTTGCGAGCCTAATCTTATCATCATCCCATCCATCTTTGTCAAAATCCATAAAGCTACGGCCGCCATCGATTTTAATAATTTCCCCTTCGCTGGAAACACCGAGGTTAGCCAATTTAAAATCGATTTCATTGACAAATAACGCAGCAATCGCCGCAAAACCCAGCATACGGTATTTCTGGTTGATTATTTTATTTTCAAGTTTTGCAAAGGGTACGATATTGCTGAGCAATTGAAATCCTGGAATCTCCTTCGATATAACATGTCTGAAATAGGGCAAGTCGGATTTCACTAAACGTGTTTTAGGGTATGCGGGGTTTAATAAGCGTAATAATTCTTGTGCAATTACTTCGCGGAAACAATCTAATTCTGCATCTGCTATGTACTCAGGAAGGTACGGTGAACGTTTTAAATACCAGGTATGCTGATATTTTGGCGTAGGATCAATCGCGTCAGCTTCCAGCTTGATTTTTTTTTGGGTTTTATGTATTTGGCAAGAAAAGCTGCAATTCTGATTTTTCTGATTTTTTAATTTTTCAAGAATGACTAAGTCACTCAGCTGTTTATGCGATTCCATGCATCTTCTCCTATAAACTCATCTTCGCCAGAGCATGTATCCGTTTCAATTAAACTCTGGTGTTTTGTTTCTGGAACAATAAAATAAATCACAAGGCTTGTAATTCCTGCACGGCAGGCAATATAGACTTAAGTGCCTCATCAGTTCGACGCCTCAATGATGAAGTATACTGCGAAAATGAATATTAAAAAAGCCTAGACAAAATCATACGCATCACCCAAACTCTCACAAAGATTTTAGAAGGTCAACTACGATGAATACGTCAATTAAATGCGTGAAATGCGGTTCTGAATATGTCTATCCAAACGGTTTATTATATTGTTGCCCAGAATGCGCGCATGAGTGGCCGATTAATGCAGATGAAAAACCAGCTGATGCAGGTCTTATTGTCAAAGATGTGCACGGTACGCTTTTAAAAGATGGTGATACGATTACGGTTATCAAAGACTTAAAAATAAAAGGCTCGTCCCAGGTTGTTAAAGTTGGCACAAAAGTTAAAAACATCCGATTGACCGAGGGTGATCATGCTATTGATTGCAAAATCGATGGTATTGGTTCCATGAAGTTAAAATCACAATTTGTAAAGAAAGCGTAAATAGGTGATTAAGACTAACAAGAATACTTATTGTGGACATGTCACTATCTGACGGTACCGAAAACAATCAACCGTATGATCATTCACCATGCCAACGGCTTGCATAAACGCATAACAAATGGTGCTACCGACAAATTTAAAACCGCGTTTTTTTAAATCTTTTGCCATGGCATCTGATATTTTAGTGGTTGTTGGTACTGATTTGCTCGTTTTCCAGTGATGTTGAATAGGCTTACCATCGACAAAATGCCAAATATAATCAGAAAAGTGTTTCCATTCTTTTTTTGTTTCAAGATAAGCAGCGGCATTGGTAATGATCGATTGTATTTTTAAACGATTTCTGACAATGCTCGCCTCTTGCAGTAAGCATTTAATTTTAGCATCGTCAAATTTAATAATTTTTGTCGCATTAAAATCAGCAAATGCCTTTCGATACGCTTCGCGTTTTTTTAAAATGGTAATCCAACTTAATCCCGCCTGCATTCCTTCCAATATCAGGAATTCAAAAAGGACTTGATCATCATACACGGGCACGCCCCATTCGGTATCATGATATTCCAGGTTGAGCGGATCATCCGTACACCAGGTGCAACGTTTTTTATGCATAGTAGGTTCTTTGGTAACCGGTATTAATCGAACCAATCGTATCGATTTAAATAAAGAATATCAATCAAGATTCACTTCTTAAATTAGTCGCTCGCGGCGTACCTTCATTAACCCTGTGCCAGCCAATAATAACCAGCCCAAGATCAATGTGATGCCGCCTACGGGAGTTAATCGAACTGCCCCGCTCGCATTTGTTAATACAGAAGCATAAATGCTAAAACTGAACAATATAATTCCTATTATAAATACCCACGCACACATCGTTAAATACCGCGTTAAACGTGGTGAGAGAGGTGCATAGAGTGCTAAACCGATGGCGGCAATGAGAATTGAATAAAGTGATTGATAATGCAGTGCCGTTGCAAGCACGCCAAGTGCGGTTGACGTGATATTCACACCTACTACATGGTCCGTGTATGCGCCCATGATGACCGACATCAGTCCGAGTAACGCGCCTAAAAACAAAATTGGATTCATAGCTTATTCCTTTAATGCGAATGGTTTTGTTGATCATTTTGAAGTACAATTGATTGACTGCATAGCATACAAAGGCTTTATGAAGCAACTAATCATACGCTATTGCTTAACAGCGATCGTTATTGTGTCCTGCATTCCCTCCTATGCTGACAATAGTGCTACTAATGTCACCACTGTCGCTTCACATCCGTATTTAACAGCGCTTTGGGGAACCCCCGCCAATGAACCGCGTTTATATCTTGGTATGTGGAGTGTTCATGCTACCGATAAAAAACGCAACAACCATAACCAGATGCTTGGCGGAAGCTATGGCATGTATACGGCTGGAACCCTCGTCAACTCCTACTTCAAACGCGCTTATACCGTTGGCATTCAACGCTTTTGGCTCATGGGCCCGTTAAAACACGACATTAATTATGAGCTCGGTTACCGCCTCGGTTTGGTTACCGGTTACAAAGGCCATAACATATTGGGGATAGAGGCAGTAAAAAATTCACCTATCATCCCCTATGTTCAACTAGTCTTTGGGCTAAATTACAAATACGTGGGTTGGGAAATTAGCGCACCAAGCCCTTACGTATTATCAACCGGTTTTTACATTCGTTTCCTCTAACGCTTTTTCTGCCGTGATTTTTGCTTCTTTCTGGTGACGTGTCTTGGTTTTAAGCCGCGGCTTTTAAACCATTCATCACCATACGAAACAAAAATTTCTTCCCCTTTCTTGATGGCGCGATCAGCCTTGATCGTCGTAATACGGGTTTTCAGATTGATGTCATAATCTGCATTAGCGTCATCTGAGTGGTTATAAATGCAGCCGAAACCTAAGAAGATAGCTGATTGCCCTTTGGCATCAAAGTAATAATCTTCCAAGCCCTTATCACCACTCTTTTTAGAAATAAGGCAATAACATTCTTCAATCAGTTCGCCTTTTTTGAGGCTTTTACCAGCAAAGACACCATAACCATGAGTTGGCGATTCTTTAACGATCAATTTATTCTGAAATAATGGTTTTTTCATTGTTATTTTAATCCTGCTTCTTTAAAAAACGCATGTTGCTTTAATCCGCACATCATGCCCGAACCGTCACTTTTTTTCTACCATTCGTTGCAATCCTAACAAAACGACGTGGTGCTTGCTTTTTCCACATTACTTTTCTAGCATGGATGCATACTGGTTTTACTCCTTTTGTCGACGACAAAAACTAAAAGGAACAGGGCCCATCAATTAAGAGGAAACACTATGTTGTCATCTCGTCAAAATTCTACCACCCTACGCTCACGCGATACCGCGCAAGCGGTCGCTGCGTTTATGAGTCGCGTTTATCTATGGATGATGGTTGGCATTGCCATTAGCGGTATGACGGCTTACGTCGTCGCAAATACCCCAAACCTGATTAACGCCATCATGCATAATACAATCCTTTTCTACGGCTTAGTGATTTTTCAGCTGGTTGCTGTGGTTGCCTTAAGCGGATGGATTCAACGCATGAGCATTGGTGTTGCCTCAACGGTATACGCCCTCTATGCTACCCTTGTTGGTTTGACCTTCTCGGTCCTCTTTCTGGTTTACACCGCCTCTAGCATTAGCTCCGCCTTTTTTACGACCTCGTTTGCCTTCGCTGGGTTAAGCCTCGTTGGCTATACAACAAAACGTGATCTTGGTCCCATCGGCACGTTTTGCATGATGGCATTATTTGGTTTGATTGGAATGATGCTGCTTAGCTTTTTCATTCCAGCACTGATGGGTAGCGGCATGCAACTCGCGATGACTATTGCGGGGCTGATCATTTTTGCAGGCCTGACGGCTTATGATACGCAGCGCATCAAATCAACGTACTTCCAATTTACAACGGGCGACCAGGCACGCAAAGGGGCTATTTTCGGCGCCTTGGTGCTGTATCTTGATTTTATCAATCTCTTCATCAATATCTTGCGTTTGATGGGCGATCGTCGTTAAACACAGATGCTCCCGCTTTTGCCTTGAGTAAAAGCGGGAATTTTAGCTTACCAATGGAGTGTTACCATGAATGGCCATATATGGATATTAGTTGCCGATTCAAACAAGGCACGTATTTATGCCGCTTATAAAGCAAAACTATTCTTACCTGAAGCAAACGAAAATACAGTCGCTTTAGTCAGTGAATTTAATCACCCAGCCAGTCGAAAGCATGATAGAGAATTAGTATCAGACAGTAGCGGACGCTATCGTTCCACTGGCGTTGGCTCTGACACGTTTGATACACCCACCGATCCAAAACGACATGAAGAAGACATATTTGCTGCCCAATTATGTAAAGTCTTGCATGAAGGCTTTTATGCAAAGAAGTTCGAAGAACTTATTCTGATTGCACCACCTGTTTTTTTAGGCATGTTAAATAAGCATGCTGCACGCATGAATGGCCTCGCCAATGCGATTAATGTAACGGTTGAAAAAGACTATATCGATTTAAATGAGCGAGAATTAGTAAAACAATTACAAACGCATATTTGAGCCCCCAACATGCCAACCCACCACATGACTTCCACTTTGATGGTTATCTCGATGGTTCGTACAATTATCTTACCCAAAGTAATTTATTTACGAGTGGATAATTAATAATCATCATTATTATTTAAGTTCATTTTATAACTTTACACCCGCTGAAAATACCACCAATCCTGCATCATTTTCACGCAAGACACGAAACAAATGGTAAAATAATAGTTGAGTCATATCATCTTTAAAGGATAAGAGTATGGCGAACACCATTGACACAGCAACAAAAATTGATTTACTGCGAAAGCAAGCTTGCTTTGCCAAGTTCAACGATGAAGAAATGCAAGTACTCGCAGGCTTGTTGCGCGAAAAGGACTATCGCAAAGGGGATGTCATCGTACGAGAAGGAGATCGTGTGGATAGCGTTTTCTTGATAATCAGTGGTGAAGCAGATGTTAGAACCGCCAAAAATAAAGATTTCCCTGAGCAAACTGAATCCGTTGCCGCACTCTCGAGAGGACAATCCATTGGTTTAAATGAAACTGGCTTTTATTCACTCTCAGGTGTGCGTACGGCCACTGTGCTTGCTAAAACAGATATGTTGTTGCTGCGTTTAAGTGTGGCGGCCTTCCATGGCTTCGCACTCGCTTACACGCACGTGAGTGATGTAATGCGCGGGTATTCGAAGTTGTATTGATATTGAAAAAAACCAAACTTCAATCCTTTGTGCGTTTGTGTTTCACAAATTCATAAGCAAGCCAAACGAGTTGTACGCTTAAATAGCCAAGAATGGCAGAAATAATAGAGACAATACTAAGTCCCACCACATAACTTTTCCAGAGCGCGCCGAAAGACGTTGTCAGTTCATGCCAAAACACACTCATCCCTCTCCATTGCCAACTGAGATTCGTCACGGCAGGTAATGAATCTGGATAAAAATAATTAATGATTCTAGCGCCCAATTTATAAATAAAAAGATTAAACGGAATAAACGTGAGTGGATTTGAAATCCACGTCACCAAAATGGCGATGGCCAAATTAACGCGTAACATGAGTGCTAAAACGGTGAGCAAAATCATTTGAATCGGAATGGGGATGAAAGCGACGAGCAACCCAATGCCCACACCGCCGGCAACACTATGTCGATTTAATTGACCTAAGGAGGGATGGTTTCTGACCCATGTTAAAAATCGCCGCGATTCAGCAGAAGGGGCCGCCGGACCCGATGGACGCTTTCGTTTAAACCATAATCGCATGTGAACATCAAAACGTTGTTGAAAATGTGTCGTAAAGATAGCATCCTCGCTAGGCGAGAGCAAGTCAGGGCCTTTCATTTCAATGGGATGCTTTGTCGCAAAAAAGGAGAACATTCATCAAACTGTGTCATGCCAGCGGAAGCTGGCACCCAGTATGAACCTGAGAA
>MGOZ01000024.1:8397-11616 GCA_001797285.1 Coxiella sp. RIFCSPHIGHO2_12_FULL_42_15
CAAACTGCTTATCAGCGATTTTACGCAAAATACGCCGCATGATCTTGCCAGAACGTGTTTTTGGCAATCCGTCTGCCCACTGGATTTTCTCAGGCGTTGCAATTGCGCCGATGCGCTCACGTACCACTTGCGTCAATTCCTTTTCAAGGGATGCTGAAGGTGACTGGCCTCCTTTTAACGTGATATACGCATAAATCCCTTGCCCCTTGATCTCATGTGAGACGCCAATGACAGCGGCTTCTGCAACCGCAGGATGTGTTAAAAACGCATTTTCAAGCTCGCCTGTACCAATGCGATGGCCCGATACTTTAATCACATCATCATCACGACCGATAATCCAGAGATAACCATCATCATCGCGCCGTGCGCTATCCCCAGTTAAATAATGACCCGGCACATCAGCGAAATACGTATCGATAAAACGTTTAGGATCATTATAAATCGTCAACATAAAACCCGGCCAAGGGGTGTTAATGACCAATTTACCAATCGTATCCGGTTTGACGCGCTTACCATCTTCGCCCACAATGTCAGTCTCAATACCAAAAAACGGCCAGGCAGCAGAACCCGGTTTTAACGGTGTTGCCCCCGGAAAGGGGGCAATCACAATACCGCCTGTTTCCGTTTGCCACCAGGTATCGACTACCGGACAACGCTTATCACCAACCACTTCGTAATACCATTCCCATACCTCAGGATTAATTGGCTCACCCACGGTCCCCAGGAGACGTAAACTAAGGCGGCTAGTCTTCTTCACCCACTCATCACCCTCACGGCGTAATGCGCGAATCGCGGTTGGTGCGGTATAAAATATATTGACCTGATGTTTGTCGATAATTTCCCAATAACGTGAGTGCGAAGGATAATTTGGCACGCCTTCAAACATGAGTGTGGTTGCGCCATTTGCAAGCGGGCCATAAAGAAGATACGTATGGCCCGTAATCCAACCAACATCGGCCGTACACCAATAAATATCGCCAGGATGATAATCAAACACATAATGATGCGTGATACACGCATAAACAAGATAACCGCCGGTTGAATGCAATACGCCTTTTGGTTTGCCCGTTGAACCAGAGGTATATAAAATAAATAAAGGATCATTCGCCTCCATGCTTTCAATATCACAATGCTTATCAGCGGCAAGCATTGCTTCGTCATACCAATGATCACGCAACGCTCGCCAAGGAATGGAATTACCTGAACGTTTCACCACTAACACCGTTTCTACCGTTGGTGCATCAGCGAGTGCGATATCTGCATTCTTTTTTAATGGTGTGACTTTACCACCACGCACACTTTCATCCGCCGTGATTAATAATCGGCAAGCAGCATCAATCAAGCGTGTTTTAAGCGATTCTGCTGAAAAACCGCCAAATACAACGGAGTGAATCGCGCCTATTCGTGCACAGGCAAGCATGGCAATCGCAGCTTCTGGAATCATCGGTAAATAAATACAGACCCGATCACCTTTTTTTATGCCGTGGCTTTTTAACACATTGGCGAATTGACACACTTTTTCATGTAATTCACGGTAGGTTAGTTTGATGGATTGCTTGGGATCATCCCCTTCCCAAATAATGGCTACTTGATCGCCTCTTTCTCTCAGATGTCGATCAAGACAATTGTAACTCGCATTTAATTTTGCACCAACAAACCAACGCGCATCATGCTGTTTTAAACTGCCCGTTAAAACGTGTTCCCATGTTTTGTTCCAACTTACAAAACGTTCTGCTTGTTCTGCCCAAAAGCCTTGCGGGTCCTTTAAGGAGCGTTTGTAAAGCGTATGATAATCCGTTTCAGTCAGATAACTTTGTTTTGCGTCATTAGAAAATACAGGGTAAATAGCGGGTTTTTCGGTGGTTTTCATTCAAACGTCCTTTCAAGCTCGCGAGCGAATTATTTATTCGCTTCTAACATGTTGCGTAATACGAATTGCAATATACCACCGTGTTTGTAGTAATCCAATTCATTTGCCGTATCAATACGTGAATGTAATTCAACTTCCGTTTTGCTGCCATCTTGGCGATGAATAATGGCTTTCACTAGCATGCGTGGTGATAATTCACCCTCAAGACCAATGACATCAATAATTTCATCCCCCGTCAGTGCAAGCGATTTACGTGTTGCTTCATTCGTAAATTCAAGCGGAATAATTCCCATGCCAATCAAATTGGAGCGATGAATGCGTTCAAAACTTTCTGCAATCACCGCATTTACACCGAGTAATTTCGGTCCCTTTGCTGCCCAATCGCGCGATGAACCGGTACCATATTCTTTGCCCGCAATCACAACTAAGGGCAGCTTTTCATTTTGATAACGCATGGCTGCATCATAAATGGGAAGTGTTTCACCGCTTGGGATGTGTTTAGTAAAACCACCTTCAACCCCAGGTACCATTTCATTGCGTATGCGAATATTGGCAAACGTACCGCGCATCATGACTTCGTGATTACCACGGCGTGATCCATACGAATTAAAATCATTCGCGAGAACACCTTTCGATAATAAATAGTTTCCAGCCGGACTATCTTTTTTGATCGAGCCTGCTGGCGAAATATGATCGGTGGTGATGCTATCCCCTAATAACGCAAGAATACGCGCGCCTTTTACATTTTTCACTTTTTCAGGCTGCATTTTCATGCCAGTGAAAAACGGTGGATGCTGGATATAGGTTGACGCTGCTTGCCACTCATACGTTTCTGATTTTGGTGTGCGCATGGCTTGCCATTCTTTCGTGCCTGTAAAAACATCACGGTAGGTTTCATGAAACATCGCGCGCGAAATCTGCCGTACTTCTTTTTCAATGTCCGCATTCGTCGGCCAAATATCTTTTAAATAAACTGGCTTGCCCGATTTATCGTCGCCAAGTGGTTCTCGACTTAAATCAATACGTGTATTACCTGCAATTGCAAAGGCAACGACAAGCGGTGGTGATGCTAACCAATTCGCTTTGACTTGTGGATGAATGCGTCCTTCAAAATTGCGATTACCGGATAAGACCGCTGAAACCACCATATCGTGTTCATTCACGGTATCTGCAACCGCATCAGGCAGCGGCCCTGAATTACCGATACACGTTGTGCAACCATAACCAACTAACGTAAAACCAAGTTGGTCCAAATACGGTTGCAAACCGGTTTTATCCAGATAACGTGTCACGACTTTTGAACCAGGCGCAAACGATGTTTTGACCCAGGGTTTGCGGGCAAGGCCTTT
>MGOZ01000024.1:11685-12673 GCA_001797285.1 Coxiella sp. RIFCSPHIGHO2_12_FULL_42_15
GGTAATCGCTGCAATGACGACATCACCGTGACGTAATTCAAAATCAGCGGCGGTTTTAAATGCTTTTTCTTTTTCATCCGCGCGTTCATTCGCTGTTAATAAGGCAGCAAAACTCTCGGCCAATTGCGGTAATTCCACTTTATCTTGCGGGCGCTTTGGTCCTGCAAGACACGGCTTAATACTGGATAAATCAATTTCAACCACATCAGTATACACCGGTTCAGCATCATCCGGATCATGCCATAAGCCCTGTGCTTTACAATACGCTTCCACTAATTGAATCACCGATTCATCACGACCAGAAAGTTGTAAATAATCAAGCGTTGCTTGATCCACCGGGAAAAATCCGCAAGTCGCACCGTATTCAGGTGACATATTAGCAATGGTCGCACGATCGGCCAATGGTAAATGTTTTAAACCATGACCGAAATATTCAACAAATTTACCAACCACCCCTTTTGTGCGTAAGGCATTCGTAATCACCAACACTAAATCGGTCGCAGTGACGCCTTCATTCAATGTGCCAGTTAATTTGACGCCAATGACTTCCGGTATCAACATGGAAATCGGTTGTCCTAGCATCGCCGCTTCCGCTTCAATCCCACCAACCCCCCAACCTAATACACCTAATCCGTTGATCATCGTGGTATGGCTATCGGTACCAACCAGCGTATCGGGAAAAGCAACGTGATGCGTTTTTGTTTTCTTCGTCCATACTGTTTTAGCAAGATATTCCAAATTAACTTGATGACAAATACCGGTTGCTGGTGGTACCACTTTAAAATTTTTAAATGCTTCTTGTCCCCATCGTAAAAATTCATATCGCTCGTGATTACGCAGAGTTTCCATGTCAGCGTTAATTTGAAACGCCTCCTTCTCAATGAAGGCATCCACTTGAATGGAGTGATCGATAACCAAATCAACCGTTGAGAGTGGATTGATGCGCTCAGGATTACCGCCTAATGATTTTATAGCAGCACGAATTGCT
>MGOZ01000024.1:12769-13414 GCA_001797285.1 Coxiella sp. RIFCSPHIGHO2_12_FULL_42_15
CAATCGACAAGTGCGTAAATATCATCGAGCGTCACTGTTTTATCATCTTCGTGGCGCAATAAATTTTCTAACAAAATTTTTAACGTAAACGGAAGCTTAGACACACCATTAAGCCCCGCCTTTTCTGCGGCTGGCAAACTAAAATAATCGTATTTGTTACCACCCACCTCTAACGTCAGATGGGTTTTCAAGGTATTTACTGGCGCGTGAAATATCGGCTCATTGTCCGGTGGAATATCACGGTGTCCCGCGCCCGACCAAGCCGGCGGATCACTCGCTGGAAAGGATTCTTCAGAGGATTCATTCACTAAATCAAGGCGTTTTGGCTTTTTATCGTTTGACTTGCTCATAACTGATTCCTTTCAGGTAAGCGGGATATCGAGACACTCTTTTAGTTTACCATATAAAAGCACTGCATTTCTTCTGCGTATATTACGATCTAATTGAATACGTACATCTAGTATTTGATCAATTAATTTGCGCTTCACCAGGTACTGATCACATGTCCCTGATTATTCTCATATTCATTCCTTTTGGCGTTAGCGGCAGCCATCGATAATTGCCTGGTGACAGATGAAAGCCATTTGTGACTGTTAAATTCCATCCAATATTAGTTATACTAAATTTACTCATCTCACGGCTAGA
>MGOZ01000025.1:0-1599 GCA_001797285.1 Coxiella sp. RIFCSPHIGHO2_12_FULL_42_15
TGTTGGATGATTATCTAAAGAATAATAATGAAACGCAAGAAACCAGTAAACTATCATAAAAAAACGTGGGATGTTTTTAGCAAGTGGGTTAGAGAACGCGATAAAAAATGTGTAACGTGCGGGGCTAGGAACACATTACAGGCGGGACACTTTTGGCACGGCGTATTGGACTTTGATGAAATGAATATAAACGCACAATGCTCGCAATGTAACAAATGGAAACACGGGAATCTGGCGGTTTACTCTAACTACCTTATAGATAAATACGGATTGAAAAAGTTTAAGGAATTGGAATTACGGCATTATATAGCGATGAAAGGGGAAATTAGAAAACAAAAAGATTACGAGGATTTAATAAATAAATATGGCAATACTAAAGAAAAAAACCAGTAGAACTATAAAAGCAATATGGTGCAAACAAGAAACACATAGGAAAATAAAAATACTTGCCTCTGAAATGGGTTTATCTTTAACAGACTTCATGGACTTAATAGCCAACAAGAGTGAAGTAACAAAGCAAGGCCATAAAACATGATAAATCCAGATGTCTTATTTGGAAGATTGGGAAATAGGATGTTTCAAGGTGCATATTTATATTCCCAGATGAAAGACGGCAATATCCCAGATATTTACCCGCAAGACATTAGGTTTTTTGAAAAATACCAAGATGACATAAAAAAATGGTTTGGCGATGGAATCGGCTATTTACCATATACTGCGATACACTTGCGACGGGGTGATTATGTAAATAATCAGTTTTATGTGGACTTGGCACAAACAGGATATTACATAGACGCCATTAAACTGTTTCCTAATACCAAGTTTTTAATCTTTTCTGATGATGTTGATTTTGCAAAAATATACTTTGAGGGCGACAAGTTTGCCTTTGACGAAAGTGCTGATGGGGTGGAAGTCCTAAACAAGATGGCCAGTTGTGAAAATCAGATAATTGCCAATTCCAGTCTATCATGGTGGGCGGGTTTTCTTTGTCCACACCCCGAACACAAAGTAGTCTATCCAAATTTGTGGTTTAATGATAAAATTCAAAGAGTTACATTTCCAAAAGAATGGATAAAAATATAGGAAAATATAAAATTGTGATGGTTTCTATTTGCCTTAATCAACCCTATTGGCAATACATTAGTCCCATGATTGAATCCGCACGCAAGTTCTTATTAAAAGGACATGATGTGGATTTTTTTGTATGGACAGATATGCCAGAGGAAACTAATTTAGGTCAAGGTGTAAAGATATTCCCAACGGCTCCTTGTGATTGGCCATTACCGACCTTATTTAGATACCACCTGTTTTTACAGCAAGAGGAATTATTAAAGCAATATGATTATATCTTTTATTGCGATGCCGATATGCTTTTCGTTTCAAGGGTGGGGAATGAGATTTTGGGAGAAGGTTTGACTGCGGCCGCCCATCCCATGTATGCACTACGTCCTGAATACATACATCCCTATGAACCCAACTCCCAATCCACAGCATATATCCCATCTTTAGGAAGGGTGTTGGAAAACCCAAAAAGGTTTGAACCATTCTATGCCGCGGGCGGTTTTCAAGGCGGAAGAACAGAAAATTTTATACAAGCCA
>MGOZ01000025.1:1677-3458 GCA_001797285.1 Coxiella sp. RIFCSPHIGHO2_12_FULL_42_15
ATAGGTATTTATTTGATAATCCTCCGTCGGTATTTTTATCGCCATCTTATGTTTATCCCGATTCGCTTAACAGGGCATATTACCAGAAAGTATGGGGTAGGAATTATGTGCCTAAACTTGTTACACTAACAAAGCCATTCAGCTTGTCTAAAGATGGGGGTGCTAATTTACAACACAAGTTGAAAAACTTATGAGTACAATTTCAATAATAATTCCTAGTTATAACCAAGCCGAGTATTTACCTGATGCTATTGAATCAGCATATAACCAAACAACCCCACCGCATGAAATTATTGTGATTGATGATGGTTCTACCGATGGATCATTGGAAATTGCTAGACAGTACCAATTTAGCCAACTGCCGTTAATAGAAAGCCCCGTCAGGGTCGTTTCCCAAGCCAACAAGGGGCTACCGATGGCCAGAAATACGGGGATTATGAATGCAACCGGAGATTACATTTTACCCCTAGACGCTGACGATCTCTTGGTGGAAAATGCCATTGAGCGAATTACACACGCCATAATACAATTCAACGCTGACATTGTTGCTCCGTCTTTTAGGTGCTTTGGTAAGGTAAATCAAGATGTTATATTAAACAACTTTACAATGGAGGAACTAAAGCAAACCAATCGCTTGGGGTATTTTTCAGCAATACGAAGAAGTGCGTTGTTAGAAGTTGGTGGGTATAGCCCGCGAATGAAATATGGCTACGAAGATTATCACCTCTGGTTTGATTTATTTAAAAGAGGCAAGACTTTAAATGTCTTAACTGATATTCTTGTAATGTATCGTACCAAAGACCATTCAATGTTAAATGATGCCCAAGCTCATCACGAGGAGTTAATGTTACAAATTAAAAAAGACCACCCAACGGTTTATGGCTAAAGCACTTATAACAGGAATTACTGGACAAACAGGAAGCTACATGGCCGATTTGCTTGTAGAAAAAGGTTATGATGTTCATGGAATAGTAAGACGTTCGTCAACTTCTAATACCGCCAATATTGAACACCTTGAGGGGAAAATCACCACGCATTTTGGCGACCTTTCTGATTCGGATACACTACATGAAATAGTTAAAAAGGTTCAACCGGATGAGGTGTATAATTTCGCCGCCATGAGTCAGGTAAGAATTAGTTATGATTTACCCGTATTCACGGGGGACATTACTGGGCTTGGCTTTGCAAGAGTATTAGAGGCGGTGCGTTCGCAAAAACCAGATGCCAAAATCTATCAAGCGTGTTCGTCTGAAATGTTTGGCAAGGTGCAGGAGATACCGCAACGGGAAACCACCCCATTTTACCCTCGTTCGCCCTATGGTTGTGCCAAAGCATACGCTTTTTATTTAGGTAGGTCTTATAGGGAGGGTTATGGAATGAAAATTTACAATGGCATAGTCTTTAATCACGAAAGCCCAAGACGTGGCGACCAATTTTTATCAAAAAAGGTGGTTAAGGGCGCAATAAGAATAAAAAAAGGATTACAGCAAATGATTGAGTTGGGGAATCTTGACGCAAAAAGAGATTGGGGGTCAGCCAAAGAATACGCCTATTGGATTTGGAAAATGGTGCAAGGCGAGCCAGATGATTTTATTTTATCAACAGGCGAGACTCACAGTGTTGAGGAGTTTGTCGTGGAGACATTTAATCAACTAGGATTAGGTTGGCAAGACCATATTATAATAGACACAGACCTCAAAAGACCTGCTGAGGTTGATTATTTACAAGGCGATTATTCCAAAGCCAAGCGCATTTTGGGCTATGAACCAAAAGTAAAGTTT
>MGOZ01000025.1:3597-7046 GCA_001797285.1 Coxiella sp. RIFCSPHIGHO2_12_FULL_42_15
AAAAAAGATTGTGTTGTTGGGGAACATTATCACAAGGAAAAAGATGAAATCTTTTATTTGTTAAATGGAAATGGCGAAGTTATTTTAGACGGAAAGGCGGAGAAACTTAATGAGGGTGATGTGGTATTTGTTAGTCGCAACATAAAACATTCATTTGCTTTAGACAATAATTCAATTTTATTAGGAGCTTGTTCTAAACCCTTTGACCCAAATGACGACTATACCTAAAATGTCAATAGCCATTCCCACCCATGGGATGGAAAATAAACAATTCTTTATGAAAAGATGTCTTGATTCCCTATGGAACCAGACTTTTCAGGATTTTGAAATAGTGGTTACTGACAACTCTGATGATGATAAGATAAAAGAAATTTGCGATTTTTACAGGACGGGCATTAGATATTATCGTAACCCGATTAAGGGCATGGCGCAGAACACCAATGAAGCTATTAGAAAAAGTGAGGGAGAGCTAATAAAGATTCTATACCTAGATGACTTCATGGCACACGACAAGGCATTAGAGAAAATCGTGGAAAAGTTTGATGGCCGTTGGTTAGTAACTGGTTGTGAACACTCTGACACCTTTGGCAAGTTTGATAAACATAGACCAGTTTGGAATGACAATATCCAACTAGAGAACACCATTGGTTCTCCATCCGTGTTGACGATTTTAAATGGCGAGCCATTACTTTTTGACGAAAACCTTACTTGGTTATTAGATGCTGATTTATATAGACGATATTATGATACTTACGGTGAACCAATAATCCTCAATGATATAAATGTAATAATTGGGGTTGGAAAACACCAAGCAACACATCTGATACCCAATGAAAGAAAGTTACAAGAAAATGTTTATATTCAAAACAAATATGTCTAAAAGAGTTTTACTTACAGGTATAGCAGGATCAATCGGCATTCACTTCCTTGCCCATTTTATGAGAAATACTGATTGGCATATAGTTGGTGTTGATAGTTTTAATCATAGGGGATGGGCTGACAGATTAAACAATCACTTCACGGCACACCCAGAGGATGTTTCACGAACCACCATAATTACCCACGACTTGGTTGCTCCGTTTTCACCTTTAACTAAAACCAAACTTGGTAAAATTGACCACATTATTTCAATGGCCTCGCTGTCAGACGTGGAGGCGAGTATTCAAGACCCATTAAGATTTTTCCAAAACAACTCGGCGATTGTTTTAAACCTTTTGGAGTATGCCAGGGAAATAACCCCCCAAACCTTTGTGCAGATTTCTACCGATGAGGTATATGGCCCAACAACAGGCAAGAATGATGGTTACGAAGAGTGGGCTACCTTATTGCCATCAAATCCCTATGCGGCATCAAAAGCGGCGCAAGAAATGGCTTGTATTGCGTGGTGGCGTTCTTACGGCATTCCTCTCATTATTGTTAATACAATGAACAATTTTGGGGAAATGCAAAGTCCCACCAAATATCCAGTAATGATTCAAAAAGCACTAGCAAAAGGGGAGAAAATTACTATTCACTCCATAGGAAATGAGGTTGGTTCTCGTTCCTATCTTCACTCTCGTAATTTTGCCGATGCGGTGTTGTTTTTAATTAAAAATGTAGTTCCACATATTCATATACCTGGGAAAGTGGACAGGCCTGACAAGTTCCACATTGTTGGTGATAGACAAATAGACAACAAGGAGCTTGTAGAGTTAATGGCAAAACTTATGGGCAAAGATGAATCATTTGAATATGAATTGATAGATGTTCACTCAACACGACCAGGACATGATCCCCACTATGGACTAAACGCTGACAAGATTGCTAAACTTGGCTGGAAAGCCCCCCTGTCATTTGAAGAATCCCTTAAAAATACCATTGAATGGCAAATTGCCAATAAAGAGTGGATTGAATAATAATGTATGAAAAAACGAATAATAAAATATGGTGGTGCAATAACAGGTCGGGCAGAGGAGCAAGCAATAATAAAGTCTATTAGAAATTCCCGTAAAACCCATAATTGGCAACAAGCTGAAGAAGGCAAGTTGTTTGAAAAAGAACTAGCTGATTATTTGGGAGTTAAATATGCAATTCTTACTAATTCTGGCAGTAGCGCTGGTCTTTTGGCTCTCTCTGCCCTTGAACTACCACAAGGAAGTGAAGTTATCATCAGTGCCGTTACGTTCCCGACCATATTTAACATTATTATCCAGTGTGGGCTTATACCTGTGGTGGTTGATGCAAAAGTTGGTACTTATAATTTTGACGTAGATGATATTGAAAGGGCAATTAGTAAAAATACTAGGGCGATAATCGCCATTCACGCATTGGGTAACCCCGTGGATATGCCCAAGCTGATGAAGTTAGTAAGGGGAAAGAATATTAAAGTGCTAGAGGATGGCTGTGATGCTTTTGGAACAACAATAAGGGGCAAGCACTGTATGAGTTTTGGGGATGTCAGCATAACGAGTCTTCATGCGGCACATATTATTTCTTGTGGAGTTGGGGGGGCAGTTTTCACCAACAACAAAGAAATTGCTAAAAATGTAAGAATGTATCGTGATTGGGGACGGCAAGCTGATATTAACAAAAGCGAAAACCTCAAACACTCCTCACTCCCAAAAGACTATAACCCCCGTTTTATCTATGAAAAAATCGGGTATAACTTCCAAATCCTAGACCTTCAGGCGGCAATGGGGCGTGTCCAGTTAAAACAAATTGAAAAGATTAAATCTTTAAGGAAAAAGCATTTTGACTTTATATATAACGAATTAAGCCAATACGAGGACTTAATCTTGCCCCAAACAATTCCAAATGCTGATGTTTGCTGGTTTGCTTTTCCACTAACCACGAAGGGCGACAGAGGAACATTATTGCGTTTCCTAGAATCAAAAGGCATTGAAACTCGCCCGATGTTTGCGGGAAATATAACAAGGCATCCAGCGTATAAGAATACCAAATACATAACACTGGGAGACCTTAAAGACTCCGACCATATTATGAGACAATCATTTTGGATTTCTTGCCACCCATCCTTAACCAAGAAAGACCTTGAACACATTATTAAGGCGTTTAATAATTTCTTTAATGAAAATACTTAAACTTCCTGAAGTAACATTGATTTGTCTAACGGGTAGGGACTTTCAAGCCCACAAACGAGCCATTGATTATTCTTGCAAAGATATTGAGTTTGGTGGAGTTAAGTTAATATGGGATGAAAAGATTAAAAACATTGATGATTGGAACCACAAGGTTGTGTTTGAATTATGGAAATATGTTGATACCGACTTCGCTTTGCTGATACACCACGATGGGTTTGTGGTTAACCCTAAAAGTTGGCATGATGAGTGGTTGGGGTATGATTACATTGGAGCACCGTGGCCGATTCCATCTGATGATTATTCATACCGAGCCATTAACGGAGAAGTAATAAGGGTGGGTAACAGTGTATCATTAAGAAGCCGAAATTT
>MGOZ01000025.1:7074-7216 GCA_001797285.1 Coxiella sp. RIFCSPHIGHO2_12_FULL_42_15
AGAAGAAGATGTCAAGTTTGCCCCCATAGAAGTTGCCAAATGGTTTTCGCGTGAAACAGATATACCTGAAAATGAAGATGTGGATAAACCTTTTTGTTTTCACATGACCGATAACAAAGGTCGCAATAAAGAATTTGAACAC
>MGOZ01000026.1:0-59954 GCA_001797285.1 Coxiella sp. RIFCSPHIGHO2_12_FULL_42_15
GTAGGCGCAAGTTTTTAATATCCGCGCGTTCGAGAATTCTATGCCATGCTTTTTTGGGCTCAACTAAATGACCGCTAGCTCCAAAGCCAGGAAATACCCACGGTGTTTTGGTACGTTCTTTACGAATTTTTAGTACTTCTATGGCGGGAGCAACTAATGGCACTGTATGACTTTCGCCATTTTTAGTCATTGGAATAGACCATGTATTACGGTCCAAATTAATTTCTTCCCAGCGCATGGCCAGTACGTTGCTGCGCCGTGCGCCAGTAAATAAACTCATTAAAATGTAATCACGGATGATATCGTTGGGCTCTTCTTCCAGCGCTTTAAATAAACGAGGTAACTCGTCAGCTTGTAAGAACCGATCTCGTGATTGCTCTTTAAATTTTTTAATGCCTTTAACGACAGGGTTAGGGTAATCCAATCCCCAGTCGATAGCACGATTGAAAACCGAGCGGACGAGCGCAAGAAATCGATTAGCGACATAAATACCGTTGTCACTGCCAAGTTTTGCATGTATACGTCGGATGTCGGCCGTTTTAATCTGTGAAAGCTTGTATTCAGCGATGGATTGGCAGTGTAGTCGATAAAGATCGACATCACTTTGCCAGGCGCGTTTGTGCACTTTGGCATAGCGTTCCAAGTATAAATCGAATAATTCTTTAAAAGTAATTTCATCGCGGATATTGCGTTTTTCATCAGCGGGATTTTTTCCGCTAGCGATGGTTGAGTTGTGTTCGTCCGCTTTTGCGCGTGCTTGCTCAATGGATAAATCGGGGAATCGTCCCAGTGTAATGCGCTCGGGACGGCCATTGATTTTACGGTAAAGGACAAAAGTTTTAGTGCCGCTGGGCCTTACCATTAATTTCAGGCCGCGACTTGCAGTGTCGTGGTAGGTGGTAATAGATTCAGGATGGGGGAGTTCAGCAATGGCTTTCTTGGTAAATCGAAACGTTTGTGTTGTCATTGGGGTCTTCCTTTTGTTGAGTAGCACAAGAAAAAAAGCTACCTATGTGCTACCTTTGGCGTGTAATTTTAGTAAAATTGGCTAAGAATAAGCAAGCCCTGTAAACAGTATCTGTTTGTTTAGTAACGATAAATTATTTTAGTGTAGGGTGGTCAATAAGGTGGCCCAGAAATTCGTAATCAGTAGGTCGCCCGTTCGATTCGGGCCATCGGCACCATATAATCAAGTGGTTACAAAAATTTCCAACTGTTTTAAATTTTACCTGTGCCAAATCTGTGCCCCTGAATCTCAAATTCAATTTTTTGTGCCACTGGAACAGGAATAATTTCAACACGAACGGGAATATTTTTCTCTGTTTTTTCACAATTAATATGGTAACTCAGGAAAAACATAGGGTTGCATGCTATGATAATTGAACACTCTGTTTCTCACGCGATTAAACCAGATCTAAATGAATTTATTTCAGAATGGGAGCAAAAATATAGATCTGAAATTGATCAAGTTGCTGTTTTTGATCCCGAACAAACGTCAAACTGGTCAATGGAGAAGAAGCGATATTTTGCTAAAATTTTTTATCACATCAGAGGGCATTTCCACGATTTTTTATGGTTTATGGGGAGCCACGCCCCTGATGCGCATACTAAGCAAATTGTACTCAATAATATTGCTGAAGAATTTTCTATGAATGGTATTTCACACGAGAAATTATATCATTTGTTTGCGCAAACGCTTGATACCAATATGAGCGATGAAATCGTTGATGAGCATTTTTATCTTCCCTTTGTAAAAAAATTTAATAAAAATCATATGAGTTGGTTAACATCACATGGTTGGATTGAATGCTTTTCAGCATTTTCAGCGTATGAGAAACTAGATAATGTGGATTATTTTTATTTGCATCGACTGGCTAAAAGCTTTGATGTAAATGGCAGGGCACTAACATTTTTTTCAATTCATCTCTATGTGGAGCATTTTGATGTCACTTTTCAAAACTTGTTAGATATGTGGAAAAAGGATGCTGCTGGGGTTGAAAAAGCTTTTATTTTTATTTCATCTAACCAGCTAGAAATGTGGAAAGGATTGGCTAATGCAATGGGAAATTATCAAGGATAGATTTTCTAAGAATTTCTCGGATTATGCTAACTATTTTTCTACCTCAAATCGCCAGATTACCGCTTTTTCTGTTGTGATGCTAATTAATTTTCCCCTATATTGGGTCGATAATTTTTAACTCATTGATTTTAAATCAGTAAGTTTTTCTGAAAATTCATAAAAACGCTATTTGCAACGGATCCATTCCGGGTACTTTTTTAAAATGTTTTATCAGGGTATAATTAAAAATCCCCGCGGCTTGCCACGGGGTATTTTTTTGTAATAATTTCGCCTGCTCGAGAACCCTCGCGGACGGCGACGCTCATTCAGTGATCTTTCCATACCATTTCCAGATCAATCGATACAGATAGATACCCGTTAAAATGAGAATGAAGGAGGATAAATGAAAATTTATT
Organism: Coxiella sp. RIFCSPHIGHO2_12_FULL_42_15; assembly: GCA_001797285.1. Lineage (GTDB taxonomy): Bacteria > Pseudomonadota > Gammaproteobacteria > Coxiellales > Coxiellaceae > 2-12-FULL-42-15. Next base: position 2,476 of record MGOZ01000026.1, read on the forward strand.
GTGTGCGGCATGGGCACGCGGAAGCGCTGCCAGATGCGTCGGGGGATCGCCCGTTAACGCTAGAAGGGACACGCGAATTAAAAAAAGTGGCAAACTATTTGGCTTATCGTGGTTTTCATGTATTGCATGTCATGCACAGCGATAAATTACGTTCAAAGCAAACGGCTGAGATATTAGCGAAACGTGTTGCTAATGAAACAGAACCTGAAGAGTCGCTCTTGTTATCTCCCGATGAGCCTGTTTTTGAGTTGGCAAATTTGATTCGACAATGGCATGATGACACTTTGTTGGTGGGCCACATGCCGAATATTGCTTCCCTTGTGAGTGAATTGGTGATTGGCGATGAATCTAAGGATCTCGTTTTGTTTTCTCCCGGCACGATTGTGTGTTTGGAGCGACATGAAAACCAAAACTGGATCATCAATTGGATTGTTCGACCGGAATTAGTTCCCGATCGATTTTTGACTCCGCGTTAATAATGCGGATTTTTTATTTGAGAAAATCCCGTTTGCATGTATTTTTTAGTTTCTTTTTATCTATTCTCGCTGTGATGGCAGTCAGTATCACCACGTTGAGCTGGTTTTTTCAGTGTGGATTCATGCTCGTGATTTTATTTTCTGGATTTTTTCAACTGCGTTGTGCGTTGCACTTACATGAGGGCAGCATTACCTTTTTGGCAAAATACACGCATCAAATCTGGGTGATTCGCTCAAAACGGACGGGATTTGTAGCAGCAACCCTCTTGCCAAATTCCATTGTGACGCGTTATTTCATGATTTTATATTTGCAGCCTTTGAATGCTTCCACATCCAAAAAACAAATGATATTGATCGATCGCAGTTGTTTGATCGCATCAGAAATGCGTGAATTGTGCTTGTTGTTAGCGTACCAATGAATGAATATCTAAAGAAGTTTCTAGCACATTTTTCGGTGGTTTTATGATGGTGTTACGAGGCATTTTGTCAAATTCAGGATGATCTGTTGTGTAATGGGTGCCGCGACTTTCTTTACGGTGTTGCGCTGCGAGAATCATGAGCTTGGCAATTAGTGTGAGATTACGCAGCTCAACGAGGGCTTTGTTGAGAGATTTTTCCGACCATAGTACTTGTACTTGTTTTTCAATATCGAGAATATTTTTATAAGCATAGGCTAAGCGCGTATCGTTACGTACAATGCCGACGTATTCCCACATTAACGTGCGTACTTGTAAGGTCAGTTTGGCAACGAGAGCGGTCTCTGGAAATGATTTTTGTTGTGCGGCATAAATAATATTTTTTTCTTTGGCGAATGCGTGTAGTGATAATTGTTTTTGTATGGATTGCGCGGCACTTTTTGCAAATACCAAACATTCTAATAATGAATTACTGGCCATTCGATTAGCACCATGCAAACCGGTGCAGGCGACTTCACCAATTGCGTATAAATGTGCAATGTCAGTTTGTCCCGCAAGATTAGTGACAATACCGCCACAGGTGTAATGTGCCGCAGGAACAATGGGAATGGGTGAACGCGTGATATCTAAACCACGTGTTAAGCAAAATTGATAAATGGTCGGAAAAGAATGTTTAATTTTTTCAGCGGGCAAGTGACTGATGTCTAAAAATAGGTGTGAAAGTTTTCGTGATTTTAATTCATGGTCGATGGCGCGTGAGACAATGTCGCGCGGGGCGAGTTCGGCGCGCGGATCATAGGCGTCCATAAAACGTTGGCCATTAGGTAATATCAGTTTACCGCCTTCTCCACGCATGACTTCCGTAATTAAAAAAGGAGAGCTGTCCGTAGGATCATAAAAACAACTGGGATGAAATTGATTGAATTCTAAATTCGCAAGGCGTGCGCCGGCTTGATAGGCAATGGCCATACCATCACCCGTCGTGTGACCGGGATTGCTGGTATGCAAATACACCCGGCTAGCACCACCGGTTGCTAGCACAGTAAAAGCGGCATAAATAGGGGTAATCTCGTGTGTGAGATTATTCAAAACGGTAGCACCAATGCATTGCTGATTTTCAAGCAGCAATTCAATGCTGGTGTGTTCCGTTAAGGAATGGATATTGGGATGATTGATAATTTGTTCAGCGAGTGTTTTTACAACAGCGGCCCCTGTTTTATCAGCGGCATGTAAAATGCGGCGATGGGAATGTCCCCCTTCTTGCGTTAAATGAAAATCGCCGGGAGCATGAGTGGTGAATTCCACGCCTTGCTCAATGAGCCATATAATGGAAGCTTTTGCTTGTGTTACGGTAAATGCGACGGTTGTTTTATCGCATAGCCCAGCACCACAGGCAAGCGTATCGCTGATGTGAGAAGCTTGGCTATCATCTTGGCTCATGACGGCTGCAATTCCCCCCTGGGCGTGCTGAGAAGAGCTGGTGAGCAGATCGTCCTTACAGATGAGCCCAACGTGGTAATCGTTGGCGAGGCTGAGTGCTAATCCAAGCCCTGCGGCACCGCTGCCAATGACGAGCACATCAAAATGATGCGGATGGGGAGTAAACGAGTTTTTTGTCACGTAACTGCCTCAATGACAATGATTAAAGGCTTTAGGGGGGAACATTCACTTTCTTCCCCTGTTGAAAAACCCCCATGGTGCAAAGTTTCTGGACTGAGCGTCCGGGGTCTGGCTTCGCCACCCAATGATACACAATATCGTCTTTTATGAAAGGAGGACGGCACGTTTTTTGCAATTCGATCAAAATTTGGTTAATATATCACTTTGAGGTATCGCAATGAGTGTTGTGCATGGCAAAAATCAATAAAAGTCAGTTCGCTATTCTAGGTATGCTAAGTCTATCCCCGATGTCAGGTTATGAAATTCGACGTGCAATGGAAAAGAGCACGAATCACTTTTGGAAAGAGAGTGATGGTCAGCTTTATCCAACCCTCGAAAAGTTAGTCAAAGAAAATAAAATTGCTTGCCAACAAGTTCGCAGACAGGGAGCACGAAAAAGCAAAATTTACGCGTTAACGCCCGAGGGAAAAGAGGCTTTGATGCAATGGCTGTTGGATCCTGACTATGTGATTTCGATTCGCAGTGAATTTATGTTAAAAATATTTTTTGGTGGAAATGCCGATCCTCTCGTCACGCGCGCGTTGATTGAAGGTTTTTATGTTCAACAAAAACAACAAATGCAGATGTTAGAGCAAGCAAGAATAAGACTCGGTGAAAAAGACCCTTCTCTAAAAAAACATCTCCCCTATTGGAAATCGTGTGTGCGTTTTGCGGAATTGCGCATTCGAGCGAATTTACAGTGGTGCGAAGAGATGTTGGCATTGTAGTTCAACGGGAACCGCTGGTTCATTTGAGGAATGTGCGTGTTCCTAATACAAAAACCCAAAGTAAATGAGTGGAATTTCACCTTTGCTGGTTGATATCAAGTTGTCTTTTATGAGATATGAATTTTTTTCTGATTGGATTTTTTTACGTGTTTTATTAGGCCCGCCAATTTCGAAAATAGCGTCGTTTATACGATAATCACCTGTTTTGCTAAAATAGATTTTTTTATTTGTGGCGATGATGGTTTGGATGAACATGAGTTCTCGGATGGTGCCCACTTCGATATCCTTTCCAAATCCAGTTTGTAGCGCATAACATAAGTTTGTATTATTTAAAAATATTTTTTCTGGCTTTCTTAAGATTGCATTTCCACCATCATATGGGTAGATCATTTGGATGAGGCCTGTTTCTTGGAGAATCTGCAAATAACCAGCAATAGTTCGGTCATTGACAGAAATATTCTTTGCAATGTTATGTATGGTGACATTTCCTGGTGGAATGCTTGCCAAAAAAGAGAGAATTTTTTTAAAGAGGGGTAAATTTTCTGTTTTTAAGTGGTAAAAGTTTGCAATATCTTCAAAAATAGTTTTTTCGATGACTCGTAGTAATCTTTCTTCAAAATGTTCAGGACCTTCTATTGAAAATGGATAGAAACCACGTTTTAAATAGTCTTGAAACAATCCTTTTAGTCGCTCAACACCCGCTAACTGTTTTTGTAATGTATGTTTTTCAGTGAGCAGCTCTTCATATTTTACCGGGTGAATAGAAAGATCAGTGGTAAAATTTAAATATTCTCGGAAAGACATGCCTCGTAAATAAGATAAAAGTGCTCGTCGGGATAAATCGTAGGTGCCCTTAATTAACTCTAAACTTGAGCTTCCTGAAAAAACAATTTTAATCGATGGAAAACCATCGTATAAATTTTTTAACTCTTGGTTCCAATTGGCGTACTTATGTATTTCATCAATAAAAAAGAGGGTGGTCCCTGCGGTTAAATAAAGATTTTCGACAAATTCATACAGTGTTAGTTTACTAAAATAAATATGATCCGCTGAAAAATAAATAGCTTTGGCTCGAATTTCGGGGTGATTTTTTAGGTACTGTAGCATCAAGGTAGTTTTGCCTACCCCCCTCTGGCCAATCAAGCCGTTGAGGCGAGCATCAACAGAGAAAGCGGGGTACAAATAACGGTAATGCCGAGTTTGGATATCTTCGATTAAACGGGCTTCAATCAAACGGATAGACGCTAGCATTTGCAGTACACTCTCAATTTTTGACACTATTTTTGTAGTGTACTATAAATTTTGATTGAGCTCAAATAAAAATTCCTGGGGTTACGCCTGAAGTACTTGTAGACTCTGACTGAGGTTGCTTCATAAGCTTTTGTCCTGAGGTTGAAATATATGCATATTGTATGTATGCTTAAAGCATGAAAGCTAAACGAGGAGCCATTGTTCCAACAAAAGGCAAAACACGTATCACACTTTATTTGGATAATGATGTCATCCAATACTTCCGAAACAAAAGTGAACATGAAGGTAAGGGTTATCAGACTATGATCAATGATGCTCTTCATGCTTCGATAGATAATAAACGCATAGATTCGGTTGAAACATTGCGGCAAGTTATTCGTGAAGAACTGAAAGTTATTAATAAATAACGACGCTATTTCGTTGAGGTGCCTCATATTCTGTTAATACAATTACTTTACAATCCGGTGCTAGGAATTGTTCCCACTTGTCAAGGAGACAACAACATGCGTGGACCTTCTCTTCCGACAGCGCTCGTCAATGTAGCGAAAGAATTGCTGAATGAAATTTATGATCCTGTTATTGTGGCGACAACACTTGCCAATTATTTTACTTTTCCATTCAGTGTAACGGCCTATTATTCGATTGCCAATCAAGTTGCAGAAGCGGTGGGCTGTAAGAATTTCAAAGATGCCCTGTTGGGAAAGGTTGAATGCAGCGAATTACAAAAAATTATAATTTTAGATAGCGGCGGTGGTTGGGCAGAAGCAGGGATGTTCGCAACGGTGATGGTGTTGAGTACAATCCTTGGCATTTTGATTGGTATTGGCAATTTAACGAAAAAAAAATTATTTACCGCGCCGGCTCAAGAAATTGCGATGACCAATATAGTACGTCGTGCAGATCGATTGGCGCCACTTTCCGATGAACAGCGCGATCGTTTAGCAGGGGTGATTCTCAATTATCATCCTGCCTCCGATATCGAAAATGCCTCAGAAGAAGGGGTACCTTCAGACGATGTATTAAATTATGAAACCTGGGTTAAAAACATCGAAAGAAAAAGTTATAACGCGTGGATGTTCAGTCGAACTTTGTTATTACCGGGGCTCATTTTAGGACTCCCAAAAATGTATTATGCCGGAACGAAAATATTAACCGAGCTTGGTTGTGCGGAAAATTATTGGAAATTAACGGTGTTAGGTCACGGAGATTCAGAATTTTGTAATATTATGGTGAGTTATTATTCCATGGGCGCTTTCGCTTACCCTTGGGCAATACTGACGTGGGCAGGTTATGCGGGATGGGAATTCGCCTTCACTTATCAATGTCTTCCTGCACGATTACAAAAAGGCTTTTCTTTTTGTGTTGCATTAGTAGCGACACTTTTTAAAAATTTATTGCAACCTTGCCTGCCTTTTTTTGAAAGTATCCTCAATTATTTTCAGGAGCTAATACCCCACCTTGTTTTGTGGTTGAAAATACTTACCCTGTTAGTGCTGTACCCAGCCTTGTATTTTGTATTAACCGAGGGGGTTGATTTTTCAAATCAAGTGTTGCGTGCCTATGAATGCCCCCCCTTTTTTGAAACTTTTTTTGCGTCACATTTTATGGAAAATTCCTTAACGTGCGAGCCGCTGGAACAAATTTTAGGGATGGATGCTTTTCCAACCGAAACGGAAGTTTTTCGTGGCGGCCCGGCTGTTGCCGCTGTGGTGTTGACTGTGCTCGTATTTGGCAGTCTGGTCAGTACGCTATGGATAACTCGCACTCACGATTTAGCAGCATTAAGATCGCGTGTTGATCGTGGTAATGAATTTTTCGATCAATGTATTCACGTTGGGAAATACAGTTCACTTCTGTTTATTTTCCCATCGGCGTATGCTTTATTTAATATCGCCATTCCTAAAGCAAATGATCTTTTGGATCGCGATGGTTGTTCGGATAGTCATTATCCGATTTTTATTTATGATCTTTTCAATAACGATTGCCCGATCTTAAGTCGTTATCGAGCAAACGGTGCGTTTTCTTCAACGATGTGGATGGCTTTTTGTTATCCGGGAATATTGGCCGGCTCTGCAGGCGCAGGATTGTACTTATTAGGTAAAGCGAGCCGGCCCGTGGTCAGTGGCGCACGAACATGTGTCCAGAATGCAGTTCAATTTTTTCGACCACCTATGGCGGCTCGAGCGGTCGAAAGTTCACAAACGCCTTATGTTCAGTTTGAACCTTAAAAATGCAACACGACACTCCGCTCTGGATGTTCCAAAAGTGATTTCGTGTACGCTCCCTATTTGCAACCCCTAAACGTTTCGTAGTGTGAGGCAATCACTGAGGCAACGCATCCCGTAATTCCTTTCACATAAGGGATATGCAAAAACTCATTAGGTCCGTGTGCATTTGATCCTGGACCTAAAACACCCGTAATAAGAAATTGTGCTTGCGGAAATTTTTTACCGAGCATCCCCATAAAAGGGATTAAACCACCTTCGCCAATGTACAGGGCGGATTTGTTGAAAAAATACTGTGAAGCCCGCTCATTGGCGTCGCGTAACCATTCGGCCAACGGGGGTGCATGCCAGCCGGTTGCGCGTTCTGTCGACGTAAAAGTGATTTTTGCTTTAAAAGGAGGGTTCTTTTCAAGGGTTGTTTTCAGTATTTCGCTGAGCTGACCGCTTTTGGCCGTGGGTGGAATGCGCATAGAAAGTTTAAAAACCGCTTTGGGTAAAGTGACATTGCCCGCATTGATCAGCGCCGGATACCCCTCAATACCCGTAATGCTCAGTTGCGAACGCCAAGATCGATTGAGGATGAGCTCATTCAGATCGGATGAAACAGGCTGAGTATCTTCCACAAAAGGATAAGCGCGTAGAAAGTCGTTCCTAAGAATTTTTGCCGCTTGTTGCGTTTGCTCGATACGGAGTTTAGGAATGTCAACTTCAAATCCAGGAAGAACGATTTTTCCTGTACGTGAATCTTCGATTCGATCGAGGAGTTGTCGCAAAATAATTTCAATCGGTGGCACAACACCGCTTCCTAAGCCGGAGTGAATCCCTTCGCGCGTTACCTGAATTTCAAGTTTGCCGCTGACCATGCCGCGTAATGAAGTGGTGCTCCACATTTGTTCGTAATTTCCCGCGCAAGAATCAAGACAGATCACGAAATTCGGTTCACCAATTTTAGTGTCTAATTGTTCAAGATAAAAAGGGAGATCAAAACTCCCACTTTCTTCGCAGCCTTCAATCAACAGAACACAACGCGCATGGGGAATATGGTAACGCTGCAGCATGGCGATGGCGGTTAACGAGGCAAAAGTGGAATAGCCATCGTCTGCACCACCACGACCATACAATTTATTATCAACGAGGGTGGGTTTCCAAGGGCCTTTATCAATATCCCAGCCGCTGGTTTCTGGTTGTTTGTCCATGTGACCATACAGCAAAATCGTTTCTGCTATTTGTCCGGGGATTTCAACGAATAATAAGGGGGTACGTTTTGGAAGTGTGATTATTTCGACGTGCATACCGTCGATAGGTTGCTTCTGTACCCAATTGAAAATGAGATTCATGGCTTGTTGCATGTAACCATGTTCTTCCCATTGGGGATCAAATTCCGGGGATTTATTGGGAATTTTAATATATTCTTGCAGCAAAGGGACTAGTTCTTCATCCCAACCGGTGGCAATGTCGCGTTGAATGGCTGAAAAATGACGTTCAAAATGACTCATCGGGTTACCGCCTTAGAGGTATGCGCTCACAAAAATGCAAATCACACCCATTGGCGCAATGTAACGGATAAGGCAACGCCAAATGGAATAAACTTTCGGATAGGTGCTGAGTTCAAATTCAGTGAGATGACGTGACATAACCCAACCGGCGAAGATCGCAAATCCTAACCCCCCCAATGGCAAAAGGATATTGGTGGGTAAATTCGTGGCGATATCAAACACCGTGTCGTTCGAAAATAAACGGACATTTTGCCACACATTGAAAGACAATAGAGAGCCAATACCTAAAACCCAAGCGATGCTTCCCACAATAACAACGGATTTTGCACGAGATAATGTTAACCGATTCATTAAAATCACAATTAAGGGTTCCGCGATGTTGATTGAAGAGGTCCAGGCCGCAAATAACAGGAGTAGAAAAAACAGCGCGCCAATCAATCCCCCTAAGTGCATATGAGCGAAACTGATCGGCAGTGTTTCAAACATTAATCCGGGTCCAGCAGTGGGTGGAAGATGATAAGCGAATACTAAAGGAAATATCGCCATGCCAGAGAGCACAGCGACCAAAACATCCAGTCCCACAATGATGAAAACAGAATTGACGAGTTTGACTTTTCTTGGGATATAAGCACCATAGGTTAACAAGGCGCCTGCGCCGAGCGCTAAAGTAAAAAAGGCGTGCCCCAATGCAGCAATGACAACGCTGCCGGTGATTTTGTCGTGATCGAATTTAAATAAAAAGCGAAACGCCTCTCGACAATGGCCGACGTCACACGCATAAATCACGAGTGAAAATAAAATGATGTAGAGTGCTGGCATCATGAGTTTGGTGGAGCGTTCCAATCCTTGTTGTACGCCAGCGATGATAACGCCCATTGTGAGTATCATGAACACCGTATGCCACAACAAAAGCTGCCAAGGATTTGCGAGAAACTGCTGCCAAACGGTATGGATAGCGTTGGGATCGAGGTTGTTAAAACTACCGGAAATGCTTTTGAAAATATAAGCAATGCTCCATCCAGACACAACGCTATAAAACGACAGCACCAACACCAGTCCGAGTGCTCCCCACCAACCGAGTAGTCCCCAATGGCGAGAATGATGATTTTCAACGGCCGTATCCCTCAAAGCATCTACAGGATCTTGACGAGCATGGCGCCCGATCAAAAATTCGGCCAACATAATGGGAATGCCGATGATGAGAACAAAGACAACATAAAGAAGGACAAAAGCGCTACCGCCATGGGTGCCGGCCATGTAAGGGAAGCGCCAGATATTGCCAAGACCGACGGCAGCGCCGGTAGCGGCAAGGATAAAGCCCAGTTTCGATGACCATTGGTCTTGTAGCAGCCGTTTTTCTTTTACCATGGGATCCTTTGCTTGCCATCAAACGATGCGGCCCATTGTGTCACGAAGCGTACTGCTATGCAAGTACGGTGTGGATGTTATGGGTCTTGCTCTTGAGAGGAAGACACCGGGTTGGGCTGTTTAGGCTTTAGCGGAACGATAATCCACAGAATAATGTAAATCACTAACGTGGCGCCAAAAGCGAGTAGGAACACCAAGAAAATGAGGCGAATCCACGTGGGTTCGACATTAAAGTATTCCGCTATGCCGCCGCAAACACCCGCAATAACGCGTTCATTAGGACTGCGATACAGTCGTTTTGGTTTATTTTCAGACATATAAAGTGACCTTAACTGATAAAATTGAAAGTCATCATGCGTGAAGATGAGGGGGATAGCAAGAGGTTAGCGGTGTATGGTCATTGAGCGAGCGAATGCGGGCTATTTTTTCGTGCGCGGCTTCTTAATCAATAAGCCCTTTGCTATAATGAGATCCCGTTTTATAGAGAAAAATAGCAAAACGGGATTCCCAATGACGCATTATATTTTTATTTCCGGTGGTGTCGTTTCATCATTAGGTAAAGGCATTACTTCCGCTTCTTTAGGCACTTTGCTCGAAGCGCAAGGTCTCAATGTGACTTTACTAAAACTCGATCCTTACATTAATGTTGATCCGGGTACAATGAGTCCGTTTCAACATGGTGAAGTTTTTGTAACGGAAGACGGTGCTGAAACGGATTTGGATTTAGGGCATTACGAACGCTTTGTACGTACGACGATGTCGAAAAAAAATAATTTCACCACAGGGCGGGTGTATGCCGATGTGATTCGTAAAGAACGTCGCGGTGATTATTTGGGAAGCACTGTGCAAGTCATTCCGCACATTACCGATGAAATTAAAGCAAAAATTAAAGAAGGGGCAGATCATGCGGATGTGGCTTTGGTTGAAATTGGTGGGACCGTGGGGGACATCGAATCCTTACCTTTTTTGGAAGCCATACGGCAATTGCGTATTGAATGGGGCCCCGAAAAAACGTTATTTATTCACTTAACGTTAGTTCCGTATATCGAAGTCTCTGGAGAAATTAAAACAAAACCCACGCAACATTCCGTAAAAGAATTGCGATCTATTGGGATTCAGCCCGATATTTTAGTGTGTCGCTCAGCACGGCCTTTGCCAGATTCTGCGCGAGAAAAAATTGCCTTATTTACGAATGTGGCAGTACCCGATGTGATTTCTTTATCTGATGCCAAAAGTATTTATGAAATTCCTTTGATTTTACGTGATCAAGGTATGGCGAAGCGGGTGAGTCAGAAATTATCGCTGCCAATGCAGGCAGTGGATTTAAGTGAATGGGAAAAGGTGACGGATGCGTTCTATCATCCGTTGCACGAAGTAAAAATTGCGATGGTGGGAAAATACATTAATCTGGAAGATGCGTATAAATCATTAAACGAAGCGTTGATTCACGCTGGCATACAAACACGCACGCGCGTTAATATTGATTTTATCGACTCCGAAGCCATTGAGCAATGCGGGGTGGAATTGTTACAACATGCGGATGCCATTTTGGTTCCGGGTGGTTTTGGCCATCGTGGCGTTGAAGGAAAAATCATTGCGGCGCAATATGCGCGTAAAAAAGGAATTCCGTATTTAGGCATTTGTTTGGGAATGCAAATTGCCATTATTGAGTTTGCACGTCATGTTGCGGGCATGACCAATGCCAACAGCACGGAGTTTGATCCGAAAACACCTTTTCCTGTGGTGGCATTAGTTAGTGAGTGGGCAACGGAGGAAGGTTTCGTTGAGCATCGTGAACACGGTGGTGATTTAGGAGGGACGATGCGCTTAGGTGGACAACCTTGTCATTTAAAACGAAATACGTTATCACATCGCGTGTATGGGAAAGACACGATCATTGAACGGCATCGACACCGCTACGAAGTTAACAATGCATTGATTCAACGCTTAGAAAGCGCTAACCTTGTCGTTTCTGGCCGTTCGATCGATGGTCGTTTGGTTGAAATGATTGAACTCCCAGATCATCCTTGGTTTGTGGCATGTCAATTTCATCCTGAATTCACATCGCGGCCCTGTGGTGGTCATCCCTTATTTACAGGATTTATAAAAGCGGCATTGATGCATGTCAAAGTCAGACAAGCGGCTTCCAGCTATTCAACTGACTGACGTAACTATTCAGTGGGGTGTTGCCTCGGATTCATGTATCTGCTGCAAAGCGGGTGACGCGAGCCAGAGATCTTGCCGCGCAGGCGAAGCCGAGCAGCGAGATGGCGAGCGGCAGGACCCGCAAACATGGAGTATGCACCCGTTACATCCAGTGCATGCTGAATAGTTACTGACTGACAACAATTAGTAAAGGTAAAAATAAAATGAGCGTTATTACGGAAATTCATGGCCGTGAAATTTTAGATTCTCGTGGTAATCCTACGGTATCGGTGACAGTGACGTTGGTTTCTGGCGCAACGGGAACGGCAGCGGTGCCCTCGGGGGCATCCACGGGAACAAAAGAAGCGATCGAATTACGTGATAAAGATTCTAGACGTTATGGTGGCAAAGGCGTTTTAAAAGCGGTAGCGCACGTGAATGGCGAAATTCGCAAAAAATTACTCGGCAGAGAGGCACAGTCGCAAGAAGAAATTGATGGCTTGATGATCGAACTGGATGGCACGGCCAATAAAAGTCGTTTAGGGGCTAATGCTATTTTAGGGGTATCATTAGCGGTTGCGTATGCCGCAAGTCATGATTTAGATTTATCGTTATACAATTATCTCGGGGGTGATGGCCCATTTACGATTCCTACGCCGATGATGAATATTATCAATGGGGGTGTGCACGCAACAAATAATTTAGACGTGCAAGAATTTATGATTGTTCCTGCGGGGGCGCCCAGTTTTCGTGAATCGTTGCGTTATGGAGCTGAAGTATTTCACGCGCTGCGTGACACCCTGAAAAAGAAAGGGTTAGTGACGTCCGTCGGCGATGAAGGGGGTTTTGCGCCTGATTTGGCGCATAATGAATCGGCGATCGAGTTTATTTTGGCGGCCATCGATCAAGTTGGGTTAAAAGCGGGGCGCGATATTTATTTAGCACTTGATCCCGCGAGTTCGGAATTTTATCGAGATGGTTTTTATTATTTCGATGGCCAACCGCTGAGTTCAGAACAGATGATTGACGTGTGGTCCAGTTGGGTTGATCGTTACCCGATCTTATCAATCGAAGATGGTTTAGCAGAAGAAGATTGGCGCGGTTGGAAGTTAATGACTGAAAAGCTCGGGAAACGCGTACAATTAGTGGGTGACGATAACTTTGTAACAAACCCACAATTGCTGCAGCGCGGCATCGATGAAAACATTGCAAATGCGATTTTGATTAAGCTCAATCAAATTGGCACACTCACCGAAACATTAACCACGATCGGTTTAGCAAAGAACGTGAATTATGCTTCCATCATTTCGCATCGGTCGGGTGAAACAGAAGATACGACGATTGCCGATCTAGCGGTAGCAACCGCGGCGGGCCAGATTAAAACGGGTTCTTTGTGTCGTTCAGATCGCACCGCAAAATATAATCGGTTATTACAAATTGAAGCGGATTTAGCGGGTAAAGCGCCATTCGCCGGTCGTTTGCCCTATCTTTTTTTAAAATAAACTACAATTATCGCTATGAAAATTGTTATTACCCTGTTGGCTGCCTTGTTAGTACTGTTACAATATGAACTCTGGTTTGCTGACGGAGGGCTTTTTGGCGCTTATCATTTGCAACAAGAAGTCGCGCAAAAAGTCGTGTTGAATAAGCAATTAAAACAGCGTAACGAAATGATGTTAGCGAATATTGAGGATTTGAAACAGGGCAAGGAAGTGTTGGAAGAGCACGCTCGTTATGACCTCGGAATGATAAAAAAAGGCGAGGTCTTTTATCAAATCGTACGTGCGTCCACCGAGCCGCGATCGTAATTTCTACGGTAGTTTTCGGTGAACATAAATTAGCAACTCGTTGAAGAGAGTCAAATGGTAAAAATCTTATTGTCCAACGATGACGGTGTCTATGCCCAGGGGCTGGCTGTATTATCGAAAGCATTGCAAGAAATAGGTCATGTCACGGTGGTTGCGCCGGATCGAAACCGCAGTGGTGCTAGTAACTCTCTCACGTTATCGTCTCCACTGCGAATTAAACGGTTGGATAATGGCATGGTGAGTGTGGAAGGCACACCAACCGATTGCGTGCATTTAGCCATTACCGCCGGCATATTAGAAGAATTACCCAATATGGTGGTGGCGGGTATTAATGCCGGCGCCAATTTGGGTGATGATGTGTGGTATTCGGGTACTGTTGCTGCCGCCATGGAAGGGCGATTTTTGGGTTTGCCGGCGGTGGCTGTTTCATTGTGTGGTGATCACGAACATTATCAAACAGCCGCTATTGTGGCGCGCTGTATTATTCGGCATATTTTATTGAATCCGCTACCTTCAAAAACGATTTTGAATGTGAATGTACCGAATGTGCTGTACGAAAACATTCGTGAATATGAGATTACTCGGTTGGGAACCCGTCATCGTGCGGAGCCTACGGTTCAACAGCTTGATCCGCGTGGGCAACCCATCTATTGGGTGGGTCCCGCAGGTTCCCAACAAGATGCGGGAAAAGGCACCGATTTTCATGCCGTCGCTAATAATTGTGTGTCAATTACGCCATTGCGGGTTGATATGACGGACTATGATGCCGTCGACCATTTATCACAGTGGGCGCAAGGGTTAAATGGGGCTTCTTCATGGGATAGCCAGGGTTAGATATGGCTTATGAGCTATCGATTTCAATTTTTTGTACTTTGCGTACTGTCTTTTTTGTTGCTTGGCTGTGATCGTTACTCCACCCCTGTTGCGCCGATTATAGAGCAGTCGCGCTCGGATAATCCTCATCCGGATCTGTATCGGGTCGGGGATAGTGACACGCTGTATTCTATTGCGTGGGCGTATCAACGAGATTACCGAGAGCTTGCTCTGTTAAATCATTTGTCACCTCCTTATGCACTCCGCGTTGGGCAATGGCTGCGAATTAAACCAGCAGGTCATTATCACGCAGGATCGACAACAACATCGCCATCGGTTCCTCTTTTTGAGTCGCCACGAGCCAGTCGCCGTTGGCAATGGCCAACCCAGGGTCGCGTGGTTGCGCGGTTTTCCAATAAACCCTTTGCAGAAAAAGGCATTAGCCTCACGGGTCGCCTGGGACAGCCGGTGGTTGCTGCTTTGCCTGGTATGGTTGTTTATAGTGGAGCTGGAGTACGGGGGTATGGTAATCTTATTATTATCAAGCACAATCAAAATTATTTGAGTGCTTATGCTTTTAACCAACGCAATTGGGTCAAGGATGACGATAACGTTGCAGCTGGTCAAGAGATTGCAGAGATGGGTCGAGATAATATGGGTCGTGTGCGTTTGTATTTTGAAATACGCTACAACGGCCGACCGGTAAATCCGCTGCCCTATTTGCGTTGAGTTTAACATGGGTCAGATTAAGGGAATAAGATGGCCGTAAAACATAAAACTATTGCTAAAAAGAGCGCAGTCGTCAAAGTAGCGACTGCGAAAAACAGGGTGGCTAAGGTGAGAAAATCCAAAGCCAAAGCAAAAAAAAGCGCTGTTCGTAGCGTCGCTCGCAAGAAGCCAGCCGCAAAAAAGCCAGTGCTGAAGGCGGCAACCCCCCAAAAACCTTCGCAGAAACGCAAAATTCGTAATCCTAGTTTGAGTTTAGAGAAAGATCTTTCTACCGGTAATCATAGTTTTATTTTTGCGGATAAAAGAAAAAAGAAATCCGTTGTTAAAAAACCGAGAGCTAAAAAAACGAATGGACGACATAAACCGGCTCCTACGGCGCACGAATCTGAGACATTCACGGTTGATCCGACGCAAATTTATTTGCGAGAGTTGGGTTATAAAGGTCTGTTGACCGCAAAAGAGGAATTGCGATTAGCCAGACTCGTGCAAAAAAATGATGCGGCGGCACGAGAAAAAATGATTGAAAGCAACCTACGGTTAGTCGTTAAAATCGCGCGTCATTATTTAAATCGTGGATTACCCTTTTTAGATTTAATTGAAGAGGGCAATTTAGGCTTGATGACCGCGGTTGAAAAATTTGACCCTGAAAGAGGGTTTCGTTTTTCAACGTATGCAACGTGGTGGATACGACAAACGATTGAGCGCGCCATCATGAATCAAAGTCGCACGGTGCGATTGCCCATTCACGTGATTAAAGAATTAAATATTTATTTACGCGCCGCTAAAAAACTCACGCAAGAGTTAGATCATGAACCTTCCCCGGAAGAGATTGCATCGATGATTGATAAACCCATTGAAGATATTCGTCGCATGCTAAAGTTGGTTCCAGATGCAACGTCGATTGATACTCCAATTTCGAGCGATGGACAACGCTCCATTGGCGACATATTAACGGATGAAAACAACATTGATCCGGCACAGTTGGTGCAGGAACAAGATATGTACCAACACGTGCATCGTTGGTTGGAAAGTTTGGATGATCGTCATCGCGAAGTTATCGTGCGTCGTTTTGGTTTATTCGATCATGAAAAAGGAACGCTCGAAACCGTGGGTAAAGCTGTAGGATTGACACGAGAGCGGGTGCGTCAATTACAAGTGGATGCCTTGAAGATGCTGCGGGAGATGATTGAAAATGAAGCCAGCAAGCAGGAAAAATAAACCCATCAGTTAAGAAAGAGTTAATTTTCAGCGGGTATACTGGATTTCATTAGCAACAAATCGTGAGGTAGGGTCAATGAGAAAGTATGTCGGTCGCTCAGTCGAACTCAAGCAAATAGTTTCCAGTGGATCAGGAGTAGAATCGGAAAACTTCGGTAGCAATCCTCCTTTTCTGGGATTTTCAGTGGATGATTATGACCAAATGTGCTATGACCGCACTGTGTATAATAACCAAATGTATGAGGACCTCGCTTCCTCGAAGTGTTCCGTTCATATCAGAGATGCCATTGGTGGCTTAACGGCTTTATTATTTATCGGATTGTGTACGAACGTTCCTGAAATGGCGACAGTAGCTCTAACCATCGTGCCGATGTTTTTGACTGAAGCTGCTGAGTGGGTATTTAAGAAAATAGTTCATTCAGAAATGGACAAGAATCAATCACATTTTGAGGGAACCCGCTTTTTAGCCACGGATCTCAAAAGGCTCGTTGTGGAAAATCTGCGTTGTATGGCTTATGTTGCGCTGCATGTTCTATTGATTGTACCAAGTTTGCACCTAGCTTTGTTTGAGGGCATGGGGGATTTGACGCGTAAATTTATTCAACAAAGCGCTAAATTTTGTGGGTTAGGTCTGTTTAGTCCGTTACAAAGCCAAAGCAATAAAACGCCTATCGAGCCGTTAAAGAAGCTCAGTCCTCTTCCCGTGTAGGATAAAAATCTTCTATTTGCAATAGAAATAAAGTATAATAACTCTCTATTGCAAATAGATAGTTAATGATATGAACAAGCAGATCCTTAAAGAAGTTATCTTGGACCAGCGCAAACTGGGGGTTCCCGAAGAGGTGGTGCCGCGCGAGGGGTTTGCAAATTTAATTCGCTTCAAAAATTCAAAGCAGGTGCTCATACTTTCCGGAATTCGACGCTGCGGCAAATCTGTTCTGCTGTGGTTATGCCGGAAAGATTCTCCGGAACGAGATTACTATATCAATTTTGACGACGATCGTTTGGTTAATTTCAAAGTCGAAGATTTTCAAATGCTATATGAATTATTTGTCGAAATGTATGGGCCACAGAATGCGTTTTATTTTGATGAAATTCAAAATATAGAACACTGGGAGCGTTTTGTTCGCCGTTTGCACGAACAAGGAAAAAAGGTTTACATCACAGGGTCAAACGCCTCAATGCTCAGTGCAGAGCCGGGCACTCATTTAACTGGGCGCAATATTGAAATCAATTTATACCCTTATTCATTCGGAGAATACTTGAGCATGAAGGGGAAAGTTGACATAAAAATAGACTCACTGAACACGATTGAAAAAGGGGTATTAAAATCTATATTTAACCAATTTTTAGAAGAGGGCGGCCTACCCGAGTATATCAATTCTAAACTACCCGAGTACCTACATCATCTTTATCAAAACATCCTGTATCGCGACATTATTGTGCGACACAAAATTAAAAATCACCAAGCATTAAAAGAGCTCGTTTATTATCTTGCCACCAACATTGCAAAAGAATGCTCATTTAATTCCTTAAAAAAAATGCTTGGCTTGGCTAGCGCTACAACGGTATCTGATTATTGTGGTTACTTGGAAGATAGCTTTTTATGCTTTTTTATTAGCCGATATGATTATTCCTTAAAAAAACAAATTCAAAATCCTAAAAAGGTGTATTTTATTGATCAAGCTTTGGCGGTTGCTGTTGGTTTTCGATTTAGTTCCGACGCCGGAAGGTTGCTTGAAAACATCGTATTTTTAGAATTAAAACGGCGCGGTTATTTAATTTATTATCATCAGGGGAAAAAAGAATGTGATTTTGTTTTGAAAGAGGGAGCCAAAATCACATCCGCTATTCAGGTGTGTGTAAGCTTGGACGACGAAAAAACACGAGATCGAGAAATCTCAGGGTTAGTGGATGCCATGCAAGAATATCAATTAAATTCAGGTGTGATTGTGACGGGTGATACCTTATCCGAGGAAACGGTGAGCAAAGATAATAAAACTTATAAAATTCGCATGGTGCCTATTTGGTCGTGGCTACTTGACAAAGTGGAAAACGCTGATTGAGGGTTTACCGCCGAATTCGGCGGCTCACATGATGTAATTTGTAGCCCCTAGACACTTGTAATAGCTCACGTCCCCGGGTCCGTCATTCCGGACAAGCGCCGTCTCCCTAACTTGTAAAGAGTGATGTATTGTCACGGCGCGCGATCCGGAATCCAGATTAGCGACGGCATAGCGAAGTTTTATTTTGTTTTACGGCGTTGCAATTCAGAAATACTTTTGGCTTTTTCAATCGAATCTTCGAGATCCATATGCAATTGTCGGCTGATCTGCCAGGTGGAAAACATACCACACAAAACTTTTTCGCCATTGCTGTGCGCATCGTCAACGACTAATGCATAGTGTTGATGATTTTTTTGTAGAGTAACCACCACGTTGCCCACTTTGGTTTGCTGGACCGCTTTTAAATGAAATGCCGTGATTCTTTCGATGGGTGTCATTAACATCGCTACGGTTACTTTATCACGATTAATACGGCGTTCTTGAATCATTTGAATAGGCTTCGCGCCGAGAATATCTTCACTGCTGATTAATCCAATAATATGCTCATTCGATTTCACCAGAAAAATATGCACGCCTTGAATTTTCATTTCGTTTAAGGCATGCGTCATCGAAAGGGTTGGTGCAATCGTAACGGGTTTAAGCTGCGTAAAATCATTCATGACAGAAATGGCCGGATCATTCAAATGCACAATTTCAGGAAGGCAGTGATGATGCAAAATAGTGTTCTCAGCGCGCAGAGAAAAAGTATCGATAAGTTCATATTTCGGCATGGTGGTGATCTCGGGACGTTCTTTGATAAAGATCAGTATACCCCGAGATTTTCGCTTTTAAAACGCCTTCCTTATGTTAAAATTGGGCCCATTCTTTCCGTCCCATAACATGAGGTCGATTTCATGGAAGCCAAAAAACAAGGTTGCGTTGCCAGACACATCGCCGTGACTCGTAAAGATTTGCCATTGTGCTGCCCAATGCCTGATCAAAGACTATGGGATGCTCATCCGCGGGTGTATTTGCCGATTGAAGAGACAGAGGATCACGTCGTTGTGTGTCCCTATTGCGAAGCGGAATATACCCTCGTTTCTACTGGCAAATAGCGCATGTCAACCGCCAGGAAGGTGTTCATTGATGGGCCTGCATGGGTAGGTGATATGGTTATGGCCCAAACATTATTTAAATTACTGAAGCAAAATGAACCTGCAATAACGATCGATGTGCTCGCGCCTGCGGCAACACGACCTTTGCTGGAGCGAATGCCCGAAGTCAACCGCATTTGGACTTCGCCGTTTCAGCATGGGGATCTCAGCATCCAGCGTCGCTATCAATTTGCAAAGCAACTCAAATCCATGGAATATCATTGGGCGATTGTACTGCGTAATTCCTATAAATCGGCACTAATTCCTTACTGGGCGAACATTCCTCGTCGCACGGGTTGGTTGGGAGAGTGGCGTTATGGAGTGATTAATGACTGGCGTCAATTAAATAAAGAACGTCATCCATTGATGATTGAACGTTTCATGGCATTAGCACTGGAAAAAAATGCCACGTTGCCGAACCCATATCCACAGCCAGCCTTAATCGTGACAGAAAACTCAGTCACCGCCACGTTAAAAAATTTAAACCTGACCCATTCTCATGAACCGCTATTGATATTGTGCCCTGGCGCAGAGTATGGTCCAGCAAAGCGGTGGCCTATGGAATATTACGCGGACGTCGCGAAAGTGAAATTAAAACACGGTTGGCGCGTGTGGTTGTTGGGTTCGAAAAAAGAGAAAGACATTACCGATCAAATGAATCAGTTAAATGAGGGTCATTGTGTGGATTTAGCAGGCCGCACTACACTCACAGAAGCCATTGATCTTCTTTCTTTAGCCACGCTTGTCGTGAGTAATGATTCAGGATTAATGCACATTGCTGCTGCGTTAGGTCGTAAAATCGTGGTACTTTATGGTTCTTCTTCCGCCAAATTTACACCGCCATTAACGCAACACGCCAAAATGTTGTCGTTAAATTTAGCGTGCAGCCCTTGTTTTAAAAAAGAATGTCCCTTCGGACATCTAAATTGTTTGAAAAAACTATCGGTGAACGAAGTGTTAACCGCTATGGATGAAGGATAAGAATGACCATGACCCATCAATTGGATTTACCGCCATTTGAAAAAGCCAACATGATTGTTGTGGGCGATGTGATGTTAGATAGCTACTGGTCGGGCAGCACCGACCGTGTTTCGCCAGAAGCTCCTGTCCCTATTGTAAAAATGCAACAATATGATACTCGTCCTGGGGGCGCAGCTAACGTTGCTTTGAATCTAGCAACCCTGGGTTGTCAAGTGAATTTATTGGGTGTTGTGGGTAAAGATGCCGAAGCAGAAGATTTGTACGTTCAACTCAACAACAAGGGGGTTCACTGTCATTTTGAAGTGATGGAAATGGGACGTACGATCAGTAAACTTCGGGTGTTATCACGCAATCAGCAAATGTTGCGTTTGGATTTTGAATCGGCGCTGTCTCACTACGATCAACAACGTCTCATTAACGAATATGAAAAATTATTACCGACGGCGAATTTAGTGATTTTGTCTGACTATGGGAAAGGGACATTATCTTCCGTACAATCATTCATTCAGTTAGCAAAAAAACACCATGTGAAAGTGTTTGTAGACCCTAAAGGAGATGATTTTAGTATTTATCGCGGCGCCACAGTAATGACACCTAACCTTGCAGAATTTGAAGTGGTGGTGGGATCTTGCCACAAAAACGAAAACAACCTCGTTAATAAAGCCAACACATTAATTGCGGAGCAAGAGTTACAAGCATTATTGGTGACACGCGGTAAAGATGGTATGACGTTGGTTTTTGCGAATCAACACAAACCCATGCACCTGAAAGCGCATGCGCGTGATGTATTTGATGTGACCGGGGCGGGCGATACCGTGATTGCCGTCATGGGTGCGGCGGTTGCGTTAGGAGAGAATGACACACGTGCGGCTTATTTAGCGAATGTGGCTGCGGGGTTAGTGGTGAGAAAAGTGGGTACGGCGTTTGTTACCGTTGCAGAGTTACGCAATGAGATTCGTCGAGAAATGGGTATGGCGCAGGGAATTTTGTCACAAGCAGAATTGTTGTCGATGGTTGCGGATGCGAAGAAAAAAGGCGAAAAAATTGTGATGACCAATGGCTGTTTTGACATTCTGCATCCGGGGCACATTCAATATCTCAATCAAGCGCGTGCCTTGGGGGATCGTTTAATTGTGGCGGTTAATTCAGATGATTCAGTCGCACGATTAAAAGGCCCCGCGCGCCCGATTAACGCGTTGGAAGTTCGTATGGAAATTCTAGCCGCCTTGCGCGCGGTGGATTGGGTGGTTCCATTTTCGGAAGATACTCCAGAAAAACTCATTAGTGAGGTATTGCCCGACATTTTACTGAAAGGCGGTGATTATACCGCGGAACAAGTTGCCGGTCACAAAGCGGTTCGCAATGCCGGCGGTGAAGTGGTTATCTTGCCGTTTCGCGAAGGATATTCCACTACAAAATTAGTTGAAAAATTTAGCGATTCCCGCTGAACTTCTCGCGATGGGGGATTCTTAAGGGGGAGAACCGCGATTCTCCCACGCCTGCCCCCGCAAGGGGGTAAGTGCCCAATTCAAATTCACTTTGAATTGGGCATATACAAACAGGAAGCCATTTCCGCGTTCAGCGGGAATGGCTGTGAAAAATTACAGGAGCACTAACCCATGATTGTTGTTACTGGTGGCGCTGGTTTTATTGGCTCAAATATTGTGAAGGGATTGAATAAAGCGGGACGTGATGATGTATTCGTTGTGGATGATCTAACGGACGGTAAAAAAATTAAAAATCTGGTGGAATGTCGTTTATTAGATTATCGTGACCAGCAAGATTTTTTAATGAATCTCTTAGAAGACCACTCATTTGAAGAACCAATTGATGCGATTTTTCATGAAGGGGCCTGTTCAGAAACGACGGAATGGAACGGCCATTACATGATGCAGAATAATTATGAGTATTCTAAACAGTTATTGCATTACTGTGTGAATCGTCATATTCCATTTATTTATGCATCGAGTGCTGCCGTCTATGGCGCAGGAAAACAATTTTCGGTGGGTGATGACAACGAAAAACCGCTCAATGTATATGGCTATTCAAAATGGTTATTTGATCAATACGTATTACGACAATCAGCGACGTTTGATTCACCGGTGGTTGGATTGCGTTATTTTAATGTGTATGGCCCGCAAGAGAGCCATAAGGGAAAAATGGCGAGTGTGGCTTTTCATCTTATGCATCAATTATGCGATACAGGCCGTGTTAAATTGTTTGAGGGTTGTGATGGTTATGATAACGGCGAGCAACGCCGCGATTTTGTGTATGTCGATGATGTGGTGAACGTGAATTTGTGGTTGCTCGACAATCCCCACATTGCTGGGATCTTTAATGTTGGCACGGGTGAAAGTCGATCCTTCAATGCGATTGCACAGACATTAATTGCAGAACATGGTTCTGGTATTTTGGAATATATCCCTTTTCCCGATCATTTAAAGGGTGCTTATCAAAGTTTTACAGAAGCGGATATGAGTGGACTGCGCAACGCGGGGTATCGTGAAGCATTTTGTTCTTTAGAAGTGGGGTTAAAAGCGTATTATCACTGGTTCAAGAATTCTCGGTGAAAGGTCAGTAACCTTCCGCCAACCCTGCGCAACTTTCTAATCGAAGTATGATGTAATTACGGCTCTGAAATCAATAAACAGGAGCCAGACATGACAACTTCACTTTCTGCATTTTCACAGCAATTTCTTCTTTGGCGCGAGCAAGCCAAGCAAGGCCGAATTCCGAACATTTTAAAAAAACAAATAATAAGTTTGTTGCAGGCGCATTCCGAACAG
This sequence comes from Coxiella sp. RIFCSPHIGHO2_12_FULL_42_15, assembly GCA_001797285.1. GTDB lineage: Bacteria > Pseudomonadota > Gammaproteobacteria > Coxiellales > Coxiellaceae > 2-12-FULL-42-15. The sequence goes on from MGOZ01000026.1 coordinate 25,774, forward strand.
GAATTATCACAGCATTTAGGTATTCCATTAAAAACGCTACGAAAATGGCAAAAATACCCTGTTGCGACGATGTTAGGCGTGTTTTTATCGGCTTCGACGGTTTTAGAGAAACGTCATAAAGAATTACCGGCTCCGGCTGTCATGAGTGATGCGTTGAGTCGTAATACTCCGAGTTACTGAATTACGCAGCTTTGGCGGAAGCTTACAAATGAAGCATAATGATGATATCATAATCTGATATCATGAATGAATGGATGTATAATGAATAAAATGCATCGAAAAACGCTGGAAGCTATCTTTCGGCAACCTGCGCCAACCACTCTTGAATGGCGAAGAATAGAATCATTATTTCAATCAGTTGGAGCAAAAGTTATTGAAGGGGCGGGCTCCCGAGTAAGGTTTGAGCTTAATGGGGTGATCGGTACCTTTCACCGACCGCATCCCCAAAAAGAGGCCAAGCCTTACCAGGTTCGTGATGCAAGGGCATTTCTTGAAAGAGCGGGGATATTGCTATGAATACGATGATTTATAAAGGCTATGCAGCCAAAATTGAGTACAGCGATGAGGATGACTGTTTGGTAGGCCATATCGCGGGGATTAATGATGTAGTAGGCTTTCATGCAAATTCTGTGCCTGAATTACATGCTGCTTTTGAAGAAGCCGTCGACGACTATCTTCAGGCTTGCAAAAAATCAGGGAGATCACCCCAGAAACCTTATTCTGGTAAAATCATGTTACGTGTTCCACCTGAGATTCATGCGCGCATCGCTATGATGGCAGAGGCACATGGTAAAAGCTTAAACTCCTGGGTGACGGATTTGCTTTCCAGTGCCGGTTGATTTTAATATGGGTTTCTTTGCACTCATCTAGGGGTAGTAACCGGGTGAGTAAACCAGCGGAACTTCCCCGCTAGTTTCTCGCAGAACTGTACGTAAGCCTCTCAGCTTATACAGCTCCCATTAAATGAGCACACCTGTTATACCAGCTTGCCAATGTGCAAATAAGTACGGCTGTCTACGGGCAATTTCCTCCATGAGCCTTGCGGCTCGTGTTTTTTTACCCCTCAGCTTCTTGTACTTTCTCATGCTCCATTTTGCAAGCGTTCCGTTTATTCTTAGGAATACATCATTGATCGCTGACTGTATATAGCAAGATACATTTGTTATCCGTGTGGTGGCGTATTGCCTTCATTAATAGCTCATGGTCTATGTTGTCAAACAACCCTTTTATATCAAACTCTTTGATAAGTCCAGCGGAAATAAACAAAGGTCCCCGAGAATTGCTAGTATCACCCCCAGGGAACGTGCGCGTTCCCTACTGACCATTGCCGGTGGTTTGTTGTTGCCATTGTTGCTGCGAGGACGTCTGAGAATTGCTACTGTTACCGATCAGTGTTTGCAATTGTTGTTCTTGCAGTTGTAATCCCATTTTACTTTGTTCTGCGCTCGAGCTCGCAATAATCAACTGCGTCGCTAAATTACGCTCGTTGATTTGTTGATTGTGGTACATTAATCTCACCAACAAACTAGTTAATAACAATTGCTGACGTTGTAATGTCGCTGGTGCGGCCGTTTTCATTTGTGAATACCAGTCAGGATTGTAGACGGTGCTGTTTACTAACGCTTGCTCGACTTGCACCGGACTCGCATCATCTGGTAGGCCTAACTGATAAGCTTTACCCAACCCTTTCTGGGGGGTTCGCTCTGCCGCGAGATAATTAAAGTTGCTGAGCAGCAATGAATTTCTCGCTTCGACTGAGCGCAACTCTATCCAATATTTTTGGAAAGTATCGGATGTGACGATAGAGGCTAAGTATGCATTAGCTTTAGCTTTATCCATTTGCTGCAGTTTGTCATTTAATGCGACGAAAAAAGGTTTTTGTATAGAGGCACCTCCGCTTCCAGCGGTGTCGCCCGTATTGATCAAAGGGGCATACGTTTTTAACGCATAGGCAATATAATTTTGTGCTGTGCTTTCTGTCGAGTCTCCATTGGTGATCGGTGTGTTACTGGTCGGAGCAAAAAAACTATCGAAGCTAAAATTCTGTGCGTTTCTTGCCAATGTTGAATCGGGTGCTTTTTTCAAACAAAGATTGTTGTAGCTATTGGGCGTACACGTATTCCAAGGAAGATACAGCGAATCGTAAGAGGGTTTTGCTAAGGTTAAGTTTGTAATGACGTCCGGTGATGTTTCTTGAGGCGCTGTTTCTGCTGCTAAACGTGGGTTTAGTGATAATTGTTGATAAGCGGTATTCAGTGCCGCTGGAATGCTGGATAATTGCGTTTGCACAGTGCCTTGTGTTAATTGGCCTGCCAAATTCGTGGAAGAATTAACGGTATTCAGCACGTTCGCATTTGACGACGGTGTTGGAAAGAGAGCGTCGATGGGATTAATGAACAAATCATTCATTTTCTGGGTGATGGCCGCATTACCGGCGGGAATTTCATTATTAATGGATTCTAATAAAGCAATAATCCTCGCGTTATCTTCTGCAAATGCAGCATAACTCGTAAAAAGTAAGATAGAACCTAATGTTACAAAAAGACCTCTATTTTTTTTCATGGCGTTTCCTCAAATATAATCATTAGAAGCGAATATCTTTGTAGATATCGTTGTTGTTGGTATTGCCTTCATAAGGCATTACCGCGGAGTTATTGTTGTTATCCGTGTCATCACTATGGGTAGGTTGCTGTGGTTGTGGTGTCACGGGCTGCTGCGGGGCAGGTTGCTGTATCACAGGACTTGGTGCCGCACTTTGAAATGGGGCAGAAGCGGCTGGTGCGCTCGTTGTCATTCGTGTCGCCGCAATTTGCTTGAGACTCACGTAATAATTCGCTTGATCGCGGTATTTCCATAAGCTCTGTACGCAACTGGCTGAGTTATTGCAGGCAGTGGCTGTATTTGTGATACAATCACTCAAAATCGTATTATAGTATTCCGGTGATGTTTGTACGGCATTTAAAAATGCACCTGCACTCATAGAACCGATCTGGTTACAACTGACTGATGCAAATGCGATATTGATCGTCATGACAGCGAATGCGGTAGCAGTGATTAAAAAACGAAATTTATTATTCATAACCACCTTCTTCTAGCGTTTTTATAATTAATTTAAATCGATCCGGTGCAAACACACGGCTTAATAATCGTAATCGTTCGAATACAATGTTGCGTCGTAAAAAAATTCCAGCGGTGTCGGATTCGGATGTGGTGATTTCTTCAGCGCGCATTAACACTTTTGCTGCAGCGCCTGGATAGGCTTGATCTAAGCACATGAGTAATCGTAGTCCGCGCCCCGTTTTAATATGGCAGACGATATCAATCATCGGCTCTTCTTGTTGAAGATCAATGTTGCCGATATTTTCTAAGGTTTGCGCCAATACGTTCAGCGCTTCCTCAACGTCGGGTTGGCCATCTAAGGTCCAGTCTTCAACGCTCTCCATAAAACTAATGACTTTGTAGAGAGTAGGATCTGGATAGCTGTGCCAAAATTGGTGTACGGCCTTATGACTTAAGTCTGGCATAGGAAGTCCTTCTGCTGTGGTTTTTACAAATGCTCATCGGTAGGCTTATATTTTACTTATCTAACATTAAGAAATTATTAAGTGAAGCGCAATGGTGTGATTTATCGTGCTTTGTTTGTCTAAAAAGTATCATACTGGACAGCAATCATGCCAGAGGCCTGTAACCTCGTTTTAACCATAAGTATTTTAAACTTGATATCCTTAAACCCTGGGCGTTAGCCCAGGAACTTTACGCAATGGGGGTTTCCCAAGGGGGAGAAAGCGAATTCTCCCCCTTGGGTCGCCGTCCGCGAGGGTTTCCCGAGCAGGCGAAATTCATATAGGAAAAATACCCCGGGCGTAAGCCCGGGGATTTTTATTCCCCGTGGCTTGCCACGGGGTATGAGTGAATCAATGAGTTGCTAATTGCTTTTAAGGTACCAGCGTCCATTAATGAGAAGAATTTTTAAATTTTTTTAATAAACTTTGTCGTGATTTTCTATCTATTGCATTACGGTCTGCCAAAATGGAGTTGATGTTTTCCAAAAATGTGGCGTTCTCAAGGAGTTTTTTTTCTTCAATAAGACGATTTTGATAAAGCCATTCTACAATTTCACACCACTTCCAAAGTGGTGATCGATCCCCAAGTTTCATAATGGGTTTCGGGAAAGAGTGTGTTTTTCTTCTTTCACCTTTCATCCATAGTGAGACTGCTTGCCGTTTAACGTGGAGACGTTTTGCAACTTCTGATTCTGTCACGAGGTCTTCAGGAGCAACCGTTGCCACAATAGCGCCAATAGAAGAGGACTCCACATCTTTAATAGCATTTAATACGGCTTCTTCGAGCGTGGTGGCTTCTCGATTAAAGTCAAGGTAGACAGCACCATTTCTAAAATTAATGAGCGCGTCATCACAGCCAGCTTCATAGAGGCTATCTTCAAGATTTGATGTGCTTTCATCAACATTTTTTAATACTAATGTAAATTCGTGGCGTTGTTGTATTTCTTTTTTCGTCATGTATCCTCCCGGTGATGACACATATTGATGCGTTGTCGAATGCTTTGTATATAAAAATTTTATTCTATATGTTGACAATTGCCAACATAAATAAACTTGAAGTTATCGCGTCATTTCCGGAGACCTATAACTGCCTAATTTTATCTCTTAATTTTACCTTAAGTTATTTTTGTTAATATGGGACCATCGTTACAGTAATGTTTCATCGGAGCAGAGTGTGGGTATCAAGAGCGCGATTAAAAAGACTTTTTCATCTGGCTTTCAGCCTAAGCGTTGGTTTGGGGTAGATCATGTTAAGGCGAACGGTAAAATTTGCGTGGATTTGGTGAGTGATCTTATTGCAACACCAAAAAAATCAGAAGATAAAATAGAAGCGTTAAAAATAGAAGGACGCAATCTTCAAAACGACCCAAACGCATTACGCTTTCGCAAGTATTTAGCGTTAGGTCTAACCTTCTTTTATTTACTGGCTTGTTTTGGTAGCATTTTTTATGGCATCTATTTGATATCAGCGAAAAGTTTTATTTTGCCGGGTTGCGTGAGTTTAGTCGTGTCGTTTTTATTATTCAGTTACAGTTTGCGTGAATTTATGGCTTACGCGCAAATTCGCAGTGGCTCTGTCAAACTTCCATTGAAGATGTTAATTAAGCAAGCCTTGAAAGGTTTCCCTCAATCAAAAAAATAATCTACTTGTCCCCTAAAAAGGGCTGACCTGGATATTTCATATTGCTTTTTGAAGACGACGGCCACACGAAGTGCCCTGCCGCCAACGGAAAGGTCTTTTGTTTTCAGGGACGCACATCCTGTGCTCGACGCTTACCCTCCCTGGTCGCGACGCCATTCAAACAAAAGACCTTTCCGTTGGCGGTACACCGACCCTTGCCGTTCGATGTGAAATATCTGGGCTAAGGTTAAAAAACTTTCTCTCTTAATAATTCCTTAACTTGCCCTTAATCTTAACTTGGTATGATGTCTTAACGAACTTTCTCTATTTGACGAAGTGACGAGTCAACGTGGGGCAGTGCCTACGGGTGCTCTTTGAATTAAAAAATTTTTTAAATTAAGGCTTAACTATGAAAAAACTATGGGTATTTTTCATTTTATTGTTTTCGGCGTCGATGGCGTTTGCTGATTCTAGCTCGAGTAACAGCAGCGTATTAACGCCAGACGCAATTAATAACTACACGGATTTATCCGTGAATTACTTAAGCCAAATTTTCGGTACGGTAGAAGGGGTATTAACCAATAGTTCCTCGCAAATGTTAGGGCGTATGTTTTATGTCTTAAATTTAGGGATATTGATTGTGGCGGGCATTGTCGTTGGTTACGCCGTTTTGATGAGCACGATTCGCTTAGCCAGTGAAGGTATAACGATTGCCCCCGGTAAATCGACGTTGTTTTCATTATTAAAAATCGCGGTGGGTGTGGCATTGATATTCCCCAGCGCGAGCACGGGTTACTCGGTGTTACAAAGTATTGTTATGCAAGTGGTTGTCAAAGGGGTGGGGCTAGCGGATAGCGTTTGGTCTGCTGGGCTCGATTATTTGGATAAAGGGGGTGTGGTGTGGGCGAAACCCGCCGATACGAAAGGAGGCTCCCCAAATCCTTACGAAAGAATACTGAGCGATTCCAACATTAATGCGTTATTGGGAGGTGCTGATGGCGTCGATTCATTAGCGGCTAAGATTTTCCAAAGTGAGGTGTGCATGCTCGGGAGTCGTGATTCGCATGCATCAATGATTCCCAATAGCAATCCCTCGAGCGCGGTCGCAGCGGATGGGGGTAGTGTACCCTTGTATTATAGCGTTCAAGTCCGTGATGAAGCCCTTAAGCAACGTTATGATTTTCCGGGGTTGAATGATCCCAGTCTTCTGATGGAAAATCCCTCGTGTGGGTCCGTCACTTGGGATATTCAAGGGGCTTGTGATGATCTTAGCAGCGCTTCTTGCTCTATTGCACGTGATGCCGTTGGAAAATTAGTTTTTAGTTTATTACCCGCCGCACAAGGCTATTATTGTTTTAAAAATGGCGCTACCGGATCATGCCAAAACTATACGATGTTTGATAGCGTCGCACAGGGTCTCTCACCCTATCTCGTCGATGCGCTCGTTAATTACTATCCTGCTATCCAGGTCTATGCGGATATGAAAAAGCAAGAGGGCGAGAGTTCGCAGAAAAAATTTATTCAGCAAGCAAAAGCAGAAGGCTGGTTGATGGCCGGCCGTTACTATTGGAATGTTATGCAGTTTGCACGAGTGCAAGAGGCTACAGAGGACCTCAGCACGTACGCACCGGCCGTCAATGAAACGGGTCTTGCAGGTCAAAGTCCTGATAGCAAATTCCAAAAAATTATTGACTCTTCCGTTAAAGACTGGAAGGACGTCGTCGGTTCAAGCGGTAGCCGTTCTCCTGAATTTGCGACTGCGCTGAGTAACCTGCTACCTAAACCATCAGGACAGACGGATGGGCCAAACGTTAAGTCTAACGTTAATATTATTAGCGATACAGGGCAAGGGATCGTTGGCGCAGTGACTGTCTTTAATCCGGGTGTCACCTTAACATTCGTTACCATGTTCAAAAAGATTAATGATACCGGTAAGCTTTTTAAAGATTGGCAGAATTATCAATACAATCCCATCGTGTTTCTCTACAAACTAGGAAAAGCCTGTATTGAAATCACTTGGTATATTTGGATTGTGGCTGCGGTTGCCATTTCAAGTTCAATAGCCCTCTTGTCCCTATGCCCGGCTTCAAATCCGCTCGGCTTTGCGTCTAGTGCGCTGGCTGAATGGACGAAGCCACTTTTTATGGCTATTGCTACCATGTTTTGGATGGTGGGGTTTTTCCTCAGTTATTTCGTGCCGCTTTATCCATTTATGATCTTTCTATTCTCGTCGCTAGGGTGGTTTATTTCAGTGATTGAGGCGATGGTGGCCGCACCGTTAGTTGCCCTGGGTTTAACACACCCTGAAAGTCACGACTTATTAGGTAAATCAGAACAAGCGGTCATGTTATTATTGGGCGTATTTATTCAACCCAGTTTGTTAGTGCTGGGTTTGATTGCCGGTATTATCGTTTCATACGTGTCATTTGAGCTGTTGATTTATGCCTTTTCGGGTTTCGTTTTAGATGTTTTTCGTGATGCAACAGAGGGCGGTTCAGTATCGAGCATCTTGGGTGCGGCAAAAGCGAGCTCACTCTATAGCGTGACGAACGTTTTGGTACAACCGGCATTGCTGGTTATTTTTTCTATCCTCACTTACACCCTATTGACGCAATCGTTTAGTTTGGTGCACTTGTTAAGAGACAGCGTCATGAAATGGATTGGTGCCCCCAGCAGTGGTTTGCCAAGCCCAGAACAAATGGTACACGATGTCAAGGGTGGCGTCATGAGTATGGGCAATCAAACGGGCCAAGCGCTTTCTCAAGGAACTACGGGTGCAATGGGCTCGCTTGCCAAGAGCGCCCCGGATTATTTGGCTCAACAGAAGCAAAAGAAGGACAACGCAAGCGTTGAATTCGACGACTCCGCCTCCCAACCAAGTGGCGGAGCGGGAGCAGGCGGAGGGGGAGCAGGAGCTGCCGGTGCGGGCTAACGATGAAGGGAAAGGAATTCCTCATCGAAAGATGGGGAATTCCTGGTTGTTTTTTTATGCTATAATCCCGTGATCGTGATTTTGCTTGATCATATACGGATATTTCACATCAAATAGCAACAAAAATGAAGGGATGAGTGAGCAGTGGGGCAGGATACTCATGCGTGTGGTACTAAAAAATCTTGGTATCAAAAACCGTTGTCGATCACTTTACTGGCTACCGCTCTCATCTTGAGTGCATCGTGGTTTTTTCCTTTTCTTAAACCATTTTTGACATCATTTATTCATTTTTGGAAATTGATTGGGTGGGCTATTGTATTAGGGATTGGTGTAGCGGGTTTAATTGATGCTTTAGTTCCCAGCGAATATATTTCAAATTATTTAGCACAGCCTGGCAAGAAATCTATTTTTTATGCGGCCATTCTAGGATTCATTATGTCGGTGTGTTCGCACGGGGTTTTAGCCATCTCCATGGAACTTTATAAAAAAGGGGCATCCATTGCATCGGTGATCACTTTTTTATTGGCAAGTCCTTGGGCCAATTTAGTGATAACGATTATGCTCATTGCATTTTTCGGTTGGAAAGCGTTCGCTTTTATCCTTGCTGCACTCATTATTGCCATTATTTCAGGATTGATTTATCAATATTTAGAAAAAGCGGGCCTAATTGAAAGAAGCCAGTATACGGTCTCAGTGCCTCAATCCTTTTCGATTAAAAAAGAGGTGAAACAAAGGTGGCGAGCATTTGATTGGACCTTTCTGAATATTAAAGCAGTCACAAAATCTATCCTACGTGGCGCCTGGAATGCGGCACACATGGTGCTATGGTGGATAATAATAGGCACGATCATTGGCAGTGCATTAGATGCTTATGTGCCGCATCTCATTTTTCAGCAATATCTCGGCCCCAGCCTATTGGGCCTTATGATCACGCTCATTGCTGCAACCCTCGTTGAGGTCTGTTCTGAAGGTTCTGCACCAATTGCTTTTTCGATTTATCAACAAACCAGCGCTTTTGGAAATGCTTTTATTTTTTTAATGGCGGGTGTGGTGACGGACATAACGGAAATTGGCTTGATCTGGACAAACATAGGGAAACGTGCAGCGCTTTGGTTGCCGATGGTCACTGTACCACAGGCGCTTTTAGTTGCTTATCTATTCAATCGGTTTTTGTAGGGTAAATGAAACTTCTCTCACTCCTCCCTTTAACATTTTGACGGGCTCTAATCTATTGACAAAAATAGCACATTGTGCTACTTTATGATATGGAAAGAGAAAATTGGCACTATGAATTCTCAGCTGAAAAGAATCAGCAGCTTATCAATGAGCGCGGTATTAGCTTTGATGAGGTGGTTGCAGCAATAGAGGAGGGTGCCTTGTTAGATATCGTACCCCATCCTAACCCTGCTAAGTTTCCTAACCAGGAGATATACATACTTAATATCAATAGTTATGTATATCTGGTGCCTTTTGTTAGAAAGGATAAAAATACGGTTTTTTTAAAAACCATTTTTCCTCACCGCAAACTGACCAAGCAGTATTTAAAAGTGAAAGAAGGGGATTGACATGAAAAAGAAAAAACAAACGGTTTTTGATGTGACGCTGGACGAAGAAGAGCGAGAAGTCAGTGACTCTATAGATCAGGCAATTGAGCAAGGCAAGCTAAAAAGCATTGAACACTTAGAAGAAGAGTTGGCATTTTCGCGAGAAGCTGCCGCTAATTTCCTTCGAAAGGATGCGCGGGTAACGCTTCGCCTTTCAAGTAGCGATTTAAGTCGGTTAAAGCAAAAAGCGGCTTATAAGGGGCTGCCTTATCAAACTTTCATTGCCAGTATATTGCATGAGTATGCGGCAGGGCATTTTAAAGAGGTCGCGTAACTATTCAGCCTAAAATGGGAATCCGCAATAATGGCCAATCTTGAAGGCAAAATTTCCTCAAAATGCTCACATACCAATGCGTATGCTGCGCTTTTTCGTCAATTTTGCCTTCAACCTTGTCTCATTCTTGCGAATTTGTGGCCCTTTTAGAGAGCGGCTGAATAGTTACGAGGTCGCTTAAATTTCAGTTTATTAGATGATGAGAATTGATGGATAGAAAAAAACGAATCGTTATTTCAGCTGCACTCGGTGGTGGGCTTGAGCTTTTTGATTTTGTGATTTATTTGTTTCTTTCTCCTGTCATCACATTAATTTTTTTCCCTCATCAAGATAAGAGCCTTGCATTTTTAGCGACACTGGGAGGGTTTGCTGCTGGATACCTAGCAAGGCCTCTCGGCGGAATAGTCTATGGACATTTCGGAGATAAAAATGGGCGTATGCGCGCGCTCAGTTTTTCGCTTTTTTTCATGGCAATTCCTACTTTGTTGATAAGCATGTTGCCAACTTATGCAACGCTTGGGATACTAGCGCCAATATTGTTAATTCTTTTGCGGTTTGCACAAGGTCTTGCGATGGGTGGCGATGTACCAGGCGCTATTTGTTTTATTGGCGAACACATGCCAATAAAACAACGAGGTTTTATGACCTGTTGGCTTATTTTCGGAATGAATATGGGTGCTGTTACAGCAAGTTTTCTGGTTGCAGCACTGATTTCCCTATTAACGAATGAATCAATGCTGACCTGGGGATGGAGAATTCCTTTTCTAATGGGGGCGTTGCTTGCGGTGGTAGGATTTTACATTCGTCGTAGAACACTAGAAACACCGAAGTTCGAACAAAGTCAGAAAAAAAATGAGCTCGTGCGTTGGCCGCTAAAAAAATTATTTTTGGACCATAGACGTTCAGTCATTTTTGGATTTTCTGCCGCGATGCTTTATGCGGTAGTGACTTCCATTCTGTCGCTGTTTATGTCTTCCTACCTTTCACAGTATATTGGCATTCCATCAGGAGTAGCGCTGTGGCTAAATTCAGCTTCAATTTCTGCTTACAGTATTTCTTGTATTGGTGCTGGTTTGCTTGTCGATCGGTTTAGTCCGTTACGAATTCTGAAAGTAGGAACAGCACTTATGTTTTTTGCGGTCTATCCAATTTTTATGCTTATTGGAAGTCATAACCTCCTTGAAATAATCATCGCGCTTCTTTTTTCCGCACCAATACTCGCCTTAATCGTAAGCCCCGTACCAACCATGCTGATCGAATTATTTCCAACCCCAGTACGATACAGCGGAATCGGTGTTTGTTACAGTCTTGGGCTCGGCCTATTTGCTGGGATATCCCCACTTTTAGTGGCATTTTTAATTGCTCAAACAGGGCTAAAAATAATTCCAGCCTTTTATATTATGTTTATTTCACTCCTAACATTTATTTTATTTTCTTTGACGCCATTGCGGAGCAGCTTTTTAATAAGAAAACCACATGAATGAGCACGAGTCCTACGACTAACATCGCCAACACGGTGGTGAGCATCGATAATAATGTAATCGCAACTAGGCCACCGGGGATAAATAAATAGAAAAATAAGCCACAGGTTTTTTTCCATCGTTCCGCAAAAACAATTTCACTGCGATGTTTAACAACGTTAGTTTTTGTCAGGTAAGTTTGTGCGGTTAATGGTAAAACCTTTTTATTCAATGTGAGAATAAGTAAGAGCAGAAAACCAATTATCATGCTTATTTGAGCATACCACGGGGATATATTGACCGGCATTGAGATGGATTGGATGCTGAGCAGAAGGATCACTGCAAGGAGTGGCAATGCCAGCGTGGCTAAAATAACAGCGCGCAGTGAATAACCATAAGAAAATCGCGCGATAAAGAGGGCAGTCAGTGGAGTAACGATAAACCACCAGGTAGTAGAGAAAATCGATAAGTGCAATGACCATTGATCGTAAAAGAGGGCATTAGCGAAAACGGGCATGCTGAGCGTTGCGCCGGTATGATTATGCAGTAAAAGGCTGTAAATCCCGAGGAATAGGGCCCAAATCACCATATTCAGGAGTAATCCCCATGTAGGTCGTTGTGCTTGTACAGCAGCTAATAAACGGCTGCTGGTTTTTCGGAAAGATAACATCAGTAACATTAATCCAGCACCAACAGCCGCGAGATTAAACCCAAACAAATCACGTAAATATTCCGCTTTGCTGATCATGCTAGCAATGGCAATCGTCGTCAATACAGTGGCAATGCCCAGGGCTGTCATTGTAAATGCGCGTCCAATGCCTTTCAAAATGACATTGCAAGTTTCATATTGTTTGCGATAACGGCCAAAAACAAGGGTATCTAAATAACTGTCTTGTTGTTTAACGTAAGCTGTTATGCCAAAACAAACGGCAAACACAGCAATAATAGCCCAGGGAAATAAGCCAAAATGGAGCATGGATTGGGCGATGTTGACTAAAAATAAATTTTTTTGCGAGGTCCCTGCGGGCAAATTTAAAAATTGGCTCCATTGAGTGATGCCAAAATAGAGCGCGGTAATGGCAATTTCGAGTAATGCAATGCGCAATATCCAGGGCAGAAATCGCAACCGTGTTTGTTGATTATTGTGATGGATTAAACGAAGGGAACCCCAAGGGGTGACTAAAATAATCATAGCGACCCATAAAGCGGCCCAGTTAATATAACCTGACTTAACCAGGGTGGTCGGTGTAAACAAATAAAGGCTGAAAGAGGCAAACAATGCAGCGAGCAGGATAATGTACGTGAAATGTTTATAGCTTTTTAATACTTTCATTGGATTTTTTCACCTTATAGTGTTTCAGATAAATATTTTGGTAAAAATAAACTATTTTAATTGTCTTACCGGCAATGGTGCTCACTGTCGAGCTTTCCTCTCCCGCCTGCGGGAGAGGCTAGGAGAGGGTTGGCTTCTAATGGCACGATCATTTTTACCAAAATATTTATATCCTCAAACCCTGGGCGTTAGCCCAGGAACTTTACGCAATGGGGGTTTCCCAAGGGGGAGAAAGCGAATTCTCCCCCTTGGGTCGCCGTTCGCGAGGGTTTCCCGAGCAGGCGAAATTCATATAGGAAAAATACCCCGGGCGTAAGCCCGGGGATTTTTATCTGAAAAGCTATAGTTGTCATCCCCTACACAAAACTCTGCTGCTTCATGCTTCTCGCTGAAAGGATTTTATAAGTTTTTTCAGAGAGCAAGCCAGCGTGATATTTGCGATCCACATCCACTTGCATTAATTGACCATGCGCTTCCACGAGTTTTCGTGTTGTCGCTGTAATTTTGTTGGGATCGCTATCCAACAAAGCATCCCGAATTTTTTCGTCAAACACAAGGTATTCACGCAATGCAACCCGTTTGCCATCCACCGTAGGGGCAAGACGTTGCCAAATAACAAGACGTATCGTTTCAACGATATCGATGGTGCGTCCTAACCGCTCTTCCGATGGAAAGCTATTGACGAGGCGACGTACGGTTTCGGCAACCCCATTACTGTGTAACGTGGTGTAAACCGGATGTCCGGTCAAGGCAGCTTCCAAGACGGCGGTAATGGTTTCTGGGTCGCGCGCTTCCCCCACTAAAATAAGGCGTGGTTTTCGTCGCAAAGCGTTACGCACACCCGCCGCAAAAGACGGTAAATGTCGAGGAATTTCGGATTGGCTGACCACCGCATGGGGCATTTCGACTTCGTCATAGACAAATTCAATGGGGGATTCATAAGTAAGAATTTTGCGGTGACTGTCTTTATCTTCGGCCAATTCTTTAATGATGGCGGCTAATAACGTACTTTTACCGGAACCGGTGGCGCCGGTTACATAAATCACACCTTCATTGGGTGCAATGGCAGAAACAATTTCTGGCGGTAAATCTAATGAGGATAATGAGGGTGGATAAGAGGGGATGGTTCGGATAGTTATTTGAATGCCTTCATGCCCATCCACATGACACCCTGTACCGTTGACGCGATAGCGAAAACGTTCATTACGATTGGGCCGCACTTCGTAATGCGTATCCAGATCTTGTCCACGCATGAGTTGCGTGGTGCCATTCGCGCCGTAGATCGCATTTAACAGGTCGCCGACTTCTGAATTTGTCAATGCGCGACGTGTGACATGATAAAGTCGACCATAGATTTCGACTAAAATGACCGAATTGGTTTGAATCGTAATATCGGAAGCTTGAATACGATGGCAATACACCAAAAAATTATCGATGTGTTTCGGCTCGAATCGCGCAGGTTCTTGGGGGTACATATATTGTTGTTGCGTCATGTCATCACACAAACCCGCTATTTTGTCATCACGGGTTTCCATTCGTTGCTATTGAGCTGTAAAGCGGAATGAGACGTAATGCGAGTGATCTCATCGTTAATTCGCATTTCTTTATCATTCCCCGTAATACCAAGGTCGGCAGTAGCAACCGATGGTGCTGAAATCATTTTTTGTGCCAACAGTTTTCGATATAAAATCATGCCCAGATAATCGCGTTTGAGACGATTGAGATTCGTAGAGAAAATGTCGTTTGCTTGTTGTAAGCCTTGTTTCCAGCCATTTTCTAAATATTCATCCCACACGAGTGCTTCTGCACGGCTGGTGGGTAATAAAGACTTGTTGGGTAACGAGGGCTTTTTAAATGGCATCCACAAATAGGTACGCCACGTGGGTGGTGCCGTCACAAATCGTGCGGGCGATAATATTTTATAAACTTTATTAGCGGAACGATAAACATTATTGTTACCTAGCGTTAAATTATCGTTGGATTCAATCAAAATGGGTGGCAATACGTTACTGTTTAACAAGAGTTGATTGAAATCAAAAACGTGATCGAGATACGGTGCCTCTTGTTCAAGGGCACGATTAATATGAACTGAACGCCATGCTAATGCACCGCGTGCCCCTAAGCTGGTGGCACCTTCACGTAATGCGGTTAAACGAATATTATTAATTTCCTCATTGGTTTTGGGGAGAGTATTGACATCCACAAAACCCGCATTGGCAGAGACACTAGACACTTTCTTCGCGCAACCGGGTAAGGTGAGAACCGATAAGCTAAAAGCAAAGGTACTAATGAGTATAATTAATTTTTTCATTATAGCCTCATTGCCTCGTTAATTATAAATAGCGCAATTCAATTATTTTTTTATCGGGATACACCTCTATGCGCGCTTTTTTAGAAACTTGATAAGTGGTATCGCGTAAAATAGTTGCTAAGGGCTGGTCGTAGGCATTAATCACCACAATCACGGGGATGGGAGGTTGGTTGCCTAACACATTAACGGTATAACCGCTGGCATCCGCAATTTTTTTGAGTAAGGGTTCCACCGGACCTGTCCAATCTAATGAAGTTTGTTGTGCCATGCCAATGGCGCTTGCATTAGCGGGTTCCGGCATTTTAATACCGGGATTTGTTGCTAACTGGATTGCGGAGAGCTGCGCGAGCGATTGGTTCACGGATTGAGCGGCTTCCGCAAGTTGGGCTTGCGAACTTTGGTCCACCGATTTTACGGGGGCGCTATCCGTTGTGATGTAATTTAAGCTTAAATCAACAAACTTGGGCTTATCAGCGCAACCTGTTAAGGCCAAAATGGGAAGCAGTACTAAAATATTTTTTATCTTCATAGTGTTATGAAACTCTGTGGTTTGGCCTTCCCAAGCATGTTCTTAAACTATCCCTAATAGGCATCTCGCCATTCTACGACTAAAACATTAAGAAAATATTAACTACCCTTAAACTTGGATTAAAAAATGATTAAACTGGATGACTTGCGCGAGGCTTTCAAAGAGTTGTGGAATTCGGCACGAAAAAAGTGGGCAGTAAATGAAAAATCGATAAAATTTGCAGTACGATAATCGTTACACCAAACAACACCATGATACTCAAGCCAATACCCCCGCCCGCTACTTTATAGGGATAATTTTCGTGATATTGAGCACGGGTACGCCATGCCATAAAAGCCGGCAATATAGTCGCTAATAGGGCGAGGGGTACCGCAGCATAACCTAACGCAACGATAAATCCTTTCGGGTAAAAAAGGGCAAACAGCAGAGGAGGTAGGAACGTCATGATGCCAACACCCAGTCGTTTCAGTGCTTGCTGTTTCGCGTTGACCATATCCGCAAAAAAATCAAATAAACCGAGCGTTACGCCCAAAAAAGAAGTGGTCATGGCGATATCGGTAAAAAAGTTAATGCCATAATTCAAGTATTTTTTATTAATGATGGCACCCAACAGAGTGATGAACGCCTCTACGGAACTGTTTTGTTGCATAACGGTAGAAAAACTTTGCGGGCCTTGCTGTGGCAAAATGCCGAGCGTGACCATTTCCCATAAAATATAAAGCACGAGCGGTAGCGCACTACCCAGCACAAAAATGCGGCGCAGCCTGTTGGGTTCGTGCCCTATGTATTTGACAATGCTGGGAATACTTCCGTGAAAACCAAAAGCAGTAAAAAAAATGGGGATACACATGAAAATAAATCGGCTGCCATCCGGTTGCAGCGCTAATTTGCTGCCATCAATGTGGGGTATTAACAAAAATGTCACCGAGAAAAAAGCGATCATTTTGACGGTGAGTAGTGCGCGGTTTGCAAGATCAACGGCATAGGTGTGCCAACACACTAAGCCACCGAGGACGACGGTAAAAATTAAGGAGCTAGCCCAGCGAGGGAGTGACAAGTTGAGATATTGTTTGAAATCCACCGTTAAAAAATCCGTACCGCCGCTGATGTAGGCCGCTGTTAAACAATAAAATAACAATACCATGCAGAGATTTGTGATGAGTTGTCCCGGTCGGCCCAATGTTTTTCGGCCTAGCGTACTAAAACTCGCCCCATGGGGAAAAATCAAATTCACCTCCAGCAACAGTAATGCGCCGTAGAGCATGAGTGCCCAGAGAGCAATGAGAACGATGACTGCATAAGGAAAACCTTCGCCGGCAGAAATAATGGGGAGCGCTAACATCCCCGCACCAACGGTGGTGCCAGCGATAATGAGAATGCTACCGAACTGTTTACTCTTGGTCATGGGAGGGTCCTCGGAGAAAGACATGGAAAAGCTCAGTACAGGAATTCCCCATCTTCCGATGGGGAATTCCTTCCCTTTCATTGACGCGGGCTGCAGGGGGCCTGCATCCTCGCGATCCAGGGGGAGCGCGCAAAGCTCCCCCTTGATAATCCCCCACTGTTTCAATCTTTTGTTTTCTAAAACAATAAGTTACTAGATAATGAACTTGGGGAATCGCTGAGCTCAGTATAGTAACGTATTTATCTTGTTTCGGGAATTGTAGCCTGGGTGTTTCAGGAATTCCCCATCACATCCTCGCGTCACCCGCTTCCTTTATTCAAATAAACTATAAATTTCTTGCCAAGGAAGAGCGAGAATATGGCCATTAATTTTATAACGATGGGGTGTTTTGCAAATTATATAGGCTTTCTCGATATTTTTATATTCATCAATAAATTTTTTAATATGACGTGCATCATGCAAATCTGGCTTATCACTCCATTTCACTTCAATTGGAATATAGCGTTGTGCAATATCAAGCACAAAATCGATTTCTGGGCCTGCAGTGTCACGCCAATAACGAACTTTAATGAGCGAAGATTTGAGTTGGCTTTGATAGACGAGTTCGTTTCCGACATAATGCTCAAATAAATCAGCCATGATTTTTTGTGGTAAGCCAACACCTTCATTAGCACAAGCTCTGCGAACCCCCAAATCAAAGAATAAATATTTGGGTGATTTAATCAGGCGACGCTTTGTATAACTTTCTGTAAGAGGATCAATTTTTGAAACAATCATACAATCTTCTAAAATTTGATAGTAATTGGCAATGGTGGTATCTGCAATACCAAGATCTTGAGAGAGACGGGTAAAATTCAACTGCTTTCCAGCTTCGCCCGCCGCAACTTGTAAAAAGCGCGAAAAACCGCCTATATTGCGGACCAGCGCTTCTGCACGAATTTCATCTTCCAGATAGGTGCTAGCATAAGAATAAAGATCAATTTCTCGCGATGCATTATCAAGGTCATTGACTATTCCAGGTAATGTTCCATAAAGTAAAATAGTTTCCAAGTTTGGTTTTAACTCTGGAAGTTCTTGATAGAGTAATGGGGTCATATGCAAAGAAACGACACGACCAGGAAGCAAATTAAGTTCAGTTCCAGTTTTCAGTTTTCGCGCGGATGAACCGGATAAAATAAATTGCGCTTTTTGGCGGTCAATGAGATGTTGCGCAATATCCATGATTAAAGGAATTTTTTGTACCTCATCAATAAAGACCAGCGGTGGTCGTGTAAACGTCTTGATTTTTTCTTCAAGCTCGCTTTCGAGTAATTCAGGGGTTTTTTCATACCGCTGGCGCGTTGCAATGCGGGCAAACGTATAACTGATATCGGGTTGGATTTGCTGTTCTATTAACGTTGTTTTTCCGGTTTGTCGTGGCCCTAGCAATAAAATGCTTTTACCCCGATCTAATGCTTGCCGTATATTTTTTTCAAGTAATCTTGGAATGAATGGCTTCATGAACCGGATTATCACTGTTTTTTCTGTTTATGTAAAGAAAAAACGATGATAATCCGGTTTTGAAGAAATAATCAATCAGTTACGCGAGTTTTCAGGGGCTCTCTACCAACTGGTGTAAAAGTGTGCTAATCTCCACGGATAGAGTGAAAGCATGCTTAAAGAACCGAGGTCCTAACTATGGCAGTTTCTGCAAATGCGCATTGGCGTGATTCTGCGCGAACCGTAAAATTCTTTATTTGGGATGGAAAAACCGCTTTTCCATTGTTGATTTTCTTATTGCATATGTCGTGGATTACCTTAGGGATTGCAGTGGGAGCCATTACTTTCTTTACTATTTTGAATTATTTTGGTTATCGTGCGGATGTGTTCGCGCGAATCGTGCGTAATTTCATTTCGGGTTCACGCAAAGCCGCTATTCCTTGGTGGGAAGAATAATGAATATTGCCAAAAAGTTAGAAGCGATTGCGAAAAATATAGGCGCGAGTTTTACCTTTAAAGGCCGCCTCTTGACACACAGCGAAGTTTTTTCAGAGGTGGGTTTGATGCCGGGTTTGGCAAAACGCGCGGATCAACTCGCACAATTGTGTTTTGGCTATGGCATTGGGGTTTCGTTTGAAGATATGGATCAAGCGGTGTTAGGGACCAAAGTTACTTTCGATGAATTCACGCCGGAAGTTATTCGTTTATTTACCATTACCGATGTTTTGTATGAGCTGATTCGTTCGAGCTCGAGTCAACATGCGGTTGCGTTGGATGAGTTGCTTTATGATTAATAAGGCGTAATTCGCTGTTTTTTCTCAAAAAACACATTTTCTCGCCCTCAGAATTATTTAATAAAAAGACAGTCTGTTAATAATTTCTTAAGCTTATTATCGTACAATGAGAGCTAACTCTACGGATAGCCCTTTTAATAATTTCGTTTTTTCAATAACTTAATTAAATTTCAGGATGAACGACACTATGTTGGCGGGCTTTGTTTGCCTTTTGAAAAATGACTTTTATAGGGAGTGGGTATAATGCAATTGTTTAACTCAGGTGTGAAAAAAGATGTTTCGCAGAAATTATGTGCCGGATTAAGTAATCTCACGAAGTTGCTGGAGCAAGCTGGTCAAGAGGTTGCTGATAAGTTGCATGCAACTAACAACTCCAGGCCTTCCATTTAATTTTTGAGGACCAGGATATGACTTCGCCAATCACTCATCACGTATTTCACGACGATCAGGAAGAAGTACGAAAAACATTGTGTGAAGTGGTTGAGAGTGAAAAAGAAAGATTTTTGCAGCTTGCGCAAGCATTTTATGACGGAGGCCAACGAACGGAGCAACAATGTTTGGAACTCACTAACGCTATTGTTGCTGCCGTTGACCATGTGTTGCAAGCAGGTGATTGGGATAGTTCTTTGTTTTTACGGAATATCATTAAGCCATTACGTGAGATTCGTGCTAAGGCACTGCAAGCGCAAAGCGAATTAATGCGCGTACAGGGCCTTGAGGAAATTGGCGAATATCAGCTGAAAGCAAATGAAGTAAAAATTTATATTTCATTGTTTCAAGCTGAAGGCCATGACCTGCAAAAATGGGAAGCGCAACTGCGTTCGATTCATGCTTATATGGCCGGTCGACCGGTTTATAAAAATGAAGAAGACGCGCGAAAAGCGGTTCGCCAAAAAATATTGCAAACTTCGGAAGCATATGCCATTGCTGTCGTTGATAAAGCCAAAATTTTGGAAAATGATTTTGGCGGTAAGAAAACCGATAGGCAAGGATTTGAGTTATTAACCATCCAACTGGGGGCGGTAACTTCTCAGTTTGTGGTTGAGTTTGTGCATTTAGGCAAGCGTTATCATTTTTATAATCAGCGCTTGATCTTAAAAGAAAAGTAGGGCGAAACAACGTATGAGTCAAGCAGGTGGTGGACAAAACGCCGGTGATCAGACCTCCAGTTTTTTCTGGTATGTGGTTCTGTTGACGGCTGCATTTATCTTAATTTGGTATTTTGGGAAAGAATATTTAGTCCCACCGATTTTCTACGTACGTTCTGCTGAAATTTATTTATTAGACTGGATTTTTAAGGGTTGGAATGGTGTTGCTGGATTGATTCACTTGCCGGAAATCAAAACGGCGAGCCTTGAAAAGATTTTGTATTACATGCAAACCAGTGATCCGCGCAAAGTCACCTTAAATCAAATAGAAAATATCAGTATGTTTGTCGGCAACTATTATCGCTATCCGATTATGGCGGTTTTCATTGGCCTCGCTTACGTTTCTTATTTTCGCCATCGTTCAGCCCGTTTTATCAATGACTATTCCATGAAAACTTTACGAAAGGAAGAAGTCGTTTCATGGCCAGAAATCACACCCGTGGTTTCTCTCGATTTAGTGAAGCAAAATCTCAACGAAGGTCCATGGTCGATGGCAAAATTGCCGTTGGATTTTTGTAAAGAACACAACTTACTACGAACCGTACAAAAAGACGGCGGTACCATATGGAGCATCAGCCACGGTCTCGCAGAGCGTTTATTTGTATTGCAAATGGGTCCGATGTGGGATGGTGTTGAGCGTTTACCCCTTCATATGAAGGCCTTACTGGTCATTTTCGTGTCGCGCATTGCACGTGATAAAGACGTTGCCCTCACCCTTCTCGATCAAATCGCAAAATCAAGTGTGAGTGGGCGTTTAGATTTCACTGGAGTGGATGAATTCGTAAAACGATATGGTAACCACAAGGTGGTTAAGTGGTCGGCAACTCGGCACGCGTATGTTTATACCGTCTTAGCCACATTGTTAGAAATCGCACGTGTTGAAGGGGTGTTAGCGACCTCAGAATTTATTTGGTTGAAACCGCTGGATCGGCGCTTGTGGTATGTGTTGAATAGCGTGGGTCGATGGACACCCGTTGTTGAAGTGGCCGGTGTGTATGCGCATTGGATTGCTGAGAAAAAATTACGTCGCGCATTAAACACACCAGTGGTGAGCGAAGCCGTCATTGCGTTAGACAAAGCAGTGTCTGAAATTTTATATACGGTAGAGGGTGAGTCATGGCATACCAGCAACGTGGCTTAAACGAACAACAAGAACGTTTTCACTCGCAGGTGATTCGTGACACGCGCACGATGGGTCAGCGCGTGACGGATTTCTTGAAACAGCCGCGTTCTAACGCAGTTACATTAGTAGGGATGGCCATTGCTGCCTTTTTTGCGACGGGCATTTTTGATTGCTTGCTATTCATTGGCATTGGGCTTTTTTGTTATTGCTATTTTCAAAAAGCGATGTTGCCGTTTCGCATGCCAATGCGTTCCGGGAAAAATGATTATAACGATCCCATGCCTGGCATCAAAAACAAACCACGTAAAGCACGCGGTATTTATTTTTTTGGTAATGAAAAAAAAGAGAATCGAGAATTATGGTTTAGTAATGAAGATATGCGAACCCACGTTTTGATTTTCGGTTCAACCGGGAGTGGTAAAACGGAAGCGTTAATTTCTATTGCGTATAACGCCTTATTGCAGTCCAGTGGCTTTATTTACGTTGACGGTAAAGGGGATAACTCGCTGTATTCAAAATTATTTGCCATGGCGCGCAGCATGGGTCGTGAAGATGACATACTATTAATTAACTTCATGACCGGTGCTCGCGATATCGTTGGTCCACAGGAGCGTCGCTTATCCAACACATTAAATCCTTTTGCCAATGGTTCATCGAGCATGTTATCGCAATTAATTGTGAGTTTGATGCCAAAAGCAGCGGGTGGTTCGGGCGATGGTGACATGTGGAAAGGTCGTGCGATTGGTTTCGTGGAAGCCTTAATGCGTGTGTTGGTCACGATGCGTGATGCAGGGCATGTTTTATTAGACGCTAACGTCATTCGACAATATTTCTTATTACCCAAACTTGAAGCCATGGTCAGCGACAAATTATTTTTACGCGACGGACAAGAAGCGATTAGCTTGGAAAATATGCCGCGCACGGTACTCGAACCCATTGAAAGTTACGTGTATAACTTACCCGGTTATAACAAAGAGAAAAAAGGCAATCAGGTTTCACAAGTATTGGAACAGCACGGTTTTATTACCATGCAGTTAACACGGGTATTTACCTCGTTAGCGGACACCTACGGCCATATTATGCGAACGAATTTGGCGGAAGTGGACTTGAAAGACGTCGTATTAAATCGTCGTATTTTATGCGTATTGTTACCCGCACTCGAAAAATCCCCCGATGAATTATCCAACTTAGGTAAAGTGATCATTGCCTCGTTAAAAGCAATGATGGCAGCAGGTTTGGGTGATAGCGTAGAAGGTGAATTAGCAAACATCATTGAATCCAAGCCCACCAATGCAAAAACACCGTATTTATGTATTCTCGATGAATATGGTTACTACGCCGTAGAAGGTTTTGCCGTTGTTCCTGCGCAGGCGCGATCATTAGGTTTCTCGGTGATCTTTGCGGGACAAGATTTGCCGGCTTTCCAAAAAGCATCAAAAGAAGAAGCGGCATCCATCGGTGCAAACACCAATATTAAAATTTGTATGAAGTTGGAAGATCCAACGGAAACGTGGGATTTCTTTATGAAATCTGCCGGTGAATCTTACGTCACCCACGTGGACAGTTTCCAAGTGGACATGGGTAGTGTATTTGGTATGTATCAAGATGGTCGTGGGGCTCGTGCTGAGAAACGTGCTCGTATTGATTTATTAGATTTGAAAGAACAAGCACCCGGTGAAGCCCATTTCTTTTTTAAATCGAAAATTGTACGGGGTAAATTTTTCTTTGCGAATCCTAAAATGACCAAAGAAATTCGCTTGAATCACTTTCTAAAAGTGGATACCCCCAGTGATGATGTGATTCAAAGACTGAAAAAAGGGTTTACTCACATTGAGAAAATGAAATCGAAAAATTTGGTGGTCGATAGAATCGAAGACAGCAATGAAGAAGTCCGTGAGTTATCAGCATTATTAGAACAACACGCAGAATCTGTTTCTCTCTTGGATAAAGCATCCATCGCGTTGCGTGAGTATTATTTCCAAAATGAAATTCCGATGTTCTTTGATGACGTTGAAGAAGAAACGCTGGTTTTAGATCACACCCATTTATTCATGCCATTGCGAGAAACGTCGCATTTAGAAGAGATTGTCATTGCCAAAGATCAAGAAGCTTTCAAAAAGCCAATTTTAAATCGTGCCGAACTGCGTGACCAAGTGGAATATTTGCAACGTTTATGTGGCAAGAACGGCCAAGAGGCGATGAACATTGCCATCGAAGTGATTGGCGATATGGAAAAAGGAACACAATATCCGCCACCGATTAAACCGATGAAGAACAGTACCGAGATTAGTCGTGTGATTCGTCAGATGGTGGAGGATATTTCATTGAAGAAGATGACGGCCAGTGGGGACAGCTAAAATTTTTTTAACCCTAAACCTTAAGAATTGATTATTTAGGAACGAGCAAAATGAGACAGCGAATAATAAAAATAAATTTGAAAATGATTCTGGTTGTGATAGCACTGGTAGCTGTTGTTGGTTTGCCGGGTTGTGCTAAAAAACCAAAATCAGTTTACATACCGCCGGAAAAAAAACCGACGGTGGAAGAAAGTCGCGCTTATTACATCGCTGAGCTCGAAAAAAATGGCGCACAAGTGATTCAGGTGGGTGAAGAAATTCGTGTGATTTTACGGGATGATACTACTTTTATTCCGGATTCTGCTAATGTACGAAAAGAAGCGAGACCCGTGCTGGATTGGACGGCACAGTTAATAAAAACGTACAGCAAAGTGGATGTGAAAATTTCTGGTTATTTGGATAATCAGGGTCGCGGCACTTATTTGGCAGCGTTGAGCACGCGTCAGGCACAAGTCATCGCCAATTATTTATGGGATAAAGGCATCGATACTCGCTTATTGTATGCCGTTGGTTATAACCGATTAAATCCAGTGGATTGGAATGGGACCGCGTTGGGAAGAAGTTTTAATCGAAGGGTAGAAGTCAGTTTTCGTTATTACCCGCACTATGAGAGTTATGAATAATGAGTCATACACAAGAGTTTGAACAATTTGCACATCGTCGCAATGATTTTTATCGCGATCAATTTCGTCGTATGGTGCGAGTACTCATCTTGCTGTTGTTTACAGCGGGTGGTTTGCTTGCGGCTTATATTCTCGTGGCCGCAGCACAATCGCCAGCGCGTTATTACGCGTCGACCACAACGGGAGAGGTCGTGCCGATTGAGTCATTAAGCTCGCCCGTGGTTACGCCTGAATTTATTCAGCAATGGGCAACGACGGTTGCACGGTCAGTGTACAACATTAACTTCTTGGAATATCAAAAACAATTGGGCCTGGCGAAACCGTATTTTACGGATGATGGTTGGATTGCTTTTCAAGATGCGATCACCGCATCCGGTTTATTAAATACCATTCAAGCGAAAAAATTGTATTTATCCACGGTAGTGAATGGGCCTGTGGTTATTGTAAAACGGTATATCAGTGGGGGTCGTTACAGTTGGGATGTGCAATTGCCGTTACTGATTCTTTACACGAGCTCTAGCACCAATGTAAAGCGCCAAATTTATGTGAGCATGACCATTAAACGCGTTCCAGAATTAGAAATTTCGCGTGGTATTGCCGTGACAACGTTTACCATCGGAGGAGATGATCTCAATGTTAAGTAAAAATCAGAAAAATCCGATGCCTGGTTTAGATCTCGTGATTATGCGCAATATGTTTTATCGCGATAATTATTATCGTATTTTATTTTGTGTATTACTGATGTTGGCGATCAACGTCATTCTCGTTGGTATGGTTTATCACAAATGGACACATCCGCCGCTGCCACAGTATTTTGCGGCAACGCCCGATGGACGAATTATCAAAGTCCATGCGTTAACGGATCCAACGTTGCCGGATGATTTTGTATTGCAATGGACCGCAAATGCGGTGCATAAAGCATTTACGCTGGATTTTGTGCATTATCGTGAGCAATTGCAGGAGGCATCCAGTAATTTCACGTCAGACGGATGGAATTATTTTATAGATAAATTACAACAATCGAATAATTTGGATACCATTAAAAATTTAAAAATGGTTTCGAATGCAGTGATTACGGGAGCGCCACAAGTGGTGATGAAAGCGATTGTGGGTGGTCATTATGCTTGGAATGTTAAATTGCCGATGTTGATTACTTATATCAGCGATCAAAAAACCATTAATCAGCCGGTCAATGTGACCGTATTGGTATTGCGGGAGCCTGTGCAATATTATCCGCAAAAAATAGCCATTAATAATATTTTCATTGAACAACTAGGTGCAGCAGATGTGGCGGCCGGTAATTAAGAGATAAAGGGTAAGAGACATGAGAATACAAAAAATACTTCGCGCATTCTTGGTGATGATGCTAGTGCCGTTTTCGGTCATGACGTTTGCCGATGGTTTTGGCGTGAATGGTGGTAACGAAGGTTCGAATATCGCGAAGATTAATGCGTTATTGCAGAATGTGCAAAATGACAATCAAAATAAGAATGTTCCGCCCACACCACAGAAAACGGATAATGCGGCGAATAATCCGTATGGCAATGATCCCGTAGGAAATGCGGCGTTTGCCAATATGGTGCGTAACCTCTTACCCCTAACGCCCGAGCAAATTAAAACGTTGCATTATTTATTTGATCAAACACAGCGTGCTGCAGCGCAAGCACCGGAAACACCCCCGAAGCCCACATCGACTTCTGCGATTGTCAATCTGTCGCCGGGTGCAGCTCCACCGGTGGTACGTTTGCAGCAAGGGTATGTGAGTTCCCTTGTTTTTGTTGACGCAACAGGCGGTTCGTGGCCGGTGCAGGCTTACGATTTAGGTAATCAAAAGAATTTTAATGTTCAGTGGGATCAAAAAGGCAATACCCTGATGATTCAAGCGTTGAGCTCTTATGAAGGGGGCAATTTAGCGGTAATGCTAAAAGGGTTAGATACGCCGGTCATGATTACGTTGATGCCAGGGCAACGTGCCGTGGATTATCGAGTTGATTTTCGTATTCCGAAAATTGGCCCAAATCCCAATCAAGTGTTAGAAGGGCTGCCGAATGTAGAAAATCCACAATTGGTGAGTGTATTAGATGGAGTGCCACCGGAAGGGGCGCAAGCCGTTGTTGTTAAAGGAGGTCAGCAAGATTGCCAAGCGT
The DNA here is from genome assembly GCA_001797285.1 of Coxiella sp. RIFCSPHIGHO2_12_FULL_42_15. Taxonomy (GTDB): domain Bacteria; phylum Pseudomonadota; class Gammaproteobacteria; order Coxiellales; family Coxiellaceae; genus 2-12-FULL-42-15. The sequence continues at coordinate 52,477 of MGOZ01000026.1, forward strand.
GGCTTTTAAATGGCAGTCTTTTTGTGCGTACGCAAATGACGATACTTTCGCCCGCGTTTATTTCGACGATGCAAAGCGCGGATGGTACGCATGCTTATGAACTGCAGGCAACGCCTATTTTGTTAGCGTCTGCGCGTGGTAAAACAGTAAAGTTGATGATTGAAGGGTTGTAAAAATATGACTGAGCAAAAGAAAATGAAAAATGGGTTGTTGCAATCCGCGAAAGTGAGATTAGGCATTTTTGTCGTCACCATAATGGCGGTTGTCGTCGTGGTTGCCGCTATATGGCATCATTACCGTGTGAAAGAAACGTATCAAGGTACAGCGACCGTTGTGTCTGCACCGAGTATTGATAATGTTCCTGGTGCGGGGAATCCGTCAGACAACTATGTGCAAACACAAAATAGAGAAAACGCGGTGGCGGCACAACAGGCGAGAAAAGATCTCACCAGTTCAATACCCACGATTACGCGTGCCAGTTTTAATGGTGATGCGAGTGATTTTACCGATGCCGATTCGGGTGTTTTCCCTGTTCAGGGAGGAGCATCCGATACGGTTTCAAAAGAATGCCCAACGTCAAAAGTGGTTTACCTGTATCGGCCTAACCCGGCCAATTGCAGTGTGCCCAATTTAAAATTGGCCCGTCAAGCCGGTGTGACGGCAGAAGAATTGCGTTGTCAAGCTTGCTCTTGTCCTGCATTGCGTGCGGCGGGGTATACGGCTGGTGAGTTAAAAGACACTGGTTATGGCGCGGATGATTTGAAAACCTGTGGTTATGAGTTGCAGCAACTCATCGATGCGGGTTTCAGCGCAAAAGATTTAAAGGCCGCCGGTTTTACCGCACAACAATTGCGAAATGCAGGGTTTAGTGCAGGTCAGTTGGCTGCCGCTGGATTTACGGCGGGGCAATTGAAAGCCGCTGGTTATTCCAATACGGAAATAGAAAATGCGGGCGTTAAGGATGATCCGGATTGTGATATTGCAGCATTAAAACAAGCGCATGCACAAGGGGTGAGTGGCGCACTCTTGAAAAAGTGTGGTGTTGCCGCATTAAAAGCGGCTGGTTATTCAGCGGCTGAATTGAAAGCAGCGGGATTTAGCGCAAAAGATTTGAAAGAGGCCGGTTTTAGCGCGGCAGAATTAAAGGCGGGAGGTTTTAGCGCGAGCGATCTTAAAAATGCGGGATTTTCGGATGCGGCATTAAAAGCCGCCGGTTATACGGCGCAACAAATTCAAGCGGCAAACTCACAAAATACGGGGATTTGTAGTGTGGAAAAACTTCGTGCCGCGCGCGAATCGGGGGCTTCTCCGGTTGAGCTTAAAAATCTGGGTTGCAGTTTGGCTGCAATGAAAGCGGCTGGATTTACTGCGGCTGAATTACGTGCCGCCGGGTTTAGTGCGAAAGATTTAAAAGACGCGGGTTTTAGCGCGAAAGAACTGCATGATGCCGGATTTTCTGCAGCGGATTTAAAAGCAGCGGGTTTTAGTGCAGCGGATCTCAAAAAGGCAGGCTATGATGCGGCACAATTAAAAGATGCTGGTTTTTCTGCGGCGGAATTGAGAGGTGCTGGTTTTTCTGCCGCGGATCTGAAAGAGGCCGGTTTTAGCGCGGCACAACTTCGCAATGCAGGTTACAGTGCTGCAGAACTTAAAAATGCCGGTTTTAGTGCGAGCGCATTAAAAAATGCGGGGTTTAGTGCGGGCGATTTAAAAGCCGCGGGTTATTCTGCGGCTGAATTAAAGAATGCGGGATTTAGCGCGCAGCAATTGCGTAATGCTGGGTTCGGTGCGGCGGAGTTAAAAGCAGCGGGTTTTAGCGCAAAACAACTCAAAGACGTTGGTTTTACCGGTGGGGATTTGTTGCGAGCAGGCTATTCTGCAAATGAAGCAGGCCTTGTGCAAAACAATCCGTCGACAGAACAGCAACCTTTGTTGCCAGCGGCACAACAAAATAATGTCAGTGCAAATAACAATGATGCCATTCCATCCATTGATGGCAATCCGCGAGCCACGCAAATTCGTGAGTTGCAAGAAGCACAACAACGAATGATGTCGCAACAACAAAAACAAGATGCCATGCAGCAAATGCAAAATCAGATGCTGTTGGTGTCAACGAAAATCATGGCGGGCTGGAGTAATCCCTCCGTGCAAACGGTGCAGCGTGCGCCAGAGCCAACACAAACCACAAACAGTGGAAACACAAAAGCAGACAACGCACTCAAAGGTCCTACGATTAAAGCGGGTACCATTATGTTTGGCGTGTTGGATACTTCGGTGAATAGCGATGAAAATACACCGGTGATGGCAACGATTGTTTCTGGTCAGTTGAAAAATGCCAAATTAGTGGGGCGTTTCACTCGCGTGGATAAGAAGCTCTTGTTGAATTTCAACTTGGTGAATGTCCCGAGTTTTGAAAAATCGTTTGGCGCCAATATTGTTGCCATTGACCCGGATACGGCGCATACCGCATTGGCGGGGTATGTGAATAATCACTACTTATTGCGTTATGGTTCCTTGTTCGCATCTGCCTTTTTATCCGGTATTTCGCAAGGCATTATGCAAACGGGTACGACGCAAAGTTGTTTTGGACCGTTTTGTGTCACCAGCCGTAAGAACAATTTCACACCCACGGAGTACGCTATGTTGGGGGTAGGGCAAGTGGGTCAGCAATATTCAAACACGATGTCGTCGAACTTTAACGTTCCGCCCACCGTGAAAATACCGGGTGGAGTGGGTATTGGTTTGTTATTTATGTCAGATGTTACGTTGCCAGAACCGTTGCCACAAAAAAATCTCTACGGGGTTCGGGCAATTAATTTTGGTGATACTGACTCAAACGATGATTTAGGGGGAGAATAAAAAAATGAACGATCAAAATAAACAGGTGGGTGATGAATATCAGTATCCAGGTGAAGAATACGTTGTGGAACCTTCTGCGCAACCCACAGAAGAAGAAGCGCCTGTGAAAAAGTCACCAGAACAACCGGCATGGAAAAAGTTCGTTTCCAATAATCGTCGCAAGTTATTGGTGGTGTTGGTCATTATGATTGTATTGGTTGTTTTTCAAATCATGAAACATAAAGAAAATAATAAGGTTATCATGCAGGCGCCCGAGCAACCGGCTCCAACTCAGACATTACCGACACAACAACCCAGCCAAGATCAAGCCCTATTGCAGCAATCATTGGCATCGATTCAGCAAAATGGTGATGCGAACGCGCAAGAAATTTCGCTGTTGAAATCACAAGTAGATGATATGCGTGCGCAGATGCAGCAAGCGAACGAAACCAATGATCAATTGAAACAAGCGATGGTGTTGTTGTTGCAAGAGCTTCGTAACGTTAATGAAAATATCAAAGTCAATGTCTCGCAAAAATCGGGGCCGCCACAACCGGTGCTGGTTTATTCGGTGCGTGCGATTGTGGATGGTCGCGCCTGGATTTTAGGATCTAATGGATTAGCGATCTCTGTGACGGTGGGTGATCCTATTCCTGGTTATGGCAATGTAACGGGCATTTACCCGGGACGTGGGTTAATTACGACGAATACCGGTAAAGACATTCGGTTAGGGCAAAATGATTTTTAAAATGAGCCCGGGGATTTTTATAAAAGAGAGCTACAATGATTACGCAAAATAAAAAATACATTTCATGGCATTCGCGCATGATCACATGGATCGGATTATTTATTTTTGCCTCTCCAACCTTTGCAGATAGTTACAATTTGATGATTGGTGTTCGCTATACATCGATTATTTTGCAATCGGTTGCGATTGGTTTAGGGGTTGCGTTGATGCTCGGTTCATTATTGAAGTTTAAACGTTATGGTGAATCGCGTACCTTCATGTCGCAACAATCATCGATTGGTCGCCCCGTAGGGATGCTGATTTCGGCAGTGTGCTTGTTGTGTTTTCCTTTGGTCATTAACACATTACGATTATCCATTTTTGGTGATGTGAGTCCTCTTGCCTATCCGGCGATGTCGAGTCCCGAGTCGAACCAAATGATTAAACCCGTGATTGCGTTAATTCGGATTGTTGGCATTATTGGTATCATGCGCGGCATTATTCTGATGAGTCGTGCGGGTGGTGAACAAGCTCAGCCTGGTTCGATCGGTAAGGCTATGTTGCATATCATTGGTGGACTCATGTGTGTGCAGATCTTAGATGTTTGGAACATCATGGGCTTTCTTTTCAGCTTTACGATTGGATAATGAGCTGAAAATTGATTTTAAATCAGCAGGTTACTAATTTTGGGGAGGTTAAACTTATTTAATATTATGTTAAGGATATGAGTGTATATTGTTTGGATAAAGGTAACATTAACTTTTTTATATTATTTTTTGGAGGAGACGATCCTATGAAACCAATGAAAGCGAAAATGCTTTTAAAAATCATCGCCGTATTTGCTTTGCTGGCAGCGCTGTTTGCGGTGGATAATTCATTTGCAGCCGTCAGTGCGATTAAGCTGTCTGAAATCACTAAAAACGTCAACTCAACCGTTTCGCAGTTATCGCGAATTTTAACGGACGTTGCGTTGATTGCGGGTATCGCGTTTATTCTCGCTTCGTTTTTTAAATTTCATCAACATAAACTCAACCCCACTCAAGTTCCGATCAGCCAAGGGGTGACCTTGTTATTGATCGGTGCCGCATTAACCTTATTCGTTGTCATGTTACCAACCGCTAAAACAGCTGTGTTTGGTTCTACTGCACAGATGTCGAAGATCGGTGGTTCTGACATGGATCAGTTAATTGGCGGTGGTTCTTCTACCTAAGGGCTAATTCGAAAAAGGGTTGTTGAAAATGAAGTTACATCATTTAACATTGTCCGCAACCCATAGCAATTGGCGACTTTTTATGGTGAGGAAATCCGATCAAGGTTTCCTCTCTTTTCAGCAAAAAGTGTTTTTGCGCGACGATGATACCTGTCAGTTCTGTGGCTTTAGGGCGGGACACTATATGGATGTGGTGAATTTGGATCAGAATTTTCATCACAATCGCATCAATAATTTAATTACGGCATGTTGTTTTTGTTCGCAATGTTTTTTCATGGAATCGGTTGGACGAGATGAATATGGAGGTGGTGTGTTGGTGGTGCTACCAGAGATGACACAAAATCAAGTAAATGCCATGTGTCATGTCTTGTTTACGGCTGTCGTGAGTGGCAGTGCTGCTGCAACACAAGCACGAAATATTTATCGCAGTTTGAAATTACGCTCGCAACAAGCAGAAAAATTATTGGGAGAGGGATTAAGCCAGCCAGCACTTTTAGGTCGTCTGTTAGTGGATTACGGTGAAAAGGAATGTGAGGCGATACAGCAGAAATTAGCGCACAGCGTGCGGTTGCTACCCGACTTACAACGGTTTTCTGAACCCGTAAAAACGTGGATTAAAGATGGTTTGCAGCAAATGGGATAAATCCCTGATGATTCGTGAGGCGAGAAAGGTATGGTAAATCCCCTAAGTTTTATGAGCGGTTTTTTGAGTAGTTTTGCGATGTGGATGAGCTCATCTTTGAAGCAAACGTCCGCATCGTATTGTGAATTACAAACTGCGGATAGTGAAACGGTGCTGGTTGCAAACGATGGTTCGTTGGTCTCTATTTTGCGTTTGCAAGGAGTGACGAGCTTAATTGGTCAACAAGAATTTAATTATATTTTGAGTAGCTTACGACAATCGTTACAAACGACGATGTCTCAACCGGGGCACGTGATTCAAGTTTTGTTTAGTTATGATCGCGATGAAGTGGTGGATGAGATTAATCATATTTTTCAACCCGCAACAGGTACCGCGAAACGCTTGGGGTTAAGTTTAGAAGATTTGTTCAATGAACGACAAAAATTTTTAGCACAGTATTGTGCGCATGAAGAATTGTATTTTGTCTTATGGACACGGTTGAAAACATTGACCAGCGAGCAAATGAAGCGTGCTCGTAATGATAAACGCAAAACCATTAAGAAATTAAAAATACCGGCTTTTCGTTCCACGCAAAATATTATTGCCGCCGTGCCGGATTTGCGCGAAACGCACGATTCTTTTGTGCGGGCGGTTTCGAATGACTTTAATGACGTTGGTATTGTGACGAATGTTTTGGAAGTGCATGATGCGCTGCATGCGGTGCGTCGCAGTGCTGACCCTGAGTTTACGGATCGAGATTGGCGGCCTTTATTGCCAGGCGATAAGATCACCATAAAAACCAGTAAGCGCGATATTGAAGAGATTTCTGATGTTTTGTGGCCTTCATTATCACGACAAGTGTTACCACGCGATGCTGAAAATATTAATCTTCGTACCGCCCGTGTGGGCGATCGCATTTACGCAACGGTATTTATCGATTTATTTCCGAAAGAAGTGCAGCCATTTTTGCGCCTTTTTACGCGCACGTTGCAGACACAAATTCCGTGGCGAATTTCATTTTTAATTGAAAGTGATGGTCTAACGCACGTTGGTTTGCGAAAAGTCATGTCTTCCGTGTTGACAGTGACTTCCTCACAAAATCGTTTAATTCACGATTCGTTAAACTTATTGGAACATATCAAACTCAATACCGATGATGCGGTGGTACGTTTACGCGTAACGGCGGTCACATGGGCACCGGAAAACGATATGCGCTTACTGCGTTCTCGTGCTTCTATGTTAGCGAAAGCGATAGAAGGATGGGGGTCGTGTGACGTGTCTGAATTTTCAGGCGATGCATTCGGTGGAGTTGTTTCCTCAATGTTAGCTGTCTCGGGCACGAGTACAGCCACTGCGTCAATAGCGCCATTGTCCGACGTGTTGTACATGTTACCTTTGTTTCGTCCCGCGTCTCCTTGGGACAATGGTGCTATTCTTTTTCGTTCTCCGGATGGTAAGCCGTGGCCGTATCATCCAGGTTCACGTCATCAAACCACGTGGATCGATTTGTTTTACGCGCGTCCGGGTTCAGGTAAATCCGTATTGTCAAACGCCATTAATTTAGCGGTTTGTTTGTCTCCAGGTATTCAACGGTTACCGCGTATTTCGATTATCGATATTGGTCCCTCCAGTAGTGGTTTAATTTTATTGTTGAAAGATGCGTTGCCCGCGGATAAAAAGCATTTAGTCGCAACGCACCGATTGCGTATGCGTTCTGAATATGCAATTAATCCATTTGATACGCAATTAGGATGTCGTTATCCTACGCCGCAAGAACGTGGATTTTTAGTGAATTTCTTAGCACTATTAGCAACGCCGGTGGGTTCTGATACCCCTTACGATGGTGTGGCAGATATGTCAGGTTTAATTGTTGACGAACTTTATAAAAGTTATGCGGATGAGGGTAATCCCAATAATTATGCGTCTGGCATTGAAGAAGTAGTGGATGGGATTTTAGAAGAAATTGGTTTTGTGCGCGATTCCGCGACGACGTGGTGGGAAGTGACGGATGCATTATTTATGGCGGGTTTTGCGCATGAGGCGATGTTGGCACAACGCCACGCGATTCCCGTTTTAGCGGA
>MGOZ01000026.1:59962-83272 GCA_001797285.1 Coxiella sp. RIFCSPHIGHO2_12_FULL_42_15
AACGGGCGAGCCATTAATTCACGCTTTTGCACGCATGATTTCCAGTGCTGTGCGAGAATATCCGATTATTTCACAAGTCACGCGGTTTGATATTGGTGATGCGCGTGTGGTCGCCTTAGACTTGGATGAAGTGGCCCGCAGTGGTGGCGATGCCGCAAATCGTCAAACGGCGGTCATGTATATGTTGGCACGCTATGTGTTAGCGCGTCATTATTTTTTAATTGAAGATAACGTGGCCGATATGCCAGAAGCGTATCGTCGTTATCATCAAACACGAATTTTAGAGATCCGTGAAGATCCGAAACGCATTGTCTTTGATGAATTTCATCGTACGGCAAAAGCACAAGCGGTGCGTGACCAAGTGGTGCAGGATATGCGTGAAGGACGTAAGTGGAAGGTGCAAGTGGCACTGCTTTCACAATCGCTTGAAGATTTTGATGAGGTGATGGTTGAATTTGCCACCTCTATTTTTATTATGGATGCGGGGCCGGAGCAATCCGTTCGAAAAACCACGCAAGTGTTTGGTTTAGGGCAAACGGCGGAATGGGCGTTGAAAAATCGAGTGCATGGACCCCGTGAAGGTGGGGCAACGTTCTTAGCGCAATTTGCAACGAAATATGGTAAAAATACCCAGCTTTTAACGGCAACACTTGGCCCTGTTGAACTTTGGGCTTTGAATACCAGTGCAGAGGACGTTTTCATCCGTAACCACTTGTATAAGAAGATTGGTCCGAAAGCCGCGCGCTTTTTGCTGGCGAAGCACTATCCTGCGGGTTCTGCAATCAAAGCGTTAGAAGAGCGTTACGCGCAATTTAAAGAAGAAGGGCGGCTGATTGACGATGATGCAAAACAATCGGCCCTACAAGGGCTGATGAGTGATTTACTACAAGATTATCAAGAATAGTCGGGAACTTGTTTTTAAGGTATTACTGCAATGATTAGTGTTTTTGAATTATTTTCGATTGGGATCGGTCCTTCCAGTTCTCATACGGTGGGCCCCATGCGGGCAGCCAATGAGTTTGTCGTTAAGTTAGGCCATCGATTAAGTCAAGTCGCCACGATGAATACAACGCTTTATGGCTCATTAGCCTTTACGGGTCATGGCCATGGTACCGACAAGGCGATTGTCATGGGGTTTTGTGGGGAGCTGCCAGAGTCCATTGACCCGGATCACGTGGATCGAAAAATCATGGCGATTAATGCTGAGAAAGTGCTGAAGGTGCTTGGCCACCATGCGATTGCTTATGATCTTTCACAACATCTTATTTTTAATTATCAAGATGCTTACGAATTTCACCCCAACGCAATGAAATTTGTAGCGTATGATCACTTAGGTACGGTGATTGCAGAAACCATTTATTTCTCTATTGGTGGCGGATTCATCGTCAATGAAGCGGATATTAAGTCACGCGCAGCGCCAGCGCCTTCTGCGGTTCCTTACCCTTTTAATTCTGCTGCGGAATTATTATTGTTGTGTCGTACGCACCGCTTATCCATCAGTGACATTATGCTAGCGAATGAATCGGTGACACAGACTCAGCAACGCGTTTACGAAAAATTATTGCATATTGCTGATGTTATGCAGAATTGTATTGATCATGGTTGTCGCACCGAAGGCATTTTACCTGGAAAATTACGCGTAAAACGTCGTGCAGCAGCGATGTACCGTAAAATGATTGTTGAAGGAAAGCCTTCTCCACTGCATCCACAAGCCATGAATTGGTTAAATGTATTTGCGCTTGCGGTAAATGAAGAAAATGCGGCGGGTGCGCGGGTGGTCACGGCGCCGACCAATGGTGCAGCAGGCATCATTCCTGCCGTTTTAAGTTATTATCGGCATTTTTATCCGGATGCCAATGATGAAGGTATTGTTCGCTTCTTATTAACGGCAGGCGCTATAGGTATCCTTTATAAATCCAATGCTTCTATTTCAGGCGCGGAAATGGGATGTCAGGGAGAAGTGGGTGTGGCCTGTTCAATGGCGGCGGCGGGTTTAACGGCAGCGCTACATGGCACACCTGAACAAATTGAAAATGCCGCGGAAATTGGTATGGAACATAACCTCGGGTTAACGTGTGATCCTGTGGGTGGTTTGGTCCAAATTCCCTGTATCGAACGAAATGCCATGGGCGCTGTTAAAGCAGTTAATTCTACGCAACTTGCACTGGCGGGTGATGGCAGTCATAAAATCTCATTGGATATGGCGATCAGTACGATGCGTGAAATCGGCCATAACATGAATTCCATCTACAAAGAAACTTCGCAAGGGGGGCTAGCCCTAGCCGTTAATTTGGCGGATTGTTAACTTGGATATTTCACGTTGCTTTTTGAAGATGACGGTCACATGAAGTACTCTGCCGCCAACGGGAAGGTCTTTTGAGGTTATCTCAGTCGATGGGTAAAAATAAAAATCCCCGTGGCAAGCCACGGGGTATTTTTCCTGTAATAATTTCGCCTGCTCGGGAAACCCTCGCGGACGGCGACCAAAGGGGAGCGAACGCTCGCTCCCCTTTGGAAACCCCACGCGAGAAGTCCCGCGGCAAGCCGCGGGGAATCAAGTTATAACCATCTGTTAAGCACTTTAATCTCTGGCTTGCGGCGTTGTGAGATATTGTCCATTCCACGTCAATCATGCCCCGAGTATTCTCTATGAGGTCGAGTGAGGAGGTCGAAGACTGAGGTTTCAGTGTATGGACAGAACTTCGATGTCTCGTCAGTATTAAGAAGGAGAACCCTATCATGTATGCCGATCTTCCCGATCGATTGAAGCAAGTTGTTAAAGAATATCTTCTGGCCGATGATTTTAGAACGGCAAAACAAATTCATGACCATTGGATGGCAGAACATCGTTATCGAAATGATTTTCCACGAGAATGGCAAGCGCGCTCTGAAACATACTAAACGAATACAGGAAGTGTTCGTATGAAAAAAAAACCACCCACCTTTTTATTCATTCATACTTTGCGGCTTGCCACGGGGTTTTTGTTGGCAATGCTACTGTGTAATTCAGTGTGCGCGGGTGATTTTGATGAGCTGCAGGGTTTTGATGAATTACCAAGGCCTGAGCAAACAAAATTTCATCCTGTTGTTTCACTGTATTACCCGTATTTGCAAATTGATACTTTTGTTAATGGTCCCGGCGGGGTTCGAGTCGCTCGTTTGCCGTCCCAGTATAATGGGTTAGGGATGTTGGGAGGATTTAAGTACGGATGTTACATAGGTATTTTTTTAGGGTATGAATACTACTTTAATAAGGAGCGCATCACCACACTGGATAATGGGAACAGTCATGCGGTTTCAATGCGCCCTAATATGACGTATTTCGAAATCCGTGGTTATTATCCCATATTAAATATCGAGGGCTTATCCATTGTTGGCGCAGCAGGTGCTGAAATTAATGATTTTAGCTTTTTCGATAATTTGTTACATGCGGCATTTGATCAGTATCGTAATAATTTGAATGTCAATTTACGAATGGGGTTAGGTGCAGAGTATTATCTTACGCGTCATTGGGGCATTTGGACGATGTGGACTTACGTTCCTAATCACGTAAACTTTCGTCACGTCGGTGGCTGGGACGAACTTTGGACGGTGAATTTAGGCTTCCAATATCAGCTGCAATAGAAATCATCCCGCAATTTCCATATCCTCAAACCCTGGGCCTAACCCCGGGATTTTTATTTTCGAAAACCTTGCGCTTGGGTTACTGTGCATTCAGGGGCGAAGGATGAAGGATGGAGGAGTGAATGCATGCAGAATAATCATCAAGAGAAATTGGCTATGTGGTGGAGTCGACCCATTCTCGCCATTCTTTTTATGAGCTTTTCTTCTTCCTTACCGTTAGTGCTTGTGGGGTCAACGTTACAAGCATGGTATACCGTCGCTGGAGTCGATTTGTTAACGATAGGGATGTTGACGTTGATTGGGCAGCCATATGTTTACAAATTCTTATGGGCGCCGCTCATGGATCGTTTTAGTCTTTTTTCTTTTGATCGTCGACGAGGTTGGATTTTGCTGACGCAAGTGGCGTTGGTCGTTGGATTGGCGACTATGGCTTATCTCGATCCCAAAACAGATCCCTGGCTTCTAGCAACAGTGGCGATGGCGGTGGCATTTGTGTCCGCATCGCAAGATATTGCGATTGATGCTTATCGGGTGGATGTGTTAACCGAACGCATGCGAAGTGCAGGGGCAGCGGTGACAAATTTGGGTGGGCGATTAGCGATTTTAGTAGGCGGTGCATTCGCTTTGGTGATTGCAGCAGAAATCGGTTGGCGCGCCACTTATTTGCTGATGGCGGGATTTATTTTCATGGAGATCATCATTACGCTAACGTCACCTAAAACACCCACCGTTCTGAATCAACCACAAACGTTATCCGATGCCATATGGCAACCAGTTAAAAATATTTTTTCTCGTCAGCATGCAATAGCCATTATTATTTTTATTGTACTTTACAAATTAAGTGATGCTTTTGCGTTTGCGTTAAATACCACTTTTTTAATTCGTGGTGTAGGATTTAGTCTCGAAGAAGTGGGTTTGATTTATAAAATTGTTTCGTTGGTGGCGTTATTATTAGGGAGTTTTGTGGGCGGCGTGTTAATGCAGCGCATCGGCCTTTATAGGGCTTTATTGTATTTTGGTGTGTTGCAAGTCGTATCGAATTTAACGTATATGTTTTTAGCATTAGTCGGTAAAAGTTATTTGATCATGATACTTTCGGTCTTCACCGAATATTTTTGCAGTGGTTTGGGTACGGTTGCCTTCATTGTGTTTTTAATGTCGTTATGTGATAAGCGTTTTTCAGCCGCACAATATGCCATTTTTTCCGCATTAATGGCGATCGGTCGTGTTTTTGCGGGGCCGGAAGTCGCCGTGATGGTTGAGCATCTTGGTTGGGCAGGATTTTATTTTGTAACATTTCTAATGGGGTGGCCTGCGATATTTTTATTATTATGGTTGCGAGCGCGGGTTGATTTTATGTTGCAGCCTGTGGTTGTTTCTGAGTAACGCGAGAAAATCTCCCCGTTTATCCGGGGAGAACGGCGCGTCGAGCGAGATTACCAACGGTGCCAATAATAGTCATCTCGATAATGGTTGTGGCAAACATTGCGGCAATATCGTTCCCAGCGTATGCAATATCCGCTTCCCCAATTGCAATAGCGTTTACCCCACCGGTTGTAATGACAATGATAACCTCTACCACCATAAGCAACGCAGCGATTTTCGCACACGCGTCGCCATGAGCAATAAGCCAGTTGATTTTGTTGGGACAGCAAGGGAGTTGGAATCGTTTCGGGAGTATTGGCTTTTGCCGATCCCGAGAATAACACGCCTAACGATAATATAACGGCTAGGCTAATTCCAAGTTTTTGTGTCGTCATAGCGAGCCTCTTGCTTGCATTTTAATCATACCCCAAATATAGATCATAAAACGCCCATGGCGCGCAAATAAAAATACCCTTGAGTATTATATGAATCAGCAAGAAAGCAGGCTCTATGAAGATAACGGTCACACGAAGTGCCCTGCCGCCAACGGAAAGGTCTTTTGTTTTCAGGGACGCACATCCTGTGCTCGACGCTCCTTACCCTCCCTGGTCGCGACGCCCTTCAAACAAAAGACCTTCCCGTTGGCGGCACACCGACCCTCGCAGCTCGATGTGAAATATTCGGGTTAGCGAACAAAAAATAATATTAAGGTAAAAATGGTCAGAAATGCAACGTAGTAAACAAAATAAGGTTGTCTTTTATATAAGTCTTCTGGATGCTGAGCCGGTGAGTTTTTCATCATGCCAATATAAGTGTACCAGGCAAATAATACCGCATAAAATGGAAAGGTATATAATAAGAAAAAATGGCTCTGCATGAAATACCCGCCGAGAAACAAGGTTGACGTTAACGAAAAAAATGCAGCTAACACGAGTAATTTATTTTCATTATAATACTTAAATGATGCGCGATATTGCTGAATGATCTTAGCATTATTGATATGGCGATATTCGGCATAACGTTTAATCGTCATTAAAAATGCCCCTGCCATCCAACAGGCAATCAGAAGAGGGATTGGAGGAAAAGTGACATTAGATAAAACAGTCCAACCACAAATAAAACGCAGAGGATGATTGACGGACTCCGATAATATATCAAGATAAGGTTTATCTTTAGTACGAATGGGATTGACGTTATAGCAAATGCCCATCATCTGAAATATGCCTATCCATAGTGCAAATCGGGGATTCACCATCCAGGCGAGGGTCAGAGAGACGATGATAAATAATAAATATTGAGCCACAATATAGGGTAATTGTAATAATCCTTGAGCTCCTGGGCGGAATTTTTTCTCAGGATGTAACGCATCAAATTTAGCATCTAAAAATTCATTAATGGTGTAGTTTGCAAATGCCGAAAAACACAATGAGATAACCGCAAGAATAATAATGGGATTGTACAATTGCGTATATTGCTTGGAGACCACAATTGCCAAAACAAAACCCGGAATCAAAAAAAGATTTAGCGGCCAACGCACAAAACGGGCGACATGAATATAGTGTCGCAGATTGAAGTTACGTGTATTTGCTAGTCTACTTATAGACACGGATACCTCTTCTCACTTGCATTTTCTTGGAGCGCCTAAAATAAAAATCCCCGTGGCAAGCTACGGGGTATCTTTCCTGTAATAATCTCGCCTGCTCGGAAAACCCTCGCGGACGGCGACCAAAGGGGAGCGAACGCTCGCTCCCCTTTGGAAACCCCACGCGAGAAGTCCCGCGGCAAGCCGCGGGGAATCAAGTTTATAACTTTTTGATTAAAAAGGAATTTAAAAATTCCCCAAAGTATTGGTCTATTTTAACACAACCTTAAGAAAAAGCAAATTCCTCATATCATGCTATTTTTAGGAGAGTTTTCAAATGAGAGGCCATTGTTACTTCCTTTATGATCAAAGCAGTCATAAAAAAATGGGGGCTTCCTTTCTTCATCATTGCGATAGCGATTCCCTTACTGGCGTATACCTACCTTAATCCAGATGTCCCCTGGTTAGTGAATGAGAGCCAGCGCTTTTTTGCGGGCGGACATTATGCTATTGATTTTGTTGATCCAAATCCACCGATGATTCTTTATCTTTATTTTCCTATTGTGATTTTAATGCGATTTAATTTCAGCTTTATGTCTGCAACGCTGACTTATGTTTCTCTTCTTTGTTTCGTTTCATTATTGCTTTGCAACAACATTTTGAATCAAACGTTAGAAAAAAAGGATGAACGACATTATTGGCTATTGCCCGCACTGACGTTTGTTTTTTTTATTACACCACAAAATATTTTTTCTCAGCGTGAACATCTTTTCATTGTTTTAACGTTACCCTACATTCTTTTATTGGGAAATTTACTTCGACCGCAAATGCGCTTTTCCCGCTTTTCCATCCGGGGATTTTTATTTCGCTGTGTCATCGCAATACTGGCAGGATTGGGATTTTGTTTAAAACCTTATTTTTTTATGATATTGATCGTATTTGAAGGTTATGTAAGCTGGATCAATCATCAATGGCGCAGTTGGATGAGGTTAGAAGTCTGGTTGATCATAGCCGTTTTAGTCGCTTACCTATTATCTATTTTACTATTTTCACCTGAATATTATACTTTTATTGTTCCACTTGTTTATCATTATTATATCGGTTATGCAGCGATACCACGTGTATTTTTGTTGGATAATTCATTCGGAGTTCTTTTTCTGTTGAGTATTGGAATAGGACTATGGAATTTCAAACCGCGTGATATTAATGCGCTATTATCGTTGGGAATTTTTTGTGGGCTTTTCCTCTATCTTCTTCCTGCTCAGTCGTGGTATTACCATGCTCTTCCCATGATTAGTTTTTGCATGCTGTTATTATTTTCTACTTTAGCATTGGCAATGAAAGAATTAACGAAACCCAAATTGAGTAAATATTTTTTTCTTGCTCTTAATCTATTTGCGATTTTGTTTGGACTGTACCATATATTCTTAATCAGTATTTCCAATGTTTTTTACAGTCATTCAAACAAGAACCCTATTAATAAAATAATTCAATATATCAAACAACATCCCCCCATTTATACTTTATATGCACTTTCTATTTATCCCTCTTACAGCTCTGGAGTCAGCAGTGTTATAAAAATTGATAATGTTTCACGTTTTAATGCTTTTTGGATGCTGCCCATGCTGATACAGCAATGGCAGTCGACACCTCATCCTTCTCAACGTTTATTAAGCACAATACAATTTGTGCAAAATGCCGTGGTTGATGATTTCAAACGAACCCCCCCAGATATTGTTATCGTGGACTTAAGTGGAACAACTATTGCTGATTTACAAAATTCTTCTTATCTTAATTTTTTTAAACAAAATAAAGCGTTTGCTGCTTTGTGGAAGAATTATCGCTATCAGCAAATGATTGGCAATAGTGCGATTTATCTAAGATCTGATATCCTCAAACCCCGGGCGTAAGCTCGGGGATTTTTATCGGCGAGTCACCAAGGAAAATTCGGTCGGCTGATGTTATACAGAATATCCATTCCGTTACCGACGTCACCGGTGGTTCCAATTTCCGTTTGTATGGCCCAGTTTTTATTGATGATGTAACGAATTTCGTAAATATCCACCGCTCTGACCAAACCGTGATTGTAACGAATATAAATGTTCGGCGTTAAGTATTTTCCGATAACAAACGCGCTTTGGTTAATACCAAAAGGTGTGCCTAATGCATCGACATACAATTGTTGTTGCACACCCAGTTCCGTAATCCCTAACGTTTGTTGGATTTGACTGATGGAAGAGTCTTCCGATTTTCTGCTGAGTCGTAGGCTTTTGACCGCTTGCAATATCAATGAAATCTGACTGGAGGAGCTGCCACCGGCAGGTTGATTGAATAACAAATAAGAAAGAATATCTGCTTGAGATAAATTAGCGGGTGTAGAAAACATGGTAACAATGGGATGTCGCACCGTTCCTTTGATATCAATGCCGACTTTTGTTTCGGTGGGTCCAAGCGGAGTGCCTGCTTGGGCAAGAATAGTGACGCTACGGTAGGCTTGAATATTGAGATGTGGGTTATTGAGCGAATCGTGGGTATAAGCAATATAAGAATTGGGGGCAATGGTGAGTTGTTTTCCCCGCGCATCAAAAGCAGCGTCGGAAATATGTAATTGTCCAGTAGCGACGGCATTGGGTTGATCAGCTGTGCGCGTGATTTGCAATTCACCTTTCAATTTTCCTTTTAATCCATGCGTATCAATCACGATGTCGTTGCCTAGAGAAATTTTCAAATTCACGAGCCAAGCCCATGGGGATGTTTGCGCGGTTTCTTTTTGTGAAAGGATAATGACATCATCGGGTAAAGTCAGCGTGGATGAGAAGTCTGCTGGCTTGATCAGTGCGTTCGGAATGAGAATCGAGCCAGATAGCACCGAAGAGTGATCAATAATTTTGAGATTGATGTCAGGAGAAGCGTAGATGGTATATTCTGGTGTGTTGGACACTAAAATATTTTCCCCGTGAATGTTAATGTCACTCAATAATTTGCCTTCTTGAAAACGGCTAGTTCCTTGCGCGGTGAGTGTTTGGACGCCGGATTTTGCTGATGCGGTATAATTGACTTGATGATTTTTCGCCTGTAGGGCGATGGTTAAATTTTCAAGTTTTAATTTGAACTGTGGAATTGCAACGGTGCCTTTCGTTAACCTCAGATTTCCTTGCCAGCTGGGATTGTTTAGAGATCCCGTCATTTTAATATTTCCTTCGATGATGCCAGTGGGTTCATCGATGTAGGGGATAAAAAATTTAAAAATTTTAAGTTTAGAAAAATGCAATTGCATGTCGCCGCGAATGGGAAGCGTGTCAATATAAACGAATCGTCCAGTAAATCGATCGATAATAAAAGTGGTATTAACGAAATCTTTTTGTCCCGGGTTAATTTTTAAATTGACAATGAGTTTTTTCTCTTCTGTTTTTGCTGAAAGATGTAATTCTTGAAAAGGAATATTAACGCTTTCAAAATCGCGTTGATAAGAAATACTGCCAGATTGACTGTGAAAATCAGCGTTTAATTGTTGAATGCCTGTTTTAGTTCCAACGACACTCAGATGGTAATGGGTCGGAGCGTTAGTACGAAGATATTCAGAAATAAAATTTGAGAGAAAATTTAGATTTTCAAGATTGCCATTAGCGTTAAGAGACCAATTATTTTTGTCATCCCAAGAAGCCTTCAAACAGGAATGACTGGCGTTGGAGTTTACGCATAATGGCCCCAATTGTATTTTTTGTTGTGAGATGAAAAGGGGGGTCGGACTTTTAACGTGCCATGCCCCCAACTCCTTGCTGCTGAATGTCAATTGATTTATTTTTCCTTGCCACATCGCTGAGTTAAGCGCGCCAAGCAGTTGCGTGTTTAAAGTAAAATCTTTAGTATGCGGAGTTGAAAATGTTATTTGTGCATCGACCTGCTTGAGCTCACTGCTGCCCGATAACCGCAAAGCTAAGTGATCCAATTTCACATCAGGTGTTTTTATTTCTATTCCTTTTAGCTCAAGGTGGGTCGGGGTACGCCATGATAAATCCAGCGTGCTTTTTCCTTCGATTTGTTCTGCGCTGTATGGGCCGATATTCAGATTTTTCCCTTGTAACGTGAGCTGAATGATGGGCGCTAATGTGGGGCCTAGAATGGTTCCGCTCGCATTGATACTGCCCGTGCTTTTTTTTGTTAACTGACTTAAGTCATTGCTAAGCACATGCCATTGTAAATTCCATTCGTGAAAATGTTTACCCTGTACGATGATTTGAGTGCTGGGTAAAGTAATATCGGCGCTCATGCTAAAGTCTGGCGCGTCGTGCTCCCACGTGCCGTCTGTCGAAATAGAGGCTTTTTGAATTAAGGGAAGTTCAGGATCCAGTTGTTTTAGATTCAACTGGCTGATTTTAAGGATACTGTTCCAACCGATTTTAGGAAACCAGTGTAGCCAGAAATTTCCGTGAATGGATCCACCAAAAAGTTTATTATTGTTTAGTGAAATATAGGCATTACGTTTGTCACCATGCCCCACCAATCGTAGTTTTTCTGCTTTTTTACTTACGGTACAGATAAAGTGATAATTCGATAAATTTCCATCAAGTAAAATATTGCCGTTGAGAAGATAGGGTTTTTTTAGATTAACACCGATGACGCCATTGATTTTGTGTGTCGTCAATTTAAAGCGACGCACAAAAATACGGTGAATATTAAAATGTGTTTTGTCTTGTACGTGATGATAGACAATGTTTCGGATGCTTGCATTTTTGATGATTAATCCCAGTGGTAAATGAAGCTTTTTCGCTTTAGGCGGTGCTATTTTTTCATTGTCGGTGGTATCATCTTGGTTTTTGTCGAGAATATGGATGTTGCTTGCTTGAAAATCAATAATGTCAATTTTTCCTAGCAGTAACATAGGCAATTGCCATTCAAGGTGAGCGTTTTCCGCGGAAAAATCGAATTCTTTGCTTTTGTAATTCAACCCAACAATATTAATTGGACCAAAAGGCGTCCCGCTGATTTTTTTATAGGTCAAGGTGCCAGGAATATAGCGTTGCGCGAATGTGATGGATTGATGAAATCCATAGGGGGTTAGAAAAAACGCGACAATGGCGACAAATAAAATCAAGAAAGCAAAGAAAAGGCGGTTAAACCAGCGCATCACAATAGCACTCCTAAACCAAATTGTATGACCCAGTGGCCAATGCGCCCCATGAATGGGTTGGTCGCATTGTTTGCCGCATTAAGCACTTTAGCTACGCTGATTTCAACAGCGCCAATCGGCGAAAGATAAACGACGGCAGGGCCTGCACCCACATTCCAGCGATGTTTGAAAAGCGGAACAGAAGGTTGGCCACTGTTGGTGGTGTTGGTATCGGTCACTAAGCCAGCATCGATAAATCCGGCCAGATAGAATTTTTTATAAATTTTTTGTTGCAATTCGAAACTTCCAATGGCAAGCGCTCGACCAGGGCCAATTTGATTGAATAAAAAACCACGCACGGTTGGAAAACCACCCGCATAAAATTGCATAGATAAGGGTAAGTGGGTTAAGTCTTTAATCGTGGTGTAACCCAAAGAGGCGCGTGGAACGACGCGTGTATCTGTGGGTAGGGTATATAAAAATTTTGTATCTAGGCGAAATTGGCTAAAAGAAGTTTTTGATCCAAAACTTTGGCTGCCAGCAGCGGCTGTTAACGCAATGCTATAGCCATAATCAGGATTCAACGGATTTTTTTTGACATACGTTTTTTGTAAAGTAACGCGTGGATAGAACATTTGTGCGTTGGTGTCTGTGTTGGTATTCTGAATCGGAAAATTATTCAGTTGATATTTTTCGTTTAAGTAATTCAATCCTGCTGAAACTCGCCAATTCCAAAGGCTATTTTGGTAGTTGAATCCGGTCGTAAAGTTTCTTCCCCTACCGGTCACTTGGTTTAATTCATTATAGCTGCCTTCGATTGTAAAAAATTCTTGAGCAGGATTTCCTCCGGGAATTAAATAAGACGCTGAAAAAGTACTGTTAAATTGCGCGGCGCGAGTCAATAATTTTAAGCTGTGTCCTCGGGAATTTAGCCAGCGTAAATCCATACTGGCTAAACCACGAATACCGGTTACGGTACCATAACCCGCACCAAAGCTATAAACGACTTGATCCTGCATGGCGAGATCGGTTTTGATGGGAACGACTCGATTTTTTGCTGCATTAATTTTAGGAATCATAATGACTTGTTGAAAATAATTGCTACTGGATAAATTGTTCCGGCTTTTTTCTAATTTGGCATTATTGTAATACTGCCCAGATTTGTACGTCAGGTAGCGAAATAATAGCGAACTTTTGAATGGCGTTGTCGAAAACGCCGTTTCGCCAAAACGAAAACGCTGACCGGTATTAAACGTAATGATTGCTTCACTGGTATCATTTTTCAAATCTACGATTAATTTTGCTTCAGTAAACTCTGCGTTAAAATAACCACGTGCATTGGCGATGTCTTGTAAGCGATCCTTCGTTTTTTCGTAATTGGCTGAATTAAAATATTTTCCGGTTTCGATGGGTAAATTAGCCAGATAGTTTTGAAAGGGCTTATCATTTTTTCCTGGGCCAGTGACGACAACAGAAACGCGTGTGAATCGCAGGCGAGGTCCTGGTGTGATTTGTACCGTGATATGCCAGATTTTCTGCGATCGATCAAGGTGAGTTTTAATTTTTGCTTTGAAGTAGCCAAACGGCGCTAATGCGGCTTTTACTTCTTTGCGGATTTCAAGATAATATCGCCATTTGATAATGTCCGGTTGCTGCGTGTAGATAACGCTCTCTTTCGCATTTAAGCGCGACTGAATGTTTTTCAATACGTTGCCTTTAACGCCAGTAATAGAAACATGAATCCGTTTTTGAGGTTGCGAGGCAGTAGCCCCATCGGTGACGCACGTCAGACTCAGGAAAAGAAGCATTATAATGATGCGCCAAAGGAATCTCATGTCGTGATTATAGAATAGGGTGAAGGGGGTATCAAAAGAAATCAGCCGCCAACAGGAAGGTCTTTTGTTTTCAGGGACGCTTCTTACCCTCCCAGGTCGCGACGCTCTTCAAACAAAAGACCTTCCTGTTGGCGGCACACCGACCCTCGCCGTTCGATGTGAAATATCCGGGGTAGTGGTGTCATGTTTCAAGTTAAGTTATCATGGCAGGAGTTATGGAACGTGCACGTTCCTATGCTGTGTCTAAGCACAGAGTCAATCTTATTAACCACATTAGCGTCAGTATGCACAATAAAGAAACTTCATTGCTTTCCCCCTACTTAAATTTCACTCGTGAGGAATGGGGGCATTATCGTCTTGATACGCCTCTCCTGTTGAGTGAAAAAGAGTTAGAAATGTTGCATGGTCAAATTGAAACCGTTTCTCGACAGGAAGTTGAACAAGTGTATTTGCCTTTATCGCGCTTATTGAGCTTGTACGTAACGACGACAGAAGCATTATATCGCACGACGGGTGACTTTTTGGGCAATCAAGAACCTAAAGTGCCTTTTATTCTCGGCATTGCAGGTAGTGTTGCCGTGGGTAAAAGCACCACTTCTCGAGTGTTAAAAGCATTGTTGTCGCATTGGCCCACGCATCCTCGTGTTGCGGTTATCACAACGGATGGTTTTTTGTATCCAAATAAAAAACTGATCGAATACGGCATGATGGAGCGTAAGGGGTTTCCTGGAAGTTACGATATTGAAGGTTTACTGCAGGTGTTGCATGCGCTGAAGTCGGGCCAAGATGTCGTGGAAGTGCCTATTTATTCGCATCATCTTTACGATGTGGTGCCGAATCAAAAACAGCGCGTTGAAAAACCGGATATCGTTATTATTGAAGGACTGAATATTTTGCAAACTCGGACAGATAATCCTTTCACGGAACGACAAATTTTTTTATCTGATTATTTTGATTTTTCCTTATTTGTGGATGCGGATATGGATGTGATACGAGAATGGTATATTAAGCGTGTTTTAATGTTTTGGCGAGGACCATTTCAACAAAAAGATTGTTATTTTCATTTTTTAGCAAAGATGAATCAGGAAGAAGTGATTAAGTTTGCTGAACGCGTATGGCGAGAAATTAATGAAATTAATTTGAAAGAAAACATACTTCCGTTTCGGCAGCGTGCCCGATTAATTTTAAAAAAATCGGCAGATCACAGTGTGCAAAAAATCAAGTTACGTAAACTTTAAAAAGGAGTATATCATGACTAAATTTTCAGAGCTTTGTTTGGCGATGTTGCTGCTGCCGTTCATGGCAGGATTTATACATCTTAAAATTAAGGGTCATACTGCGCGGTCGAGTTTAGTGTATTATCGATATTTTGTTTTTCTGAATGTGATTTTTGCGAGTGTCGTTGTTGCTGCGCGCGTTTTTTTAGAGTCGCAACAAGTTCCAGAAGTGGAAAGCAATATTTATGATTTTTATGCGATTGCAGTACTGTCGATCATGATTACTGCGTTATTTACACTTTTTTCCCGGCATCAATTGATGTTAGCGTCGGCCGTTAATTGGATTGCTTTCGTGGTGCTGTCAACCATCATGCATTTTGTTTTGTTGGGTATGCAAGAAGATGGTGATGCGGGTATTGCATGGGTACACATTGTTTATAATATAACGGTTGTGTTGATTTTATTTGTGTTGATGGCTCGGGTAAAGCGCACGTTTAAACGAGCTGAGAATTTTTCTTATGAATCGCAGCGAACAGCATAATGATAAAGAGAAGTGGTATGACAAAACAAATACGAACGCGCTTTGCGCCCAGTCCTACTGGTTATTTGCATGTAGGCGGGGCACGTACTGCCTTATTCAGTTGGCTGTTTGCTCGGCATTTTCAAGGAATTTTTATTTTACGGATTGAAGACACCGATTTAGAACGCTCGACCACTGAATCCATCGATGCCATTTTGCAAGCGATGGAATGGTTGAATTTGGATTATGACGAAGGGCCTTATTATCAAACGAAGCGTTTTGATCGTTATAAAGAAGTGATCGCTGATATGCTGGCGAAGGGTACAGCGTATAAATGTTATTGCACGAAAGAACGGTTAGAGGAATTACGCACGGAGCAGCAAGCGTCAAAAATAAAACCCCGCTATGATCAGTACTGCTTGCAACACAAACCCGTGGACCCGCATGCGCCGTATGTCGTTCGTTTTAAAAACCCAACGGATGGTGAAGTCTCTTTTGCAGATATGATTCGTGGTACTATTACCGTAAAAAATAGTGAGCTCGATGATTTAATTATTGCGCGTACCGATGGAACACCGACGTATAATTTCACGGTGGTGGTCGATGATTGGGATATGAAAATTACTCATGTGATTCGCGGAGATGATCACATTAATAATACACCGCGGCAGATTAATATTTTGCGTGCATTAGGGGCGGAGTTGCCGGTGTATGGTCATGTGCCGATGATTCTCGGTTCAGACGGTAAGCGTCTGTCAAAACGACATGGCGCTGTGAGTGTTATGCAATACCAAGAAGCGGGTATCCTAGCGGAAGCATTATTAAATTATTTGGTGCGATTAGGTTGGGCGGCCGGCGATCAAGAAGTTTTTTCGCGCGAAGAAATGGTGCAGTTATTTGATGGTAGTAATATTAGTCGTTCGCCGGCTGCTTTTGACCCCGATAAATTATTGTGGTTGAATCAATATTATATGAAATCATTGAGTCCGTTAATTGTAGCGCCCGTCTTAAAAAAACAATTGCAGAAATTGGGTATTCACGATTTTCGACAAACGAATCTTGAAAGAATTGTTGAAGTACAAGCAGAGCGTACTAAAACGTTGAGTGAAATGGCCGAACGCAGTCGGTATTTTTTTGAAAATATTCATTATGATGAAGTTGCTGTACATAAACATTTAACTGCGGATATAGCAAAGCCTTTGCAAGTGGTGCGTGAACAATTTAATGATTTATCGCAATGGCAAACTGAGGCAATTCATCACGTTATTTTGCAGGTTGCAGAACTTTGTGATTTGAAATTAGGAAAGCTAGCGCAACCTATACGCGTTGCTATTACCGGCAATACAACGTCACCGCCGATTGATGTAACCTTATTATTAATTGGTAAAGAGCGTGTTTTACAACGCTTGGATCGAGCGATAGAAATCGCTTCTGCATAAATTCCTATAGTGTTTCAGATAAATATTTTGGTAAAAATAAACTATTTTAATTGTCTTACCGGCAATGGTGCTCACTGTCGAGCTTCTTTTTCCTGTCTGCGGGAGGCTAGGAGAGGGTTGGCTTCTAATGGCACGATCATTTTCACCAAAATATTTATCTGAAAAGCTATAGTAAGAGGACGTCTTAAGATGTCAGACAAGGATAGAGCGCTGGCGGAAGCATTTAAGAATGCGGGGATTGAAAATCCCGCTGTGTTAGCGGCAGTGGCTGCCGTGTCGCGTGTTGAGTTTGTTCCTAGTGATGTAAAATCTTTTGCATATGCAGATAAAGCGTTACCGATTGCTTTTGGGCAAACCATTTCGCAACCTTTTTTAGTGGCAGAGATGACGGAATTTGTTTTGCAGGGGAAACTGCATTTGCGCCGAGTGTTAGAAGTGGGTACGGGGTCAGGTTACCAAGCCGCCATTCTTTCCCACTTGGCGGATGAGGTTTACACGATAGAGCGGATTAAAGCTTTATATGAAGAGGCCGGAGCGCGCTTGAAGCGTTTGGACTATAAAAATATCACGACCATTTTTGGTGATGGTTATTTAGGATATGTTGCCGCTGCGCCGTTTGATGCCATTATCGTTACTGCCGCGGCGCCTGAAATTCCAGAGGCTTTGTTGCAACAATTGGGTGAAGGAGGATGCCTTATCATCCCGGTGGGTGAAGCCTATCGTTGGCAATCATTGCAGTTGATTCGGCGCCAGGGAAGTCGTTTCATCACGCAAACGCTAGAGCCGGTGGCATTTGTGCCGATGCTGCGAGGGATCTCAAAAAAAGAGAATGATTGAGATTTTGCAATTGCTAAATAAGGAAGGGAAAGGTATATTCTCCTTTTTTAGATGCTGGCGTAGCTCAGTTGGTAGAGCAGCTGATTTGTAATCAGCAGGTCGTCGGTTCGAGTCCGACCTCCAGCTCCAAAAATTCATTAAAATTCATCAAGTTACAGATAAATCCTTTGTTCATATTGTTTCCTTTGGCTGTTGCTGTAGGGATTTTGTCACGTGAATGCGTTTTGCGGCCTCGCGAAGATGCTGACTACCAAGGTGTGCATAACGCAATACCATATCGAAATTCGACCAGCCGCCCAGTTGCTGTAACTCTTGTAGACTTGTTCCATTTTGCACATGCCAGCTGGCCCAGGTGTGGCGTAGGTCATGCCAGCGAAAATTTTTAATTTTTGCTCGTGACAGCGCATTACGCCATGCTTTCGTATTGACTTGGTCTACTGGTTTACCCTTGTAGGTAAATACGAAGGTAGTATTTTTCGACTGAAGTTTTTGCAAGACAGCCATTGCAGTTTCATTGAGTGGAATTGCAAGCGCTTTATTACTTTTCACTTCGTCTGGATGCACCCATGCATGCTGATGTGTTAAATCGATGTCTTTCCATTTTAAGTTTTTTACATTGCTTTGGCGTAAGCCCGTTGCCAAAGTGAATATCGCCATATCTGCTAGATGTTCGGGCAGTTCAGCAATTAATGCCGCCGCTTCCTCGTGTGATAACCAGCGAATTCGATGATTATCTTCTTGATGCAATTTTATTTTAGGAACTTTCTCTAACCATTCCCACTCGTGCGCTGCTTTATTCAGAATAGATCGGATTAATGCAAGCACACGATTGACGGTTGCTTTAGAGACGCCACTTGCTGCTTTAATATCAGCAATTTTTTGAATTAAATTGCGGTCAATAGCGTCGAGCGATAAGTCTTTAAAATGTGGATTTAACCAGCGTAGATGTTGTTGATCGTCACGCAAGCTTCGCTTGTGCGACGACTCAGTTACCCATCGTATTGCTGCTTCCATCCACATTCTCTTTGGTTTGTCATTGAGTTTGGATTGACGCCACAAATCTGCTTTGATCCGATCATGCAGTTCTAGGGCCGCTACTTTGTCGCTAGTCCCAGTGCTGCGTTGTATTCTTGTTCCATTGTGGGTGATATCAATCCAATAGATTTTATTTCTTTTGTAGAGTGCCATATTGTTTTATTCCTATGGTTGACACCCTGCGATGCTTGATCAGGATAAAGTGAACGTAGGTAAGTGACAAGGTCTTCTTCTAGAAATCGCCAGGCGCGCCCAACTTTTGCTCCTGGAAGTTTGCCTTGTGCTGCGCGGTGGCGAGCGGTTTCTTTATTAATTCCGAGAAAATCGGCAGCTTGCGCAAGGTCCAGTGTGTTGTGTATTGGCATCGTTGCATCCCTATTTGATGCAAGCATCATAAAGCAGGCCGCGAGCTAAAGTCAAACGATTCGTTTGTTTTTAATTATAAAAAAATAACGATTTGGTTTTATGCGGGATGATTAGGTTCTATTTAATAGGTCGATTAGCGTGGTGGGTAGGCCTATTTTAGAATTGTTTCTATCTATTCCGGTGACGGTGAATGCTGCTGTTACAATTTCGTTTTGGTCGGACTTCCTAATAATATTTTGATGAACAATGACCTTGGCTTTGTTGATTAGCTCCCATCTTGAGCTTACTGTAAATTCATCACCACTGATCAATGAGGTTTTGAATTTTATGGTGCATTCACGAACAACAAGGTCAACGTTATCGTTATGAATATCGATAACGTTAAGTCCTAGCGCTTTTAAATGCTTGTGCCTGCAATGTTCCATATAAACAAAATAAACGGAGTTGTTTACTATCCCTTGAACATCGAGTTCGCTGTCTTTTACCTCTGATTCCCAGGTGAAAATAGACGCGTTATTAGGTACGTTTTTCATGAGTGTAGTTTCTTAGTTCTTAGTTGCAAGCGAGCATTGATCGGTTGGCAGCACCTTGTGGCTGTTGATGGTGTGAATTATAGAGTTTTCGTTATTTGTAAAGCAAGTGAAAAGGCCGCGAATTGTTGCCTCATAAACAGCATGAGTAATGTTCGAGCAATGTAGTTTTTTGATGGATTGCTTTCGGTAAAACTCAACGGTTAATTTTTTAAGACCGGTGATGATGGATATTTCCTCTGCAGATTTTCCAAGGGCTGACCAATAGAGGCATGCCAATTCGTTTTTGCTTAAAGATCTTTCGTCTCGGTCGAGACAGTTTTTAATAGTTTTTCTGCGGTAGGATTCATCTTTTAGGAATGAGGCACCCTGGTGTCCGTGACTATAGGTCTTGAATAGGGTGAGGTGCTTATTGAAAAAATCAACCATAAAATTTTCAAATATTTTATGGGTTTTTTCATAAAAATCTTTATAGTCGCTAAGTTTCTCTTCCTTGCCGGCGCCTAAAATTACGGTGCAATCAACGCATTGTCTTACTAAGTAATAGCACCAGTTAAAATTAAATTTTTCACCAAGATAATCTTCTATGCCAGTCAATAAATCACTATTTCCACGAATATGTACGTCCGTGCCAGTATGTGTGCTTGGTTTAAGGTTTTTATCTGCTACATATATTTTTTCCGTGTAGTAAGGGATGGATAGTTCATGCCTATCTGTTAAGACTAAAGTCTTCCCGTTTTTAAAAAGAAGATATATCGAAAAATGATTAATGCCGATGTGATTCAGTTGTTGCGCTGCGGCACCCAGCTCATCCTTATACGCAAGCGAAATGATGAATGGCAGCTCTTTCATTCTCTCATTCCTTTGAAAATCAAAATCAACCTCTAAATTTGGAGATTATATTAAAGAATTTTCTGGATTACTATACACTGCAATGAATGGTTAAGGTAACCAATTGATTTTCGTCCATCTTTTTTTGATTTTTTGAGAGAGTGAATTAGTGCATGAGATATACCGCTTTTTCAAGGGTCGGGTATGTGCTAAGGAGAGTATGCATTGAACAGGGTTGAAGGGGTATCCCTTGTTTTTCAGATTAATTTTACTGTAAAGCCACATAAGCAAAAGGATATGATTCATGCGTTGATGAATCATTCAGGATTGATGTTGAGTGACCTTGCCGTTTTGATTGGGTTTTCAATCGAAAAAATGCGCGCGGTTTTTTTACGTGAGGATTTTTTCAACGAAGAAGAGGCGCTGAAGTTAGTGCAATGTTTTTGTATGGCTTTTGGAGAGTAGCATTTTTTTTGAGTGTGGTTTTTTTATTTTTTTATGGCAACCAGTGTTCTTCGATGCTCAATCAAAGTGGCGATGATGATGTCGCCTTTGCTGATGAATACGGTTGGCCAATCTGTGTTGAGAGAGTTTAATTCTATGCGGGGTTCCTGTGATTCTGGATTATTCGTTTCACGATATTTTCTAATAATGTTTTCGCCAGATTTTTTTATATGGGCAATGACGTATTCCCCAGGCCTTGGTTTTTTTTCAGGGTCGACGATAATTGTATCGCCAGGCTTGAAATCAGGGCTCATGCTCGTATCTTCAATAATCACAGCAAATGTGTTTTGACCTGCGATTACGCTGATTCTTTCATCCAGTGAAATCTTCGGTTCTGTTTTTGAGTAAGGCGATAGTCCTTCAATAATTTCAGCTAATTTAGTTTTACTTATATTGGCTCCGTGCAGAGGGATGAGGGGGATGTATCTCGGCAGTATCTCGAATTGTAGATGTAAATCACCATTGGGGCTGTCACTCAAGCACAGTAGATAGGAGGGGGAAACACCAAGAATGTTAGATAAGACTTTTGCTTCTGTGGGCCCTGGAGCACGAGTACCAAGCTCCCAGTTGTTAATTCTAGCTGCCGAAAATTGTTCCGTGCGCTTTGCTAATTCTTTAATGGTGATGCCGATTTTTTTTCGGCTTGCCGTGATTCTGTCGCCAATGCGTTGTTTTATGTTCATTGAATTGAAATCCATCATACACGAGTTGACAAGAAACAATTTGTTATTTATCATTCCATAAAACAAACATTATGTTTGTTTTAGTGGCTTTTTAACAAGCTGTCTCTTTTTTTATTTGAATCATAACATCAAGACAGGTGTATTAGCTATACCGGGCTTTGTTGTTACTTTAAGTTAGAGCAACCTGTTGGTTTATTGAATTATGGAATTTAAGATCAGTCATCAAGAAAAAAGTATGTTATATGGGCTGCCCCACTTATTGCAACTGCTTTACGTCATGGGAATAAGACCCTATATGGATTATCAAACTGGAATGGTGGGTATTCAGCGTGGAATCAGCTATCAATCTTTGCGCGAAGAATTATATGTTGAGCCGCACCCAGGGTATCGAGGCGGTAGTCCGAGTAAGGCTCAAATTCAGCGTGCGTTAATAGGATTGGAAAAAGCAGGTGTTATTAATCTTTGCTCACAGCATAAAAAATTAATTATCCGGTGCTTGCTGGCGACACGGGATAATTTCGTCCAAAATAAAGCCGCTACAGGTTCGATACCATTATCCGTTACTAAGAATTCTCTGCAACCTACTAATAATGCTGGTAATTCAGGAAAAAATAATAGAAAAGCCGCGACAGAAGATTTACCCAAAGCCGCTACACCTCCGGTATCCGGTAATTATAATACTCTCTCTCTAGCAGAGCGTGCTGAAAAAATTTTTGGGGATTTTCAGCCATCGCTAAAAATTATTGAAAAAGCGCAGCAACAGAATTGCCCGACGGTGAATTGCCAAGATGAGTTAACAAAATTCATCTGTTATCACCAGGCTAAAGGCACATTAAGTTGCGATTGGGATGCGGAATTTTTACGTTGGTTATTAATGGGTAAACACTACCATCAGGAGAAAAAACATGAACGTCATCAAAACAGAAATAAAAAACAGCGCACTTCAGCCGTTGGACGCGTTGTTGCTGCGCACGGAAAATTCATTAACGAGGGAGCAAGGCTTATCGAATCTGACGAAAAAGGACATTGCTTCATTGTGGGTGAGTATGACTAGAGCTTATGGCTATAAATTTATTAATAATTTTGGTGAAAAAGATAATGGCATTTGGTATGAGGCACTAAAAGATTTGACAAGTGATGACTTAAATTATGGATTTAAAAAAATGTTAGTGACCATCACGGATGAAGAGCGTAAGAGACGTGAAGCTTGGCCGCCGAATGTGAAAGAATTTCGCATGTATTGTGAACGAAGACTTCAGGATTTTGACTTACCTGAAGTCCATGAAGCTTTCAGAGAAGCGCAAAATAATAATTATCTCAGCCGACCGTATTGGTCACATCCATTGGTGTTGGTGGCAAAAAAACGGTTGAATAAAAAACCCAATGATTACGTTATGGATGAAGATTATCGCTCTTTTGCGGTTATTTATCGAGATTTATGTCAGCGGTTTATGCGTGGTGAGGCAATGTGTATGAATCAAGGAAGGTAATCAATGGAAGTGATTTCTCAAAAAATTAAGAAGCTCTCAGAACGAGAAATGCAGTGTTTATATTGGGCGGGACAGGACAAAACACTTTATGAAACTGCGCAGCAGTTGCAATTAAGTCCCGAAACAATTAAGCGGTATCGAAAATTTATTTTGCATAAATTAAATTGCCAAACCATGACAGGTGCTTTGGCAATAGCGTTTAAAGAAGGAATACTTTAATAAAAATTTAAAATGCGAATTGCATTTTAATGCGGGATTCGATTTAATAGTGAAATACGCTTTGCATCAGCGCTGATAACACTAATGCAAAGCTAACCAACAACAATCTAACAAGGAGATTGC
>MGOZ01000027.1 GCA_001797285.1 Coxiella sp. RIFCSPHIGHO2_12_FULL_42_15
CGTTTCTGTTTAGAAAATATTTTGTAAATTTTATCGGAAAAATTAAAATTTGCAACGGATCCCTCAGATGAGACTTTTTGAACATGCTCCTCGGATTGCCCTAACTCACCACGCTCCCAGGCCTCATCCGAAAATGTTTTACGCGTATTTTTCATAAATTGTCACCTCATTTTGGTTGGGCTCGTAAGCAGTTTTAATTTCGTAATTACCGTCTATTTCAATAAAAACCATTTTTAGTTTTCTACCGGTATCTGTTTCCGCAATAAACCATATTGATTTTATTGAGATTTTACCAATCGGGTTTAACTTTCAAACAGGCCATAGTTTCCGATCGTTACAGAAATTCTCAACTTCATATGGACGCATAACTGGTTGCATTCTTATGCCACCCTAAAAGAATTTTTTTCACCTGTTGCACTGATATATCCCGTATACAAGAGCAATTATTGTTGTTACAAACCAGGGCACAATTTTCTTTAGCGACCAAATAGCGTGCTTGCTTCCCGAGGGGTTGCCAGCGTTGTGGATTCATGCCGGATGCGGGTGGATATAACCCCAATACGTTAATGCCCGTGCCGGCCGCCATGTGCAGTGGTCCTGTGCTATTGGCAATTAAACCATCGCAATGCGCCATCAGCTGCAAAAGCTGGTTCAAATTCAATTGGCCAATCACATCAGTGAGTTGCGGACACGCCTGCAGGAGCGGCTGCAAGGGGATTTTTTCTTTTTGTGATCCTGAAATAATAAGGTGGAATTTTTCCAGCGGCAGTGTTTTGATGAGCGCTTCAAAATACGATAATGGCCATTCGCGACCATGACCATTGGATAGGGGGTGAATGATTAAATTGAATTTTTGTGGGTGCAGATAGCGTTGTAACTCAGGGGTTAGTTGTTGGGGCGTAAAGCGAATCAGCGGTGTTAATTCACTAATATCGTAATTTTCTGGTATACCTAGTGGCGCCAGTAAATGCAGATTCAATTGAGCTTCATGTCGTTGTGATTGGGCTCTGCTGAAACGGACACGTTGATTGCACGTTAAAAAATGATACCAGCGTCGTGTTGTGCCGATGCGATTTTTAATGTTAGCCCGTTTGGCGAGTTTAGCGATTGGTTTTTGGGGGAATACGTGCACGATGGTGTCATACCTACCTTGCTGCAAAATATTTTTGGCTTCTTTTTTGGATGCGGTGGAGAGTGTGTTCCAGCTGAGAAAAGCATCCACATCAGGGCAATTTTCTACAATCGCGCGTGCATAATCGCGCGTTAAAAATGTGATATGCACGTTCGGAAATTTTTGTTTCAATAATGCCGCGAGAGGTAGAGTAAGAACAACATCGCCAATATTATCGGTGCGACTGATAATGATTTTTGTCGGCGTATTTTTCACCGTGTTATTCCTGATTTTTACGTAACGGATAAGCACTGAAACAAACAGCTGCTAACAATGAATATAGATGCGCTTCACAAAAAGAAACAAAAAATGAATTGGCGAGGCCACCCATCAAAAAGAGCATTAAAAATACTAACATTAAATGTTTATATTCATGGGGTAAATAAAAGCAGGCCACAATTTGAATTGTAATGGCCGATAAGAAAATAATAAGACCTAAAAATCCAAATTCGAGAATAAAATTTAAAATGGTATTTTCAACGTAATCCAGTAATTGTGTTTTTTTAATATCTTCGGGAGATAAATTTTTTGTCATTGCCGTGCGTATCCCCCCCGTTCCATAACCTGTCAAGGGACGACCCTTAATCAACAGAATCGCATTGTGCCACATCGCGATGCGTAAACCAACAGAAGTAATGGTTTGGCCTTTGTGATAAGAATCATAATCCGATGCAATATGGTATGCTCGTTCTTTCATGGCGGAAAAATTTAAAAAAGACGTGCCCATGAGAATGACGCCGAGTCCGATGCCGAGCAGAAAACCTTTCCAACCCAGGCGAATAAGTGCAATATAAATAAGCTGTAGCAGAAACAAAACATAACCGGTGCCGCTGTCGGAGAGAAATAAAACATTCAAGGTGAGTAAGAGGTAAGAAATGCCGTAAAACCAGCGCCATTTTTCATAATAAAAAAAGCGATAACCAATGATAAAAGCTGCCATCGAGAAAAAAAAAGTTTGCACAATATGTTCGTAAAACACATTCACGCCATTTAAATACTTGCCAGTGATTTGGAAATAAATATCGACGCCAAAAAACTTTAAAAAAGATAAACACAAGGTGATGTACATGGCGAGTAAAAAACTGTTGATCGTGCGCAAGCGCCAACGATCATCCGTCAACAGTATCATTAAAAAAGG
Organism: Coxiella sp. RIFCSPHIGHO2_12_FULL_42_15; assembly: GCA_001797285.1. GTDB lineage: Bacteria > Pseudomonadota > Gammaproteobacteria > Coxiellales > Coxiellaceae > 2-12-FULL-42-15. Next base: position 2,310 of record MGOZ01000027.1, read on the forward strand.
CGTAATTAGCAGCCAGTGCCGTTTTTGTAAATCTTTTAATGCTAAATTCCATGGTGAGAACGTATAAAGTAGACCCAGCAAAAACAAGCAAATCAATATCCAAAAACTGAGTGCAGCAGGATTGAATTTAATGCGTTGCCAGCGTTCCTGCCAATGGCCTGAGCACAATGCCAAAAATCCGGCGAGGAGATAACAGCAGGTTGTTGCAGTGACAGAAATGGGTAAAACGAACGCGGTGCCGGCAATGCAAACGCGCGTACTTTCTTCCAGCAGGGTGGCAATCCGTTTGCGTTCAACCAGTGCGAGTGTCTCGGTCATAAATGATTCGATTCTTTTACAGAAGGCGGGATTGTAACGAAAGCGCCTTCCAAAGTCTACCAGGAATTCCCCATCAGGAATCCCCCATCTTCCGACGGAGAATTCTTTCCCCCTTCATTAACTGGATTCCCCGCGGCTTGTTACGGGAATTTTTATTTCTTGCAAAATCCGAAATTTGCTTGATCAAACAGCAAAAAACCTGTAAAAATGATGTTTGCAACATCAAAATAACATGGTATTTTATGTTTAAACGCTTGTTCAATCTTCCCCTTACTAGCAGGGATAGCTTTTTTATCTTTGGGCCTCGTGGCACTGGAAAAACAGTATGGCTAAAAAATAATTTAAAAACAGGCGATTATATCTATATCGACTTGCTAGACAGCCTAACATTTAGAACATTATCCGCTAATCCTGAAAAATTAAATGAATACATTGAACCTGGTTATCCAGGGCGGATAGTGATTGATGAAGTGCAAAAAATTCCAGAGTTATTAGATGAAACCCACCGTTTAATTGAGGCAAAAAATGCTCGTTTTATTTTGACGGGCTCGTCGGCCAGAAAACTAAAGCGGAATGGAGTGAATTTATTGGCGGGTCGAGCAATTCAATACACGATGCATCCTTTTATCCCTCAAGAAGTTGGTGAGCGCTTTAGTTTAGAACATGCGCTGACATTAGGTATGCTGCCAGCAACCTACACCTATGACGACCCCTCTGGTTATCTAGCAACTTATATAGAAACCTACTTGCGAGAAGAAGTGATGCAGGAGGGATTAACTCGAAATATTTCAGCGTTTTCGCGCTTCCTGGAGATTGCAAGCTTTAGCCAGGGAGGGTCTGTAAATTTCTCCGAAATTGCCAGAGAAGTTGGCATTGATAGGCAGGTCATTCAAAATTATTTTTCTATTCTAAATGATTTACTACTCGCACATTGGCTTCCTGCTTTTACCAAAAAAGCCAAGAGGAAGCTCATTACTTCAGAGAAGTTTTATTATTTTGACGCTGGCATATATTATCATTTACGCCCAAAGCAAATATTAGACGCACCCAGTGAACTTGCTGGAGCTGGTTTAGAAACGCTTTTTTTTCAAATAGCATTGGCTCTAATTGCTTACAAAAAATTAAGCTATCAACTTTATTACTGGAAAACAGCTAGTGGCGTTGAAGTTGATTTTGTTCTCTATGGTAATACGAAATTACTCGCCTTTGAAATTAAACACACTAAAATCATTACCAATCGAATGCTGGCTGGGCTGAAGCATTTTAAGCAGGACTACCCCATTGCTCAGTGCTATATTTTATACCTCGGAAAAGAAACGTTGTATTTACAAAATGGAATAAAAGCAATTCCAATGCTCGATGCTTTAAAAAAACTGGATCAGCTTTTAGAAGAGGATGCTTAACCTAGATCAGCTCATCCCGTTGGCGGCACACCGACCCTCGCTGTTCGATATGAAATCTCTGGGCAGGACCCGCGAACATGGAGTATGCCCCCATTACATCAATGTGGGATGCGATGTACAAAAAAAACTATTCCCGCGTTCAGCAAATGGCTGGTGTGGAAATCGCTGCCTTGCTATGCTTACGATTGCACTCCTCGATAAAAGCTTATATACTCGCCGGCAATTGGCCAGAGCGAGCGGCAGAGGTTTTTGTGCGTCCAAATAGTGCAGAACGCCATAAGGCATTTAAAATGATTGGGTTGCAGGCCATCGGTGTTTGCATTGTAGCATTGATTTGGTTGCTGACTCGCGGAATGATGGCGAGTAGCGCTGCACTTTTGGGCGGTGCGGCAAGTATCGCCCCCACCACACTGCTGACCTGGTATTTGTTCGCAACGACGGACGCTCGTGCACCTAAACGAATGGCATTGGCCTTTGCGTTGGGAGAATTTCTAAAGCTTTTAATCAGCGGTGCGGCCATCGGCCTGTTAATGATTCAGTTACCGCACGAAATGATACCGATTTTGACTGGCTTTGCAGGTGCGCTTTTGGGATCGTGGGCTGCGCCGTTATTGACCAATGTTGACAGGCAAAACGAAAGAGTAATACGTTCATGAGTACAGCGACTCCGCCGCTTGAAAAAGCGGAATACATTCAGCACCACATGCAAAATTTGCAATTGAATCTGCATAATTTTAAGATGGGCAATGGTGGATTTTGGACGTTGGATTTAGACACGATTTTTGTATCCCTGGTTCTTGGAAGTTTGTTTCTTTTTTTATTTTATCTCGTTGCGCGCAAAGTGCATTCTGGTGTACCCAGTAAATCACAAAATTTTATTGAAGTTTGCGTTGAAGCAATCGGAAAAATTGTTAAAGACGCATGCCATCACCATCAAATGTTTATTTCCTGCATGGCGCTGACGATATTTATTTGGGTATTCCTCATGAATTTTATGGATCTCATTCCAGTGGACTTACTCCCGATGGCCATGAAACTGTTTGGCGTCCATTACTTCAGAGCCGTTCCTACGGCGGATCCAACAATGACATTTGCGATGTCGATTACCGTGTTCATTTTAATTATTTTTTATAATTTGAAAATGAAAGGGGGTTGGGGTTTCACGAGAGAAGTGATGAGTAAACCCTTTGGTTGGTACCTTCTGCCCATCAATGTGGCTTTTCGATTCATCGAAGAATGCGTTAAACCCATTTCATTATCATTGCGGCTGTTTGGAAATTTATTTGCAGGCGAAATCGTTTTTATTCTTATCGCTTTGTTGCCGTGGTGGGCGCAATACACGCTAGGATTTGCGTGGACCATGTTTCATTTATTGGTGATTACGATTCAAGCGTTTATTTTTATGATGCTGACGATTGTTTATTTAGGATTAGCACAGGAATCGCATTAGGTTTGGGCACAAGCCCGGGGATTTTTATATCCTCAAACCCTGGGCGTTAGCCCAGGAACTTTACGCCATGGGGGTTTCCCAAGGGGGAGAAAGCGAATTCTCCCCCTTGGGTCGCCGTCCGCGAGGGTTTCCCGAGCAGGCGAAATTCATATGGGAAAAATCCCCGGGCACAAGCCCGGGGATTTTTATAATAACTGAAAAAATAGGGGGAAATACAATGGAACTCGCACAATTAATTGCAACTGTACAAGGTCTTTCTGCGATCGCGGCGGCGATCATGTTTGGTTTTGCCGCGCTCGGTGCCGGTGTTGGTATTGGTCTACTAACGGGGAAATTTATTGAAGGGATTGCACGTCAGCCGGAATTATCCGGTATGTTATTGGGACGCACCTTATTTATGGCGGGTTTAGTCGACGCATTTGCGGCGATTTCGTTAGCCATGGGCTTTGTGATCATGTTTGGTGGGAATCCATTTTTGAAATCGGTGTTAATCGCTGCAGGTCAACCGGCTTAATGTAAGAGGTCGTTATGAATTTAAACGCGACTTTATTGGTACAAATGCTTTGTTTTGTCACGTTCGTCATGATAACAATGAAGTATATTTGGCCCCCCATCGCCAATATCTTGGAAAAGCGTCGCAAAGAAATTGCGGATGGTTTGGCAGCGGCTGAACAAGGAAAAAAAGAGCTGGAGCTTGCGCACCACAAATCAAAAGAAATTCTGAAGGAAGCGAAAACGCAGGCCGCGTTTATTATAGAGCAAGCCAACGCCCATTCTCATCGAATCGTTGAAGACGCGAAGGAAAAGGCGCGTGAGGAAGGCGAGCGCTTAATTAAATTAGCGCAAGGTGAAATTGATCAGCGTTATGTTGCAGCAAAAGCAGAGCTCATGAAAAACGTTTCACAGATCGTTATTGCGGGTGCTGAAAAAATTCTGCAACACGAAATTGATAAAGCAAGCAATGATCGTTTAATTCGCGAACTCGTGAGTGATGAGATTTAATTATGGCGCAGTATTTAACGATTGCACGTCCTTATGCTACAGCACTTTTTGAGGCGGACCAAAATGATGCGGATAAATTGGCAGCGTGGGATAACGTGCTACAAACGCTTGCACTCATGGTGAGTGAAACACCCATTTTACAATGGGTGTTTGATCCTAAAGTATCGAATGATAAACTGCAGTCGTTGCTGCAAGAATCGATAGCGGATTTATTGCCAAAAGAAGCACAACGGTTAGGTAAATCGTTGGCAAACTTTTTGAATTTGATGATGGAAAGCAAGCGGTTAAATACACTGCCGGATATCGCTTTGATTTTCAAACGGTTGCTTGCGAAGCAACAAAACGTGATGAACGTTGAAGTCGCTTCTGCATTTCCGTTGAATGAAAACCAATTGAATGAATTGAAAAAAGCGTTGCAAAAGCGTTTTAATACGAAAATTGCTGTGCATTTTTCCATCGATAAAAACTTAATTGGCGGTGCTGTTATTCGAACCGATGAATTTGTTATTGATGGTTCCATCAAAGACCGATTGACCCGACTTTATCATAGCCTAAATAGCTAAGAGGTAATTTAAATATGGCATTACAACTACAACCCACCGAAATTAGTAAAATTATTGAGTCGCGCATTAGTGCACTCAATATTTCCGCTGAGCTTCGTACGGAAGGGACCATCGTCAACCTAAAAGATGGCATTGTACGTATTTATGGTTTGAATAACGTTATGTTTGGCGAAATGATTGAATTCTCAGGCAATACGTTTGGCTTAGCCTTTAATTTGGAGCGCGATTCTGTGGGTGCTGTTGTATTGGGCCCCTATGAGCATTTGGAAGAAGGCATGACGGTGCGTTGCACGGGACGGATTTTAGAAGTGCCGATTGGTGAGTCATTGTTAGGACGTGTGGTCGACGCGTTGGGTAATCCCATCGATGGTAAAGGGCCATTGAAAACAGAATTGACTTCACCCGTTGAAAAAGTAGCGCCTGGTGTCATTGAGCGTCAGTCGGTCGATCAACCGTTGCAAACGGGTTTAAAATCCATTGATGCGATGGTTCCTATTGGACGAGGTCAGCGCGAATTAATTATTGGCGATCGCCAAACCGGTAAAACGGCTATTGCGATCGATACCATTATCAATCAAAAAGGCACGGGCGTGAAATGTATTTACGTTGCGATCGGGCAAAAAGCTTCTTCCGTCGCAAACGTGGTGCGTAAATTAGAAGAACACGGTGCAATGGAACACACGATTGTGGTTGCAGCGACGGCGGCAGATTCTGCGGCATTGCAATATTTAGCGCCATATTCCGGTTGCTCTATGGGAGAGTTTTTCCGTGATCGAGGGCAAGATGCATTGATTATTTATGACGATTTAACCAAACAAGCGTGGGCATACCGTCAAATTTCGCTATTGCTTCGTCGTCCACCGGGACGAGAGGCGTATCCCGGTGACGTTTTTTATTTGCATTCTCGTTTATTAGAACGAGCATCCCGTGTTAACACGCATTACGTTGAGAAATTTACGGGTGGAAAAATTAAGGGAAAAACCGGTTCATTGACGGCACTACCGATCATTGAAACACAGGCTGGCGACGTATCCGCATTTATTCCGACAAACGTTATCTCAATTACTGACGGGCAAATCTTTTTAGACGTGGCCTTATTTAACTCGGGTATTCGACCTGCAATTAATGCGGGCTTGTCGGTGTCGCGTGTGGGAGGTGCTGCGCAAACAAAAATAATTAAAAAGTTGAGTGGTGGTGTGCGTATTGCATTGGCACAATATCGTGAATTGGAAGCCTTCGCACAATTTGCCTCTGATTTAGATGAGGCAACACGCAAACAATTAGAGCGTGGCCAACGCGTGATGGAAGTATTAAAGCAACCTCAGTACGATCCGATGAGTGTGGCGCAAATGGCGTTTATTTGGTACGCCGTTAACGAAGGTTATTTAGATAAAATAGAATTGAAAAAAGGGGTGGATTTTGTAAAAGCATTACAAAGTTATTTGCAGCATCAGCAGCCCAGATTGTTGGAAAGCATCAACAAGAATCCTGCTTATACGGACGAGGTTGCGTTGCAAATGAAAAAAGTCATGGATGAATTTATTAAAACGCAGGCTTACTAATGTCACAAGCAAGAGAAATACGCGGTAAGATAGCGAGCGTTAAAAACACGCAGAAAATTACTCGCGCAATGGAATTGGTTGCTGCAAGCAAAATGCGTAAAGCACAAGATCGCATGGCGGTGTCTCGTCCTTATGCGGAGAAAATACGCGGCGTGATCGGTCACGTTGCCGAAAGCCATAGCGAATTTCATCACCCCTACTTAGAAGAGCGGGCGGAAATTAAGCGCATCGGATTTATTATTGTGACGACAGATCGTGGTTTGTGTGGTGGTCTTAATGTGAATATGCTACGGACACTCCTCAGAGAAATGCGTCAATGGGAAGAGAAAGGTGCGCAAATGGAGTTAAGTATTATCGGTCGAAAAGGCGAAAGCTTTTTTCGTTCCGTGGGTGGAAACGTGATTGCAACGACCAGTCAACTGGGGGACGAGCCTGAATTAAAAGATATTATTGGTGTGGTAAAAGTCATGCTGGATGCATTCAAACAAAACCAATTGGATGCCGTGTATGTGGTGAGTAATCAATTTGTGAATACGATGTTGCAACGGCCTGTGATTCGACCGTTATTGCCGTTGCCAAAAGAACATCAAAAAGCACAAGGGTATTGGGATTATATTTACGAGCCAGATTCATCGGCAGAATTATTGGAAGCCTTGTTGATTCGTTACATCGAATCACAAGTGTATCAAGCAGTTGTTGAAAATATTGCGTGTGAACAAAGCGCGCGGATGGTTGCGATGAAAAGTGCGACGGAAAATGCGGGCAGTTTGATAAAAGAATTGAAATTAATTTATAACAAAGCACGCCAAGCCAGTATTACGCGCGAAATTGCGGAGATTGTGGGTGGTGCAGCGGCAATTGAATAATTAACCCGCAAATTCGGCGAGTATTCGCTGGGAATTGCTGATGGTTAATGTCCTTTACGAGGAAAATAACATGAGTACAATGGGTAACGTTATCGAAGTGATTGGTGCAGTGGTAGACGTTGAGTTTCCACGTGATGCCGTGCCACGAATTTATGACGCATTAAAAATCAAAGAAAACAATATCACGCTTGAAGTACAGCAGCAGTTGGGTGATGGCGTTGTCAGAACCATTGCAATGGGTAGCACGGAAGGTTTGCGCCGAGGTTTACAGGCTAAAAATACCGGTAAGCCCATTGAAGTATCGGTCGGTCAGAAGACGCTAGGCCGTATCATGAATGTGTTGGGGGATCCCATCGATGAAAGAGGGCCTATTGACGCAGAAACCAAATTACCCATTCATCGTCCAGCGCCCAGTTTTTTGGATCAAGCGGGCAGCACCGAAATTTTAGAAACCGGGGTTAAAGTCATTGACTTGCTCTGTCCTTTTGCGAAAGGAGGTAAAGTCGGTTTATTTGGGGGAGCTGGCGTTGGTAAGACCGTCAATATGATGGAATTAATTCGTAATATCGCAATTGAACACAGTGGTTACTCTGTATTTGCTGGTGTTGGCGAACGTACTCGTGAAGGAAACGATTTCTACCACGAAATGAAAGAATCCAATGTATTGGATAAAGTGGCGTTAGTGTATGGACAAATGAATGAACCACCGGGTAATCGTTTGCGTGTGGCGTTAACGGGATTAACCATCGCAGAAAGCTTCCGTGACGAGGGGCGTGACGTATTACTCTTTATCGATAATATTTATCGATACACGTTGGCGGGTGTGGAAGTTTCGGCATTATTAGGTCGCATGCCATCCGCCGTTGGTTATCAACCGACGTTGGCGGAAGAGATGGGTTGTCTGCAAGAACGTATTACTTCTACCAAAACAGGTTCTATTACGTCGATCCAAGCCGTTTATGTGCCCGCGGACGATCTCACGGATCCATCGCCTGCAACAACGTTCGCGCACTTAGATGCAACCATCGTGTTGTCGCGGCAGATTGCAGAATTAGGTATTTACCCCGCGATTGATCCATTAGATTCAACCAGTCGCCAGTTAGATCCATTAGTGATTGGCGAAGAGCATTATCGTGTGGCACGGGGCGTTCAAGAAACGTTGCAACGTTATAAAGAATTGAAAGACATCATTGCCATTTTAGGCATGGATGAATTATCCGAAGAAGACAAAATGATCGTGCGTCGCGCGCGTAAAATTCAGCGCTTTTTATCGCAACCTTTCTTTGTGGCAGAAGTATTTACGGGGTCACCAGGAAAATACGTCTCATTAAAAGATACCATTCGTGGTTTCAAGGGGATCATCCATGGAGATTATGATGATCTTCCAGAACAAGCATTTTATATGGTCGGCAGCATTGAAGAAGCCGTAGAAAAGGCTAAATCATTATAAGGTCGATGGGATGTCGGATAAAATTATGCAATTAGATATTGTGAGCGCTGAAGAAGGCCTGTTTTCTGGTCGAGTGAAAGCGTTGATCGCAACGGGCCGTGTTGGTGAGTTGGGCATTTATCCTGGGCATACGGCGTTGCTGACATCACTTAAGCCTGGACAAATTCGGGTTATTTTAGAAAATGACGATGAAGAAGTTTTCTACATGTCCGGCGGTATGCTGGAAGTACAACCAACGGTAGTGACGGTGTTAGCGGATACGGCGATAAGAGCAACGGATTTAGATGAAGCGGCAGCACTGGCTGCAAAAGAGGAAGCAGAAAAACGTTTATCAGAACAAAAATCCGGGATCGAATACACGCGCGCTTTGTCTGAATTAGCGGAAGCCGCCGCACAGTTAAAAGCGATTGACATGATTCGTCGTCAATCGCATAAATAGAACTGAGCCAGCTCCCATCAAGGAGAAGGGAGAGGAGGGAGTGACATGCAACTGAATGTCGTTATTCTTGCTGCGGGCAAGGGGAAACGAATGGCTTCCACGACGCCCAAAGTGATGCATCGTTTGGCGGGTATTCCTCTTTTACAACGCGTGATTAGCACCGCACAACAATTAAATCCATATTCCATTCAAGTGGTTTATTCCAATACCTTTGAAATAGTGCGTGAATCGTTTCGGCATTGGGATGTTGCCTGGATCGATCAAAAAGAACCCAAAGGAACTGGGCATGCGGTACAACAAGCTTTGCCTTATTTCCACGAAAATTCGCGCGTGTTGGTATTATACGGGGATGTCCCGTTAATTTCTGTGGCAACGTTGCGAAGATTATTAAATGACACGCCCATGGAGGGTCTAGGTGTTTTAGTCGCAACCCTGCAGGACCCGACGGGTTTGGGTCGAATTGTGCGTGATGCGCAAGGCAACATGATTTCTATTGTCGAACATCATGATGCAACACCGGAACAACGAGCGATTCAGGAAGTGAATACCGGAATTGTGGTTTGTCACAGCGCACGATTGAAAAAATGGTTACCCCTTCTAAAGCCGCATAATCAGCAGCAAGAATACTATTTTACGGATATTATTAAATTGGCCGCAGAGGAATCGCTCACCATTAATAGCAGTTTTGCAGATTCAGAAATGGAAATTCAAGGCGTTAATGACTTATGGCAATTAGCAAATTTAGAGCGTGCTTATCAACGTGAAAACGCAAAGCGTCTTGCTTTATCGGGTGTTCGTATCATGGATCCCGAACGTTTGGATGTGCGCAGTGAAAGTGTGAAAATTGCAAACGATGTGGTGTTAGACATCAATGTTGTTTTAGAAGGTAACATTGTGATTGGTTGCCGCTCAGCGATCGGCGTTCATTGTGTTTTGAAGGATGTAGAAATTGGTGAGGGCGTCACTATTTTTCCGCACAGTATCATTGAAGGCGCGAAAATTGCAGATGGTGCGCAGGTGGGTCCGTTTGCGCGCATTCGACCAGGAACGATTTTAGAAAAAAATAGTAAAGTGGGTAATTTTGTCGAAATGAAAAAAACCATTTTAGGTCCGGGGTCTAAAGCAAATCATTTGGCGTATTTGGGTGATGCGTTGATTGAGGCAGAAGTCAATATTGGTGCCGGTACGATCACGTGTAATTATGATGGTGTGAATAAGTGGAGTACGGTCATAAAGAAGGGCGCCTTTATTGGTTCAAATGCGGCTTTGGTTGCTCCTGTTACCGTTGGTGAAAATGCAACAATCGCTGCAGGTTCGATTATTACGACGAATGCTCCCGCGGGTCAATTAACGATTGCACGAGCTCGTCAAGCGGTTGTTCCTGATTGGGAGCGTCCTGCGAGGAAAACGTTTACTGAAGATAATCCGAGCCGTGATTCTGAGCCGCTACCGTGAGGGAGTCTGTTTTCAAGAGACTCGTGAGTTGTTTCCGGATCGCTTTTCTTTGACACAAAATACTTAATGATAAATTATCTTGTTCGCAAACCTAGTACTACGTAATTGACGTGTATTCTCGGTACGGATAGCCTGCACTATTGTTAAATGAGATTATCTCTACAGGAGTACACTATATGCGGAATGTTTCATTGGAAGCGTATCCCGAAGCATTAAAATGTAAATTATCTAATAAGCTGTTGACGGACCCCGTTATTGACTTAGAAACGGGCAAATCTTACGATCGCGAATCATTTCATGCAAAATTTCCCGGAAAAAAAAGTGCTGGAAATATCGTGCTAAAAAACATTGTGCTTGAATGGGCGAGCATTTTGGAGGAACTTGAAAAGCCGACAATTCGGGTGCCAAAAGATTTTACCTGCCCGGTGAGTTTGTTAATTTATGAAAGTCCCGTTGTATTGCCTCAATCGGGGCATTCCTACGAAAGTAACTACATTCAAACGGTGCTTTCCCAACAGCGTCGCGATCCTGTGACGCGAGAAGCGGTACCAGGGAATCCTATTTTAGTTTTAAATGTTAACGTGCAACAAATTATTGCGTGGTGTGAGAGGGCAAGTTCTGATTTCGCTGAAAAGGTAGCAGCCGATTGGAAGGCATTGCGCGAAGCCAGAGAGCAGTTTTTTTTAGAAGAGGCTATCAACATCATCGAAGATTCTCAGCAAATCATCACAAACCCTACCATACCGCAGGTTCATCGACGTTGCACTTACTTACATGATGCATTGCGCGTGCCCATTTATTCGCGAGGTATGGAGTGGTTTTGTGTATTTAGCTCAAACGGTTATTCAAAAGTGGATTTGCAGGAAAGATTCAAACGAGGGGTCATCAATCTTTCGCAGAGTAGTGACATTACTATTCTCAATACGCTCGTGAAAATTCTTAATATCGTTAAGCAATCGAGAAACCGCATTGAAATGGAAGAAAAACTCCGCAATGAGTGCGAAGTGAATATTACTTCGGGCTTTGTCGCTATGTTTGGTATGAATCGAGAAGAAATCCTGCGTTTATTTACAACTCGATTAGGTGCCCCCAGCATGTCTGATTCGCATAAGAATATGAAGCAGCAGCTTGAACGTGTGGATTCCGAGGTATGGCTCGATGAAATTCGAGCCAAACTCCAGTTTGCGTCGCTCCGTCTCAATTTTGGAGGATCGGTACGAGTCATCGGAATGCAAAATCGCAGAATGATCCAGTCCTGATGCGACAGAGCCCAATTTACCTGGGTGGGCTAACTTCAAGCAACTGTTAAAAACTTCGGAATCGAGTTTACAAATAGCTAGGCTATACTTTTGCATGAAAAGATCAAAATGACATGGACGTTGAAACTCCCTGGGCTTACGCCCGGGGTTTTATGCGCTACGATAAATAAACGAAAAAAAGACGTTCTGCAATTTTAGGTAGGCTACATTTGACTCCAAGTCGTTTTTTTACTGTAATCATAAACAAACAAAGGGATATAAACATGAAGAAATACACTATAAATTCACTCGTTTCAATTATCGTGGGTGGTGTGCTGATATGCTCGAGTTTGAGTACAGAGGCAGCAGCGGCTTGCCGCAACATTATGCTCACAAACGGCTCTGTCGCAAAATTTCTGTACCTTATTGAATTATAAGAAAAAGCTATTTTCACTTAACATCGACTTTTCCTCTTAATTAAATAACTTCTTCAAAAAATTTTGCGACAGAGCCCGCTGCATACCCCTGGACTGGATCCGATTACAGTATGTATTTTTCCCATGATTCTGCTATACTTTCGGTATGAAGAAAGTATGATTCATGAGGTGTGCCATGAAACAAGCCAAAATTGCAATTTCTCTTGACCAGGCTTTACTGGATAAGGTTGATCACCTTGTGAAAAAGCAACTGTTTAAAAGTCGCAGCCAAGCGGTGCAAATGGCGCTAAGTCAGAGTGTTGAGCGAATTGAACATAAACGTCTTGCTGAAGAATGCAAAAAACTTGATATTGCTGATGAACAAAAAATGGCCGATGAAGATTTGAAAGGAGATAGTCAGGAATGGCCAGAATATTAAGAGGAGACATTATCTGGGCTGATTTAGAACCTACAAAAGGATTCGAACAAATGGGGCATCGGCCAGTCATAATATTAAGTCATGAGGTGTTTAACCAAAATTCAGGCACCGTGATTGCTGTGGCTGTCACTAGCCAAGAGCAACGAGCCGGCTTTCCTTTAACACTAAAATTAGACCCAACAAAATTGACTAAACCGGCTTGGGTCAAGATCAGCCAAATTAGAACTCTCTCAACTCAACGGCTAGGTAAGAAGATCGGTCAAATATCAGCTCAAGATTTAGATCAAATTATTGAAGGGTTAAATGAAATTATTGCTTAGGCTCAAGACCTGGTTTTAGTGGGCTCTGTCGCAAAATTTCTGTATCTTTTTGATTTATAAAAAAAGCTATAAATTTTGCGACAGGGCCTACGTTAAATATCTAAATTTTCCACTGCCAAGGCATTTTTTTCGATGAATAAACGGCGTGGTTCCACCTGATCGCCCATTAACGTAGTAAACATCTCATCGGCGATAACGGCATCCTCAATGGTGACTTTCAGTAAGCGGCGTGTTGTGGGGTCCATGGTCGTTTCCCACAGTTGTTCGGGGTTCATTTCGCCTAACCCTTTGTAGCGTTGGATGTTGAATCCTCGTTTTGCCTCAACCATTAGCCAGTCAAGCGCTTCTTCAAAATTCGCCACTTTTTGCTGTTTATCGGCACGAGCAACAAAAGCAGTTTCTTCCATCAATCCATTCAAAGCGTGATAAAGTTCTGCAATCACGCAATAGTCATGGCAATTAAAGAAATCAGGTGATAGGGTGTATTCATGGCTAACACCATGATGGGTGATTTTAATCACAGGTAAAAATAATTCGCGCTCTTCATCGTGCCGACAAGAAACGGTGTAAGCATTGTTGGTTGTTTGGTGTGTCTTATTGAGTGCGTGTTTTAATGCTTGACCCCACTGTTCTACTTCTGTTTTCTGGCGCAATTGGTCAGAAAGCATGGGCTTGATGTACCATAACGGCTTTATAATTTCGAGCGGAAAACGTTTTGCTAAACGTTGAATGCTGCGATAGCCTTCACGATACTGTGTGGCTAATTTTTCTAGTGCACTATTGTTGATGGCAGGAGCGTTCGCGCTGGGATGTAATTGCGCCTCTTCGAGTGCAAGTTGTAATAGATATCGATCCAGTGCGGCGTCATCTTTAATGTATTGCTCTTGTTTGCCTTTTTTCACTTTATAAAGCGGTGGTTGAGCAATATAAATGTGGCCGCGTTCAATTAATTCGGGCATTTGGCGGTAAAAAAAGGTCAACAATAAGGTGCGAATGTGTGATCCGTCAACATCCGCGTCGGTCATAAGAATGATGCGATGATAACGTAATTTATTGGGATCATATTCCTCAGGACCAATCCCGCAACCCATGGCGGTGATTAATGTGCCCACTTCAACAGAAGATAACATTTTGTCATATCGAGATTTCTCAACATTTAATATTTTGCCTTTTAATGGCAGAATGGCTTGATATTTGCGATCACGTGCTTGTTTAGCAGAGCCGCCGGCTGAATCACCCTCAACGAGGAAAAGTTCGCATAATCTAGGGTCTTTTTCTTGGCAATCCGCCAATTTGCCGGGTAGACCAGCGACGTCCAAGACACTCTTGCGTCGCGTCATTTCTCTGGCTTTGCGAGCTGCTTCGCGTGCACGCGCAGCATCGATAATTTTAATGGCGATGAGTTTGGCTTGTTTGGGGTTTTCTAATAAAAAATCACGTAATTGATGAGCAACCGTGGATTCAACAATGGGTTTGACCTCGGAAGATACTAGTTTGTCTTTTGTTTGTGAGGAAAATTTGGGGTCGGGTACTTTGACAGACAGCACCGCCATCAGTCCCTCGCGTGCATCATCTCCTGTCATGGTAATTTTGCTGCCTTTGCTGAGGGATTCATTTTCAATATAGGTATTCAAGGTGCGTGTTAACGCGGCGCGGAAACCCGCCAAGTGAGCCCCCCCGTCGCGTTGCGGTATATTGTTGGTAAAACAAAAAATAGTTTCTTGGAAGTTATCGTTCCATTGCATAGCCACTTCAACTTCAACATCGTTACTTTCCGTCGAAAAGTGAATAACAGAGGGATGAATGGTGGTTTTTTTGCTGTTTAGGTGCTCAACAAATGCTTTAATACCACCAGAATATTTGAAGGAATCGTGTTTGCCGGAACGTTCATCCATTAGATCAATGCGGATACCGGAGTTTAAAAAGGATAATTCGCGTAATCGTTTTGATAAAATGTCATAGTGAAATTCAGTATCGCTGAAAATTTCTTTGCTGGGTTTGAAACGAACTTCGGTGCCGGTTTTATCAGACTGGTCAATGGATTTTAAAGGTTCTTGAGGTACACCCAGCTTATATTGCTGATAGAAGACGGAGCCTTTTTGCCGAATGGTGAGGTCTAAAACTTCTGACAGCGCGTTGACTACAGAAACCCCAACGCCATGCAAACCACCCGAGACCTTATAAGAATTTTTGTCGAATTTACCACCGGCATGCAGCACGGTCATAATGACTTCAGCGGCAGAACGACCTTCTTCTGGGTGAATGTCAGTAGGAATTCCGCGACCGTTATCGCGGACGGTGACAGAACCGTCTTTATGAATGATGACCCAAATGTGATCACAATGCCCGGCGAGCGCTTCATCCACGGAGTTATCCACCACTTCGAATACCATATGGTGTAAGCCCGAGCCGTCATCCGTATCACCAATATACATACCCGGACGCTTACGAACCGCGTCTAACCCCTTCAATACCTTAATTGAGGAAGAATCATACGTTTCGTTGGTAGTACTCATGGGTTGCTCCATCAAGGTCACTGTCATAGAAGGCAGACATTATACCACAGTTGGAGGGCTTGTAATTGAACTTTGTGAAATATTCAGGCTAAGTTTCCATGCTCCACGTGGAACAATCGAGTTTGTTTGAACGGCAGGAAATCTATTAAATCTTCCCGTGCAATTCCAGTAATAAAAACCTGGGCGCCGAGTGAATTTAATGTTTGTGTGATCTTGAAACGACTGTTGGCATCCAGTTCGGAAGGAAGATCATCGATAAGATAGACAGGGCTCACATCGGTGGTTTGTTGCAATAATGTGCCTAAGGCGAGATGCAGGGCATAAGCAGCTAATTTTTGTTGACCTTGCGAAAGAATATCTTGTACAGGGATGGCGTTGCAAAAGAGCTGCACATCCGCGCGTTGTGGGCCATAAAAAGTATAGCCTAATTGTTGATCGCGTAAACGGTGTGATTTTAATAAAGAGAGCAGTTCTGTTTCTTGTGGCCAACCACGTTGATAGCGCAGCGTGAATTCAAAGTGAGGGAGTAAAAATTGTAATTGTTGAAAGCAATTGGTTTCTAATAAAGGAATGAGGTTACTGCGCATGCGATCAATCAGCGTTGCAGCGTCAGCTAGCGCGGTATTCCAGACCATTAAATCTTGCTGAAGCTTTAAAGCACTGTTGCGTTGTTTTAGCATCCGTTGAAAGCGTTGCCAAACGTCTAGAAAGCTAGGTTCCACGTGAAACAACGCCCAATCCAAATACGACCGTCGTAACTTGGGGCCATCGTGAAAAAAGCGATAACTCATCGGACTCATGAACTGAATGGGAATTAAACGTGTTAATGCCAACATGGAGTTTTGAAATTCACCATTGTGTTTAATAACACGATCACCATTTTGGTGGCGCTCAATACCAACGAGAGATGTTTTATTACCCGTAATGCGCGCAATCACACGACAATGCTCATGTTGGTGTTGAACGATGCGAGCGCATTGTGCTGTACGGAATGATTTTCCCAGTCCCAAATAATAAATGGCTTCTAACAAACTTGTTTTTCCAGAGCCATTGACACCAAAGCACACATTAAACCGTTCGGAGAAATCGCTGACAATGTGAGTTAAGTTGCGAAAATTTTCAATAGTTAACTGATTAATCGTTGGCATGAAGTAAAAAATCAAATGGTTGCAAGATGCGATAAGAGTATCATTTCACGTTAGTAAAAGAAATCGCCAAGAATTTTCCATCGGAAGATGGGGAATTCCTGTATCCGAGTTAGCTTCAGAAAGATGGCTGGTGCGCAGAGTCAATCGCGCATTTTCATAGTGCAAGCGTTCTATTTCTTTTTGATGGGCACGATTTTCGCGTTCCAGTTGAGTGTTTCGTTGTTGAAATGCTTTGTTTTGTTTTTCCAATTGCTCAATTTTTTTTGCTTCGGGTGAACGTTGATGACTGAAAAACGCCAATTCAGATCCAAGTCTTACCAATTCATTCTGTTTGTGCGATAAATTTTTTTTATGATAATTGTGGTAGATAAAAAATCCAACACCAGCGCACAATGTCAGAAGACCCACAATGCCCCATCCCACAGGAGTAGAAAGAGAAAAGGTGGTCAGCATACCAAAGCCTAGCGCAAAAATGGTAGTTGCTACGTAGATAGAATTGAGTAATGTGCTGTTATAAGGGGGCCTTGTTTGTTGTGGAACCACTGCAAGCTGTGCTGTTTGTTCTTTAGTGAGGGGTTCCAGCAACTTTTTATTCAACATTTCTTGGATGACAAGTCGTTTGGCGCTGAGCAGAACTTCTTGGGTACGCAGAACCCGTTCTTCTTTACTCATATCATCGAGTGCTTTTTTTACAAAATAAGGCAAAGTGATGACGAGCGGAGCAAGAAAAGTAATAGAAAGTGAGAGACTAAAACTCAAAGAAATAACATGACAGTTGATAAATTCAGGAATCAGCGTTGATGCAATACCAGAGAAAGCGCTGTAAATACTGAGCGACCGAATAATCAGCTCAGGCCATTTTGAGCTGATGGGGAATTGACAGAATTCTGACTCACCTGAAGCCAGAATTTCTGCATGAATAAAGTCAAGTATGTTTAAGTAGCGTTGTCTTAATGCTTTTTTATCATAGATGCTTCTTCGATTACTTTCTTCTAAATAACGATCCAGTTTTTCTAAAACACAGTAATAGTCAATATCATCTCTGAGAAAGAGTGTTTCAACATGTTGTTGGGATATTGAGTGGTATCTCAAAAATTTCACTCTCAATAAAGTGCATGGACGAAATAGTATATCGAAGGAAGATTAATAATTAATGAAAACACAAATCATGAACAATAGACCCTCCTTCCCAGAAAAAACAGAGGCACTATTAGTCTGAAAAAAACCTGATATTCAAAAAGTCTGACCACGAAAATCTTAGAATGACGCTTAACATTAAGTTAAACAGCGCGCCGGGCTTCAAAAAACAGAGCACACTACTACACACACACCTTGTCAACCCACTACTGTGCTGGACTCGTTGAGTTTTTCGCGGTGAAAAATGCACTTGCGCTCCTATTATAGAGAAAATAAAGAAAAATAAGATAAATGATCATGGTAATGATCGTTACGATCTTTTGCGGCATAAGAATTAACGCAATGATCAGTATCACCGCATTAAAAATTAAAAAAACATGGCGCGACCAATTTACCGCTTTTAACATTAAAATCCCCAGAGTGAGATTCACCACCGGCGCCAAAAAATTCATCACCACAACGTACTGCATCAAACTGTTCGAGAAACCATACAATTCTCGCTGCATTTGTGCGATCTTATGCGCGTTTGCAGCCATAAGAATGGCCAAAATGAGACTGATACCCCAATAGATAATGAGCACCCAACTCACCACCGAAACACCCGCTGGTTTTTTTTCCATTATGAGCTCTCCATTGCGTTAACGCATTCATCATATAACCTAGCCCATGTATCAGGCAATATGGGTTATTGATACCCAGGAATTCCCCAT
>MGOZ01000028.1:0-26598 GCA_001797285.1 Coxiella sp. RIFCSPHIGHO2_12_FULL_42_15
GAGACTCGGTGCCAAAATTAAATTACACAGTTTATCCGATGGGGATTATTTGATATGCAATATTAAGTTGTAAGAGTTATTTCGTACATGTTCCATAGCAAATATCATTATTGTTTCATTGACATTGATTTCACTTGTTCTTTTTGTTTTGTTTGGAATTCCTACTTTAATACATCATGGTTATCCGCATTTGATACCCATTTTTCCTAAGAATAATCATCATGCTATTGGTAATTTTTTTTATGCAACGGCACTCATGTTTGTGGCTTACACCGGTTATGCGCGCATTGCGACACTTGCTGAAGAAGTAAAAAATCCCAAATATTTTATTCCTCGCGCCATCATTATTACCTTAATTGTGAGCGCCGTACTTTATGTTGCGGTTAGCATTATTGCGATTAGCGCTGTCGGCAGCGATCATTTGGCGCAAGTGACACAAAGCCGAGCAACACCACTGGAAATAGCAGCACAAGCATTAAAGATTCCAGGATTAAGCATTATGATAGCGATTGGCGCTTGCACTGCCATGCTAGGTGTTTTGCTCAATCTCATTCTCGGGCTTTCACGAGTCGCTTTAGCGATGGGAAGGAAAGGAGATTTGCCCAATCTTTTTAGTCATGTTTCATTACAAAAACGCATACCAGTAGCTGCTATTGTTGGTGTTGGAATCGTTATCATTCTACTGACGTTTACAGGAAGTGTGGTAGTCACCTGGTCATTCAGTGCGTTCACCGTATTAATTTATTATGCCATTACAAACCTTGCCGCATTACGCATGCCTAAAGCTGATCGCCTTTATTCTCCAGTATTTCCGATTATCGGATTAATGGCCTGCTTATTTCTCGCTTTCTGGGTGCCGCTTATTATTTGGGGAACAGGCTTAATATTAATTTTACTGGGAATCATTTGGCAATGTTTTATTGCTTGTCGTTTTAAGACTATGAAATAAATATTGCGATTTCAAATATTCCTGCCTTAATTTTTTCAGGGAACAAAATGAATTTCGATAGTTTTTGGAAAATTAGCGGGCTTCACCGAGGCTACATTTGCCGACCTATGTGATTGGTATAATATGTTAGTTCCGTTATCTTGGCAGTATAATAGAAAATCTCGCGCCGCCAAGTTCTGGCGAGTTTGAAACAGCAATTGAACCTTTATGTAATTCTATAATAGATTTTGCAATAGTTAATCCAAGCCCAATATGTTTTCCAAATGTTTGATCGTCATTTAATGTGTTAAAAGGTTCGAATATATTTTTTATTTCAGATTGTGGCATACCTGGACCATCATCATCAACGTTAATTTTAATATGATGCTTATCAGCCTCTAGGCTGATGATGATATTTTCTTTTGCAAATTTTAATGCGTTGGTCATGAGATTATCAAATACGTGTTTTAGCAAACTAGGATCAACGTTCAAGAAAATATTTTCTTTGTTAAATGGTACGAATGTCACTTTTATTTTTGATAATGCATATCGTTTTACGACAGAGTCTAGCCAATCGGATATATTTAAAATTTCTGTTTTTAATTTTAATTCATGCGAAGCACTTTGATAATAGAGAAAAAAATAGCTGATTAATTTGTTAATTTCTCGAATGTCTTCTTGGATGCTGACCAAGTTATTTTGAGATTGCTGAGATAAGTTATCTTCTTTTTTGAGAGAATCCAGTGCCAATTGCATAGTTGACAGTGGTGTGCGTACTTCATGCGCAACAAAACGTGTCATATTGTGTTGTGATTTAATAAGACGATTCAAACTTGCGCCCATAGCAATAATATTTTGATAAATACCATGCAATATTGAGGCGTGGCTTATTTTTGTATTCACATTAAAATTGCCTTGGCTATATTTTCGCGTGAGTTGATAAATTTTAAGGACATTACGACTAAAAAGCCATGTTAAAAATATAACAATAAAAATGGATGAAATGGTAAAACTAATGAAATAATAACGTTGCGCCATACTAAACAGACTAGATAATGGTGAATATTGAATAGGACCAATGACAAGTAGCATTTCCGGGTCTTTGGCCTGAAAGTAAAGTGTGGAAATCGGTTTATCCGCCTCAGGGTTTGAATAAGCCATCGCGTAAACACTAAGATCATGCCGCATCTTATTGGTAATAATATCACTGTTCTTTGGTATTAATTTTATCGGCATTTTAAAGGTTATTTGTAGATTTTTTAAAACAAGTGGCCACTTTTCTTTTGGGGCGCCATTTAATTCATGGGAAATAATTTGTGTGATCCAGAGCATGGTGGATTTTATCGTTTGATTTATCGGCTGAGTGAGTATAATTTTCAGTGCAAAATCGCTTTTTTCGATGCGCTGTAGCGCAAAGCTCTCAAACATCCCGTAATACAAAAAATAGGAAAAATGAAATTTCTTTTCATATGAAAATACAATATTTCCATTCAGTAATTGTGACTTATCTTTTTTATTAAGTTGTAAAGATTTAATGGATAAAATTTCGGCGAGTGGAGTATCACTGGGTTGTAGTTTTTTTATGGCAGATTCCCAGTTTGATTCTGGTGTTTTCGCAAGAGTGGCTTGAATATAGGAGAAAGTACCTTTGCTAATTAATCGATTGATACTGTTAAAGTTGTCTCTGGTAAAATATGAAAATCCAAATTGATACATTGATAACATGAGGC
Source organism: Coxiella sp. RIFCSPHIGHO2_12_FULL_42_15 (assembly GCA_001797285.1). Taxonomy (GTDB): domain Bacteria; phylum Pseudomonadota; class Gammaproteobacteria; order Coxiellales; family Coxiellaceae; genus 2-12-FULL-42-15. The sequence goes on from MGOZ01000028.1 coordinate 2,659, forward strand.
ACGTTAATACAATAACAATGGCGAGGGTTTTAAGATATAACTTAATCATTTTCTCTCCCAGGACGTTGAAAGTAGAACGTACCCCTTGTTATGTATCGTTTTTATTTTGTAAGGTTTTTTCGTGTCATCATCAAGCTTTTTTCTGAGATAGGAAATGCGTAAATCAATACTACGGTCAATGCCATCATACTCACGGCCACGTAGCGCATACATAATATTGTTACGATTTAAGCAATGGTTTGCATTTTTTGCTAATAAGGCGAGTAATTCAAATTCAGAGGGTGATAAATCGATGCGTTTTCCGAATAAAAAAACAGATTCCTAAACTAAGTTTATGTTTAATTCTCCAAATTGAATTTGATCTATTTTTTCCATGAGCGTAGGTCTACGAAAGAGAGCTTCGATATGCGCAATCAATATCGCTTCTTCAACGGGCTTTGTTAAATAGTTGTCAGCACCTAAATTCAAACTCAAAACTTCCGTATCAATATCCTTGAGTGCAGTGAGCATTATAATTTTTCCGGTATATTCATTTCTAACCGTTTGACAAATTTGTTTACCATCCAGCTCAGGTAACATAATATCGAGCACAACCAAGTCTGGTCTTTCTTTGATGATACGGTAAACGGCTTTATCTCCACGGCGTTCTGTATCTACCTCGTAGCCTGCTGAAATCAGGCTGTTCCGAAGAAAACCGGCTAATTTTTGGTTGTCCTCAACAATTAAAATGGTTTTTTTCAAACCCGATTGTTTTGTGCAATTCATAGACAATATCCATCTTATTGTTTATATTTTAATTTTAGCTCAAGCTTGCTTTATACATGGTTAATACATCTCATCAACGCAAAATTATTATACTACTCTCAAGTTAAATGCGAGAACATATTATGAGTAGAAAAAGACACCCCAATGAATGTCCCATCTGCGAGCGAATTCCCTGTAAATGTGCGGGTGGCGCTGCAGCCGATGAGGATAAAAAATCCGCTATAGAACTGATGGATTTTAATCCATTTTTAGGCCCTCTACTGGATAGTGATGATCCTAGGCCGGCAGAAAACAAAAGGCTAAAAGAACGTTTTAAGTCCTATTTATCCATTGGCTTTTACAGAGATTTAGATCAGCCCGATGGCTCACAATTGAGATATTATCTGTATGAAAATCGTCATAAGCCAATCGATGAAATTAAAACATATTCAAGCTTAGTGGAATTGGAAGAAGCGTTACAAACGGACCCTGATAGAAAAGAGATATTTCGAAATAATCCCAAAATATTTATCGAGGGACATGGCGGTGATGATCGATATGGAGTAGGTGGCGATCATCCAAGAAGGGAGGAATACAAACATCATTTGGAGCTCCCAGGCATTCCTACTGATCCCAGTGAACAAATACATGGTGTTCATTTTGATAAAATAATAAATGATCTGAGAGAGGTTATTCATCCAAAACCTGGTGAACTTTCTATTACTTTAGAAGTCTGTAATTCGGATAATCTCTATCTTGGGAGAAGTTTATGGGGCCATGAAAAAACATTTTTAGAACGTGTATCTGAATCCCATAAAGATATTATTTTTTCTGGGAGCGGTCCTTGGGATTTAAGCCAAAACGATTCGGCAATAATGACTGGCACTAGAGCGCCGGGTGGAGTGAATACCCCTATCACATCGATGGTCGGTAATGTTTGGAAATCCGGCAATACAGTAGTTTTTCATAACGAATTTACAATTGATAATTATGTTTCTGACTATCAAGTTGTTGTCAAAAAATCGAAGTTTGCGTCAACTGAAACAGCCAAAGAATTGAAAATTAACACCGTAAATTATGCCGCTAAAATTTTAGAAAATACCAAACTGAGCCTTGATGACAAAAAAAGAATTTTACAAAATATTAGTGAAAATCCTAATATCCTTAAAATTGATGATTTGAAAATAATCCCTGATTTTTCTAGTGAGAAACCCGAAAAAGAAGCTGCATGGTTAGCGGTAAAGGAAAATGAAATTTTAACGAAAGAAAAAGAGGATTATATACAACTTGCGCAAGAGATATTATCTAAAGGAAATAAAGCAGACCACAGAGATATATTAAAAATAGCTTTAGGGCTAAAGGATTTCGCCGATAATGGTTGTGAGTCAAAAGGTTCAGTGTTTGAAGGTCATGAAAAGTTGCTGGATGACATTCTATCCAACAAAAGGTTGTTAGAATTGGTGATGGTGGCTTGTGGCAAAGTCCTTATTGCCACGAAAAGTAACGATAGCCTCATTGATTTACTCAGATCAAAAGGTATAAATGTTAATAGCGCGGATGAATATGGCATGACTGCATTGCATTATGCGGTACAAAATTTTTATATTTATAGGGATGAGCCACTTAATCTTATTAAAAAATTATTAGATTGTGGGGCAAATGTCGAACTTGCAGATCAAAAAGGCGAAACACCTTACGCGATAGCGATGAAGCATGGTAGCAAAGAAATGGTGTTTGGACGTGAAAAATTAATAGAATTTATGCAAACGGAATTTCCGGCTGCGGCGAACCCTCGTGCAATAAAATCGTTAATGTCGGCAAATTTAGGTCTTTTTAGAAAACTTGAAGATAAGCATCTTATAGAACACAGGCATGATGACCCTAAGTTGCAACAGGCATATGATGAAAGATTTGGTTTGGTGTTGAAGTAAGGTCCGTTTTGAAAATATGGAAATCCAAGCTAAGAATTTTTTAATTTTTTCTTGCTAAGCTACGCTTACAGTCATGTACAGTAAACGAGGGACAAAGATGCATCCGCTTGAAAAAAGCACCCCCCAAATACCAAGATCTTCTTCGATAAACTTGTTTGCCGCATTGCCCGATGAATTGGTTGCCAAGATGTTGCCTCGACTTGAGGTGCACATTCTGAAAAGACCACCCACGAAAAGGCAAAAAGATCAGGTTGTTGCGTTTAACGTGTATCACCTGATTGTTGATAATGCGGCTTCTAAAAAATATCTCATTGGCTTTTGTAAAGAGGATTTTTTTAGCAAGGAAATAGGATATGTGACGCAGTCACTGAATCAGAAAGGCTCACTTTTTCGACTGATTGAGGAAAACTCGGAGTTATTTAACAATGGAATGAGCCAAGATCGCTTGGTCATTGTCTGCTTGGAGCGAGAAATTGAAGAAGCGGGTGGTCTTGTAAGGCCAATAGGACATGCGCTACACCAATGTCGCGTGCTTCGTGCTCGAAAGGGCCCATGCGTCCACGATGCCATTTTGGAAGAAGAGCGGGATAAGCTTTTGCATCATGTTGCTTATGGGGAGCAAGCAAAGGTTGAAAAAATTCTGAAATGGTGTCCCGAGCTTTTGTGGTCAACACACAAAGGTTCTGTCACCGATTGCAGCCGTGTGCGAACTTTTCTTAACACAAGCGCCTTTCAATTAGCGGTCAGAAATGGCGATTGGCACATGTATCGAATGATGTTGAAACTTATTCCAAACGATCGACGACCCGAATTTAAAGCGAATTTACGACAGCAATTGCAAGAACTTGAAGAACAAGGGCTCGAGTATGAATTGGATAATTTAAACTGGTGTGGATTGCGTGTGTTGGGGGCTGATCCGAGCGAAGAGAGTAAAAACGACGTTATTGCGCGCAATGCCTATCATCTTATTTTGGAAAGAGAAAAAGATGCTCAGGGAAGAATAATAAGGTGTGGAAGAATACAAAGGTATTTTATTGGGTTTCGTAACGCACAGGGGGAGTATGAACGTTCTGAGTTAAGTGGTACAAGTGCGTTGAAACAATGGGTTCTGCAATCAGAATCAAACAATTCGCCCTTATTTCGACGAAAAGATAACTATCCTCATCTTGTGATGCGCGACCCATCCGTGTTGAAATTGGCGCGAGAAGAAATTGAGGCCATGGGTGGACTGACTAAGGAAAGAAAGAACACTTCGTTGGAAGAAGATCTTCAGTTGTTGCAAGCGGAATTAACAAGCTATATCGCTAAATACAGCAATGCCCCAACCGGCGAGCTTATGAAGACCTGGTGTGTATTGGTTGGGTGGGCGCAGCGCTTGTTGCCGGCCAATGTTTGGCAGTGGTGGATGCACCCGGATACTGATTGGTTTCACATGTCGCGCTCGATTTTTCGGGGGGTCCGGCCGAGGTGGCCGGTTACTTTTTATGAAAATGTTTCCTGGTTGCCTCTCTCTCCTTTTTTCGGTAATGATTTTGCGGCGGGAGGGCAGCCGGGACAGTTTGAGAGTATGCGCGTTTGTGGCACCGGTGGGAGCGGCGTGGTCCAGGGTTGCACCGAGTTTGTCGAATTTTTTTCGTCAAGTAGCCAGAGAAAATTATCGAACTTTAAGCATCAGCTTGCCGAACGAAATCTCGCTCCGCGCCCCTAGCACTCGTGAAGTGAATCTTTGGGTTTGGTATTGCTATGCTCGGATGAAGTAGGGCAGCAATCCTCGCGAATACTCGCCGAGCAGGCGAAATTCATATAGGAAAAATACCCCGGGGGTAACCTGGGGATTTTTATCAATACGTCAAAAACTTTTCAATTTTTTTACCGGGATTAAAAGATTTATCCGCATCAATGATCACGTCTCCATCTTTATGGCTAGACCAAAAATTCTGATCCAATACAAGCAATGCTCTATTGTAAAGTTGGGCCGTATTAGTGAATTCAATAAATAACGTGGATTGTTGTTGTCCTCCTTGAACAACATAGCTCATGCGCGAAGCATTGCGAAAAACACTGTTTAGTTCGCCATCGTTATAATCTTTCGCGAAAGTCAGTGCCTTAGGAACCGTATATTGTTGTCCGGCGTTATCATTCATCAGTTGTTTGATACGATCGTAGCGTGTCGAAGAGTCAATAGAAATAACTTGATTGTAATTGACTAATGTCGAAGTGTCGAAATGATTTGTAACATAAAGAGCATTATTGCTAGAAATCGAAGACTTAAATTCGTAATGAATATTTTTATTCGTGTCGACGGCAATTTCTGCAATAAGTCCGTTCTGTGAGTCACTCAGACTTAATAAACAGGGCACTAATGCGTTTGATTTATTGAGAGCATGAATAACTTCTTGCGCTTCTTGCACGGTAGATGCTTTTTGCAAAATTTCCTTGATGATATCCGATTCTTGTTGGGCGATGCTGCCATATAATTGTTTGATTAAACTACTTTCTGAAGTTGCAAAATTTAAAGCGACGCTTAATCCTTTTTCGTTTGTTCCTACTGAAATGAAATTTCGTGCTCCCTGGCTGGATTGCTGCCCAAACATTACTGCAATATAGGCATAGACCCCTGAGTTGCGAAAAAAGCGTAAATCTTCTTTGTGGAATGAACCCTGAGCGACGGAATAAGCAGTATCCCGAACTTTTGTTAAGATTGGGGTCGAATTTGAAGGAGAGCTCCCATTTTGGATAAAAGATGTGCAAGCGCTGGTGATTTGTATGATTCCAAGGAATAAGCCGATTGAAATAACACATAATTTCGATTTCATGAGCTGAAACCTCTGTAGGTATGTTTACTATTCCTTACTCAGTGTATTTATCATTCCCTATGTTTTATCAAGCATATCAACTGGGAAATTTTCTTTCAACGAAATATTGAGAAATAGAGGAGTTCTTTCCATTCCAGGCAGCATCAGCGGCGCACGTGAAGCGGCGAGCGGTAACGTGGCGGAAATAACCAAAAATAGGTAATCACAAATTTTTGTGATATATTTTTTTTTCAATTTCACAAAGGAGACCACATGAAGAAAGATATACTGCCTGATTTTTTTGAGGCGCAAGAAATTTGTAATGAGGACCTATTGCGACATCGAAAATATGCCCATCTTGTTAAGGAAAGCGCAGAAAGCGTGTTGTTTATTTTTCTTGCTAACAAACAATTTTTTGAATATTTTAATCATTCTCTTTTGCATGTCATCCTGATGCCTATTTTGGGGGTTGCATTAACTGTAGATGCCATTATTGAAAGTACGGCTTTTTATCGTAACCAAAATAAAAATTTTGGTGCAATCGTTAATCTCACCACCACTTGGGTTGCCGCAGCGTTAGTTGATACTGTTGTGGTTGGCACACTGGCTTTGAGTTCTTTTGCTTTAGGTCCCTATCTTTTTTTAGCTGCACTTGGTGCAATGATGCTGCGTACATTAACTAATCTTTCTACTAACATTCAAAAATACAAACGAGAAACTGATCCAAACCTTAAAAAATCCTATGCACAAGCAGCTGCGCTTAATCTAGTAAGTGCTATTGGAATTTCTTTAATAACTGTGTTTGTGATTGGGGTTATGATTTCACCGATTGCTCCAATGGCCACGATGGGGTTAGGTATTGCTGCTTCGCTCTTCACTGTATTATTAGTAGCATGGAAATTAGTGCCAACTTCTTTTCGTCATAGCATTAAAAGCTGCCATTCACTTTTTAAAAAAGCGTCCTATGAAAGCGCTGTGGGTCGTGAGTCCCTAACACCAAAACTTACTTAAAAATAATGCAAATCCAGCGATTTTTTAACTGGATTTTCTATGGAGGATTTTTATTTTCTTTGCTGATTTTTTCCAACAATGTGCAATCCCACTAATTGAGCAATCCAAACGGTCAAATAAATTTGTCCGGTAATTGCTTGTAGCCATGAGAAAGTACGCGCAATATTGGATACAGGGACAATGTCACCAAAACCTAGTGTAGATTGAGTTGTGAAACTGTAGTAAATAAAAAGCTGTGATTCTGCTTGAAAATCATTGATATTGCTTGGCGGATATTTAAATGCGTTTGCATCGAGATTAAAAATTAATAGATATATGAAGCTCAATGATAATGCGATTAATAGGTATCCGCAGATCGCACCGCACAATGTATTAAGATTGACTTTTTTATCGTTAATGACGTTAGTTAAAACGATAATGGTAATAATCGAGAAAAATAATATATCTAAACAATATTCGACTAATTGCAGTTCTTTTTGCAATATCGCTGTTCGAGTTATCCAGTAGCAAGTAATTGTTATTGCTGCAATAATAATAGCGGTGACAATCAGAATTTTTCCGCGGTGTATGGCGAGAACACTAAAAAACACGACAATCGTAAAGAGAATACCAAAAATATACATTTCTGTTTTAGTGTTGACAAGAATAGGATTCAATATCGAAAATGCGAGAAGGGAATAAAGTAAATATAAAAATTTATGTTGAGGAAGAAGTTTTCGATATTTCAAAATTGGACCATCCTTTTCCATGAAAGCAGCCAGAGAAGATAAGCAGGGCGCTATTGGCGCCAGATGTGCTTACTTTCTAAGCGGGGTTGTCCACATATTCTATAGTGTTTCAGATAAATATTTTGGTAAAAATAAACTATTTTAATTGTCTTACCGGCAATGGTGCTCACTGTCGAGCTTCCCTCTCCCGCCCGCGGGAGAGGCTAGGAGAGGGTTGGCTTCTAATGGCACGATCATTTTCACCAAAATATTTATCTGAAAAGCCATATTTGGAAAACGTTAATCTCATTATATTCGAGATATTAATAAAAACACAGCGGTTCCTGCTGACCCATCCTGACAATTCGCTTAACCTGAGCTACACTAAAAATACACTGATCTTAAGGAGATAAGGAAATGGATGTCACATTAAGCGCAATTAAGGCTGATGTCGGTAGTATAGGGGGGCATACTCGGCCAACGGAAGAAATGCTGGTTGTGGTTCGGCAATTATTGGAGAAAAATATTGCTAACGGTCTCGTTATTGATGGGCTGGTTACTTACACGGGAGATGATATTGCCATTATTTTTTCTCATGCGCGTGGTAAGAATAATGAGGAAATTCATGTAGGATTTGCCTGGCAGGCTTTTTTGGCAGCAACACGGGTCGCACAAGAACAAGGGAATTATGGTGCAGGACAAGACCTTTTAGTGGATGCGCCTTCGGGCAATGTTCGTGGTGCGGGTCCCGGCGTTGCTGAAATTGAATTTGAAATAAACCCTAAGCAAGGCTATCGTCCAGCAGAATCTTTCATGGTATTTGCAGGCGATAAGTGTGCTCCAGGAGCCTTTAGTTTACCGCTGTATTTAGTTTTTTGTGACCCCATGCACAACGGGGGGTTGCTGCTGAATTCAAAAATGCGACATGGTTGGACCTTTACGATCATTGATATGGATCACAAAGGAAAATCAGGTGATCGCGTTATCAAACTTAAGGCGCCAGAACGAATTTGGGATATTGCGGCTTTGTTGCAAAATCCTGACCGGTATGCAATTGAAGCGATTCATTCACGTTATATGCCCGACGAGCAAGTGGTCGCTGTGTCCGCGACTCGATTGCATAATATTGCGGGTAAATATACGGGTAAAGATGATCCTATTGCGATTGTGCGTAATCAAGGAATTTTCCCGGCACCTGAAGAAATTATCGAACCTTATGCAACCATCAATCAAATTATTAGTGGTGGAGCGCGTGGCTCGCATAATATGCCGCAAATCCCGGTGGCAGTAAATACCCCTGTGACGGGTCCTTACTGTCAACCACTGATTTCAGCTGTTGGTTTTTCAATGAATCATCAGGGCAAATTTGCTAAAAATCATGTTGATTTCTTTGCAAGTTCTGTTTGGGACTATGCTCGTTTTGAAGCACAGCGACGCGCGGCAGAATTGCGCCGTCAAGGGTTTATGGGTGTCGCAATGGCGCAACAAACGGAAATTGCTTATACGGGTCTCGTGGATACATGGCAGATATTGAACTCTGAATTTGAGGTGCGGCCATAGTTGGGATGGGTGTCGCCTCAAAACCCGCGAACGTTAAGTATGCCCCCGTTACATCAATGCGGGGCTACACCTGCTGGGATTTTTATTTACGCCAAATGGCGATAATGAACCCATATAAAACAAATTTAACGATATGGTAGCCACCGTCGATGAATAACAAGCGTAAGCTGCGGTTAGAAAAAACATAATTGATACCAAGTGCGGTGGTCACAAAAAATAAACCAACCCAAAATCCTATCCATAAGGCAGTCAGTAGGGCAGGAGATTGTCCCAATAATACGGCGAGACCATAGGCAGAGATAAGCTGAAAGATAAATGCAAAAATATAGGCAAGTATACTATGTTTTATAGGAGCTTGATCGCCCAGAGCGTTGTTCCAGGCTTTTAAAAACATTTTTCGGGAATACCAAAACGCTCCTAAGAGGTAGCCAAGAACAGTGGCAGCGAGAACCGCCCAATAATTAATTCCGCTAAAGCTCATATTGAAACATCCTTGTTGTGATGATGCGATTATCAGTGTATAGAAGAGCTTGTGTTTGGGTCAAGATTATTACGATGTTTTTATCGCAAGAATCGCGCGCTCAACTCGGCCCAACATGGTTGAAGATGTGGGATCACTTGGAGCCATATTTTCCTCTTCTGCAATCTGCAACAGAATAGCATCTTGTTTCCACTGTTCAAGGATTTCTAATTTTTGTGCTTTAGTCAGTGAGGCATCGGTAACAACATTTTTCGGGTTTTCGCAAACCCCCTGTGGGTCTAAAAGCGCTTTTTCGTAGTTAATCATTTTTTTGCTCCTCCTTCCCAAATATAGCATGCTAATTTCACGCGGTACTTTGTCTATCCTATTGAAAAAATAGTGATATAGCTTTTCAGATAAATATTTTGGTGAAAATGATCGTGCCATTAGAAGCCAACCCTCTCCTAGCCTCTCCCGCAAGCGGGAGAGGGAAGCTCGACAGTGAGCACCATTGCCGGTAAGACAATTAAAATGGTTTATTTTCACCAAAATATTTATCTGAAACACTATAAAAGAGCAAGATCAATACCATTCACTGTGCCAACAGCCACCTCTGAATCTATCATTAACGCAGCGCGTCAGATTTAGCAGAGTTACTTGTGTCGAATAAATTAAAAACTACGTATATCGAGCATTTTAGAAAATGAGTATGATTCCCCGACTTTCATTTGAAACGATAGGATGAAGTTAGCGAGGGATAATCTGATGTCATTATGCTTGATAGAAAAGCAAAGGATCCTTTCTGCCGCTCAACAATTTGGTACGCCATTTTACGGATATCATAAATCTGAATTACAAGCGACTGCGCAGAGATTAAAAATTCATTTACCTTCACAAATTGAAGTTTTTTATTCATTAAAGGCCAATCCTAATATTGCTATTTGTTCGATATTGCGCAGCGCGGGTATCCATGCGGAGGTCTGTTCCTTTTACGAAATTGAAGCTGCACTCAAATCAGGCTTTGATCCGAAAAATATAATTTTTTTAGGTCCTGCAAAATCCGATATAGAATTAATTACTTGTTTGCAAATTGGCATTTATGCCATTATTTGCGAATCACTGCATGAATTGAAACGAATTTCTCAACATGCAAAAACACTGAATAAAATTGCCCGAATAGCATTACGTATCAATCCATCCCATATTTCTATGTCAGCTTTATTAAAAATGGGGGGTAAGCCTTCACAATTTGGAATAGACGAAGAAATTATTTTTGAAAATAAGGAATATATTCTTCATATGCCTAATATTCAGTTAGTGGGTATTCACGTTTATCATGGGACACGAATTTTAAATGCCTCTACCATTAGTGAAAATACTGAATATATATTGTCTTTAGCGGATCGAATTCAGGAGGAGTGGGGATTAATATTTGAAATGATTGATATTGGAGGAGGTTTTGGGGTTCCTTATTTCGAGAATGAGGAGTCGCTCGATTTACCTATTTTGAAGTCTTCCTTTTTTATCATGATCGAAAAGTATCTAAAAAAATATCTTAATGCTAGGATTATTTTGGAAAGTGGTCGTTATCTTGTGGCAGAAAGTGGATTTTTGATAAGTAAAATCATTGATATTAAAAAATCGAAAGGGGAACTATTTGTTATTACGGATGGTGGTACCCATTGCCATATGCCAGCAGTTGGTATAGGCGGGATTGTAAGAAAAAATTTTCCGATAGAAATCATTTCTAACTCTACAAAATTAAATAATACGCATGAAATTTATAATATTACAGGCCCGCTTTGCACACCAGGAGATTTGCTTGCCAAGCAAATTTGCCTACCGAAGTTGGAGATCAATGATCTTATTGTTGTTAAAAATTCAGGGGCCTACGGACCTACAGCGTCTCCAGTTATGTTTTTAAGCCACGGCTTTCCAGCGGAAGTTCTTTTTTCTTCTGATCACATTTACTGTATTCGAGATCGTTTTGGATACGAAGAGTTTTTTAATAAACAATCCATTATTTATTAAAAGGAGTCTGTTGATGAAACACAATCTTACGGAAAAAATCAAAAATGCCTTAATTAAGGTTTTGAATTTAGATTCAAATAAAAATATTATTTCTACTACACGACTAAAAGAAGATTTAGGATTAGATTCTATGTCATCATTAACTTTTTTGATGGCGTTGGAAGAATCAATCATTGGCTTTATTGTCGATCCAGAAACATTGGAGTCGAATCATTTAGAAACGCTCGACACTATTACTGAATATGTATTATTGCAATTAAAGGAAGCAAAAGATGTTTATTACTAAAAATTATTATGCAAAACTTGAAAATACGCCAGTTAAAATTGCCAGGTCGAGATTTACACGATATTATAATGATCTTTTTTTAATGGAGGGAGTAGGGTTGCCTTCTTTTTCTTCCTATAATAAAAAAAATGCTTATTCATTTGTGGATATTGGTGATGAGGTTCTTTCTCTTTGCGATGTAGAAAATTCATTTTTAGATTTCGATTTATTTCTTGTCGCTTATTGGAGTCATGAATATGACCCTGATCACACCTTTGGGGCTTATTTTTGTGAAAGATATGGAATTGCTAAAAGAACCTTTGATGTATGCGATCAAGGAGTTTTGGCACCTTTAACGGCTTTGTATCTGATGCAATTGTATATGACGCATGGAAAAGTCGAAAAAGGAGCCTTACTGTGCATGGATCAAGCTGCTATTCCAGTAGAGCACAAATTCAAAGGGGTTTTACCCAGTTTTGCAAGTGCACGAGTTCTTTTACTCTCTTCAAAAAGGTGCAAAAACGCTTGTTATCAAATTACTTCTTTGAATTTTAAAAAAGGAGAAATTAAAGAGTCCTTACCTTATCACGACCAAATTTTTATAAACAAAGAAGATGCTCGATATAATTGCGCAGAATTATTTCATTCCTTATTTGAAGGAAGTCATTCCATTAAAAAAAAGAATATTAGAATTATTGTATCAGATTCTGAGAGTTCTAATTCGGCATCTATGGATGTTCGTTCATTGTATTAATGACCCTATTTTAGTCTGGGAGAAAAATATGAAATTACAAAAAGACAGTTTCTCATTTAACTTTGGAAATAATTTATCAGAAATATATCGTTCTATTTCTTCAAAAGAAATTAAAATTGTTTCACGTAAAAATTATTTTGTATCTCCATTTTATTGTGATTTATCAGAATTAAAATATTTAGAAAATTCTATTCTTAAAGATCAGAATATATTTATAGGTAAATTTTTAACTTCTTTTACCCATAAGTTTGATTTTATATCTGAATTTACAAAAAGACTTATGATCGAAGAAGCTTGTTGTGTAAAAAGATTTTTTAATTTTATTATTGATTATCATGAGGATCGCGTATCTGAGAGCCGCTATATTTTACAATTCGATCACATCAGAATTTTAATAGGAGAAATAATAGTAGGAATACAAGAACTGGAAATTTTCATAAAAAATATTTCTGGATTTCACCAAAATGAAAATATTTATTTTGCTCGCCGACTTCAAAATATTGGTGGAATGCTTGCTAAACTTGCTGGTGGAAGGGCTTTTCTTTCAGGAAGTATTATCGAGCTTTTATACACTTTTTCAACCATTAATAAAATTTATTTAACTTGATTCCGTTCAGCTTGACACGGAGATTTTTATCTGAAAAACGATAGGTGACTTTATGAAGCAAGAATATCTTATACAACAACATTATTCATTAGATTTTTTCGAATCAATACAGTATTTTCGAAAAATTGCTTTAGAAATAGATCGAAATCCAGCGTCGATAACAAATCATTTAAATTTTTTGAGAATTAAACAACTATGCCATGATCGAAACAGCACTTGTCTTGAGAGGGTTCAACGGATTGAAGCGTTGTCATATGGTGATTCTGGCGTGGTGTTGGCTTGTCCAGGTCCTTCGTTGTCGGGTCTTCTGCTGCGCGAACTGGGAAGTGAAGAGCAGAAAGAACGATTTTTTCAGTTTATTGAATCTCATGCTGTGACTACATTTTTAGCGGTATCAGAACCCAATAAAGGATCTGATGCTGGCCAGATGGAAACGACATTAAAATCACAAGGTGCTCATACGTATGTATTGCAAGGTGAAAAATGGTTGGTGGGTCATGGAGCGGATGCTCCTATCGGTGTTGTTGTTGCTAGAAGATCGACAGGACCTTTGGGAATTATCGCGATATTGATAACACCAGAAGAAATGTCAGCGAGTACTGTCCATCTTGAACGTACGCATTTAAAGATGTTTGGACTTTGTGGTGCGCGTTTATCTCACCTCAAATTTAATGATTTTTCTATACCAAAAGAAAATATTTTGGGCGCTCACTTAAAATCGACAGAGCGCGGTATGATGGCGGTGATGAAAACGTTTAATCGTATGCGACCTGTAGTTGCCGCATTGGCTTTGGGACAAGCGCAAGCAATAATCGATTATTTACAAACAAATTTTTATTTTAATAAAACAAAGTTTAAATTTCTCCAAATATTGAATAGTGAAATTCTATCAACACGTCGTTTTCTTTATCACGCGGCGAAATGCATCGATCAAGATCCTATGAATAGTTTTCCTGCTTCTGCTGCAAAATCAAAAAGTACAGCACTTGTTGAAAAAATACTTTCCGTCGCTTTAGATTTTGTTGATGTCGAATGGGTAGAACACCCTTTTTTATTGAAATGGCATCGAGATGTGTATGGTTATGAATATATGGAAGGAACGAGTCATATTCAGCTGAAGCAAGTTTATCAAAGTTATCGGCAATTGAGGAAAAAATGAATTTCTACTTTACCCAATTAAATCATTATTTAGAAAATTCAGCAAAAAATTACCCGGATAAAATAGCATTGATGTATGAAAAAGAGATGGTTAGCTATAAAAAAATTAACCATGATGCAATGCGGTTTGCTCATCAACTTAAAAAAATCGGCTTAAAGCCCGGTGATCGAGTCGTTGTTTCTGTGGGTAATTCAATTGAGGCAGTTATTGCTTTTTGGGGAACTTTAAAAGCAGGGTGTATTATTTCGCTTATTGGGGGTAATCAGACAGAAGAAAAAATTAATTTTATATTAAAAGATTCTTCGGCAACGCTGTGGTTTGGCACGGAGGTGCAGTATCATTCGATAGAGAAATGGACAATCGATCAGCCATTTCGCGTGAAAAATTTTAATGAATTTATCGCTGAAAGTGATGATACAGAAATGAAATCGCCAGCATTAGATATCGATTTAGCAGCAATTATTTATACTTCAGGCTCAACAGGACATCCCAAAGGAGTCATGCTAACACATCGTAATATGTTAGCAGCATCGATGTCCATTACGCAATATTTACAATATCATGTAGATGATGTGATTTTATGTGTTATGCCTATTTCATTTGATTATGGCTTATATCAAATGATCATGGCGTTTTCTGTTGGTGCCACGCTTATTTTGGAGCGAGATTTTTTTTGGCCAGCGCAACTTCTTAAAAAAATTTCAAATAATAATGTGACAGTATTGCCGGTAGTTCCGTCGATGATTCCTACTTTGGCGAAGCATTCTCGTCATTTTCCCTATATTTTAAAAAGCATTCGTTGCGTGACAAATACGGGAGATATACTCACTTTAAAGCATATTGAAATACTCAAAGAATTATTTCCTCGGGCAGAATTATTTTCAATGTATGGTTTAACTGAGTGTAAACGCTGTACTTATCTTCCATCTCATATGATTGATGTGAAACCGACAAGTGTTGGCATAGCAATACCGAATACTGAACTTTGGATCATCGATGAAAATGGAAAAAAAGTAGGACCCAAAAAAATAGGTCAGATAGTAATACGTGGCGCCACGATAATGCAAGGTTATTGGAACCAGCCAAATTTAACAAAAAAGAAATTGAAATTTGGTATTTTCCCCAATGAATATTGTTTACTAACGGGAGATTATGGTTGGCTAGATGAAGATGGTTATTTGTACTTTCATGGTCGTCATGATGAAATGTTGAAATCTCGTGGGATAAAAGTGAGCCCTAAAGAAATAGAATCTCATTTATTACAACATCCACACGTTACTGAAGTGGCAGTACTAGGAAAAGAGGATCTGGAATTAGGTACCGCTATTGTGGCATTTGTTTCTGGAAACAACCTATCCGAAAAATCTTTAAAACAGTTTGTTTTTGAAAGACTTTCTTGTGAAAAAAGGCCAACATCCATTGTCATTTTACATTCATTGCCAAAATTGGAAAATGGAAAAATTGATAAAAAATCATTACAAATTCATTTTTTCATAAAGAGTTAAATATGAAAGTAATAATAATTATTATTTTATCTATATTAATTTTATTTTTTTTTATTTTCACTAAAAATAGTAAAAGAAGCAATCAGAATATAGCCCCGATTGTTAAAGTAACTAAAGCAGTTGTTGAAAATTACGTTGACGTCATTTCTTCGATTGGTACTGTAAAGGCTAATCAGGGGGTTGATATTACTTCTTCCGTTCCTGGAATTGTTGAAAATATAAATTTTTCATCGGGAGATACCGTTAAAAAAGGCGATATACTGCTAACTTTGGCTAATAAAGATTTAGAGACGTTAGTAAAATTAGATGAGTTAAAGTATCAAATAGCCGATCAAAATGCACAGCGCTATACAACACTTTTATCTAAGAATTATGTTTCTCATGAGGAAAGTGAAAAAAATATTTCAATTGTTCAAAAAGAAAAAGAAAAGCTCGTTCATGATCGTGCTGTTTTTGATAAAACTATTATTTTAGCGCCATTTTCAGGTCGATTAGGGCTTAGTAAAGTTAATGTAGGTGAATATCTTTCTCCAGGAAAGACGATCACTTCTTTGCAAGATCTATCAAAAATTTATGTTGACTTCTCGATTCCACAAAAGAAAAAGCCACTGATTTTTTTAGGTGAAGATGTTGAAATAAGCCTTCCAAATAAAAAAAATACGGTATTGCATGGAAAAATAATTGCGATAGACTCTCAGTTTAATGAAAATACCCGGACTTTATTAGTAAGGGCAGAAACATCGAATACGAATGATCAACTTCTTCCGGGTATGTTTGTTAATATGACTATTTTATCCTCAAAACGAAAAAATGGCATTGTTATTCCGGAAAATTCGATTAATTATAATCCGTACGGAAATTTTGTTTACCTTTATAAAAATAAGCATGTGTTTCAAAAACACGTTGTATTAGGAAAACGAATAGGAGGAAGAGTCATCGTAAAAAGCGGGATTCACTTGGGTGATTTCGTTGTTTCTTCTGGATGGCAAAAGATATCTGATAAGCAAAAAGTTAAATTGGATTCCCCCGCTGGCTGAATCCTGCGAATAAATCGAGAGATGACGGGCTTTTGAGATTATCATATCGCATGAACCTGTCGACCTTGAGGTTATATCCTCAAACCCTCTGGGCGTTACCCCGGGGATTTTTATAGACTTGGAATACGATAAAAATGCATTGGACTGAATTTTTCTTAAAAAAACCTGTATTTTCAATTTCAATCACATTGATGATTATTTTCTTTGGTTTTCTTTCGATAAATAAACTTCCATTGCGATTATTTCCAAAAATGGAATTATCGATTATTAATATTACAGTGAATTACCCCGGTGCTACAGCTGAAACAATGCGAAATTCTGTTGCTAATACTATTGAAAGTGCATTATATGATATTGAAAATGTCAATTATATCACTTCAAAAAGTACGCAAAATCGCACTATAATTCATTTGTATCTCGATGTTAACGCTAATTCAGATATCGCATTAGTCCATGTAATGGAAAAAGTTTCCAGTATACGAGATCAATTACCAAACGAAATTGAATCTCCGCTTGTGAGTAAGGAAAATGCTGATGATAGTCCATTGTTAATTTTGGCGTTTAGTAGTAATACACTCTCTCGAGCAGACATTACTGATTATTTAAATCGTGATATCAAGCTTCGATTGGAATCAATTTCAGGCGTGGCTAGTTCTGAGGTTTTAGGTGATAAATTAGCATTAAACGTCTACTTGGATCCTAATTTGATGTCTGCTTATCAGGTTGGAGCGAAAGAAATTATTTCAGCGTTAAAGAAACAGAATTTTCAAAGTACGATTGGTAATATCGACGATAAAAACATTAGCATGGATGTAAAATTAGATTCAGACCTATCACAGGTGAAACAATTCAATGACATAATGATTAAACATCAACATAGCAGTATTGTACGATTAAAAGAGGTGAGTAGAACAGTGCTTGGTAATGAAAATGAAAATGTTTCTGCCTATTACAATGGGCAACCGACAGTAATGCTTTTTGTGAAACCCGCATTGAGTGCTAATCCGATGGCTACTATTGTCTCTATCCGAAAATTACTGTCAGAATTGCAGATGAAAATGCCAAGTTTAATTCAAATGAATACCGTTGTGGATGCTACCGATTATATTTATGCGGCGATAAAAGAAGTTTTCATAGCCATGCTTGAAGCAATATTAATCGTAAGTGCAATCATGTACTTATTTACGGCTAGTATTCGAGTTGCATTTGTTCCTATATTGACTATTCCTATTGCATTATTGGGAACCTGTTTTATTCTATCGTATGCGAATTATTCACTTAACCTATTAACATTGTTAGCAATGGTTATCGCTATTGGCCTTGTCGTGGATGATGCTATTGTAGTGATTGAAAATATTTATCGTCATCTTGATCAAAGAGTTTCTGTTTTTATTTCTACCGCTCAAGGAATGAAGGAAATTGCTTTTCCTGTTATTTCGATGACATTAATGTTAGCAGCTGTTTTTTCTCCGGTCGTATTTTCTCATGGAATGATGGGCTCTCTTTTTAGTGAATTCGCTGTTACTTTATCGGGATCTGTCCTTTTATCTGGAATTGTTGCATTAACTTTATCACCTATAATTGCCATGAAAGTCATGAAACCATTGAAGACAGAAGTCGTTTTTTTAAAACACTTTTATAAAAACCTGCTAGAGAAATGTTTTCATTATCAATATGTGATATTATCGATTTGGATAATATCAATATTATCTTGCGTTTATTTTTATATAAGTGTTCCTAAGGAATTGGCGCCGAAAGAGAATCGGGGATTTTTTCGAGTATTATCAAACGCTCCATCTTCAACTAACCAGAATTTTTTAATGAATAATACTTTTCTTTTTAATTCTATTTATAATATACCAGAAAAGATCTCTTCTTACGTTTACGTGAATGGTATTCCAGATCAGCACCAAGCACTCTCTTTTATCCATCTGTCTTCATGGAAAAAACAATTAGAAATAGATTTGCATCATCAATTACGTAATAATCTTGCTAAAATAGCGGGGATTGATTCTGTTATTATCACACCTTCTTCTTTACCAATTGATTCAGGGTTACCACTTCAGTTCGTGATTAAATCAGTGGGTGGATATAAAAATCTTTATAAAATTTCAGAGAGTTTTCTCCATCAAGCAAAAAAAAGTGGGTTATATGAATTTTTACAAAGTGATCTCCACTATGGAAGACCCCTGTTAAAAATTAAAGTTGATCGTGAAGCAGCAGTTTCCATGGGCGTTAATATTTCTGATATCAATCAGATGCTCAGTACATTATTTAATAAATATCCAATACAGTATTTTTCACTTTTTGGAAGGAGATACCCAATTGTTTTTAAATCCAATTATTCTATAATTGAAAATTTAGATAATATAACAGTACCTTCGGAGAGTGGATTGCATATTCCAATAAGTGCATTGGTCACATTAAAAATAAAATCAATCCCTGAATCGCTCAATCAATTTCAAAAATTTAATTCAGTCACATTTTCTGGAGTTATGTCTAAAAATCATTCTCTTTCGGAAGGATTGGAATTTTTAGAAAAAATGGCAAGAAAAATATTCCCTTCTAATATGAGTTTTGATTATTCTGGACCATCACGTCAGTATATTCAAGAGCGGCATCAATCTTTTTGGCTATTATTATCGGGATTTTTCGTTATTTATATTATTTTAACGATACAATTTGAGAATTTTCGTGATCCATGGATTATTTTGTTTGGTAGTGTCCCAATGGCACTATCAGCGGCTTTATTATCGATGAAGTTGGGCATGACGACTTTAAATATTTATACACAAATGAGTTTATTAACCTTAATGGGATTGATTAGCAAGCATGGAATTCTCTTAATAAATGTTGCTAATAAAATGTGCGTTTCTGGTTTTTCAAAAAAACAGGCAATTTTTAATGCGGCTGAATTGAGGTTTCGTCCTATTTTGATGACAACATTGTCGATTGTTTTCGGTGTTCTTCCATTGGTTTTTTCTTCTGGTGCGGGTTATGAATCTAGATTTTCTTTGGGTATCACGATAACAATGGGTATGATAATAGGAACTATATTTACTCTCTTTATTATGCCTATTTTATATTATCATGGACATAAATCTTAAAATGAGAATTGAATAATGATTTCAATAAAAAGCGTTTCTTATTTTATTCCTGAAAAAAAATTGAAAGTGAGTGAGAATTTTGATCGTTATAATATCAATTCTTATGAGGCTAAAGTGTATGAAAAAATTTATGGACTTCAAGAAATTCCGTGTGCAAAAGGATTGACGAATCAAGAGTTAATTATTAATCCTATTCGTCATTTGATAGAGTCGACAAAAATTGACACGAATTCTATTCAATATCTCATTCATGCGCATACAGCAAAAGTGATTACTCGCTTTGGTCGATCTGTTATTCGTGATGTTAAAACGGAGTTAGGACTAGATCATGCTTTCGCATTTGGAACATCGCTAAACAATTGTGCTTCCGTTCTCAATGCATTTGAAATGGCAGGCATGTTGTTAAAAAATGAAGATAAGCATGTGAAAGCTATCGTTGTAACGGGAGAGCGAGCATTTACTCCAACCATTCAGGTAATACCAAATACTTCTATTATGGGTGATGCGGCGGCAGCCGCTTTAATTTCTTTACATCATGAAAATAATAAATTATTGCATTTAGAAATGGCCACTGATGGAAGATATTCTCAAGGTATTTGGCTTAATGAAAAAGATGCTTATGAATTTGAGAAAAATTATGTTTCTTTTCTTTCTGAAACTATATTACGTGCTGTCAATAAAGTAAATTTAACGCTTGAAAAAATTTCCTGGATATTGCCACATAATGTGAATCGAATTTCATGGATTAATGTTTCTAAATCACTTCAATTTCCAATTGAAAAAATTTATTTGAAAAATATAAAAAAATATGCGCATTGTTTTGGTTCTGATATTCTGATCAACTTTTCAGATGTGGTAGAAGCGGGTTTGTTAAGATCTGGAGATTATTATCTTATGGTAACGGTTGGACTAGGGGCCACTTTTGGAGTTGCTGTATTTCGATTTTGATTTAGTTCAATCATAACCGAATTTGGATCGTGAGTGCATATTTTTAAAAAAATAGCTCGGAGTTTTAGCATGAACAAGTCAGATCGAATTCCTTACGAAAGCAGTTTGGCTTCGAATTTATTGTCTTCTTTTGAATTGAATCGATATCGGGAAGCGATCCGATTTAAACATATTTCTTATCGTTATGAAGAGATTCTTTATCATGCTAAGAATATTGCTGTGATGTTGCAAGATACGAATGAAGAAAGAATTTTAATTTTGTCCTCTCGTCATGTTGGATCTTATGTTGGAATTTTTGGCGTTATTTTATCGGGTAGGGCGTATATTTTTCTCAACACTAAAGATAATCTTGATCGACTTATTGATGCAATTAATTGCTCAAAATCAACTACGTTGTTAGTTGATGAAAACAATTTAACTATGGCGAATCACATTAATCATCAGCTTCAATATCGTCTAACTATCGTTAGGTTGTCATTAAATTCTTATTCAAATTCTTTTGTTTCCCCTAAATCAGCTTACCAATATGCATATATTATGTTTACTTCAGGCACTTCTGGAAAACCAAAAGGAGTAGCTATCTCACATATCAATATACTATCTTTTTTAAAAAATATTATTTCTCGTATGAATGTGAATGTTGAATCTGTTTTTTCTCATATTAGCGAGCTTACTTTTGATGTTTCAGTACATGATATTTTTAGTTGCTGGATGGTTGGCGCCTGTCTTTGTGTTTTACCTGAAAATTATATTTACCGTTTGGAGGATTATATTCAAGTTAACGAAATTTCACACTGGGCCAGCGTCCCATCTGTCGTTGCATTGCTGCAACAATTTCGGCGTTTAAGAGAAAATATCTTTCCATCACTACGGTATAGTATCTTTTGTGGAGAACCATTACCATTATCTCTCACTAAATTGTGGAGTATTGCAGCACCTAATTCCGTGATTGATAATTTATATGGGCCAACAGAAGCAACGGTTTTCATTACCGGTTTTCGTTGGAACTCTTTCGTTAATGAAAAACTCATTCCAATAGGTTGGCCCTTCAAAGGGCAGAGGGCTTGCCTCGTTGATGATGAAATTGTTTTATCTGGTAGCCAAGTGGTTAAAGAATACTGGAATAATACCACAATTGATCGCGATAAATTTATTACGATTAATGGAGTGAAAAATTATCGTACGGGCGATTTAGGGCAGTGGCATCCAAACTATGGATTGATTTTTAAAGGTCGTGTTGATGATCAATTTAAAATACGCGGTTATCGTGTAGAACGATCAGAAATTCAAATCCGTATTCAAGAAATAGCATTAACCAGTCATGTTGCTGTGTTACCAATAAAAGAGGAGAAAATAAAAAAAATATTTGGTTTTATTTGCTTTATTGGAAAAACAGATTGCACAATAGAGGAACTCAAGATGAAATGTCGTTCTGAATTACCTGACTATATGTGCCCTTCGAAATTTATCCAATTGAATCATTTTCCATTAAATAAAAATGGAAAAATAGATTATAAATTTTTAGAGTCTCTTTACCATTCTTTGGATGGTCTGAGTTGAAAACTGAATTAAAGGAGATAATTATGTTAAAGATTGGAATTATTGGAGGACTAAGCTCCCAATCAACTGCGCAATATTATATCAATATTAACAAAAAATACGTGGAAATTTTTGGAACTTTTAGCCGGGCTGAAATTATAATTTTTAGTGTTAATCTACAAATGATTATGTTATACGCCATCAAAAGTCAATGGGAAAAAATAGCGTCAATATTTATTGACATAGCTTGCCGACTTCAAGAAATTGGCGCTGATTTTGTCGTTATTCCGTGTAATAGCTTTCATATTATCGCAGAGGATGTTCAAAACGCAATTAAAATTCCGTTATTAAATATTATTGATAGTGTTGGAAGAAATGTATTGCATTGTGGTTATTCTAAAATTGGTTTGTTAGGATCAGATTTTACGGCAAAAAATTCTTTTTACACTCGTCGATTATTAAATAGGTATAATTTGAGTGTTGTTCTCCCTTCGGCGCATTTTCAACAAACGTTACATCATATTATTGTTAGCGAATTGTGCTATGGTATATTGAGTTCTGAGTCAAAACATTTTGTAAAATTCTTGTGTGAAAATATGTATGCTGAGCAAAAATGCGAGGCAATTGTTCTAGCATGTACGGAATTACCTTTGCTGCTGCGTCCACAAGATACGATAGTCCCTTTGATATTGTCAACTGATGTTCATTCTAACGATATTGTTAACTATTCACTCGGTTTTTATGAGCAAGACTGATTTTTATATTTCTCACAGTATTTTTACGAGCCCTGGAATTTTCTTTTATTTATTTTATGAATTACCTGAGAATATTCCCGACCTTTGCACGGTAATTCAAAATTTATTTTTGCATATGGCAGATGAAGCGCTTTTCAATTATAAGATTCCATTAATGCGTTTTTCTGAAATGGATACGCGTTATGCTAATCGTTGGTTGCGTCGTCTTTCCGAGGATGGAGCAAAACCATTGAGTGTTTATCGGGATATTCCACATCGAATGATTGGTATTTGTCGTGATATCGCTCTGTTAGTTTGCTCTGTTCTTCGTCAGCGCCATATTCCTGCGCGTTTACGTGTTGGATTTGCGGATTATTTTACGCCGGGAATTTATCTTGATGGCATATGGTTGGAATATTGGAACGAAAATCAAAAACGGTGGTATGTAGTGGATACTCGGACCACATTATTACATATCGAAAAATATCGTTTACAACTTGATTTTGACCGTTACGATATTCCTCCAGGAAAAGTGTTACCCGCAGAGTTGGCCTGGAAATTATGCCGAGAAAATAGAATAAATACGCGTTATATTGGTGCGCGTGATATCCGCGGGTTATGGTATGTGCGTAATCGGTTAATTCAAGCACTTGCATTTCTAAATAAATATGAAATATTAACGTGGGATGTATGGGGCCTCATGCGTTCGGGAACAGAGATTCCTGCTGAGCAGTATCCTTTGCTGGATGACTTGTCTGTATTTCTTTTGAAAAATTCCACTTCGCCACAGGAACTTATTCATTTTTATGAAGCTAATCCTTTATTTCAAGTACAAAAGTCGGTGCTTGTGTGCAATCCGGCTTATAGTACCCCTAGGTTGGATCCCCTTTTCTTTTAACGATGGGGGCTCCCACATGGAGAGAATCGTATCCCCCCTATCCTGGATATTTCATGTTGCCAGCAATTCCCCAAGTTCATTATGTGGCAACTTATTGTTTTAGAAAACAAAAGATTGAAACAGTGGGGGATTATCCAGGGGGAGCTTT
>MGOZ01000028.1:26614-62496 GCA_001797285.1 Coxiella sp. RIFCSPHIGHO2_12_FULL_42_15
AGGGGGAGCTTTGCGCGCTCCCCCTTGATCGCGAGGCTGCAGGTCCCCTGCAGCCCGCGTCAATGAAAGGGAAGGAATTCCCCATCGGGAGATGGGGAATTCCTGTCATGTTGCTTTTTGAAGATGACGGCCACACCAAGTACCCTACCGCCAACGGGAAGGTCTTTTGTTTTCAGGGACGCACATCCTGTGCTCGGCGCTCCTTACTTTCCCTGGTTGCGACGCCCTTCAAACAAAAGACCTTCCCGTTGGCGACACACCGACCCTCGCAGTTCGGTGTGAAATATTCGGGTTATGGGCATTTGAAAACAAATTCACTTTTGCTGTTGTTTTAACCAAAATGCTTAATAATTATTTAAACTTTAACCAGTATAATAGTTCTCTAATGTTTAAAGGGTTGAGGAACTATTATGCCGCCGCAAGTGATATTGATCGAAAAGCTGATTGATTACATTGAAATTGATCGAAATAGGTACAATAGTTTACCCCTCAGTGAGAAAGAAAAAAGCGAACTGAAGGAAGGTCTTTGCCACGGTTTTGCTATTGTTTATTCGTATATGTTGGCAACAAACCGAGAGCACTACCACTGGTGGAAAGAATTACTCAACACCATCATAAATTGGGATAGCAAAGAGGAGTCGCTCCAGCAAAAAATACGTTTGCTCTCATCATCTCAGCCAGAAGAGAGCTCATTAGATACGTTATTACAACGAGCGGTTAATTATGTGCTTTTTCATCAAGTTCCAATGTTTATTCATCCTAATCAATTTGAACTTTTAACACCAAATTTTGGTCTTTTTGATTCAGAAAAAGGAAAAATCAAAGACAGATTTATTTTTTCAGGATGTTTTACATCGAAGAATTTTTCTGATTTTTTAGAAGAGACATTATTTACAGAGGGAACGATGTGCTTAATCCACACGTTGGATCACGTTTGTTCATTATGGTATGAAAAGGATGAAGCCCAATGGTATTTTTACGATCCTAATCTGGGTGAAACCATCAGTGAAAATAAAGAAATGATCGTAAAAAAGGTATTTATGATGGCAAGACAATACAACGGTATCTATGAAGAAAATACAGCGTTAGCTATTGATTTCTCTACTATTCGTGAATTTAGTTCAGTGGAAAAAGAAAGACAATTTTCTGCTTATTCAAATTTAATCACGCAGCGTGGAGAACTTTTATTAAAAAATTTCGGTTTTCATTATATTGTCAATTATTCTCCCAAAGAATTAGCAGTTATTTTAACATTAGCGAAACGTGATTCCGAATTAAGGAAAGAGATAGGGAACTCATTGACGAAAGAGATCAATTTTTTTAGGACAGGTTTCGACATGCTGAATCAAGACTCAGAAAATATATTTTCAATATTCAGTCTTGCTGTTGATGACGAATTTTTAAGATGGAAACTTCTGGAAGCTTTGACTTATCGAAGAAAAGATGGATTAACAAGATTACAGGTTTTTTTAAATACTCACGAACTGAATGGAGCGAATGCTCTGTTAAAATTGGTCCAAGAGAGTGGAGATATTTATTTTCAGAGAAATATTTTTTTCTCATTGCACGAAAAAGATAAATTGGGTTATACTCTATTAAATGTTATTGCAAGAATGTCGCCTGGATTAGAGCGGAATTTTATAGATATAATTGGAGATACGGGAACTAAATGGGAAAAATTTTATTGCGAAATTCCTTTTATTAAGATTGAAACTTTTATGGATGTCATTAAATTAGCTGAATCAAATCAGATCGATGAAAAGGATTTTTCTAATTTTTTAACGCAGAGTAAAGTTCATCGGGATTTAAATGGATTTGAGTTAATTGTATTTTCTTCTGTTTTTGAACCGGAAATGTTGAATTCATTGTTTGAAATTGCAAAAAAAAATAGCGTCATTGGAATGGCATTGTTAAATGCCATCATTTATTCCGAGGATAATACTTTGTTTGCTTTAAACACACTTGCGTCACAAAAGAAAATGGATGTATGGATTGGCTTTCTTAACACTTTGGAGGAATCTGAATTAAAATCCATTATTGATAAGATTTCAAATGCTAAGTCGGTTTATCGGCCTCCAGAAGAAGAAAAGAAAACCATACAAGAAGTTTTGAATGCTGTGCAAGCAGTATTTTCTGAAAAAATGAAAAAAAATAAAGTGTTCTCACTCATCAGCAACAGCGTTTTTTCTTCTTTTGGGGTGGAAGAACCGAAAATAATATCACAAAAAGACTCTTTACAACCGAGCTGATAAAGCAATGTGATTATTCGTCAACATCCGTCATGATTTCCGTCGCGTGTTGCTTCAAAAAATGCAGATAAATATAATAAGGGCGAGGGTAGCATTTTTTGTTCAACCAAAAGCAGCATAATTAAGAGTCGTCCAACACGCCCATTTCCATCTAAAAAAGGATGTAAGAATCCAGGTTATTGTCGAATATTGAAAAAATCGATAATACAGAGAACAATCCTAGATTAAGTTTAATGAAACGAGGCTCAGAGGGGATATCCCACAAAACTCTCGCAGCGGTTTTGAGAGAAATCTGCAACTGATTGAAAATATGGTGGCCAGACCCAGAATCGAACTGGGGACACGAGGATTTTCAGTCCTCTGCTCTACCGACTGAGCTATCTGGCCATTGTCGAAGACGGTAAATTTAACCCTCTCTGATGAACTTAGTCAACCATCAGTTACGCATGTTACGCCGTTATTTTTGCTTTGGATCATTGTAACCGACAGGTTTAGTGCTTCCTTGTCCAAATAAAAACTTTTCCATTTCTTGTCGCAAAAACTCGCGTGATTTTTGATCTATTAAGTTTAATCGGTATTCATTAATCAACATTGTCTGATGAGTTAACCATTGCTGCCAAATTTGCGCAGAAATCGTTTCAAAGATTTTTTGACCCAGTTGCCCAGGGTAGGGGGGGGCATCTAGCCCATCGGCTTCTTGTTGTAATTTCACACAAAAAATTTTTCGACCCATTAAATGAAATCTCGCGTTTGCTGAATCAACTTTGCAATTGGTGCGGGGATACCGCCTGGCAATGCTTGTTGTAGGTTATACCAAACTTGATGGTGAGAATCCATAACGAAATGTTTTTTTATCGTGATGTTCAAGATCAATGGCGCGATCTTTAATGTGAAATGACTAAAAACATGCGTTATCTCTGGTAATGTTTGCGTTGCAGTGACTTGACAATGAAAATGCGTTTGACACAAATCCATAATTTTTTCTTGCTCATTGCATTCCGGAAAACTCCACAATCCACCCCAAATACCGTGCTCGGGTCTTTTTAATAATAAAATCTCATTGTGGGTATTTTTTAAAATTAACATAAAGGTGTGCTTTTGTGGTTTGGCGCTTTGATTTTTTTTGTTAGGAAACGCCTCCATTTGATTTTGTTGATATGCAAGGCAGTGCTTATTTAGTGGGCACTGCGTGCATTTCGGTTTGGTCCGTGTGCAGATCAGCGCGCCAATATCCATCATTGCTTGATTGTAGTCGCGACAGCGCAAATGTGGTGTGTATTTTTCAGCAAGTTGCCACAACTGATTTAATACATCCATTTTGCCTGGCCAGCCCGAAATGGCGAAGCAGCGAGTGAGAACACGCTTTACATTGCCATCTAAGATGGCGGCAGAAGTATTTCCTGACAGTGATAAAATCGCCCCAGCAGTTGATCGTCCTACTCCGGGCAAATTTTCTAATTCTGCCAGTGTTGTTGGAAAATGACCTTGGTGATGCGTCTGAATGTATTGTGCGGCGCGATGTAAATTGCGACCACGTGCGTAGTATCCTAAACCCGACCAATATTGTAAAACTTCATCAAGTGCTGCATGGGCTAACGAAGATAATGTCGGGAAGTGCTGCATAAATTTTTCGTAATACGGAATGACGGTGGACACCTGGGTTTGTTGCAGCATAATTTCTGAAACCCACACGCGATACGGAGTTTGCTTTTTTTGCCATGGCAAATGATGCCGGCCATGTTTATCATACCACGTTAAAACTTTTTTTGAGAATTGCGTTTCAGATAACATATTTTTTAGTTAACGAGAAAATTTACACAATGACTGCTCTCCCTACTCGCCTTTTCTCCGACAAGCGGGGGCCCTATCTAAAAAGATTTTCGAGCGTCTTGCCAATATCTTTGGATTTATTATTAATGAAATCTTTAATTTGTTGTTTCAGATATTTTTTAGCAATAGCGGGAAAATCAGGAACGATTTTGGGATGATTAGTTTTTCCCGTAATTAAAATTGGCAGTGAAAAATCAGGCTCCGTATTTTGTTGTGATTGCGAATACTGCGCATCGAGCTGGTAATCAATTTCATTATTCACTAAATCAACACTTCCCATCCCATTGGCGCGAATTTTTTGACCTTGAAATAACAAATCATTATTTCTCAGTATGCCATTTTCAATCATATAATTCGCTGAAATTTTAAAAAATGGCGTCTCATTTTTATTTTGTGCGGGAGTGGGTTGTGGTTGTTTATGAATGAGTGCAATCGCCTGTTGAAGTAGACCTTCAATATCAATGCCTTTCACCGTGCCGTTATCGATTGCAATGCTGCCATTTCCAGTTAAGCTCGTTTCAATTTGATGCGTACTTGCCCCTTGCGCAGTCAGCGTCGTTTTCATCGTTAATGTTCCAGTGATGTAGTCTTTGTTTTGTAAGGTTTTTACAAAATTTTCAATATCTGTTTTTTCGGATGCCAGATTCAGTTGAAAGTGAGGCACACTCAAGAAATGAGTCAGGCGAGCGCTGCCGTTTAATTTCATATTCGCAAAAGTTAAGGCCAACTTATTGAGGGATAAATTTTCTTGATGCATATCAAGCGATATTTTTCCTTTCGCACTTAACGGAATTTTGGGTAATTCAGGACGGAGAATAACGGTGTTAATCGCAAACTCGGAAACATCCACGTGCTGAGTGAGTAAATTAACCGTTGCGTGAGCGCTTAATTGATTTTGAAAGGCGTTGTGCTGAGATTCGCCTTGATCAAAATTAAAGGCCATTAATAACGGAAATTCTTTATTGTTGTCGAAATTATTAATCGTGAAATTAAATTTAAGAATATTCCAGGCCGTATTATTGGGTTGGTTAATGAAATGAATCGCGCTGTTCTCAATAGTCAGATTACGAATACTGAATCCATGAATAGGAAGTAGATGTGAGGAGGATTTTTTTGATGATGGGGCTGCATTTATTTGGGCTGTTTTAGCCTTAATGGAGAATTGCCAGTTGGGTTGGTAGTTTTGGTTAATGATCAAGTGGATAATTGCATTCTGTATGCCGATGTCATCTATTTCTACCTTGCCAGAAAATAGAGGTAATAATTTTACTTTGATCTTGAGATTTTGGATATTCGCTAACGCGGGCCCTTTAAAGCCAGTGGGATTACCCAAGGTGACTTTTGGAATTTCAATACCAATCCACGGAAAATAAGACCATTTCATCTTTCCTTGAATAGTGAGTGGATGTTGGGTTTTATGATATACCCATTGTTCAATTTGTTGGTGATAACGGTTGGGATTAAACATCAACGCAGTAATAATAATTGCAATAATGAACAGGATGACCAGCATTGCAATAATGCTGCCAATAACCTTAAATGCTTTTGCCATAGTTGCCACCTATCCGTCAGTTTTTAGATGAGCGGGTGATGGGAATCGAACCCACGCTTAAAGCTTGGGAAGCTTTAGTTCTACCATTAAACTACACCCGCAAGCCTTGGTGTGGTAGATTGCCACGTATCGTAACGAATCTAACCGTAATTTTCTACAGCAACGTTAAGAGTAATGTAATGACGAATGAACGAAAGCGAGTGATTCGCAGTTTTGTGCGACGGGAAGGGCGCATGACGACAAGTCAACAACAAGCGTTGGAACAACATTGGGCAAAATTGGGTTTAACGACAGACGGGGGGATCCTTAATTTAGCGCGGGTATTCCAACGTGAAAGTGATGTGATTTTGGAAATCGGGTTTGGAATGGGGCAATCGTTAATCACGATGGCGTTGCAGTATCCTGAAATTGATTTTATTGGTGTGGAAGTGCATCGCCCGGGTGTTGGAAAATTATTACAGCAAATTATCACGCATCAGCTGACAAATATTCGCATTTTTCAACAAAATGTGCTTGAAGTTTTGCAAAAGAGTATTCCCGATTTCAGTTTATCTGGAGTACAAATTTATTTTCCGGACCCGTGGCCAAAGAAGCGACATCATAAGCGTCGTTTAATTCAACCCGAGTTCATTGAACTGTTGCATCAAAAATTAAAAATCGGTGGCAAAATTCATCTTGCTACGGATTGGCAAAATTATGCAGAATACATGATGCAAGTCATGACGGAAGCGCCAGGATTTAATAATCTGGCGGGGCAGGGTCATTTTATTGTGAATGATCATTTACGCCCAAAAACGAAATTTGAGCAGCGGGGTTTGCAGCTGGGGCATGGGGTGTGGGATTTAATGTTTATTAAACTCATGTAGGTAGCCGTATCTCTGTCGAGGCTGTTATGGCAATGATACGAGTTGTAATATTATTACGGAAAACACTTCATTCGGCACATGGGATAAAGTGCAGAGCAAGCTGTAAAACCGGTGATTTTTGTTGTAGCTCTAAGCTCACATCCAGCAATTCCCCAAGTTCATTATGTGGCAACTTATTGTTTTAGAAAACAAAAGATTGAAACAGTGGGGGATTATCAAGGGGGAGCTTTGTGCGCTCCCCCTTGATCGCGAGGATGCAGGTCCCCTGCAGCCCGCGTCAATGAAAGGGAAGGAATTCCCCATCGAAAGATGGGGAATTCCTGGCTCACATCCGCATTACCTATTGCTCGAACAGAGTAGTGATGCTAAGTTAGCGCTGGATCTTGGGGCAAGTTACAGGATCAATCAAGAATCAAACCACAAAAAAAAGGGATATTATGCAATCACTAGCAAAAAAAACCATTGTTGTGACGGGAGCCAGCCGCGGGATTGGCAGTGCAATTGCTGTGCGATGTGGGCAAGCAGGGGCTAACGTTGTTATTCTAGCAAAGACATCCGATCCACATCCCAAATTGATGGGTACCATTCATAGCGTCGCTGACGAAATACGTTCTGCAGGGGGTAACGCATTGCCACTACAAATTGATTTACGCGATAGCGAGGCCTTACAACGTGCCATTATGCAGGCGGCGGAGACTTTTGGAGGTATTGATGCGCTTATTAATAATGCGGGTGTTTTAAACCTGACAAACACCTTGAATACTCCCATGAAACGATTTGATCTCATGACGGGCGTCAATGCACGTGCTACGTTTTGTGCTTCACAAGCTTGCATTCCTTTCCTGCAAAAAGCGAAAAATCCACACATTATTAATGTTTCCCCTCCATTGAATATGGATAAAAAGTGGTTTAAACATCATTTGCCTTACACCATTTCAAAATATGGCATGAGCATGTGTACGTTAGGTATGTCAGCGGAATTTGCACAAGAAGGCATTGCTGTTAATTCGTTGTGGCCACAAACCACGATTGCAACAACCGCGGTGGAAGTTCATTTTCCGCAAGAAGTTTATCAAGGCTCACGTACGCCGAAAATTATGGCAGACGCAGCGTATCAGCTATTGTTGATGAACAGTAAGCAATGCACAGGCAATTTTTTTACGGATGAATCTTTATTGCGTCAACTCGGTCAAACTGATTTTTCGCAATATGCCGTCAACAAGAATGCAAAATTAGTCATGGATGGATTTTTGGAATAATGCACATTTTTTATTATTAATAAGGAGCCATCATGTCTCAGTTTCGCCGTTTGGCTTGCCAAACGTTGCTTCTTCTTTCCAATTTCAGTGCTTTTGCTGTTTCTCAACATAGTTTTGATACGAGCGATTATGTTATTTCAGAACCATGGTTAACCGGTCCTCTGCTCGCCCCAGCAGGCGTTACCGTTCCAAAAGGTCATACAAATATAGAACCTTATTTATTTATTACCGATGCGTATGGCATCTACGGTAGTAATTGGCGTATGCATAGCATCGATTCGACGCAGGCAGTTAATCCCGTATTAATATTAACGCATGGTTTAGCGGATCGTTTAGATTTTCAAGCCGCATTGCCCTACCTGTTTAGCTTCAAAAATGGCCATGAATATAACTCCCTTGGGGATATTAATCTGTTGTTTGGTATTCAAGCGATTAAATCTGATGTTTGGCCGAATTTGCGTATTACGGTGGGTGAAACTTTTCCCAGTGGTCGCTATCAAGATTTAATTGCTTATCGTTCAGGGGTTGATAGTACGGGCGCGGGTGCTTATCAGACCGTCATTGGTGCTAACTTTCAAAAATCATTACGCCTATGGCATGGACGTGTGTTGCGTACTCGCTTGGATTTTGCTTTCAGTACAGCACCTACGGTTCAAGTTTCTGGATTTAATAGCTATGGCGGGGGATTTGGCACGAGCGGCACGATTGATCCTGGGGATAAATATTCAGTTGATTTAGGCCTTGAATTTACACTGACTCAACATTGGGTGCCGGCACTTGATGTTGTGTATGCTCATCAAGAGCTGACCCGCTTTAAGGGGATCGCTGGCACAACGGCAACCGGTATGGCCGCGACAAATGGTAGTACAGGTTACAATTTAATTAGCTTGGCGCCGGCGATGGAATATAACTTTACGCCGAGTTTTGGTGTGATTGCGGGTGCTTGGTTTAGTGTTGCGGGGAAAGGGACGGCGGATTTCACGTCGGCTGTTATTGCGGTTAATTACTACATTTAACTTGACCGAGAATTACTGTACATTTAAATCAAATTGCATCGTGAGATCGTCGTCTTCGACATCGATATTCACGGTGCCTTGTCGATCGGCTAATTTTCCGTAAAGAATTTCCACCGACAATGGGATTTTGATTTTATTTTTTATCAGATGTTCTAATGGACGCGCGCCCATGGTGCGATTATATCCTTGATGAACAATCCAATTTTCAGCGGCTTCGGTGAGATTCAGTAGAATATTTTTTTCAGTAAGGAATTTCTTAAGTTCTGATAATTGTTTGTTGGCAATGTGCATAATGGAATTTTTATCTAAATAATTGAAGTGAATAATGTCATCCAGCCGATTTCTAAATTCAGGCGAAAATAACTGATTAATTTCTCCCGCAGTGGAGTTTTCCTCAGAATCATCGATTGAAAATCCAATGCGTGTTTTTTCTAATTGCTGTGCGCCTGCGTTTGTGGTCATGATGAGCATCACGTGATTGAAATCGGCTTTTCTGCCATTACTATCCGTTAGACAGCCATAATCCATGACTTGCAATAATAAATTAAAAATTTCGGGATGTGCTTTTTCAATTTCATCCAGCAATAAGACACAATGGGGATCTTTATTGATGGCCTCCGTTAAAAGCCCCCCTTGTTCATAGCCAATATATCCGGGAGGGGCGCCAATTAGTTTAGCGACTGCGTGTTTTTCCATATATTCGGACATATCAAAACGAATAAACTCAATGTTGAGCATTTTGGCTAATTGCTTTGAAATTTCCGTTTTTCCAACGCCGGTGGGACCCGCCAGTAAAAATGACCCGATGGGTTTGCGGGGGTCTTTTAAACCAAATTTAGATAATTGAATGGCATTACACAATAAATCGATAGCTTCATTTTGACCGTAAACCACGCTTTTTAATCGTTCTGGTAAACTTCGAAATAATTCGCGCTCTGTAACGGAGAGTGATTCCAAGGGGATATTCACTTTTTTTGAAACCACTTTATCAATATCGTGGGGGGTGATAACAGATGTAGTCAGATCTTGACTGTTCAACGCACGATACGCGCCTGCTTCGTCCAAAATTTCGATCGCTTTTTCAGGAAGATGCGTTTCAGGGATATAGCGGCGAGATAACTCAATCGTACGATGCAATGCATCATCGGAATATTCCACCTGATGGTAAGATTCATATTTTAATTTTATGTTTTTTAAAATTGAAAAAGTTTCATCATCGCGAGGTTCTTGAACGTCAATTTTACTATAATAACGCAAAAAGTTAGGATTTTTTGTGGTCATCGTTCGATATTGCTCATAAGTCGTCGACCCAATGCAATAAATTTTTTCTGAACTTAATAAAAATTCCAAAATGTTATTTTTTTCTGTACTGAATTCGGATAGTTCTTTTCCACTGATGAAATTGTAAAAATCACCAATGAATACAATGAGTTTATTTTCTTTTAAAATTTCGTCTAAAATGAATTTAAATCTGGCCTCCAGCTCACCGCGATGACGAAGATTCATGAATAAGAACCCAAGATCAATTGAATACACTTTAAGACCAGACAGTTTTTTGGGTATTTCATTTATTGCGATACGCCTTGCTAATTCCTTCACAATGGCTTGCTTTCCAACGCCAACCTCGCCAACCAGTAAAGGATTATTGCGTTTCATTTGGCATAATACTTTTATAGTTTGATCCAATTCACTGCCGCGCCCCACTAAAGCATCCATTTTGGTCGCATTTTCCAATAAATTTTTCACATATTCCGGAACAGTGGTTTTAGCGATGGAAGTATGCTTGATTCGAATAGGAATTTCTTTTTCATGTTGAGAGATATTCCCACTACGCAGTAATCCTTTTATTTTTGACAAATTTAGATCTGATTTTTTTAATATTTCTACCGCATGGCTATTGCATTCATCAAGAACGACGTAAAATATTTCAAGCCAACTGGAATTTTCTGAGTGAGAGGACCGCTCCTGATGTTGCAAAATTTTTTGTAAAACACGTCGTAGTTGGGACGAGTAACAAACATTTTGCGATGAGTAATAATGTTGTGATACTGACATGAATTGCGACATTCGCGCGGAAAGTTCATTTTTAGCCGCTTCAAAATTAAAACCACTATTAATGAGCGTTTCTGCTATTTTTTGATTGCTAAGAAGCCCCAGGAGAAAGTGTTCTAAGCATATAATTTCATGATTATTTTTAACGGCTTCATTAACGGCACCAATAATGCTTTGTTTTAAAATAGTATTTAACATTGCCCCTCCCTAAACACAATCACTCCACGAATAACTACACTATAGGTTAACAATGAGCGCTCTTCAAGGCGTTAAGAACGGGCCCCTAAAACAGCCGCTAATTCAGCTTAGTCTCTCTTTGCTTTCCAAGCTGTAATAATTCTTTTTCAATTTGCTCTGTATCTAACGTGGAGAAATCACGTAAGTTGATGATGGCAATTAATGAAATTAGTGCAGTAATCATCATGTAAAAACTCGGTGCCAAATTGGTTTTTGACATATGCAGCAAATAAGTGACGGCTAACGGCGCTAAACCACCCACTAACCCAAAACTGAGATTATAAGATAATGCAATACCCGAAGTGCGATATCGACTACGGAATCGCTCAGCAAGTGTTCCGGAAATTGGGCCGACAATCATTGCGCTGATGATCCCTAAACTGATGAGGCAAACGTAAAAAAGACCTCCTAATCCGTGTGACATTCCGTCATACAAAGGTAATGACAAAAACAAAAATCCATAAGCACCGATGCTCAAAATAAAATTACGACTCGTTATATCCGATAACCAAGCAAACAAAGGAATGAAACAGCTAAATATCACTAAATTAATGGTATTGGCTGTGAGCGCTTGCTCGAGTGGTAATTGCAAATATTCATTCAAAAAGGTTGGCATAAAGAGAAATATCACGCTGATTGCAGCCGCCATAACAGAAACAATCGTAAAGGAGCGTGAAATTTGTCGTGATTCGAAGCGTAACATTTCCGTTATCGGTTTTGGAGAAAGTTTTTTCGCTTTTTGGTATTCCAAAAAAATGGGGCTTTCAACCATTCTTTTTCGAATAAAAAAACCTAGAATTGCTAATAATCCACCAAATAAAAAGGGAAAGCGCCACCCCCATTGATATAAGGTCGTTTCAGAAATGTATTTTACCAGCATCGCACCAACGAATGAAGCCAGCATGGTTCCCAAATTAATGCCAAAAAAAAGAAAGCTTGAAATAAAACCGCGATATTTTGCGGGAGCATGTTCTGTGAGATAAGCGGTGCCACTCGGAAATTCGCCGCCAATGGATATTCCGACTAAAAAACGTAAAATTAACAACAGTAATGGTGCTGCGCCACCGATGTTTTTGTAAGTGGGTAAGCAGCCAATGAGGAAAATCGGTATGCCCATCAGAATCATCGATAAAATTAGGCCTTTTTGGCGACCATAGCGGTCACCAATATGACCGAAAATAATTCCTCCAATGGGGCGCGATAAATACCCTACTGCAAAAATCGAAAATACTTGCAATAAAGCCAAATAACTATCGCTGTGTGGAAAAAAAAGTTTAGTTATTACGGGTGCCATAAAAATATAAATGACAAAGTCATACATTTCTAATACGCTCCCTACGGAGCTTGCAATCGTTATAAAGCCGAGTTTTTTTGTATTCACTGTTTCCTCCTTGTTGATATAGTGTTTCAGATAAATATTTTGGTAAAAATAAACTATTTTAATTGTCTTACCGGCAATGGTGCTCACTTTCAAGCTTCCCTCTCCCGCCTGCGGGAGAGGCTAGGAGAGGGTTGGCTTCTAATGGCACGATCATTTTCACCAAAATATTTATCTGAAAAGCTATAGCGAAGCCAAACCCCGGGCATCAGCCCAGGAATTGCTGGGATTTTTATACCATTTTTTTAGGGTCTACAGCGTTATCAAATTCTTTTTCTGTTAGAAAACCAAGTGCTACGCACGCCTCTTTTAAGCTGCTTCCTTCATGATGTGCTTTTTTAGCAATTTGTGCCGCCTTATCGTAACCGATAACGGGATTGAGCGCCGTCACCAACATCAGTGAATGATTTAAGAAATAATTTATTTTTTCTTCATTGGGTGTGATGCCGATCGCACAATGGTCATTGAAGGAATGACAAGCATCTGCTAACAAATAAATGGATTGAATTAGGTTATAAATCATCACAGGCTTAAAGACATTTAATTCAAAATTACCTTGTGTGCCTGCAAATCCAATGGCTGCATCGTTTCCTAATACCTGTACACAAACCATGGTCATGGCTTCTGATTGTGTGGGATTGACTTTACCTGGCATAATGGATGAGCCCGGTTCATTTTCAGGAATGATTAATTCACCTAAACCACAACGAGGTCCGCAAGCGAGCCAGCGAATATCGTTGGCCATTTTCATTAATGCACAAGCCAGCGCTTTTAATGCGCCACTGGCAAGCACAATCTCATCATGAGCCGCTAATGCAGCAAATTTATTTTTAGCGGAAACAAACGGAAGCCCAGTTAAGTCAGCAATATATTTGGCGGCCTTTTCCGCAAATTGAGGGTGCGTATTAAGCCCGGTTCCAACGGCAGTTCCCCCCAAAGCAAGACGATATAAATTGGGTAATACCTCATCTAACGAATTTAAATTATGGTCTAATTGACTCACATAGCCCGAAAATTCCTGACCTAATGTTAATGGCACGGCATCTTGTAAGTGCGTTCGACCGATTTTAATAATAGGGCTAAACGCCTTAGATTTTTGTGCCAAGGTGTCACGTAATTTTTTCACCGCGGGAATTAATCTTTTAAAAATCATTTCTGCCGCGGCAATGTGCATAGCGGTGGGGAAAGTGTCATTCGAAGATTGTGACATATTGACATCATCGTTGGGGTGAATCGGGCTTTTACTTCCCATTTTTCCACCAGCAAGCTCAATAGCGCGGTTTGAAATGACTTCGTTCGTATTCATATTCGTTTGTGTGCCGCTACCAGTTTGCCATATTTTTAAAGGGAATTCGTCATTCAGTTTACCTGCGATCACTTCATCGGCGGCTTGGCAAATCAGTTTGCATTTTTCGGCGGATAATTTTCCTATTTCATGATTGGTGCATGCAGCTGCTTTTTTGAGGATGCCTAAAGCACGAATAAGTTCGGGTGGCATGGTTTCTCGTCCAATCGCAAAATTAATCGTTGATCGTTCCGATTGAGCTCCCCAATACCGATTGGCTGGCACTTCAATCTTTCCCATGCTATCGGATTCAATCCGCATTTTTTCTGTCGTCATCGATGGCTCCAAATTTTAAAATGATTTGATATATCCTCAAACCCTGGGCTAACGCCCGGGGTTTGAGGATATATAATCCTATATTAATCAATCCATTACCATATGTGCAAAAAAAATCCTGTGTCCTATAGTATGAAAAGGGGCATAACATAGGGTAAGGGTATGGTAAATACGGAACGGGTACAATCAATATTGGAATTTTGGTTTGGAAGAGTGGAGGAAACGGTTATCCCTTCTGAGAATCGGGCTCGTATTTGGTTTGGGGACAATAAGCAGGTCGACAGTGAGATCAAGTCACGCTTTGACAAAGATTTGGAATCGGCGGTGCGTGGTGATTATCTCCACTGGGAAAAAAATTCTCGTAGCCAGCTGGCCCTCATTATTACCCTCGATCAGTTTTCACGGCATATTCATCGGGGTAAATCCTATGCTTATGCGCAGGACGATTATGCGTTAAGTATTTGTACTCGCGGCATGGAGCATGAACTCGACCATTACTTGAGTTTGATTGAGAGAGTTTTTTACTATTTTCCGCTTCTGCATTCGGAACATTTAGCCTATCAAGAGAGTTCTATTCGAGCTTATGAGATTCTGGTGGAGCTTGCCTTGCCTGAAACCAAAGTTATCTATGAAAGTTTCTTTAAATTTGCCAACCATCATTATAGTATTGTTCGTCGCTTTGGTCGTTTTCCACAACGCAATGCCGTGTTAGGGCGTGGATCGACAAAAGAGGAGCTCGATTATCTCAAAGAGTCTGAGCAATATTGAATATCCCAATGAGAATGTATTCGTTGAGAGGGTGGTGACATGACAACAGGGCAGACCATTTACCGGATTATCTTTTCACAAGACGATAAGGTGTATGAAATTTATGCACGTTATCTTACTGAAGAAAGCCTGATAGGGTTTATCGAGATCGAGGAGTTGCTTTTTAACGAGAGCTCGCTCGTGGTTGATCCCTCAGAAGAAAAAATCCGTGCTGAATTCCAAGAAGTCAAACGCAGCTATATTCCTTTGCATCATGTGTTGCGTATTGATGAAGTTGTTAAAAAAGGTTCTGCAAAAATAAAAGATACCGATCAAAAAGGAAATGTTCATCATTTAGGGGCGTATCGCACGACGGACAGGGATAGATAAATTTTGAACTATGTATTGTTGGATATTGCTGGCCTTGCCTTAACGGCCGAAGATCAAGAAATTTTGCAACATCCCGCTGTTTTTGGCGTTATTCTTTTTGCGCGTAATTATCAAAATCCGCGGCAATTGCGTGAATTGACGGAATCGATTCATCGAGTGAATTCAACGCTCTGCATTACGGTAGATCAAGAAGGTGGCCGAGTACAACGATTTAAAGAGTCATTTACGTTGTTGCCCAGCATGCGAGAATGGGGACTGCAGTATGAGCGTGATCGTGAGCAAGCGGTTGTGGCTTTTAAAACCATGTTAAAAACCATGGTGACTGAATTGAAGTCCGTTGGAGTACAGGCGACATTGATGCCTGTATTAGATGTGGATTATGGGGTGAGTCAAATTATCGGGGAGCGCAGTTTTGGTCGTGATGTTACGGTCGTGACTCAATTGGCGAATATTGCTGTTGATGTATTGCATCAATACGGGATGCCAGCCACGGGGAAACATTTTCCAGGACACGGTGCTGTGGTATTGGATTCACACGAACAATTACCCATTGATGAACGTGAATTCGAGCAAATTTGGCAAAATGATTTGGTTCCATATCAAAAATTAGTGCATTGCTTGGACGCAATCATGCCAGCGCATATTATTTACCCTGCGATTGACGATAAACCAGCAGGATTTTCGCGAATTTGGCTACAAGAAATATTGCGGCAGCGTTTGGGCTTTACAGGATTAATTATGAGTGATGATATTACGATGAAAGCAGCACACTGTTTCGGTGATTATGTGGAACGAGCGCATTTGGCGTGGGAGGCGGGGTGCAATGTGGTGACGGTCTGTAATTATCGCCCGGGAGCCATTGCTGTCTTAGAGAGCGCGGCTTCGGGTTGATGAGTGAAGGAGACCAGTTTGAATTACCTGCACGATCTTGGTATGACGCATTGGCTTTTAAAAATTATTGCTGCTGTCGTATTCGGTTTGATGATTAATGCTATTGAATATTTTCTTTATCGTTATTATTTACCTCGTGTTGAAAAACGGCATCAATTGTGGCGTCAAGTTTTTCTACGAGCCATTCATCAGCCGTTAATTTATTTTATTTGGTTAATGGTGCTCAGCATTATTATTGAAACACTGATTCCAGCCCAAAACCCCAATCTGGCTTTACTCGATCCTGCGCGTGATATTATCGTTTTATTATTTTTATTTTGGTTTTTTATGCGATTTATTCGACGAGGAGAAGACGTATTCGTTATTCGCATAGAAAATGGTAAGCGCCAAATTTTTCAAGACAGCACTTCAGTACATGCGTTAGCACAAGTCTTTCGAATCATCGCAATTGTCGTTGTCGCGCTGATGCTTATGCACTCCGTTGGAATTTCTATTTCTGCCTTGCTAGCATTTGGTGGTTTAGGTGGTTTAGCCATTTCTTTTGCTGCAAAAGATACTTTGGCTAATTTTATTGGAGGGCTCATCATTTATTGGGATCGACCCTTTTCTGTGGGAGACCTGATAGGTTCTCCAGACCGTAATATTGAAGGGACTGTTGTTAAAATTGGATGGCGATTAACGATGGTGCGTACTCCCGATATGCGCCCGTTGTACATTCCGAACGGTATTTTTTCCGCGATTGCGCTCGAGAATAAATCTCGTCTGTGGCATCGCCGTCTTGAAATGATCATTGGCATTCGTTACGAAGATGCCGATAAATTGAAACGCATCCTGAAAGCGTTGGCAGATATGCTCGCGAAGCATTCAGACATTGACCAGACACAAACGACCTATGTACGTCTCGTGGAATTGGGCGTCAGTGCGTTGAATATTAAAATTCAAGCCTTTACGAAAGTGACCGAATTCGTTAAATTTTGTGAAGTACAAGAAGACGTGCTTTTAAAAATTATGGCGATTGTGACTCACTATGAGGCTGAGTTTGCCTATCCAACCCATACGATACATATTCCTAATGGTGTGGAGTATTTTCAATCTGATGCAGAAAATGGAGAATCCAATGACGATAGAAATTTGCAATGAATTTGAAAAATTAACTGCAACATTGACGAAAAAAAAAGAGGAATCCATGTTATTA
Organism: Coxiella sp. RIFCSPHIGHO2_12_FULL_42_15; assembly: GCA_001797285.1. Taxonomy (GTDB): domain Bacteria; phylum Pseudomonadota; class Gammaproteobacteria; order Coxiellales; family Coxiellaceae; genus 2-12-FULL-42-15. The sequence continues at coordinate 43,898 of MGOZ01000028.1, forward strand.
CCAGAACATATTCGCGAGGTTTTTGCTAAATCTACTTGTTTGTATTCTAAAGAAGAAGTTGAAAATGCGTTGGATCGGATGGCCATTGATATTAGTCACCGTCTTGCTAACAAAAATCCGATTTTTTTATGTGTGGTTGTGGGGGGTATTATCCCTATGGGTAATTTATTACCGCGATTGGATTTCCCGTTGCTGGTTGATTACGTACATGCCACGCGTTATCGCAATGATACCGTCGGAAAAGATTTGCAATGGCGCGTGAAGCCTTCATGCAATATGAAAGGACGTACCGTTATTGTGGTGGATGATATTTTGGATGGTGGTGTGACGCTCAGTGCTATTATTCAATATTGTAACGAGCAAGGCGCAGCCGAAGTGTTTACCGCTGTTTTAGTCGATAAACGTCATGCGCGTTTACCGAATGGCCATCAGAAAGCGAATTTTTGTGGCTTGGAAGTGGATAATCATTATGTTTTTGGTTATGGCATGGATTACAAGGGTTATCTTCGTAATGCACCAGGAATTTATAGGATTCCCTCAGAAGAGGGTGTAGCCTCAGAATGAGGTGCTAGCGTTAAATTTCAAGCGAGGAGAGGGGGCTTACGATCAACGTCGGTGCCCGCCTCATTCCAAGGCCACATTCCTTCCAGAATGAGATATTCTCGCTAGGAACACTCTCCAGATTGAAGATCGGCCCAGCTGCCGTCGCCTTTGCAAGTAAAGTCATAACCGTTAATTATATTGCTAGTAACGCTTTTTTTATCACGACATTTAGCCCACATTGCTTTGGCTGGGGGCTTATAATATGCAGGGTCCCCATACTTTGCACTAAATTTCATTTTTTTACTGAAGGAGGAGGAAGATGCTTTCATACACAAACAAACTGCTGAACCTAGTTCCACTGTCACGTTTTTGTTTGATCCGTCTGCTCCTACAAAAGCAACATCTAATAATAATTGATGGCCCCGGAGGTTATTTACCACTTTGATCCAGTATCCTAAACCTCCATCTCCACACTTCCCATCGTCAGATGCCACATTGGCAGCAGCAAGCGGCGGCAGCAAAGACAGCAAAACACCAAAACCGCTTGAAACAAAAAGATTACATTTTTTCATAAAATTACTCCATTAAATGATTTATATTTTGAGGAGGGTAACTCCCCCCCCCCTAATAAGCGCTGCACCCAGCCTAAAGTATAGCGGCTAATATTGCCGATAAAGACGCCAAGGCTACTCATTGATGGGTACAATTTTAAAAAGGACACCATATAACGGATGGTCAAGGTAATTCAACTCTTGACTGCGTGATCGTCGACGTTGAGCGAGTTGAATATAAGTAAACGGTTGGCTCAAATTAAACATTTGCGAATTTGATGTTAACTTAGCGACTTCGTGTGAAGGCACTGCCAATAATAAATTAAAATTCAGATCAAAGTAACGCTCTAGCCGTACAGTGACTTTTCCATTCAGTTGCCAATGTTGACTAGGGGAATAGGGGAGTGATTCATTGCTGCTGGTCTGAATAATATGGCCATCGTTGTCATACAAATGCCCGCCATAAAGATGAATGCTGTGTGATTTATTTAATTCTGTCAATGACTCGCGCCAGGCAAGATGAAGTAATGTTTCATAGTGCGAATACTGGTTAAGACGTCTCTGTTCATCGGTTAAAACAAATTGTGCGGGACTCAGCAAAGTAACACCAGAATTGAGTGTACTGTTTACATTGACGCTTTCTTTGCTAAGGGCTGACCATTGTTCGGATTGAAAACTTGCCGCGTCGATGTGCGCAAAAACAATTAACTCGAATTGATAGGCAGTTGTCGCGAACGCAAGGGGACTAGTCAGAAAAAGTAAGATCGCTAAAACGAAATTCCGTTGCATAAGGTTATTCCTTGGTCATTCTGGGATCAGCCATTCTCGGCGAATACTCGCATCGCAGAATAAGACTCTATAGCGAAAAAAACGGACGGTCAAGGCTCCAAAAATGCTTTAAAAAATTATTTTTTTCATGGTATTATAAAGTGCACTGTTTAAACAATATTCTATATTTACACCATGATGATAAACTTGAAAGGGAGAATTTTATGACATGTTGTCCAAAAGGAGGTTCCTCCTGTGTTGCGTTTCTAGGCCGGCTGTTGATAGCGGCTGCGTTACTCATTCAAGCGATCTATTTTTCAATGAATTTTGACGCTCAACTGCAATCTATGTTGCATACTAGCTATGCTAAGGTATGGAGCATTATCGTTATCGCATTGCAATTTGCGGCCGGATTGCTCATTCTGTTTGGTTGGTTAACGCGCCTTGGGGGCTTATTTATGTTGGTGGCGGTTGTTATTCTTACTTGGGTGGATGTATCCGCTTCTATGGCCAGTTTGCATGGCGCGCCAATTTTCTCTAGCTTGATGCGTTATTCAGGAAGCATTGGCTTTTGCGGTGTCGCGATTTACTTAATGGCTTTTGGGTCGGGTAAATGCGGTTTTGACCATTTGCGTCATTGCCACAAAAAATCCAGTTAATCCGTAGCACGCATTGACATCCCCAAACCCTGGGCGTTAGCCCGGGGATTTTTGTCGCCCAAAGTCATTTCATGGGAGATAAAGTCGAATGGCTGAAACCAAAGCCCAAGCAAAGCTATTGCATTATATGAAAAAGGCCATGCATGACTACCGCATGGTCGCTAAAGGCGATCGGGTTATGGTGTGTTTGTCCGGGGGTAAGGACTCATTTACGCTTCTAACGTTATTGAATGAACTACGGGTTGAATCGAATTATAAATTTGAGATTTTTTCTTTTACCCTCGATCAAGCCCAGCCGGGTTGGGACGATAGCCAACTCAAAGCTTGGTTGTGCACCAAAAAAATCCCTTTTGAAATACTCACTCGCGATACCTACTCCATTGTCAAAGATAAGGTTCCCGAAGGCAAAATCTATTGTTCTTTGTGCTCCCGATTACGCCGGGGGATTATTTACCGTTATGCGGAAGAGCAGGGGTTTAATAAAATCGCCCTAGGGCATCATCGCGATGATTTGATTGAAACACTGTTAATGTCAATTTTCTATGGTGGGCAAACGCGTTCAATGCCGCCTAAATTACTCAGTGATAATAAAAAACATGTGGTTATTCGTCCTTTAGCGTTTTGCCAAGAGAAGGACATTATTACCTTTGCAAAAGAGCAGGCATTTCCTATCATTCCGTGTAACTTGTGTGGCTCGCAAGAAAATTTAACTCGGAAAAAAATTAAAGCACTTATCCAGGAGTTAGCGAAGCAAAATCCTAAAATTCCCAGCAATATTTTACGCGCTATCAGCAACATTAAACCGAGCCAATTGATGGATCACCATTTGTGGAATTTTCGGGAGTTAGAAACGGGGTTAGGAGCGCGCACGAAATAACGTTTTCAACTTTAACTATTTGTTTCTAAAAGAATTTATTTTTGATCGGCTTTAACCTATTAATATTAAAAAAAAATACCTCTAACCCTATTGACTTAATGACAAATAAAAGTACAATCGTAGGGTCATGTTACTAATGCTCTGTCAGGCACTGCTAAATGTTCGTTCCAGATCACCATCAGTAATTCGATACTTTTTATTAACTACTGGAGAATTTGACTATGAGTCAAGCCAAAATTTATGTAGGAAACCTTTCTTACGATACAACATCCGCTGATCTCGATAATTTATTTAGCGAGTATGGTGCCATTGTAGAAACCAAGCTGATTACGGATCGTGATACAGGTCGTTCTAAAGGATTTGCTTTTATTACGTTCGAACAAGTGCAGTCCGCTCAAGATGCCTTAGCATTAGATGGTACAACCTTTCAAAGTCGCAACATCAAAGTCAATATGGCGAAAGAAGGCGGCACCGGTGGTGGTGGCGCGCGTCGTCCTGGTGGTCAAAATCGGGGTGCTCGTGGTGCTCCGCGTGGTGATCGAGGTGGTGACCGCGGCGATCGTCGTTGGTAAACCCCCTTGTTTTCCTTTTTTGGGCGCGTTAAGCGCCCAAATTTTTTGTGCACAGAAAACCGCTTGATGATGATATACTCTACCTACAATGATACGGACATTTTTTGGAATTCCACTGACGAACGATTCCATTTCGCAATTAACAGCGGAGTGTAATTTATTACGCCCTGCTTTAGGGCCTAAAGTGCATTGGATAGATCCTCATCTTTGGCACGTGACGATTAAATTTATGGGCGCGATTGAACCCAGTGCATTGACCGTCATCTCAGAAGTGGTTGCAAATGGTGCAGCGGAAACATCAAAATTTCAATTGATCGTGAAAAAGATCAGCAGTTTTCCTAAATCCTGTTCTCGTACGGTCGCTGCTTATTTATATCCACACCCCAAGTTATCGCATTTGCACAATCTATTGGATCGCGCGGCTGAAAAGATGGGAGTGATACCCGAAGCGCGTCGCTTTCGTCCTCACGTTACTGTTGCAAAATTCCACTCAACACCGATGCAGGTTGATCCTTTGTTTTGTGCGGAATTTGAAATTCCGGTGACAGAGCTAGTCCTTTATGAAAGCCGACCCACCGCACAAGGTAGCCACTATATTCCCTTGCAGCACTTTAAATTGCTAGAATAATAAAAAAAAATAGGAGCCATGGTATGGCAGAAAAAATTGAAGATTTAACGATTGAATATGTCGAAGATGGAGTGACAACCATTAAAGAATTAGATAAAGTCATCTTAACGAAAGGAGCTTGGTGTACGATTCTCTATAAATTTCAAAATTGGAATCGCAGCAAACAAGAATACAGCCCCGTTTCTTATTCCATTCGACGCTATCAAAAACGTAACGGGGTTTATCAGCAACGTTCAAAATTCAATATCTCCAGCAATGATCAAGCACAAAAAATTATTGAAGCGCTCAATCATTGGATGGCTGAAGACAAAACCGAACAACAATAAGAATTGCTCCTTGCAAATATTTATCTGAAACACTATATATAGTGTTTCAGATAAATATTTTGGTAAAAATAAACTATTTTAATTGTCTTACCGGCAATGGTGCTCACTGTCGAGCTTCCCTCTCCCGCCTGCGGGAGAGGCTAGGAGAGGGTTGGCTTCTAATGGCGCGATCATTTTCACCAAAACATTTATCTGAAAAGCTATAGCAATTAAGATAACGCTAATCTCCGCATGATAGTTTTAGGTAGGTGTTACGCTATGGAGGGAGTTATGTCTAAAACAAGTGATACTTCTAGAGAAGCAGAATTACCGTTTACCCCTCCCTCAACGTGGGATCAAACAGAAGGAGCATTAGGGTTTTTTTCCGAGGCTTCCAATGTTGGCATCATCATACAAATGGCAGGAAGATGGATACCACCGTTATTAACGGCTTTTTCGGGTCTATTTTCAACAATTGCTGCCATTAGCGACCCGCTCATTTATTTTTTTAAGGCTTTAATTCGTGCTTTGCGCATTATTGGTCGTCATTGTTTCAACGTTAAATTTGAAGCTGAAAAGAATGGGACGCATCCATGGCAGACATATGGCGATATTTTTAGTCTTGTGATGTTTTCGTTGTCAATTCCGTTGTTTTTGGGAATAGCAGGGCCGGTGGGTGTGACGCTTGCTTGGATTTTTGGGTTAAGCGGATTGAGTGTGGTTGGTTATTTTGATTATTCGCATCAAGAAAGATTAGCAAAACAAAAATATTTAAGTGTACAAAAAGACTCCATGGTTTCAAGCGAAGAAAAGCATGTTATTCGTTGTGAATATATCGCAAAACGAAATTCCAGTTATTTATTTAAAGGATTGTTGCTGGGTTTGTTTTTGCTGTTGATTTGCGGATCAGCAACTGCGTTTGCCCCCCCCGTTATTGTTCCTATACTCATTGTTATTTCTAAAATGGCGAGTGTTTATTTGGGGGGCATTGCCGTTGCACGTTTTACCAATTGGTGGTGCCCGCACTTATTCAATTCTCATCGAGTGTCACTCGAAAATTCCTCAGAACGCGAGTGTTTGTTAGGAATGTCCCAATAGGTCCATAAAGGCATTGACGGACATATTATCGAGTTGGCGAATATCATGTGCTAATGCGAGAACTTTTTGTGCTTGTGCTGCATCATAATGTGTTTTCACGGCATTTTCGAATTTTTTCACGAGTAGCGGGATGCCTTCTTTTCGTCGTAAGCGATGGCCTACTGGATAATCAATGGAAATTTCTTCTGTCTCGCTACCGTCTTTAAAAAAAATTTGAATGGCATTCCCAATGGAACGTTTATCAGCCGCAAGATATTCCTCCGTAAAACGGGGCTCTTCAGTAATGTGCATTTTAGCGCGTAACTCGTCGATTAAAGGATTATTCGCGATTTTATCTTCGTAATGTTCAGCAGTGACATTTCCATATATTAAACCGATAGCAATCATGTATTGCAAACAATGATCACGATCCGCGGGATTATACAATTTCCCTTTTTTATCGATAATGCGAATGGCAGATTCTTGTGTTTTTACCTGTATTTTTTCAATGTCATTGAAACGATTTTTTATCGTGGAATGCAGTTGAATGGCCGCTTCTACTGCAGTTTGTGCGTGAAATTCTGCTGGAAATGAAATTTTAAATAAAACATTTTCCATCACGTAGGATTGAAATGGGCGAGGGAGGCGAAGACGCTGTTCTTTAAAACTAACCGCAGAAAATCCCCAACGTGGCGCTGAGAGTGCACTAGGATAACCCATTTCACCCCGCATTGCCATTAACCCAAGCCACACCGCACGACTGGTCGCATCACCGGCTGCCCACGATTTTCGTGATCCTGTGTTGGGTGCATGACGATACGTTCTCAGGCTTTGCCCATCGACCCAAGCAAGTGAAATAGCATTGCAGATTTTTTCAAAATCGCCGCCCAGTAATTTTGTGACAACAGCAGCCGAAGCCACTTTAACTAAAATAACGTGGTCAAGGCCAACGCGATTAAAACTATTTTCTAAAGCAAGCACACCTTGAATTTCATGTGCTTTGATCATCGCTTCTAAAACGTGCTGCAGTAATAACGGAGATTTTTTTTCTTTAAGGTGTTGGCGACTTAAATAATCGGTAATCGCTAAAATCCCACCTAAGTTATCACTGGGATGTCCCCATTCTGCAGCTAACCACGTGTCATTAAAATCCAACCAACGAATGAGCGCTCCGTTGATAAAGGCAGCACGAACGGGGTCATATTGCTCAGTACTTCCAATGGCGCGTGCGCCATCATTCAGCGTTGCTCCTGGCACGATAGGTCCTAGCAATCGCGTACACTTGGAAAACTTTAATGCCATTAATGCGCAACTGACCGAATCTAATAGGTCATAGCGAGCGGTTTCCCACGCGAGTTCACTATCAATTTTGTATTCCAATACGTATTGCGCGATTTGTTGAATTTCTTTATCAAAATTCGGTCGAGTGTTATCGGTTGTCATGATGGTGTCTCAACGATTAGCAATGGGTACAAAATTTTTAGGTGCTGGGCCCGTGTATTCAGAAATCGGGCGAATTAATTTATTATCGGAACGTTGCTCTAAAATATGCGCTGTCCAACCGGCTGTACGCGAAAAAACAAAAATGGGTGTAAACATATTGGTTGGTATTTTGCAAAGAGCATAAGCGGAAGCACTATAAAAATCTAAATTTGGAAATAATTTTTTCTCATCCCACATGATTTTTTCAATGCGTTCTGAAATAGGGTAAAGTTGCGCATGATCGAGTTGCAATGATAATTTATGTGACCATTTTTTTATGACATTGGAACGAGGATCATTAGTCTTATAAACCCGATGACCGAATCCCATAATTTTTTCTTTGTTTGCTAACATGCGTTTTAATCCGGATTCGGCTTCATCGGGATTTTTAAATTGACAAATAAGATCATACGCTTTTTCATTAGCACCACCGTGTAAAGGGCCATATAAGGCGCCGATAGCACCACAAATCGCGGAATAAAAATCCGATAATGTCGCTGCAATGACGCGAGCCGTGAAGGTTGAAGCGTTAAATTCATGTTCGGCATATAAAATGAATGAGGCGTTGAGCATTGCAACTTGTAATGGATCTGGATCACGCTGATACAATAACTGCAAAAAATAGCTGGCCATACTGTTATCATCCAACATAGTATTAATGCGATGGCCGCCATTTTGAAAGTGAAACCAATACATCAACATGGCCGGAAACAAAGCCAGTAAACGGCAGGCGATATCGAGCCCCGTATGCTCTTTAGTTTCAGCTTCTAAGGTTCCGAGCATGGAGCAGCCCGTGCGTAGCACGGCCATAGGGTGTGCATCACGCGGAATTTTCTCCAATGCTGCTTTAAGCGCATCGGGTAAATTGCGTTCTCCAACCAAACGAATTTTAAATTGAGTTAGCTCAGTTTTAGTGGGTAAGTGACCAAATAATAATAAATAAGCGACTTCTTCAAATTGCGCTTGCTCTGCTAAATCTTCTACATTATAACCACGGTAATGTAATCCTTCACCATCCAGGCCGATGGTGCAAATGGCTGTTTTGCCCGCCACAACATCCGCTAATCCGTTATATTTCGCCGTCATTTTTACTCCTTATTTATTTGCTACTGCTTGCGGCGGAAATTTTTATTTTCGATTAAGTACCGCCATTGTTAATCGATTGACTGAAATTAATTGATTCTCTGCATTGCGAATTTCAATATGCCAAACTTGAGTGGTACTTCCTAAGTGAAAGGGTTTTGCAGTTGCGAAAACATAGCCACTACGAATGGCGCGGATATGATTGGTATTGATGTCTAATCCGACACAGTATTGTTTTAATTGATTAACGCAATAATTTGCTGCCGTCGAACCCACTGATTCTGCTAATACACAAGAAGCACCACCGTGCATAATACCCAGCGGTTGATGAGTACGATGATCTACCGGCATTTTTGCACTTAAATGATTGTCACCCACTTCAGTGAATTCAATGCCTAACCAATCGAGCATCGTGCCTTTAGATCGTTGCTGTGCTTTTTCAATATCAATATTTTCAACCCAAATTGCCATGCTTCCCCCCCCATTTTTTATTAAAATCTTTGTCTAACGCTAATTTTAAATACTTATAATAACTCGCCACCGCTGAGTTAATGGATGCGACGAGCCCCAGCCGGCCATCAAGAATACCTTTTTTAAAAATATACATTTTAATAAAACTGATCATTGCAGAAAAAATCGCATAGGTCACTGAGTATTTTTTCTGATCTGCTTTTTTTTGCGCGCCAAGTTCAGAATATAAATTCATTTTTGCGATCCATTCTCCAATATTAGCATAGGAATAATGCAGCATGGGACTATTGATTTTACCCACGGTGCCTTGGACAATAACATATTCATGGATGATATCCGGTGTGAATTTCGCCACTGCTTTTTTAAAAAGACGAATGGGCGCATCGCTGCAGCCACTGTGATGAATTGCCTTGCCTGCAAAAATCATGAGACGTTTAATTCGATAAGCGATCGTGAATTTGTGTTGTATGGCTGTTTGAATTTCTTGTTGACATTCTGGTGTTAAGACTTCATCAGCATCAATCGATAATACCCAGGTACCTCGCGCTAGATCCAACGCACGTTGTTTCTGCACGCCAAACCCCGGCCAATCCGTGCTTTGAATGAATTTATGGGTATAACGTTCAGCAATTACTCGTGTATCATCGACGCTTTGAGAATCCAGTATGATAATTTCATCCGAAATCCCTTTTACCGATTGCAAACAGGCATCCAGCGTACGAGCACAATTTTTTGTAATGATAATCGTTGAAAGGAGCATCCAGTTTACTCGAGACATCGGAGAGTTCTCGCCACCATAACAAATTATATAACGAACGACAATATGCACAAAAACTCACTTGACGGAGTACTAGACACCGCCCGGTGGTGGGTAAACAAAAACACTCCGCTCCTTGGGGCGCGGATTTCTACTGACCACTTTCGTGATTATTATTGCAGCAACTCTTGCAACATTTGCACGTCAAGAAAATTAGCCAAATTCCACAAAGGCCAATCAGTGCATAAACAATTCGAACTAAAATGTCTTGTTGCCCTAAGATGGAGGGAATCAATTGGTATTGAAAAATACCCATTAGGCCCAAGTTGATTGCACCGAGAATGACGAGAATCATAGCAACATAATCAAAGGTACTGAGATGATGCGATTTCATGGACATACTCCTTATTCGTTGACAGTAACACCAACCCACCTCGCCGTTCACAAAAATCCTGCTTCCTCATATGCGGGATGGGAAAACGAAGAAACATCCATATAATCATTCCAATAATAAGTATAGCTCAACTTTTTATTTTTTTTCATCATCTAACTTTTTGATTTTATATGGAAACGATTTCGGCTAAGTGATGATCCAATGGCTGTGAGGCATCCAGTGGGGCACGATTTTTTATCGCCACAACAAGAATGATAAAACTAAAAAGGCCGATGACTAAGAAATCCCAGCCAAATGGAATCATATTGTTCCCGCCAAATGAACCAAAATAGGAGATTAATACAAGCCCAATCAGATAGGGGAGCAGCCAAACTGCCGATTTAAGTTGCAGTGATTGAGATAATACGCGTCCTCGCCAACATGAAAAAGCAAAAAAACCAAGGCCGATGACAATGGCAATCGCAAATTTAGAAATGGTATTCCAGCCTGTCCAATAGCTGAGAAGATTGCAAAAATAGAAAGCAAGAAAACAAATCACATGGGCGGCAGGAAGGCGAAATCTGCGTTTTTCATTGGGTAATTCATGACGCATGCACAGTAAAGCGATGGGGCCCATTGCGTAAGAAATTACCATGCCCGAAACAAGAAAGCTGACCATAGCTTCCCATCCTGGTAACGGGAGAAATAAAAACATGCCAAGCACGAAATTAAAAAAAATGGCGCCGACCGGAAAACGATTTTTATTGAGGTAGGCCATCCAACGTGGCATGTAACCAATTCGGCTCATCGCATACAAAATTCGAGCGGTGGAGGTCACGTAAATGAGTCCTGCGCCTCCCGGTGAAACAGCGGCATCGACATAAAGTAATTTAACGAGCCATGCCAAACCCAAGCCCAGCGCTAACCCGGCAAAAGGACCTACATCACCCGTAAAACTCAAATTCGCCCAACCGTTAGCAAGGCTGGCGGGGTGGAGCGCCCCAATAAAAGCAATTTGCAGGCCTACATACAGAAGTAAACAACAAACAACGGAACCTACAATCGCAAACGGGAGAGTGAATTTTAAATTTTTTGCTTCGCCGGCGAGTTCAACGCCATGCTTGAACCCTGTAAAAGCAAAAGCAATACCACCGGATGCGATCGCAACTAAAATGGTGTGCCATGTTTTCGGTGAGAGGAGATTTGTGCTTAAAGTAAAATTGTTAGTATGAAAATTAGCGTGGATCAAAGCGAAAATAGCGATGATAATCACGCCGATTTTAAACACGAAAAGCAATAGATTGGCACGCTCTAATCCTTTAAAACTCGCAATATTGATAATGCAAAACAGCAGCATGAGCACGGTTGCCCAAATCATTCCTATACCGGTGAGAACGGGAATGCCGCTGGCGTTGTTGGTTAACGAAGTAAAATAAGTGGAGGCGTATTGAAGAATGGCTTGGACTTCGATGGGAGGCATGGTCAATGCGGATAACCATGCCGTCCAACTGACGACAAAGCTGGTGAGGGCGCCATGACTTAATTGTGGAATTTGCGCGCTGCCTCCGGCAACTGGAAACATGACGGATAATTCTGCGAATGTTAACGCGACTAAAATGGTTGCAAAGCCGCCCAGTAGCCATGCCAGGATAGCGGCACTCCCCGCGATTTTAGCGGCATACAAAGGCGCAAATAACCAGGCAGAACCTACCGTACCATTAATGCTAATCATGAGTAAACTAAATGCTGAGAAGCGGCGTGTCAATTTCATGCAACAATTCCTTTTTTCGTGCACGTTCCCATACCCAGTATACCGTCTATTCATTCGTATATCAGGTATTTTCATTTTCCCGTAGTATGGAGACAATAAGCAACATTTATTTGTTTACGTCTCATTTTTAATGATGTATGTTGGGGGACTAAATCTGCATTTAGAGGTTTTTGTCTCCATGTCTAAATTTATTGGAAGAAAACAAGAGCTTAAGTGCTTAAAAGAGCTAACAGCAAAGCCTACGGCTTCATTTATAGTGGTAAGAGGCCGTAGGCGTATTGGCAAAAGCCGATTAATCGAAGAATTTAGTAAAGAGTTTGACCATTACTATGCATTTGCGGGACTACCTCCTGACGAGCACACAACGGCAAAACACCAGCTTGATGAATTCTCCAGACAAATTTCACGTGAATTTAAAACAGCTAAAACGCGTTTTGATGATTGGAGCGACGCATTCTGGTCTATTGGGGAAAGAGTACAGTCAGGTAAAGTACTCATCCTCTTTGATGAAGTCTCCTGGATGGGATCTAAAGAGCCCACTTTTCTCGGAAAAATAAAAAATTTTTGGGACACACAGCTTAAAAAGAATGATGACCTTATTTTTGTGATCTGCGGCTCAGCTTCTAGCTGGATAGAGAAAAACATCCTGAGCCATACTGGTTTTGTCGGCAGGATTTCCTACACGTTAAGCTTAGATGAATTACCATTAGTGGATTGTGCCGAATTCTGGCCAGAGAATGTTTCCGCTTATGAAAAATTTAAAGTTCTTTCTATTACAGGTGGGATCCCCAAATATCTTGAAGAAATTTTCCCTAAAAAATCGGCTGAAGAAAATATTCAGCGACTTTGTTTTAGTAAAGGTGGTTTCCTAGTTGAAGAATTTGAACAGATTTTTTCAGATATATTTCTACGCAAAACTGACTATTACAAAAAAATTATCAAGGCACTTATCAATAGTCCTAAAGAACAAACAGAAATTTGTGAATTACTGGGTATTGACCGACACGGTCGAATACCAGAGTACTTAGAGGAATTAAATTTGGCTGGTTTCATTAGTATTGATTATGCCTGGGACTTAAAGACTGGGAGAGATTCAAAAATAAGGCAATATCGATTATCTGATAATTATTTGCGATTCTATTTAAAATATATTGAACCGAATTTAAGCAGCATTCAAAGAAGCACTTATCGCTTAAATACAATCTCTTCTTTGCCAAAATGGCATAGCATGATTGGGCTACAATTTGAAAACTTGGTTCTAAATAATCGTTCATCCTTATATAGACTGCTTGAAATTAACCTATCTGACATTGTCTGTGAAAATCCTTATTTTCAAAGGAAAACCAGCACACATGAAGGTTGCCAAATTGATTATATGATACAAACTAAATTTAACACGCTTTATATTTGTGAAATTAAGTTCTCTAAAAACCCAATTGGTACAGATGTCATCAGTGAAGTTCAGCAGAAAATCGATCGACTTAAGCGCCCTAAGGGATTTTCATGTCGCCCTATTTTAATTCATGTTAATGGTGTGACAGAGGACCTTCTCGACGAAGATTATTTTGCGGGCATCATTGACTTTAGCCACTTGTGTCGCAATTTTTTTATTTGAGGAATTCGATGTTGCTAATTTATGTTCACCCAGAATGAGGGTTTCCGCTCTCGTTGACTCATATTAAAACCTGTCCTATTTAAATGCTTATAGGTCACTGCTAGAATAGGCAAATCGTGGTTTCAGAACAGCTCCTAACTTAAGTTAGCATTACCATTATGAATCTCAAAAAAGCATTGCAAGTTTTATCTAGTCACCCCTCACTGAGGAAGTATTATCTCGATGGATGGATGATTTTGAAGGTAGGCGAAGAAATTGCGCCACAGCTTTTTCGGTACTATGCGATTGATCGCCAGCATCAGTTAGGTCAGGGAAGCTACGGACGTGTCTATAAAGCTTATAAAATGGATGAAGAGGGCAATATTGATGCAACCAACCCTATGGTAGCCAAGGAATTTAAAAATCCCAAAAGTGATGGCAAGTTGGCGGACACAGAATTAAAAGCATTACGACGTTTTTCTGATTCTGAAGGAGCGTTATACCCGATTAATGATAAAATTTATTTATTTTCCACTTTTTTACCAGGAAAAAATCTAGAAAACTCACTGCACGAAATTGCACATTTAGATTTATTTGAACGGATTAATTTAATTTGTCAGCTATTATTGCAACTCAATCATCTTCATCATCATACAAATTATGGTAGCCCTTTGCTGCATGGTGATCTCAAAACAACAAATGTGATGTTCTCAGCCGGCAAGCAAGAGCCAAATGGCAGAATAATACCAAATCAATGTACATTAATTGATTTTGGTTTGTCGATGTTGAATATTGATGACGCTTCACAGTTAAAACCCCATCCTCATATTCCCCCTAATATAGAGATAAATACCATGTATTTTTCTCCTGAAACTCTGGATGGGCAATTTGGCTTGAAGGTTGATATTTTTATGCTGGTCAATGTTATTGCTCAATTACTTGGACAGCCGGATCCTTCTCAGAATAAAGCGAATGCGTTACAAGATCAGGAGAGTACTTTTCTTGAAAAAAAAGTTAGAAAAAAAATTGCTGCAATGCCTTTTTCTATTTCAAACTTAGTGGACTTTCCGGAAATTCATGGCGATAATTCTCTAAAAGCGTTAACGATTCAGTTTATTAATCACATGCAACATCCTAACTATCATGACCGTCCGGACAGTGATGCTGCATTGCAATTTTTTTCCACGCTACGTAATCTTTATAAAAGTCCAGCGGACATTAAGGATGAATCTTTTTCTACCGCGAAGACGAAACTTTTGATCTATGCTAACGGCTTATGGCCGCGTCCCGAGAAAGAATTAGCCACTCTTTTAAGAAAGATGAACTCAAAAAATCTAAAAACCATTACTCAAGCAGTGACTCATGATCCCCAGCAATATTCGCATTTAAAGTTGCAACTTTTTATTTTAAATTATAAAAAGGCATGTCGCTTTTCTTTCTTCGGCAATGTTGGGCGAAGTCAGTTTGGTAAAAAAGTTTTTCGTGGCGAATTGCAAGACCTTAACGAAGTTAACGCCTATGTACGAACGTTTCAAGCAAGAACAGCAGCGCACGTTTTTCAAAAATTGGAGTCCACATCAAGTCGCATAAGATGACGCTTTTGCAAATAAAGTAGTACAAACCAGCACGAAAACCCCGCTAAAATGTGTTTCAGGCTGTGTCCGCTTATTGTTTCTGCCGTCAAATGATAAAGGTAACCGTCAAAAGTTTCAGTCACCTTGGCGAGAAAATACAGTAATAACGCAAACCACAACCACGACACACCTGAATAAGAAGGGCGGTACATTAAAAGCATGAGAGGGATAGCTAACATTGGGTAAAATTGCACGAAGATGTAAGGTCGTAAATCCTGAGTGACTTGCCAATAAAAAATCGTCGCCAAACCCAGAACGGTACAAATTGGCAATAAAATTAATCCAGCTCGGCGATTGATGCGCTCCGCAATAATTGCCGTAAAAAGACTCATAAACGCGATGGTCATGGGTAAGCGGTCGTAAACTAACGTCGCATTTTCCGGTTGCCAATGATAATAGGATGACCCAACACTCACGAAGAGGGTTGCCAGAAAAAAAATGAAATAAAACCATTTTTCTTGAGGTGTTTTAAAACACAATTTCTTGGATGCTACGGGTGACTTAAGATAAAAAACTCCAATAATACCCACAATTAAAAATATGCCATTCGTGACAACGTTATAAAAATTTGGAATGAGCCATACCATGCGTTTATCCGCAAAATTATGGTACCACTGTGGCTGGGGGAGGGGCCCTGCAATAAGTAATAAAATAATTAGCGTAACAGCAACCAGTAGTAAAATAGTGAATTTTGTTACTTCTGTCATTGAATCATCCCATCGACTTGATTTGAAGACAGAAATCAGTTTAAAGGAATCTCTTGGGGTGTCAATTTTTCCTTTGGGAATCCTTTGGGAATTCAGTTGAATTAAGTTGTCATCAATGCCATATTAATGAGTCTTGCTCAACAACTCTAAAGGAGACATGCATGTCTAAATCTAAAGAGACTAAGAAAGAAACCAAAAAGAAGCCGGCAAAGTCGCTAAAAGAAAAGCGCGCAGAAAAAAGGGAAAAGCGCGGCAAGTAGGAAGGTCCGTGTTGGCATACAAGGAGGGTAAGGAGCGTCGAGCACAGGATGTGCGTCCCTGAAAACAAAAGACCTTCCCGTTGGCGCTGGGGCACTTCGTGTAGCCGTTATCCTCAAAAAGCAAGTTGACCTTACTTTAAGAAATGCTATTCTTAAGTCATCGCATCCACTCTGAGGAACTCTATGCCTCCCCCCGACCGAACGGTCACGCTGAAATACAGCAATAAAGTACCCTCCTGCGGCATTTCAATTATTTTTATCTTACAGGTAGTTAGTGCAGTTGCTTTTTCCATGATTTCTTCTCTCTTGATTTTGTATTTGCTGTCAGTCTTTCATATGCCTCAATCGAGAGCCTATGGGCTTGTCGCAGCGTATAATGCGCTGGGTTATGCTACGTCGATTCTAGGTGGCTATTTGGCAGAACGATTTTTAGGATATCGATTTTCCGTCTTGATGAGCAGCCTCTTAGGCGGTGTGGGGTTGGCTATTATCACTGTCCCCAATTTCTTTTGCTTGTATCTGGGCTTGGCGTGTTTCAGCTTATCCTATGGGGTGATGATTCCCGCTATTTTTGTGTTGGTCGGTCGTTTGAAGTCATCGTCGGACCACACCAAAAGAGACGGCAATTTCATCCTTGCCTATATCGGGATGGATGGGGGAGCGTTTGTGGCTGCCCTATCTTCTGGCTACATCAGCACCTATTTCTCCTATTCTCTTGCTTTTGCAATAGGGGCCGCCTGTTTGTTTATTACGTTGATTATCTTTTTTTGTTTTAGAAAAAACTTTACGGCAAGTACAGAACAACTTGAAAAACAATATTTTTTTAAAAATAAGTGGTGTTCTCGAGTCGCTGGTTTTTTTATTTTACTCTTATGTATCCCTGTATTATTGCTTTTGCTCGGCCACGCTAATTTTTGCAATATTTTGCTGATTGCTATGGGGGTAGGGTGCGCAGGTTTTATTATTTATTTAGCGAGCCAACAGAAAAATGCATATTCAGGTAAATTGATTGTATTTTTGGTTTTGTTGACGATCTCCACTATTTTTGATGCTTCTTACTTTTTGTCTCCCTCCGCGTTGACGGTCTTTACTGACTCCAACATCGATAAACATATTTTTGGGATAGCTGTTCCAACAGCCGCCTATTCGGCGTTAAATCCACTTTTTGTGATTAGCATGGGGCCTCTTATCAGTCGGTTATGGACGTGGTTAGATCGACACGGCAATATGCCATCGCTTTCGACTCGATTTGCTATCGGAATCCTATTGATGGGATGTGGTTATTTAGTGTTGATGTATGGAGCAGGGCATAGCAACTCACAACATTTAGTCAGTGCCTGCTGGTTGGCCGGTGGGTATTTTCTGCAAACCATGGGTGAACTT
The DNA here is from genome assembly GCA_001797285.1 of Coxiella sp. RIFCSPHIGHO2_12_FULL_42_15. Taxonomy (GTDB): domain Bacteria; phylum Pseudomonadota; class Gammaproteobacteria; order Coxiellales; family Coxiellaceae; genus 2-12-FULL-42-15. The sequence continues at coordinate 61,393 of MGOZ01000028.1, forward strand.
TTCATTTCACCCGCAGGGTATGCAATGGTGGGTGTACTCGTTCCAGTATCGTTGGAGGGTATTATGATGGGAATTTCACAGTTTTCCAGTGGGGTAGCGGGTGCTTTATCAGAGTTTTTAGCGAATTGGATTTCACCTTCTGAGGGTAATCTCACAAAAGAATTAACGAATCTTTGGTATCAGCATGCTTTTGGATACTTAGGTTTAAGTGCATTAGTGCTAGGCCTCATTATTTTCTGTGTCGCCCCCTATCTCACGAAATTAGGAACAAGAAGTTTGCATCACAAAACTATTTTTGGCGGGTTACGCGCCCTGCGCCGTTAGCCTGGATATTGGAGAGCATAAAAATGTGTGGGGTCATCTTGCACGCAACCATGAAATATTCCAATTCAACAAAGAATGTAATGATCAATGTATTGTTGGTCTATCATTAGAAGAATCTCGGAAAATTCTTAAAACTTTGCAATCCAATATCGTTTTTCAACAAACAAAAAAATATGCTGAGTCAAAAAGAATGTGTGCTCATTGTGGTGCAAAAATGAATATAAAAGGATACAGCTCAATCCAGTATAGAACCTTATTTGGCATTGTAAATTTAGAAAGTCCACGCTTATTTCGCTGCCCATGCAATGTAAGCGATCCATAATCCGCATCTTTTTTTGATTCTTCCATTCTGTGATAGTACTGCTGTAGAAAATAAACAAGGAACGCACAATGAAAACAGCAGATGATAACGACTGGGAAGAAAAAATAAAATTGCAATGTGAAAGCCATCTCAGTAAAGCCGCTTTTTGCCGAGAAAATCAGATCAACTACAGTAAATTTAATTACTGGGTTAAGCGGCTAAAGCATCCTAAAGAAATTCTTATCCCCGTATGGATAAACTATTACGGTAAATATTATAAGTCAGCACTTTACCCGGTATTTCAGCACTTGAATCGCCAGTTAACGTGGTGGGCAATGAAGAAATATAAAAAGTTCAAAGGACATCAGCGCAGAGCAACACATTGGTTGGGGAAAATTGCGGTAAGCGTTTGACGAAGTACATTCCCCTAATCGAGGCGTAAATTTTGCGGTAACAACTTTTGGAAGTCTTCTTCTGTT
>MGOZ01000029.1 GCA_001797285.1 Coxiella sp. RIFCSPHIGHO2_12_FULL_42_15
AAAGTTGTTACCGCAAAATTTACGCCTCGATTAGGGGAATGTACTTCGTCAAACGCTTACTTCTGAATTGATCAGTGTACTTGCGCTGACGCTTACTTTGAAGCTGATCATACGCTGAACTCCTTGTGTCAGTTTGAGCGAAAAGTATACCAGAGTTATAAGAAATTGCGACAGAACCGAAAATCTTATCCTGGTTTTGTTGTTCACGATTATCACCTATTCCAAGCATATCTTTAAATTTCAAAGTCTAAGATTTTAAGGTTACCGCAATTTTGGTCTAAAATAAGAGTCCGTCGTTGGAACAGCACCAATTTTTTTCATTGTGCGACGAAATAAATGTGATGTTTTAGATAAAAGTGGAGGTTCAATAGATTTAACCATATTATAAAAATCATTTCGTTGAACTTTTGTGGTTGTAACCATTCTAATGGTGCCATATTGATTTTTATCGGCGCCATTCTGTTGATTCTTGAATCCGCTGTCCACTAAAAATAAAACAGTCGCTCGTGATTTTGCATAATGTTCAAGATGTTGATTGACTAAAACACTGCTTGCGCTCGTGCAATCTAAAATAATAACTTTATTTTTTTCTTCTAAAATAAAGTGGTCGGTGATAACACCATTGGTTATACAAGCATTTAAATCATAAACAATGATTGATGCCAAGCTAAATTTTTTAACAACATCAATCTTGGCATCATGCAATCTGGCAATCAACTGTAGTCCCAATGGAACCTCGTAATAAGCTTGTTCGAGATAAACTCGGCATTCAATCTTGTTTTCAGAAAGATGCTTTTCAGCAGCAATGATCGCACCCCATATAGCTCGCATCCCATTATGTGTTATGACTTTTTTACTATAGAGAGTTCTCATTGGAAATACACATTCATCTTCAGAATCACTGCCATATCCTTCGCCTATATCTTCTTGTAAAGAGTGTTCTACGGCCTCAGAAAAAATCAATTCATTAAGTAACTCGAGGTGGAAATACAAAGCGTCAATGCATTTTGTTTCACAACAAGACGCTATAACAGAAAAAACTGAAGGATCAATGGCAGCGTTATGCTGCTTCGCCCTGGATAGAATTAGATTTATCATACTCCAAAAATTAGAGTCTTCTATCTTCGTTTTGCATTTACTAAATCTTTTAGAATAAGCAATGGTCCCCTCTTGATTAAATACTAAAGATGTTCTATTTCCACTACTCTCAATATGTATCCTTTCGATTGCCCATTTCACTGCTGAAAAAAATGAATCTAATGGGGATTTTCCTTCAACCAACGCTCCGAAAATACACGCAGAGAAACCATCCCGTGCAAATGAGCTCCGATTAATATTTTGTACTGTTCTTTTACCAGTCTTCTCAACTTGAGTCCATAATAACTGTATCACATTTGTGGGCTTTGCTTTTTGATATTTTAGTCCAAGATATCTTTTATGCTCTTCTGACTGAAAAAATAGACCTTGCGGTAACTTAGGTATCACCGCTGGTTTTGTCAGGATTTCTTGTAACACTTCATCAAGTTTTCTTAAAGCTTTCAAAACAAGTAATGCATACGCTTCTGGAACAATTCCTATATTAATTCTTAGGCTACATCCAGTAGGTGCAATTGTCGGCGTTAAAAATCCAAACCCAGATCTGCGCTGCATTTCGATAGGCAATTTATCTTCATAAGCATAAAAATTGACAAGAGCAACAACAAACCCGATGAGTAAATTCACCCATTCCTCAAAAACTTCATTTGAAGGCTTGCTTGTATCGGAATCTTTTAAAATAGTTTCTTTATAAATAAATACCATAAGGCAGGGAAAATCATTATAATGGGCAACTTTAATGTGAATCAGGTCTTCTGCTTTGTTGAAAATGGCTGTGCAAAGACCATTTCTATATTTTAATTGCTGATTATAAAGTACTCCATCTCCCACCGAAGTCGTGAGATTCGTATTAGTCGCTAACGACACATCCCCCATCAGTTGGAAAAAATTTCCATAAGCCCCAACATGTGCATCTTCGCCATTTTTTAATGGCTTATCACAATACATAAGTCGCCCTTTTTGAGCGAGTTTTTTTACGATAGGGTGCTTTTGACTACGATAATAAGTTTCACTGTCTTCAAGTCGGGGTCTCTCCATCGCTGAAAATTGCAAATATCCCCTTGTTGGTGAAAGATATTCGCCAATTAATTGCGAAGCTGGATTAGTTTTTAAAGATTTTCGTTTTTCCAAAAGAATTGCTCTAGCCTGACCTGTGGTATATTCAACTGAAATTTCAGTATCAGTTTTTTCTGAATTTACAGCTTTCATAATTTTATGACCTGTAATTTATAACTTATTCCTATCATGTTTTTTATTCACTCTTCTGGGTGATCGGATTTAGGGCTAGCTTCTTTAAGCTGCATTTCAATAAATTTCTGCATATCTTCTTTCTTTGGAAGCTCTAACAAATATTTAGATATGAACAAATTATTATCCATGCCTCCTAACGCATATTCAGCTAAAGCGTGATTTTTGTCAGTACATAGTAAAATTCCAATAGGAGGGTTATCGCCTGGAGTCATCATATTTTTTTTATACCAACTTACATAGGTGTTAAGTTGTCCAATATTCTCATGAGTGAATTTTTCTAATTTTAATTCCGCTAGCACATGGCACTTTAAAATTCTGTTATAAAAAACTAAGTCAATAAAGAAATGTTCTTCACCGATCAATATACGTTTTTGGCGAGCTTCAAAACAAAAGCCATGGCCAAGCTCTAAAAGAAATTTTTCAATTTTATTAATAAGCCGATTTTCAAGATGGGATTCACTCATTACTTCTTCCGAAGTTAATCCTAAGAATTCAAAAATATAAGGATCACGGATCTCTAGGCTTGGTTTCATTGTTTCAGCTTTTTGCTGTGCCAACTCAGTAAGCTTATTTTTATTTCGAGACAAGCCTGATCGTTCATAGTAAAGGCTATTAATTTGGCGTTTTAATTCACGGACAGACCAATTTCCTCGAACACATTCCAGCTCGTAGAAGTGCCTTTTGGTATCATCATCAAGATCTGATAACATTTTGAACATGCTGTAAGGGAGCTGATTAATCAGCTTTTCCGCTAGTAAGCTCAATTGTGCCGACACTGTCGGCACTTTCTTAACGTGCCCCTTAACAAGCAAAGGTAATGATGAATCCAATTGTGCCGACAGCGTCGACACTATTTGTGGGTATGTACGATAAAATTTAATATAATCATAGAGTTGTCGTCGATTGCTATTACTTACCCCGAGTTTTATCAATGAGTTAGCCAATTCACGCAGCAGCCCTTCACCATACCTAGCACGATCTACCCCATTGAGCTCATACTCAGCAATGTAACACCCTATTACCCAGTTACGAAGTGTTAAGCTAACATTCACAGCACGACTTGCATTTGCTGCAAGTTCAACATGAATTTGCTGAATAGCCCCAACTAATTTCTTAAAATTCCATTCATTTTTATTTATATTCATAAACAATTCGTTATCATAAAGTTTTGTAGCCTAATTGGGAAAGATGCAACGAACAGACTTGTGATCCGTGTGATTACTAATATTGTAATTTGATGCTTTACTATTTGCTATAGGAAGTTCAAAAAATAGTCTCTTGTTGAAAGCCAAGCACAAAAGATTTTTCACGCATCATTTTAGCCTGGAAAATAAGATATTTTTGAAACATTTTTATTTTTAAAGTTTTTAAATTATCGGCATTGCTATCCTGCCTTGTTTATTACTGAATGCTTGAAGCATTAATTAATCCCATTAAATCTTCATTAGATAATTTACCGCTAATGCCTTGCCCGCTTAACAGTTCATTAGCTAAATTTCGTTTATGTTCATGCATATTCAATATTTTTTCTTCGATTGTGTTTTGCATGATAAATCGATAAATGGTTACTGGGCGTTCTTGCCCGATACGGTGCGCTCTGTCAGAAGCTTGATCTTCAACCGCTGGATTCCACCATGGATCAAGATGAATCACATAATCTGCGGCAGTTAGATTTAAACCGCTGCCACCTGCTTTCAAGCTTAATAAAAATAAATCACCCTCGCCAGATTGAAAGGCATCAACTGATTTTTTGCGATTGGCGGGTGATGTTGAACCATCAAGATACTGATATTTTATTTTTTCTTGTTCAACACGAGCCCGTACAATATTTAAAAATGAAACATATTGACTAAACACTAACGCTTTATGGCCATTATCAATAATATTTTTACAGGTTTCTATAAATCCATTAAGCTTGCTGTTTTCAATTGATAATGTTTTATCGATAAGAGAACTATCGCAACACGCTTGACGTAATTTTGTGATTTCAGCAAGCACACCAATGCGATCATTTTCAGCCATTAAACTTGCCATGCGTTTTTCAGCTTTGCGCCGTAATGTTTCGTAGAATATCGCTTCTTCCTCTGATTGTTCAACACGAATTGTCTGTTCTGTTTTTGGTGGCAATTCAGTCAACACTTCTGATTTAATACGTCGCAAAATATAAGGTGAAACCAGTGTTTTCAATGCATGTACTTTCTCAGGCTCCTGTTTTGTTTCAATGGGTGTTGAGTATTTGCTTTGAAATGATTTAATCGCTCCAAGTAATCCTGGGTTAATGAAGCTAAAAATACTCCATAACTCACCTAAATGATTTTCAATGGGTGTGCCAGATAAGGCAATGCGATTCTTGCCTTTAAGTGCCATCACATTTTTCCAGCGTTGTGTATTGGCATTTTTAATGGCTTGTGCTTCATCAAGTACGATTGTTTCCCATTGCTTGCTTGTGAGCAATTCATCATTGTGTTGTAGTAATCCATAACTGCAAATAACAACGTCAAATTTACCTGCTTTTTTAATCAGGGATTCGCGATTATTAGCATGTAAATTATGGGCTTTTAAAGTAGGTGCAAATTTATTTAGTTCTTCCACCCAATTAAAAGCAACAGATGTAGGTGCAATCACCAATGAAGCACCGTGTTTTGCTTGCTCTAATAAAAGTGCAATGGTCTGAACGGTTTTTCCAAGCCCCATATCATCCGCTAAACATGCGCCAATCCTCCAATGCGTTAATCGCGACAAATAATGAAACCCGTCAATTTGGTAATCACGCAATGTTGCTTG
>MGOZ01000030.1 GCA_001797285.1 Coxiella sp. RIFCSPHIGHO2_12_FULL_42_15
CTCCCCCTGGATAATCCCCCACTGTTTCAATCTTTTGTTTTCTAAAACAATAAGTTGCCACATAATGAACTTGGGGAATTGCTGTAGCCGTGCTGTAAATACACCTCTCATTCATACCCCGTGGCCTGCCACAGGTACTTAGCCTGGATGTTTCACATCAAACGGCGAGGGTCGGTGTGCCACCAACGGGAAGGTCTTTTGTTTGAAGGGCGTCGCGACCAGGGAGGGTAAGGAGCGTCGAGCACAGGATGTGCGCCCCTAAAAACAAAAGACCTTCCCGTTGGTGGCAGGACACTTCGTGTGGCCGTCATCCTCAAAAAGCAACATGAAATATCCAGGTTAGGAAAATAAAAATACCCCGCTGCTTGGGCGGGGATTTTTATTTAAACGCTAATCTGTCGCCTGTTTGTTCCACTTTAATGGTGACACCCGGTAAAAATTTCCCAGATAAAATATCTTGTGCCAAAGGATTTTCAAGATATTGCTGCAACGCGCGTTTTAATGGCCGCGCGCCATAAACCGGGTCATAGCCCACTTTCGCAATAAAATCCAATGCGCCATTCGCCAATTCTAAACGATAATCTTTTTCTTTCAGGCGTTTTTGAATTGATTGAATTTGAATTTCAGCGATATTGCGAATTTGCTCCTGACCCAAAGGATGAAACACCACGCTTTCATCAATGCGATTAATAAATTCTGGACGAAAATGCGCGCTCACCACTTCCATCACCGCTTTTTTCATCACTTCATATCCCTGCGACGCGAGCTCTTGGATCAAATGCGAACCCAAATTGGAGGTCATCACTACAACGGCATTGCGAAAATCCACTGTGCGCCCTTGCCCATCGGTCAAGCGACCATCATCCAACACTTGTAGTAAAATGTTAAAAACATCCGCATGCGCTTTTTCCACTTCATCCAATAAAATAACGGAATAAGGACGTCGACGTACCGCTTCGGTGAGATATCCTCCTTCCTCATAACCAACATATCCCGGTGGCGCACCAATTAAACGCGCGACAGAATGCTTCTCCATAAATTCCGACATATCAATACGCACCATCGCTTCTTCGGTATCAAATAAAAACGCCGCTAAACTTTTGCAAAGTTCTGTTTTACCAACACCCGTTGGACCCAAAAATAAGAATGAACCAATGGGGCGATGGGGATCTGATAATCCCGCGCGCGAGCGTCGAATGGCATTAGCCACCGCATTCACCGCTTCATCCTGACCGATGACGCGTTGATGTAACGCCTGCTCCATATGCAATAATTTTTCGCGTTCGCCTTCTAACATTTTTGCCACGGGGATACGTGTCCAACGCGACACTACCTCAGCCACTTCTTCATCGGTGACTTTATTGCGTAATAATTTCGCCGCTTTTTTCTCGTGTTGCGCTTCATTCGCTGCTTTTAATTTCTTTTCCAAATCAGGAATGACACCGTATTGTAGCTCTGACATACGTGTCAAATCTCCCGCACGACCTGCCGCTTCTAATTCGATTTTTGCTTGTTCCAATGCTTCTTTAAATTGTTGCGCCCCCTGTAAAGAAATTTTTTCTGCCTTCCAGATTTCTTCCAAATCCGTATATTCACGCTGCAATTTTTGTATCTCTAATTCCAAATCTGCCAAACGTTTTTTTGAAGCTTCATCACTTTCTTTTTTCAATGCTTCACGTTCGATTTTCAACTGAATTAAACGTCGCTCCATACGATCCAATTCAACCGGTTTGGAATCCATTTCCATACGAATTTGACTGGCGGCTTCATCAACTAAATCGATCGCTTTATCCGGTAAATTACGATCGGTAATATACCGATTCGACAACGTTGCCGCAGCCACAATAGCGGGATCCGTAATTTCAACACCATGATGCACCTCATAACGCTCTTTTAAACCACGCAATATCGCGATAGTGTCATCGACACTGGGCTCTGTCACTAATACCTTTTGAAAACGTCGCTCTAATGCAGCGTCTTTTTCAATATATTTTCGATATTCATCTAATGTCGTTGCACCCACACAATGCAACTCACCCCGCGCAAGAGCGGGTTTCAGCATGTTGCCAGCATCCATCGCACCTTCTGCTTTACCAGCACCCACCATCGTGTGCAATTCATCAATAAATAAAATAATCTGCCCTTCTTGCTTTGCTAAATCTTTTAAAACGGCTTTTAAACGTTCTTCAAATTCACCTCGAAATTTCGCACCCGCAATTAAAGCGCCCATGTCTAACGCCAATAATCGCTTATTTTTCAGGCCTTCCGGTACTTCGCCATTGACAATACGCTGTGCCAATCCTTCCACGATGGCTGTTTTACCAACACCAGGATCTCCAATTAAGACCGGATTGTTTTTGGTACGACGCTGCAACACTTGCACCGTACGACGAATTTCTTCATCGCGTCCAATGACGGGGTCTAATTTTCCAAGTTCAGCACGTTCCGTTAAATCAATGGTGTATTTTTCCAATGCCTGGCGCTGATCTTCCGCACCCGGGTCGCGCACTTTCTCGCCACCACGCATTTTTTCGATCCCTTGTTCTATCTTTTTTTTGTTAACACTCCCTTTTTTAAAAATATCCGCCAATTTTCCTTTACCTTCTAACCCCGCTAACACAAAAAGTTCTGATGCGATGTATTGATCTTTTCGTTGTTGCGCGAATTTATCCATCAGTGTCAACACCTGACTTAATTCCCGCGAAACATGCACTTCTCCTGGTGTTCCCTGCACTTCGGGCAGCGCATCAATCGCTTTGTCCATTTCATCGATTAAAACGGGAAAATTCGCCCCCGATTGCTGCAATAATGGCGCTACCGTCCCATTGGATTGCTCACACAATGCTTTTAAGACATGAACGGGTTCGATGTATTGATGATCGCGACCAACGGCAATCGACTGTGCATCACCAAGCGCGCTTTGAAATGTTGTGGTAAATTTGTCCATTCGCATAAGAATAACCCTCTCTCGCTATCTATAGTATTTCAGATAAATATTTTGGTAAAAATATTTATCTGAAAAGCTATAGCTTGGATATTTCATGTTGCTTTTTGAAGATGACGGCCACATGAAGTGCTCTGCCGTACCCCAAATTCAGAAATGCAGTTTACTACGTTTTCTGCTATACGAAAAATAAATGATGCAACCCAACAGTAGCCACACGAAAAAACGAACCCACGTTTCCTGCGGCAAACTAAGGGTCAAATACAAACAAAAGGCAACCCCTAAGATTGGAATGAGAGGTGAGATCGGTGTTTTAAACGAACGGTACATATGAGGGTGTGTACGACGCAAAATCATAACCCCTAAACAGACCACAATAAAAGCCGTCAACGTGCCAATATTCACAAGCTCCGCTAAATCTTTAATGGGAATAAAACCAGAAATACATCCCATCACAAGACCGCTACTCAAAATAATACGCACTGGCGTTTGCGTACGAGGATGCACGCTCGCAAAAAAATCGGGCAACAGTCGATCCCGCGACATCGCTAAAAAGACCCGTGTTAGTCCATAATACATGACCAAAATCACCGTTGTTAAACCAGCAATAGCACCCACCGATACCGTTCCGGCCACAAAGCGATAGCCGAATCTTAATAACACATCGCTGATGGGTGAGCTAACGTTTAACGTCGAATACGGTACCATGCCGGTTAATAACCCCGCAACAATAATATAAATTAAAGTGCACACCAGCAGCGATGCAATAATTCCAATGGGTAATGTTCTTTGTGGATTAATCACTTCTTCTGCAGCCGTTGAAACGGCATCAAAACCGATATAAGCAAAAAAAATCAATGCGGCGCCCCCAGCGACACCCGTCCAACCAAACGGAAAAAAGGGATGCCAATTTTTGGGGTCCATGTTCATACTAGCGACAATTACAAATAAAATAATCACCGCTAATTTGATAAAGACAATGAACGTGTTGAAACGTGCACTCGATTTCACACCGATGGCTAATAATATTGAAATAATAAAAATAATAGCCATGGCGGGTAAATTCACGATACCACCTTCTAATGGGCCGTTTTGCAGTAAAGGTGAGACCTGCATGCCCATCGATTTTAAAATACTATCAAAATACTCACTCCAACCGACGGCAACTGCAGAAACCGACAAGGCATATTCTAAAATCAGGTCCCAACCAATGATCCAGGCAGGAAACTCCCCCAACCCCACATAGGCGTAACTATAAGCACTACCACACCCCCCCACACTGGATGCAAGTTCTGCATAAGACATCGCTGCAAAACTACACGTTAAACCGGATAAGATGAAAGAAATCACAATGGCAGGACCCGCCCTCGTCGCCGCTGCAATGCCCGTTAACACGAAAATCCCCGCACCAATGACGGCACCGATACCGAGAAACGTAAGATCTAGTGCATTTAAACATCGCCTTAACGACTGAGATTCACGCCCAGAAAGGTGACTTTTCTTGCGGAATAATGTCGACATCCATGTTGCCATAACACACCGCTCGGCTTCGCTATAAACTTCCCGACTGTTCTAGTTGCTGTAAACGAATATTCGCTAATTGTGCTGCCGTAGAATTGGGATTTTTCTTTTTGATCTCTAACAGCTCCGTCTTGGCCTGAGCCACCTGGCCTGCGTTAGCGTGAATAATGGCAACTTTTAATTTTGCGTCGGGAATTTTCGCGGAATTCGGGTATTTGCCAACAACAGTTTGAAACTCAGCCTCTGCTTTTTTGGTGTTTTTATTCAATAAAAAAATTTCACCAAGCCAGTAATGGGCATCAGCGACATATTTACCGTTGGGATTGTCGTTTAAATAATTCAAAAAGGCTTTTTCTGACTCATGATATTGACGACCACTTAATAGGGTAAATGCCGCCTGATAGGCGTTTGCATCTTGCAATTGGGCATGGGTCGGTGCACTTGAAGTTGAATCTGATGCGGGATTAATCGATTGAGAATTTGAGTTGGCGGAATTGCCTGCTTGACGAAGTCGATCATCCAATTCTTTGTAGAAACCCGCCAATTGTTTATTCAGCAATTGAATATCGTGCTCCTGGACGCCCAATTGTCCTCTCAATTGCGCGATTTGTTGCTGCAAGTCGGCAATTTGCTGTGGCATATTCATGTTCGCGATATTATTGCCTTGCTGTTCTAATCGTCTGACGCGGTCTTCCAGGCTCATGTTCGCGGTGTTTAGGGGGGCCGGTTGTTCAGCTTCATTCACCGTTTGCCCCTCATTGTTACTGAAGTGACTCGTTGTCGTGACTGGATTATCATTGCTATTTACTTCAGCATTTGAATCCGTCACCGGCGCTGGGGCCGGTTGCTGATAATCCAGGCCAGCTTCTTCTACTGGTGCTTCTGCAAAAACACTAACTGTCGTCAATGTTGCAATAGCCACAACCAAACAGAGCAATAACTTCAGTTTATTCATCAGTAAGCCTCATAAATTAGATTCACCCGACGGTTTAATCTCCAGGCATCTTCATTATTTCCTACTACAGCGGGACGTTCTTTACCATAGCTCACCATATCAATCTGGCTCGGTAATACGCCATTTTGTTCTAAGATTTTTGCCACCGCCTGATCACGACGCCAGCCTAAACCAATATTATATTCGCGGCTGCCGCGGTTATCGGCGTTACCCTCCAAGCGAATTTTGGCATTGGGATGTGCGGCTAAATAACTCGCTTGAATTTGAATGGCTTTATAATCACTGCTGCGCACCACATTTTCATCAAAGCTAAAATAATAAGTTTGACTTGAGGGTGCTTTTAGAGAATTAATGATTTCTCCATATTGATTACGCCGTTCTTGATCAGTATAGCCTGAATTTTCTTTTAGAGCATAGCTTTCAGCACCCGCATCATTTTGCTGTTGATAAGCACCAGCGACTTCTTTTGATTTCGGCGTGGTACATGCCACTAAACCTAATGCTGCAACACCTAACGCAGCATAACCTAAATAACGAATTGCTTTCATTCTGTTGACTCCCTCATTGTTTTAAAGAAAAGGCGACCACGCGGGTTCTTGTACGGAACCCTCGCGCGCTGGTAAACGTAGTTTTATTCGACCATCGACCGAGACCTGTGCCAATACCCCTCGTCCACCATACTGTGTTGCGTAGATAACCATCTTACCATTTGGAGCGATACTGGGAGATTCATCTGCTCCTGTTTCAACTAACGTTTGAATTTGCCCCGTTGTGGAATCTAAACGCGCAATACCAAACAGATGATTAGTTCGATGCATCATCACAATGTCTTCTGAGTTCGGCACATACGAAGGTCGAGCATTGTAGTTACCGCTATAACTGATTCTTGACGCTTGTCCGCTCGCGATGCTGTAACGATACACTTGCGGAGAACCATCTCGATTTGAAGTAAATAAAAACGATTGTCCATCGGGTGAAAATCGGGGTTCCGTATCAATATACCCATCTTTGGTCATCGCTCGGTATTGTCTGGTTTGTAAATCTAAAAAATAAATATTGGGATTACCTGATTTGCTCAACACCATCGCAAGCGTACGACCATCCGGAGAAAAACTGGGCGCACCATTGATGCCTGGCACTGCACTTAATCGAAAACGTTTAGCCGTGACCAGATCTTGCAAATAAATGGAAGCACGATGCCCCTCAAACGATACATAAGCTAATTGACGACCATCCGGTGACCATGCTGGCGACATAATGGGTTCTTCGGAACTCAATAAAGTTTCGGCATTAAAGCCATCTGCATCCGAAACTTGCAGCGCATAGTGCGAAGATTGCCGCGTTGGGTGTGTGACAACAATGTAGGCGATTTTTGTTGTAAAAATTCCACGAACACCCGTTAATTTTTCATAAATTCGATCGCTGACATGATGCGCTAAACCGCGTAACGCAGATGCACTCGCCGTATAAGTGGCATCCAACAAAACATCATCTCTATTTTTAGCAACGACGGTGCTGAGTTGGATATGGATAACATATTTATTGCTTCCAGACGCTGCGATAGAACCTGTCACAACGTAGTCAGCACCCAACGCACGCCAATCTGGAGCGTCACCATGGGTTAACTGTGACCCTAAAACACGAAACTCACCGCTATTTTGCAGGTCATTCGTAATGACTTCACTCACGCTTTGATGGCCCGCCGAAGGGACAAAACCATTTTGCGTAAACGACATGCCGATGGGAATAGAAGCAGCCACTCCTTGTGTTAATTCCAAATCAATCATGGCAAAACTGCTGCCCATGCACAGTGTTAAACTCACACAGAGGAGATAAAGCATTTTTTTCACGGTTAACTCACCCCTTTATATCTTGCGGTGACATTTTAATTCTAAATTCACGAAATCGATCAAATAATGCCTGATCTTGCGGCACAGGTAAAGGGGAAGCTTTCAAAATTGCTAACCGTGCTGAACGGTCCAAAGCAACGTCACCACTACTTTGTAATAAATCAACTCCCGTTACCATACCACCGGGGGCTAAATGCACCAAAAATTGGCAAGTGAGCTTCGCATCTTGTACAAGGGGGTGCCAATTGTTTTCGATCGCTTGCAAAATTTTCGCACGAAATTCATCGGCCAATCCATCTAAACGCGCTACATTGGCTTGATTTAACTGCTGTGTGGTTTTATGGATTTGCTGCTGTTCTGCTTTGAGTTGCTGCTCTAATAATCGCTTCTGCAACTTTTCTTGTTGTTCAGCCAACTCACGTTTTTTCATGTCGCTCACTTTCTTTTTCCATTCCAACGCTTTTTGTCGTGCCGATTGTTCTTCTTTTTGCTGTTGTTGTAGGGCTTTTTCTTGTGCGAGCTGTTGTTCTTTCATTTGTTGTTGCTTCAATTGAATTTCTTTCAAACGGCGCTCTTCCACGAGCCGATTTTGCCGGTAAGCCACTGCCTTTTGTTCCAGCTGACGCAGGTGCTCTGTCTCTTGTTGCTGTTTCGCTTTTTGCTCGGACTTTATTTTATTGAGTTGTATCGCTAATTGCGCGGCATCTATTGCCGTTGCATTGACGATGTTAGGTTCTATTGCCGCGTTTTGCTGCCAACGATACTGCGTCGGTGATACCTGCAACATGAGCACAATGGCCAACGCAATATGCAACACAGCAGCAAGCAAAAAGGGCTTGCGATAGCGTTTCGGAATTTTAAGTAGGCTCACAGCTCACTCCACTCCATCCTATATAGTGTTTCAGATAAATATTTTGATAAAAATAAACTATTTTAATTGTCTTACCGGCGATGGTGCTCACTGTCGAGCTTCCCTCTCCCGCCTGCGGGAGAGGCTAGGAGAGAGTCGGCTTCTAATGGCACGATCATTTTCACCAAAATATTTATCTGAAAAGCTATAGAAGTGGTAAATGATAACGCATCATCTGCACAGCGTAAACGCTTTCGTCCATCATCATTTTGTTCACCCAGGCAGAGGCTTGAAATAGGCACGCAAATCATGCAATACTTTGCGTAAAAAATTTACATTCACATTCTCTTGTGAAGCATGCCGCCCATTTCGATCGAGAATTTTATAATCCCCATCGGGATAGATACGCATAACACGTTGCGGCATCACAATCGCATAATCTCCATAACTTCCTGCGACAAAATAATCACTGTTAGAATGACGCAACAAATTGTGTCCTACACTATATTCATCGAGCGGATTACGACAGGCCAAAACATTTTGCAATAAGGTAGGTACCACGTCGTAGTGCGTGGTTTGTTCTTGCAAAATTTGCGGCGCTTGTCCCGGCCAGTGAATTAACAACGGAACGTGCAATTGATAAGAATCATAAGCACTCGCATGTCCCCACAGCCCCATGCCCTCGTCATTCATCTGCTCTCCATGGTCCGCCGTAATAATAATGATGGTATTTTTCAAAAAATCTTTCTCTCGCAACGCGCGCAACACTTTTTCAATTTCAGCATCCACAAACAGCATTTTATTATTATATAAATTTAAATAAGGTGTAGGGTCCGTTTCCTCATTCAGTGAAAATCGATCGCAGCTTTTAGTGGCAGGTTGAAATGGATTATGGGGAGGACGCGCGCTTTCACAATAATTATGTAATGTGTCGTAAAAAAGAAAACTAAAAAAAGGTTTTTTCGAGTGTTGTTTTTGTAAGAAATTTAAAAATTCACGTGTAATAATCTTATCACGCGCGATAGAATTCTTCCCCGTAATACGTTCCGGTATATGCTGCACATCCGCCAACAACGTTCCATCAAATCGTGGGAAATTAATTGGCGCGCTGAAAAAAATACCGAGATGATATCCTGCTGCCTGCAATTTTCGAATCAGAAGGGGCCCTTTTTTTTCACGCAAGAAGGCGCGCCAATAATTCGGAGGAAGTCCATAAAAAAAGCTGAATAATCCCGGCTGCGTACAATTTCCGCCACTAAAATGATTTTTAAACTGCATGGCTTGCTGCGAAAAACGATAAATATTCGGACTTACCGTGGGATTCATTGACGTAAATCGCCATGTGTCAATACCAATAATCACAATATTCAATTTACGTTTCGGCGGTTTGCAAATTAACTGTTTTTGTGGGTATTCTAACGGGCGAACAATATCATGAAGCACGACCGGAACTTGCTGATCGTTAATCGCTAAGTATCGAATGGGTTTACAAATTTCAAAAAGATCTAAATACATTTCACTCATGTAGGGCACAACACGTCCCACACGTAAAATCGCGTAACGAAATCCTTGCGGCCAAACATGGGCTGCAATGGCAAGCCCAAACGACAAATACACAAAAACCCAACTGCCCAACACCAAACCCATCGCATAACGCCGCGCGACTTTAAAAGCAGAGCGCGAAAATACTTTCCATAAAAATAACGCCAACAAACTTTCTAGCGCAAAACTGACGGCAAAAGACACATAAATGGCAACTTGTTCTTTATAACCTAATGGTAACACTTCGCTGAACGCGCCAGCTTGATATACTTGCCAGCCAATTCCAGCATAGTGCATATGATACAAACGAAAAGCGATCGCATCACCAATTAAAGACGCCAATAAAGCGGCAGATAAAAGACTGGCTAAACCAATCGTCAAAGTACGCGAAGGGAATAACACGACCGCTAACGCACAAATTAACGCACAACCGCATTCATACAAGCTCACCTGAGCGAAAAACGCTAAAACAAAATAAATCCACGCAAAGATATTACTGCCCGTTGTTGCACCAGAAACAAACGTTAAATCAGAAAACGTGGGTAAATAACCAAAAATGACAAGGCTGGCAATAAGCGCATTAATGAAAAAAAACCCCGTCAGCAATCGAAATAAATACCGTCGTGGAGCCATTTTGAAATGGGTCATGCATTTCCCTCTACAAAAATTAAGCAATAACCAAAATAAAAATCTCTAGCCTGGATATTTCACATCGAACTGCGAAGGTCGGTGTGCCGTCATCTTCAAAAAGCAACATGAAATATCCAGGCTAGCGATAAATCTTGTTTTGTAAAAAAGAAACCACTGATTTCAGCGGAATATGCTGCACTTCAGCATCCGCACGTGCTTTATATTCCACTTGGCCTTCCACCAAACCCTTTTCACCAATCACTAAACGATGTGGTATACCAATTAAATCCATGTCAGCAAACATCACTCCGGGGCGTTCATCTCGATCATCTAATAATACTTCAACCCCAACGGCAGTCAGTTGTTGATAAATATCCATCACTGCTTTATGCACATCAGCAGACTTATGCATTTTCATCGGAATAAGGGCCACGTGAAAAGGTGCCATCGCCATCGGCCAGACAATGCCAAATTCATCATGATTCTGTTCGATCGCTGCAGCTACGACTCGTGATATTCCTAATCCATAGCATCCCATCACGAGCGGCACTGATTTTCCTTGCTCGTTTAACACGAGGCAATTCATTTGATCGCTGTATCTGGTTCCTAACTGAAATACATGTCCCACTTCAATGCCCCGCGCAAAACGTAAAGTGCCTTTTCCATCTGGACTCGTATCACCTTCACAGACTTTTCGAATGTCGGCTACTTGCTGCAATTGAATATCGCGTTCCCAATTCACCCCAAAATAATGGAACCCTTCTTCATTTGCACCACAACTAAAGTCAATTAATTGTGCTGCATCACGATCCACCACAAAGGGAATTGCTAAATTCACAACACCGAGCGATCCAAAACCACAACCCAGTGCTTGCCTCACTTCCTCTTCATTTGCTAATTGCAGAGGATCTGACATTCCCTTTAAATGAGCTGCTTTAATTTCATTTAATTCATGATCCCCTCGCAACACCAAGGCAACCAATTGATTTTTTTCATTTTTTGCGATCAATGTTTTAACGGAATCTGCCGCTTTAATTTTAAAAGCATTACACAATTGTTGAATGGTTTTTACATTGGGTGTCGCGACTTTTTTTAATGCTTGTGTGGCTGATGCTCTTTTTTCCGTAGGTGCTTTTGCTTCAGCTTTTTCAATGTTTGCTGCATAGTCGCTACCATCACTATATACAATTAAATCCTCACCTGAATTCGCGAGCACCTGAAATTCATGCGAAAAACTCCCACCAATACTTCCAGTATCAGCCAATACGGCACGAAATTTCAAACCCAACCGTGTAAATATTTTCGTATAAGTGTCATACATTTTTTGATAAGTGCGTTGCATACTAGCCATGTCGATATCAAAAGAATAAGCATCTTTCATCATAAATTCTCGCGCACGCATCACACCAAAACGAGGGCGAATTTCATCGCGAAATTTAGTTTGCATTTGATAAAAATTCACGGGTAACTGCTTATAGCTTTTTAATTCACGTCGCGCAACATCGGTTACCACTTCTTCATGTGTGGGCCCATAACAAAATTCACGATGGTGTCGATCGGTAAAACGCAACAACTCAGCCCCATATTTTTCCCAGCGAGCACTCTCCTGCCATAATTCTGCAGGATGGACTGAAGGCATTAATATCTCTAACGCGCCACTGGCATTCATTTCCGCACGTACAATGGCTTCTATTTTTTGCAACACTTTTAATCCCAGTGGCAACCAGGTGTATAGCCCACTGGCCAATTTTCGGATCATACCGGCACGCAACATAAGACGGTGACTGATCAACTCAGCATCAGCTGGAATTTCTTTAACCGTAGCTAACAAATAATGGCTGACAAGCATAAAACGAGTTCCTTTTTGCACAAAAAAATAGGGACGGACACGGCTGGCAGTTTATCATAGACCGTGGATTAACATAATCAAGCTAAATTTTTTAATGTCCTGCGGTCAAACCCTGGGCGTAAGCTTGGGGATTTTTATTTGATTTTCATAAAAATATTCAAGTACATACTACTTTTCAATTGACAGAACTCACCGTTCAAGCGTAGCATATGAGTTAGATCAACCGGCATACTATTACTGGCCCCCCCCCTGAACATGCTGGCTTCTTTATGGTCTGGCTAATAATTAAAAAGCCCCGTCAATCGACGGGGTTTTTTTTAGCTTCGAATAAAGCCCATCCCATTTCTAAAAAAAAAGCCCCGTATAACCGGGGCTTTTTGTCAGGAATTCTCCATCTTTCGATGGAGAATTCCTTCCCTTTTGACGACGATTAGAAACCGCCCATTCCACCCATGCCACCCATGCCGCTCATACCTCCCATGCCACCTGCATCACCTGCAGCGGCTTCTTCTTTCTTCGGGGCGTCAGTAACCATACACTCCGTTGTGATCATAAGACCCGCAATAGAAGCAGCATTTTGTAACGCCGTACGAGTCACCTTGGTGGGGTCAAGAATACCCATAGCAACCATATCCCCATATTCGCCAGTTGCTGCGTTGTAGCCAAAGTTAAGATCTTTATTTTCCATCACTTTCGCTAAAATCACCGCCGCTTCTTCACCGGCGTTGCTGACGATTTGACGTAATGGCGCTTGCATCGCACGACGAGTAATTTCAACACCAATGCGCTGATCTTCATTGGTGACTTCTAATTTCGCTAATGCTTGGATCGCACGAATCAACGCAACACCACCACCAGGAACCACGCCTTCTTCAACCGCAGCCCGAGTCGCATGCAATGCATCTTCAACACGTGCTTTCTTTTCTTTCATTTCCACTTCGGTTGCCGCGCCCACTTTAATAACTGCAACACCGCCCGCTAATTTAGCTAAACGTTCTTGCAGCTTTTCACGATCGTAGTCAGAGGTAGACGCTTCCACTTCACGACGGATTTGAGCGATACGATCTTTAATTTCGCCGCTATCACCCGCACCATCGATAATGGTCGTGTCTTCTTTGGTAACAATAATGCGCTTCGCAAGACCTAAGTCTTCGATGGTTGCATTTTCCAGTGTTAAACCGACTTCTTCTGAAATCACTTTCGCCCCTGTCAATGTCGCGATATCTTGTAACATTGCTTTACGACGATCACCAAAGCCTGGTGCTTTTACGGCAGCTACTTTAACGATGCCACGAATGTTATTCACCACCAACGTCGCTAACGCTTCGCCTTCAACATCTTCAGCCACTAACAATAAAGGTTTACCCGATTTAGCCACATTTTCTAAAACAGGTAACATTTCTCGAATGTTAGAGATTTTTTTATCGACTAACAAAATATAGGGCGCGTCTAATTCCGCACTCATGTTTTGTTGGTTGTTAATAAAGTACGGTGACAAATAACCACGGTCGAATTGCATACCTTCAACCACGGATAATTCGTTTTCTAAGCTGTTACCGTCTTCAACAGTAATCACCCCTTCCTTACCGACTTTTGCCATTGCTTCAGCAATGATGTTGCCGATGGCATCATCTGAGTTCGCTGAAATGGTTCCCACTTGCGCAATCGCTTTATCATCTGCACAAGGTCGCGAA
The DNA here is from genome assembly GCA_001797285.1 of Coxiella sp. RIFCSPHIGHO2_12_FULL_42_15. Lineage (GTDB taxonomy): Bacteria > Pseudomonadota > Gammaproteobacteria > Coxiellales > Coxiellaceae > 2-12-FULL-42-15. The sequence continues at coordinate 13,836 of MGOZ01000030.1, forward strand.
ATTTCTTTTAATTTCGCAACGGCGGCGATAACTGCTTTGTCGATACCGCGTTTGATATCCATTGGGTTCATCCCAGCAATAACCGCCTTAATGCCTTCATCCAGAATCGCACGCGCCAATACGGTTGCGGTGGTGGTACCATCGCCTGCGGCATCCGATGTACGAGAAGCCACTTCTTTAACCATTTGTGCGCCCATATTTTCGAACTTGTCGAGCAACACAATTTCTTTCGCCACGCTCACACCGTCTTTGGTGATGGTGGGTGCGCCAAACGCTTTATCAATCGCGACGTTACGGCCTTTAGGGCCCAACGTGACTTCGACGGCATCCGCTAATTTGCTAACACCATTACGTAACGCATGAATCGCTTCATGTCCAAATTTTAAAACTTTTTCTGCCATTTTTAATACCTCTTATTTTCCATGTCCAATAGTTAATCAATAATCGCCATGATGTCGTCTTCGCGCATCACAACAAGATCGGAGCCATTCAATTTGACTTCTGTACCAGAATACTTGCCAAACAGAACTTTTTGACCGATTTTAACCGCCAAAGGATGAACATTGCCGTTATCCAGCATTTTGCCAGGACCTACCGCAACGACTTCCCCTTTCGCTGGTTTTTCTGCCGCTGAATCTGGGATAACGATACCCCCAGCGGATTTACGTTCTTCCTCAAGACGGCGAATAACAACGCGGTCATGTAATGGATTAATATGAATACTCATTGCTTTACTCTCTCCTTTGCTAACAAAAATTAATTTTCAATGGGTTATAATGAAGACACAGGTTCAGTAGGTAACTGAAGTGCGTCACTGATAGGGTGTCATATAAGGCCAGGATTTTGAATTTCAAGGGGGTGGTTTAATTTTTCGTTAGTAGTATATCGATTTCACTGACTGTAAATGCTGAATCAGAGCGTTAGCGCGAATATCACCAATGATGCGATATTGGGGTAGTTCCTTACCCTCTGGGGTAAAAAATAATAAGGTGGGAGGAGCAACAACACCGAAATGTCGTTCAAGCAAGCGATTTTCTAGACTGTTGGTAGTGACATTTGCTCTGACCAGCACATAGGGTGTTAACAAGGCTTGCACGACCGGGTGACTAAACGTATAGGCATCCAGTTTATGGCATTCCACACACCAATCCGCAAAAAAATCTAACAACATCGGTTTATGAATCCGTCGCGCATATTGCCGCTGTTGCTGAAATTCTTCAAGGGAAGTGATGTCATGAAATTTCAGCAAAGCATCTTGTTTCGTTGAAGCAAATACGATGGGTTTTAGTGGATTGGTATTTCCTAACCATGCTCCGACCCCAATGATTATACTGTAGATAAATAATAAAATACCGATGGCTTTCGCAATATGCTGAGCAACGGTACGGGTGGAATTGAACGCGCGCAGCGCAATGGCAGCACTGGTACCCAGTAACGCCCACAATAACATGGACACTTCTGCGGATAGAACACGCGATAGCATCCCAATCGCCACCCCCAGCATCACAAAACCCAGAAAAATTTTAACGTTATTCATCCAATGGCCCGTTTTGGGAAGCCAGGTTGCGCTTGAGGCGCCTACCATTAAAAGGGGAATACCCATCCCAACCCCTAAGCTAAATAAGGCAGTTGCGCCCAAGGCGGCATCTCCTCGATGCGCAATGTAAAGAATGGCAGTGGCAAGTGCAGGGGTGACGCACGGGGATAAAATCAACGTGGAAAGGACGCCCATTGCAAAAGAACCCAAGTAGTGACCGTGTTTTTGATGATCACTGATGATTGCAACGCGATGTCGTAAAAATTGTGGCAGTTCCAAACTAAAAAAACCAAATAACGAAAAGGCCATGGTCATCATCAAGAGCGCAAATAAGACGATAATCCAGGTTTTTTGCAATGCCGCTTGTACACTGGCGCCCAGCAAACCCACTAATAAACCCAGCGCCGCATAGGTGATCGCCATGCCAAACACGTAAGCCAGCGATAAGCCAAACGAGCGTGCATGCGTGACCTGTTTTTGCCCCATGATGATGCTCGACAAAATTGGAATCATCGGTAACACACAAGGCGTTAATGACAGTAAAATCCCAATACCGAAAAAGACGGCGATAACCATGGTAAGGTGACCACGCTGCAGAACATGGGTCAAATAACCTTGGGTTGTTGGGTGTTTTTCTGTTGTGGATTTGTCTTCAATGAAGTTAGCCGCAGGATGCATCAGGGAAATTTTTGCCGTTTTTTGTAATTCAGGATAACAAACACCGAGGTTAGAGCACCCTTGGTAGTGAATCTCCAGTTGCATCTGTGTCACGTTCGCGGGTATCCATCGGATGGGCACAATAATTTGAAATTGTCCGGTATAAACGGGCATGATTTTTCCATTGGGATGTGTTTTATAAAGTGTGCTTTTAGGAAATGTCGCTGGGCCTAATTCAATCGTGCTTGGTTCAATTACATGAAATTGGAAATGGGGGTGATAGAGAAAGTAATTGGGTTTTATATTCCATTTTGTCACAACGTCATGATTATTATTGATGTACACGGTCGTCAGTTGAAATGCTTGATCGGCGGGTAAAGGGAGCTCTTGTGCCGTTAACCCACTCGAAAAACCAATAAAAATCAGTAATCGAAGAAGGAAATGAATGAACCTTGCCATTAAAGCGTCTCCCTATAATTTGATGGTGGTCTCTGGCTTTTCTGTAAGTTCCCACTTCCCGACAAGCGATGTGAAATAGATGGGCTAACGTTGCTTAATCATATTACGCAACACGTACTGCAATATGCCCCCATTTTTATAGTAGCTGAGTTCATTTTGGGTGTCGATCGCGCAATGCAAAGTGACTTTTTCTGTCGTTCCGTTTGCACGGGTGATGGTCATCGCAACATCGGCTTTCGGGCTTAATTTTTCGATACCGTGTAAGCTGATAAGCTCTGTTCCATCCAATGTTAGCGTTTTGCGCGTCGTTCCTTCTTTAAAGGTTAAGGGTAAAACGCCCATGCCAATTAAATTAGAACGATGAATACGCTCAAAGCTTTCTGCAATAACGGCTTTGGCTCCCAACAATAAGGTGCCTTTTGCTGCCCAATCGCGTGAAGAACCCGTGCCATATTCTTTGCCAGCGATAATCACGAGAGGAATTTTTTCCTGTTTGTATTTCATGGCCGCATCATAAATCGACATTTTTTCGCCGTCAGGTAAATGCTGGGTGTAACCGCCTTCAAGGCCGGGCACTAATTCATTACGAATGCGAATATTCGCAAATGTGCCACGCATCATAACTTCATGATTACCACGACGACTCCCATAAGAATTAAAATCGCTGACTTGCACATCGTGTGCAATTAAATATTTTCCGGCGGGGCTGTCCGCTTTAATGGAACCTGCAGGAGAAATGTGATCGGTGGTCACGCTATCGCCGAACATGGCGAGAATACGCGCGTTTTTTACGTCTTGTAATGCAGCGGGTTGCAAGCTCATGCCGTCAAAATACGGTGGATTGCGTACATAGGTGGATTTATCTTCCCAATGATACGTGTCGCTCGCATGAGTTGAAATTTTCTGCCATTCTTTGTCACCTTGAAAAACTTCCGCATATTCTTTATTAAACATGCCTTGCGTGACTTTTTTCATTTCTGCAGTAATTTCTGCATTCGATGGCCAGATATCTTTAAGATAAACCGGATGGCCTTTTTTATCGTTGCCGAGGGGTTCTTTGCTGAGGTCGATGTGCGTTGTTCCGGCTAACGCAAACGCAACGACTAATGGCGGCGATGCTAACCAATTGGCTTTCACTTGCGGATGAATGCGACCCTCAAAATTACGGTTGCCGGACAAAACCGCGCAGGCAACTAAATCATTTTTGTTGATGGTCTCGCTGACGACATCGGGTAAGGGGCCTGAATTTCCAATGCACGTCGTGCAACCATAACCGACGAGATAGAAACCCAGCTTGTCGAGATGTTTCAGCAATTCTGTTTTTCGCAGATAATCGGTGACGACTTTTGATCCCGGCGCGAGGGATGATTTTACCCACGGTTTGCGTTTCAGGCCTTTTTCTAAGGCTTTTTTCGCAACCAGTCCGGCAGCTAACATGACGCTAGGGTTAGAAGTGTTCGTGCAGCTGGTAATAGCGGCAATCACCACATCGCCGTGATGCATAGAAAAATCACTCGAAGTTGTGAATGTTTCTTCAAGTTTATTCTTCGGATTAAAGCCGATAATCACTTTTTCGGTGGTGGATTTTAAATCGGAAAGTAACACGCGATCTTGAGGACGTTTGGGTCCTGCCAGTGAAGGTAAAACCGTGCTGATGTCGAGTTCGAGCGTGTCGGTAAATTCAGGTTCTGGCGAATGCTCATCGTGCCATAGGCCTTGTGCTTTTGCGTACGTTTCGGTACGTGCAATGATATCGGGATGGCGACCAGTTAATTGTAGGTATTTAATGGTTTCTGCATCAATCGGGAAAAACCCGCACGTAGCACCGTATTCGGGTGCCATATTAGCAATAGTGGCGCGATCGGCGAGTGGTAATTCGCGTAGACCAGGTCCAAAAAATTCAACGAATTTTCCGACGACCCCTTTTGCACGCAACATTTGGGTGACCGTTAACACTAAATCGGTAGCGGTAATACCTTCTTGCAATTTACCTATTAATTTAAAGCCAATCACTTCGGGAATCAGCATGGAAATTGGTTGGCCGAGCATGGCTGCTTCCGCTTCAATACCACCCACGCCCCAACCAAGCACCCCTAACCCGTTAATCATAGTAGTGTGACTATCCGTGCCGACGAGCGTATCGGGAAACGCAAATAGTTTGCCATTTTCTTGCTGCGCCCAAATGCCTTGCGCTAAATATTCTAAATTGACTTGGTGACAAATACCGGTACCGGGAGGAACCGCTTGGAAATTCGCAAATGATTTCTGCCCCCATTTTAAAAGGCTATAACGCTCATGGTTGCGTTCCATTTCCAGCGTGACGTTTTCAGCAAACGCTGCTGCCGTACCAAATTTGTCGACTTGTACGGAGTGGTCAATGACAAGATCAACCGGACACAGAGGATTAATTTTTTTAGGGTTGCCGTTTAAATTTTCCATCGCATCACGCATGGCGGCTAAGTCGACGACAGCAGGAACACCAGTAAAATCTTGCATTAAAACACGCGCGGGACGATACGCAATTTCGCGATCGGAGCGCTTGTGCTTTAGCCATTCTGAAAACGCGAGGAGATCCTCCTTGCAAACGGTCTTACCGTCTTCATGCCGTAAGAGATTTTCAAGAAGCACTTTGAGGGTAAATGGTAATTGGTGAATATTTTTTAGGCCCGCTTGCTCAGCCACGTTGAGATCGTAATAATGATAGATTTTATTCTGGATGTTAAGTTCACGTAACGCTTTGAATGAATCCTGCATGGTGCTTCCCCTTTGAAAAATCAGCCTGTTAACGCCATTAACCTGGATATTTCATGTTGCTTTTTGAAGATGACGGTCACACGAAGTGCTCTGCCGCCAACGGGAAGGTCTTTTGTTTTCAGGGACGCACATCCTGTGCTCGACGCTCCTTACCCTCCCTGGTCGCGACGCCCTTCAAACAAAAGACCTTCCCGTTGGCGGCACACCGGCCATCGCAGTTCGATGCGAAATATTCGGGTTAAGTATAACTGAAAAAAATGGAGCTTATCATACCTAAAAGAAGGGCTCTGTCGCAAAGTTTATTCTCTGTAATTGACTGAAAAATAATCAGAAATTCCGGCGAGTCTCCCTCGCGAACTGATGAAAAATAAAACAACTGTTTGCTTTTTATAAAACCTTAAGGTATGATCGACCCATTAAGAGGCATGGAATGACCATAGGACGTTTTGCAGATTGTTATGGAAGACCGTTAAAGGCAAACCATAGCGAGCGAGTAAAATGTCAAAAAAGAGGTTATCTATAGCGGCATTCGTTGCCAACACGGTGTTATCGACCTTGCTCTGTTCAGCTGTCTACGCTGACCCAAGTGCTCCCCCGCTTGCAACGCCAACACAAAGCCAAAAACAGATGTGGAATCTGCAGAATGCGGATATCCGCGCGGTGATTCAAGCCATTTCGCAATTGACGAATAAAAATTTTGTGGTTGATCCTCGTGTACAAGGCCATGTGACGTTAGTTTCTGCGAAGCCTATGACCCTCGAAGAAATGTATCATGTCTTTTTATCCATGCTGCAAGTATTAAATTATTCCGCGATTCCCGCAGGCAATATCATTAAAATTGTTCCCTCCATGGATGCTAAAGGGTATGGTGGAACGCTGGTTAATAGCAGTAATCCCGGCTCGGGTGATCAAGTGGTGGTCCGTGTGGTACCCGTTAATAATGTGTCTGCTATCCAGTTGGTTTCAATTATTCGTCCGTTGATGTTGGATTGGGGAAGTGTGAGTGCATATCAACCCTCAAATGCGTTAATATTGTCGGGTTCGGCTGCCAACGTCAATCAACTCATTTCCATTGTCAATAATCTGGATCAAAACAACGGCTCAACCGCAGAAGTGGTTCGTTTGAAATATGCCGATGCGGCGAAGCTTGCGCAAGTGATTCAATCCTTGCAATCGTCCGATAGTAATCAGGGCAAAGTGTCGAATGTTTCCGTCGTTGCGGATGCCGCATCGAATGTTTTACTCGTTAGCGGTAACGGTGTTAACCGCGAAAGATCCGTTAAACTGATTAAACAATTAGATACACCCAATGCGGCGGGTGAAAATAATACGGCCGTCGTGCATTTAAATTATCTCACCGCCAAAGAATTAGCGCCAATGCTCACCAAGCTTGCGCACGGTTATGTCGAGCAAGCGAAGAAAAGAACGCCAGGGGGAGGCGCGCTCATGTCCAATTCATTTGGGGTTGGTAATAATGGAGAGAATAGTGACGTTTCCATTCAGTCGGTTAAAGATGCTAATGCGATTGTGATGAGTGGTCCACATCAAATTATTCAAAGCTTAAAAGGCGTGATTGCAAAAATCGATACGCGTCCACAAGAGGTATTGGTACAAGCGATTATCGTTAAAATTGATGAATCTGCAATGTCACAATTGGGTATTCAGTGGGGCATGGGAGATCCACGGCAAACGTCGTCAGATGGTACAGCGATTATTTCACAAGCCTTCCAAAATGGTTTAGGCTACATTCGTAATGGCAGCTTCAGTGCAGTGATTCAAGCATTAATGACGAATGCCAACACGGATATTCTAGCAACACCATCCATATTAGTTTTGAATAATCAAAAAGCGAGTATCAGTGACGGTAAAAATATTGGTATGTATAACCGACAATATGGCGCGAATACAACGAACACCGGTGATTCGACCGTACCTTTTAATACCTATGATCGCAAAGACGTCACGTTGTCTTTAAACGTCACGCCGCAAATTGCACCTGATAATACTGTAAAATTGAAGATTCGTCAGAAAGACGACTCCCTCATGCAGGGCCAAGATCCCAATAATCCAAATCCAACCATTAATACCAGTAAAATTGATACGACGGTTTTAGTGAACAGCGGTGACATTTTGGTCTTAGGTGGATTGATTAGCAATAACGATACGGTCCAAGATCAGAAAATTCCAATCTTGGGTGATATTCCTTTAATTGGCAGATTATTCCATTCGAAACAGCACAGTACGGAGAAAAAGAATTTAATGGTCTTTATCCGTCCGATGATTATTAACAATAAAAAAGACGCACAAGCGCAAAGTATGAAACAATATAATTATGCGCGTTATCAACAAATGCGTAGAAAAGACGGCTTAGGTTTATCAAACGCGGATCGTCATCCCGTTTTACCGTATGTTGATACGGGTCACGATACGAAATTACCCGATCCATTTGAATAACGGATAGTAACCTTTATGCAAGAAAATGCACTCAATAACCAATTACCCTTTCTTTTTGCCAAAAATTATGGCGTTTTTGTCGAATCCGTCACGGATCAAGCCGTTGTTATTGTGCATCGCCCCGAAATTTCATTGCCGACGTTGTTAGAACTACAACGTTTTTTTACACGACCGATTAAACTAAAAGAAACGAGTGCAGATGAATTTCCGCATCAATTAGCCAAAGCGTATGAACGCGGTAAAGAATCAGCGATGGAAGCAATCGTGGGGATGGAAGAAAGTGCGAATTTAAAAGAGTTGGTGTCACAGCTCCCAACGACAGAAGATCTTCTGGAAACGGAAAACGATGCGCCGATCATTAAATTATTAAATGCGATTTTGTCACAAGCCATCAAGCAAAAATCATCGGATATTCATTTTGAAACATTCGAAGATAAACTCATGGTGCGTTTTCGTATTGATGGTGTATTACAAGAAATTCTGCAACCTCCACGCGTGTTAGCTTCGTTACTGGTGTCGCGCATTAAAGTGATGGCGAAACTCGATATCGCTGAAAAACGATTACCGCAAGATGGTCGTATTTCATTACGCATTGCGGGTCGAGCGGTTGACGTGCGTGTTTCAACGATTCCAACCCATTATGGCGAACGTATTGTATTGCGATTATTGGATAAGCAAAGCGCGCCGTTGGATTTGGCGCGTTTGGGGATGTCGTCTGAATCATTGATCGTGATGCGACAATTAATCGAAAAACCACACGGCATTATTTTAGTAACGGGGCCCACAGGATCCGGTAAAACCACCACGTTATATGCCGCATTAACCGAACTCAATGAGGTGAGTCGTAACATTTTAACGGTGGAAGATCCAATCGAATACTACCTTCCCGGCATTGGCCAAACGCAAGTGAATGCCAAAGTCGAAATGACGTTTTCGCGTGGTTTGCGCGCGATTCTGCGCCAAGATCCCGATATTGTCATGGTCGGCGAAATTCGTGACTTAGAAACAGCAGAAATGGCCGTGCAAGCCAGTTTAACCGGTCACTTAGTGTTGTCGACATTACACACGAACAGCGCCATTGGTGCTGTAACACGTTTGCGTGATATGGGCGTTGAGCCTTTTTTACTGTCGTCGACGTTAATCGGTGTTGCGGCACAGCGCCTAGTGCGTCTGCTTTGTTCGCATTGTAAAGAGAAACAAATTGCTCCCGCTGGCACCTTACGATTAATGGGAATGACAGCGCAAGAAGGGTTAGCGTTGTGTCGCCCCACGGGTTGCAAACAGTGTAATGACACTGGATATTATGGCCGTACCGGTATTTATGAAATTATTGCAATGAATGACCGTTTGCGCAGTATGATTCATGATAATTCCAGCGAAGCGTTAATGGAAATGGAGGCACGCCAGCACTTTCCCAGTATGCGCATGGATGGATGGCGCCGCGTATTAAATGGCGACACCACCGTAGAAGAAGTGCTACGGGTAACGAGTGAGGGATAACCATCATGGCGGTATTTCACTATAGGGCACTTGATAAAAGTGGTAAACACAAAAAAGGCGTGTTAGAAGCAGACACCGCGCGTCACGTTCGTCAACAACTGCAAGAGCAAGGTTTGATGGCGTTAGAATTAACATCTGTGACGGATGATGCGTCATCGCTAACCTCCAAATTAAATAAACCCTTTTCTTTCACGCGCGCTAAGCGCATGAGCACGCAAGATTTATCGTTAATGACACGACAAATAGCGACGTTATTAAACGCTGGAATTCCACTGGATGAAGTATTAAGTGGCGTTGCTAAGCAAAATACAAAAGCAAATGTGAGAAATATTATTTTAGGCGTTCGAGCTAAAGTCATGGAAGGCTATACCTTAGCGATGGGGATGGGAGAATTTCCTGCGGCGTTTCCAAAATTATATCGTACCACTGTCGCCTCCGGTGAAAAATCCGGTAAACTGGATCAGGTATTGACGCGCTTAGCGGAATACACTGAAAAACAGCAACACATCAAACGTAAAATTCGTCAAGCCTTAATTTATCCTTCGCTCATGGTGGTGGTGTCGATTTTCGTTGTGATTTTTATGTTGTTATACGTGGTGCCAAAAATTATTGATGTATTTAATCAAACCAATCAAGTGCTTCCATTGCCAACTCAAATCTTGATTGCCATCAGCGGGATGATGGAACGAGATGGTTTGTATTTGTTGGGTGGTGTTGTGATGGTGGGTTTTGGATTTCACCGCTTGTTGAAGCGCCTCGATTTCCGGCGCAAATTTCACCGCTTTTTATTTAAAATTCCGGTGATAGGGAAAACCATTCGTACCATCAATAGTGCGCGTTTTGCACGAACTTTTGGTATTTTAAATGCAGCAACCGTGCCTGTTTTGGAAGCGATGCAAGCGGCAGCACAATTAATTACGCCATTACCGATGCAAGAAGCCGTTTTAAAAGCAATTGACGAAGTACGTGAAGGAGTGAATATTCACACGGCACTGCAAAAAACGGATTATTTTTCTCCGATGTTTATTCACTTAATTGGCAGTGGTGAAGCATCGGGACAATTGGACGCAATGTTGGAAAAAGCCGCCGCAAATCAAGAAGCGGATGTCGAAGCGTTAATTGAAGGTTCGCTGACGCTCTTTGAGCCCGTGATGATTTTGGTGATGGGCGGTATTGTTATGTTTATTGTGATGGCGGTGATGCTGCCCATTTTCGCACTCGATAATTTTAATGGGTAGGGCTACCAAAATATTTATCTGAAACACTATAATAAGAGGAAAATGATGAAAAAAAATAAGATACAACAACGAGGATTTACCTTGATTGAAGTGATGGTGGTGGTGGTGATTCTAGCCATTTTAGCGGCCATCATTGTGCCGCGTATTATGAGTCGCCCAGAGCAGGCGCGGTTGGTGAAAGCAAAAACAGATATTATGGCGCTTGAAAATGCGTTGGAGATGTATCGACTGGATAACGGCTTTTATCCTTCAACGGCGCAAGGGATTGAGGCCCTGATCAAAAAACCTGAAGGTGAACCTGTGCCACTATCCTGGCAAAGCGGCGGTTATTTGAAGGATGTTCCGCAAGATCCGTGGGGTCACGCTTATCATTATACAAACCCGGGAAAACACGGTGAAATTGATATTTGGACGGACGGTCCTGCGAGCGGTTCGGATAAAGGTATTGTGGGTAATTGGTCAATCAACAAAAAAGCATAACGTTCATGCAGCGCGGCTTTACTTTAATTGAAATGTTGATCGTCATCGTTATTATCGCGGTGATGATCACGGCCGCCACGTTGTCGATGAATCTGTTCAGTGCGGATCGCCAAATACGGCTTGTCGCGGAGCAATTGCGCGATGGCATAATGACAGCGCGACAACACGCGATACTGATGCCCGATGTTTTAGGATTAAAAATAACGCGTGACGGTTATCAGTATTATCATTACGTGCGTGATAAAAAAGGGGTGCATTGGCAAGTGTTAAAAAAAGGGGGTCTTTCACATCCCGATATTTTTAAGCAGCACCGTGTGTTGGCAAAGCTCACGCGATGGAATGATGATCGTTCCCTCATGGAGTTAGAGCATCGTGATGCATCGTCAAAAATGATTGTTATTTCCAGCAGTGGTGATGTGATGCCGTTCACCATCGTCTTGATGGATGGAAAACATTCGGTAGTGTATCAGTTGCGGATGGATGATGCGGGGATGATGACGTTGAACACAGAGGCGAAAGCATCATGAAACGCGGTTTCACATTAATTGAAGTGTTAGTCGCCCTTGCGATTATTGCGATTGCGCTGGTGGCGGTGGTTAAAATCGCCGGGCAAAGCGTTCGCCATACATTCAAAGTGAAAGAAAAAATAGCGGCACATTGGGTGGCAATGAATGTCATTTCAGAAGTGCAATGCGGTCTCATTAAAACAGATCAAGTGAATAGTCGCGATGGCACGATGCCTATGCTGGGTAGCCTTTGGCGATGGCATGCTTCGCTGCTAAAAAATGCCGCTGGAGAAATTTCGAAAATTCACGTTTCGGTGAAACCAGAGCATCAGGATCATGTAGTGGAAAGTTTGACGGGGGCGATGTGATGCGTGCTCGTGGTTTTACCTTACTTGAAATTTTAATTGCCTTAGCCATTTTTGCGCTTGTTGCTGCGTCATCAGCGGTTGTTTTGCGTACGGTGTTAAATACCCATCGACAGTTAAAAACATCCGATCAACGTCTCATGGAAATGGTAACAGCGGTCACTATTCTGCGACGTGATGTGACGCAAATGGTTGCGCGGCCTGTTAAAGACACCAGTGGCGAAGCGTTGCCCGCACTACTCATTCCTAACCGAACCGAATTTGAATTTACCCGCGCGGGGTATACTAATCCTCTGCAGATGAGTGCGCGCAGCTCCTTGCAGCGTGTTGCTTATACGTTAAAAGATCATACCTTGTATCGCATCACGTGGCCTGTCCTGGATCGCGCACCAGAAACAAAGTCCGTTGCACGCGTACTTTTGCAAAACGTCACACGCCTGCGCCTGGGGTTTGTGAATAATGAAGGTCAGGAAGTGGAAGTATGGTCAAATTCAACAGCGAAGGAAGCCATTTTACCAAAGGCGATTATTATCACCTTAACGTTAAAAGATTTCGCAGAAATGAGATTGATTTTTACGATTCGCGCCCGGGGGGCCTATGTGGAATAGACCATTTGAAAAACAGAGCGGCGCTGCATTAATAACGGCCTTAATGATGATGGCATTATGTTCGGTTTTAGCGGTATTCTTATTGTTAGGGCAGCGCCTGCTGATTCAGCAGGTGACCTTAGCGAATACCAGTGATCGCTTGACGTTGACATTGCAGGAGGTACAAAATTGGGGAATGGGAGTGCTGAAACAGGGTAAAGACATTCGTAAAATAAGAGCCTATCACGTTAATGACAATGGCATCCACGTTTCTGGCATGATTTATGCGTTGGGTGGCCGTTTGAATGTGAATGGGTTGCAGGATACTGAAAATATCCCTTTGCTGGCTGCGTTATTGCAGCACGTAACAAAAATGGCAGATCAACATCAAGCGCAACATATAGCAATGCAAATAGCGCGTTGGATGGTGCCCTCGAATCAAACGGATAAATATTATTTAGCACAACGTCCCCCTTATCGAGCAGCTTCGCAGCCCTTGCTTTTTTTGAGTGAATTGCGTTTGATAAAAGGGATGACGGCACCGTTATATGCCGCTTTGGTGTCAGAGAAACAACCGTATCTTGTTGCGCTCCCTACCAATACGATGCAAATTGACGTCAATTATGCCTCTGTTCCCGTATTGATGAGTGTGTTGAATATTTCAGAAGCAGAAGCGCAATCGATCGTGTCGTGTCGCCATCATTCCGAACTTTTCACTTCCGTGTCTGATTTTATGAAACAATGTGGGATAAATCGGTTACTGGATTTGCATCATCTCACCACGACGAATTCTTATTATTTAATCACGGGAGTCGCTCAACAAAATGAGCAGCGGTTATTGATGCAGAGTTTCGTCCAAATCAATTCCGTGGATAATAAACTGGCGGCGACCTTATTATGGCAGGAATATAATGGCGAGTGAACCGACCCATGTGATTCTTCAATTCTATTCGGATCAATCCGTTCATCGGTTTGAATTGAGTCTTGCCGGCCATGTATTATCGAGTCAACATTTTTCGGGGATAGAAGCGTTACCGCCACAAGGGTTGAAGCAGCGCTGCCTGGTATTGTTACCAGGGCACGAAATTTTTGTTGATAAAGTGACTATGCCAAACACACGGCAGCAAAATGTTTTGAAAGCATTGCCATTTTTATTGGAAGATAAACTAGCGGATCGTGTGGAAAAATTTCATTTTGTTGCGAATAAAATTCCGCATTCTAATGATTATTTGGTTGCGGCCATGAATAAACAGCGGTTTGAATCGTATTTCTCCGTGTTGCAGCAATATAACGTAAAGCCCGAGGCAATCATACCGGATTTTTTAGCACTTCCTTATGCAGACTCGCAATGGACAGTAAAAATAAACGATAAAAGAGCGTTGGTCCGCTGTGGTCGTTCCTCAGGATTTTCGACTTATTGCGAACAATTAGCCTTTACACTCACACTCAAAGCGAAAGAGATGGCACTGTCTCAGCCGATTGTTTTGCAATGGGTGGATGAGCTCAATGAGATGACGCACTTAACGCAGCCATTGGGTTCGATGTTTACGGTGGAATCGCACGATAGTGCGGTGTCATTTGATGTGAATTTATTTAATGAAAAACCGCCACTCAATTTATTGCAAGCACCTTATCGATTAAAATCGATTAAAAAAAGCAAAGATCATTATTGGCATTACGTGGGTTATGCGTTTGTTCTGTGGATTGTTTTGCTTTTTGCGGGTAAAACAACACAATGGATTTACTATCAACACCAACATTCTCAATTAACAAAAAAAATCACTGCCATTACGCAGGAAATTTTTCCAAATCAACACGGCATTTCCGATCCCAACATGCTGTTACAGCGCGCGATGAAGAATTTAACGTATACGCCACCACAAGATCATTTTATGTTGTTGCTATCTTCTGTGGGTATGGCTCTGCGTCAATCGGGCGAGGTGGAGCTGCAATCGTTACATTATCAAGATCAACAACTGTCGCTCGTCGTAAAAGCCAACATGTTATCGGCTATTGAGAATTTTAGCCGCGCTTTGGAACAAAATCATTTGACCATTAAGCAAAATCAGGTAAACACCGGCGAAAAAGAGATGACGAGTCAACTGATTGTGGAGAGTTCATCATGAACGCCTTGAAAAATTGGTTTTTTGCTTTATCAAAACGCGAGCAATACACGGTTGCGGTTGGTGGTATTTTAGTAGCCGTATTATTGTTTTATTGGCTGATATGGTCACCTTTGAGTGCACACGTCGATGGTTTGCGACAAAACGTCAGTGATCACCAGCAATTATTAGTGTATGCCGAACAAGTGAAAAAAAAGTTGCTTCATTCGCGCGGGAAACAAACGGCGCGCCCAATACCGGTTACCAATATTATGGTGGATGTGGAACATGCGTTGGCAGAGGCACATCTGGCAAAATATTTGAAGCGCGTGCAGCAACCCGCGACTGATGAAGTAACGATTTCCCTACAGGCTGTGCCGTTTGATTTATTCATCGCATGGTTGCAGCATTATGTCGAAAGCCGCCAAGTCAACGTCGCTGCACTTCAAGCGACGAAAAACAAAACGCTGGGCACAGCCGATGTGCAATTTACGCTTTTGTCTAAGCCATAAGCTGACTATTTTTTATTATTGAATGGGCGGCGATCAAAGCGTTCAGGAGCAAGCGGTTCCTTCAGTGCCGCGTTTTCACAGGAATTTTGTGGGTAGAAGAAGGAAAACAAAGAGAAAACAACAGAATGACAATGAACGGCATCGTCAGGATTATTGGACATGGAAGGTGTTTGCTGCATCTGAGAAGTTGCTTTGGATGAAGATGATTTTAACTCGTTAACTCTGTGATACCCCGATTGCATGATGATCTCCTATTTTTTGCTTAAAGAGTGGAAGTATACTCGATCTGTGAAAAAAAGGATCGTACAAAATAATTAATTGGGGATTAGGTATACCCATCACGATCGATTTTTAGA
>MGOZ01000031.1:0-342 GCA_001797285.1 Coxiella sp. RIFCSPHIGHO2_12_FULL_42_15
CAGTGCTATAACTGTATTCGCTCTTATGTTTATATTCTTCTTTCTGAAATTTTTCTTTCCACGATTAATATAATAATTAAATTTAAACAGAAAGGTGGCTGGGCGATTGCCATTGTCGCAGGCGCTGCTGATGTGGCAATTACCTCTCTTGTCAACTATGGTACAAATAAACTTTTTGAAAAGGTGAACTTATGAGCAAGGTGAACTTAATAGATCTGTTAATTGTTTTCTGTATGGGGCAACTGGGGGTAACCATGATTATTTTTTGGCTCATCACCGGGCGCTATTTTGATAAAAAATTGCCTGGATATGCTAAAAGTAAACGGAGTTTAGAGTATAAAG
>MGOZ01000031.1:419-6171 GCA_001797285.1 Coxiella sp. RIFCSPHIGHO2_12_FULL_42_15
AATTTTCTTTCCACAGTACAGCTGAAGTCGCAGACATTGTGCGCATGGCCAGTCGCTTGGAGCGAGTGGTAGCAGGGCTCTGGGTTGATTGCATATTCACTATATTTCTTAGCTGCTCTTTTTTGTAAATGAAAATTAGATCATCGGGATTATTCTTTCCTTTTTCTCGATTAATTCTAAAATTCAAAAATGATTCATTAAAAAATAAATTGATATCATCAAACATAACCAAACTTGTAAATGTAAAATAATATGTAATGTATTAGGTCTCACATGACTCCCACGGGCTGGTAAAAAGTGATGAGTATTTTTAAATTTACCAAACTGCTCCTGATGTTTTTGTGAGCTGCCAAAGAAATAGGGCACCCACCAACTTAAAATAGTTCCGATTGTTAGAAAAAAATAAAATGAAAAAATAGTAACAGAGGCTGATAATGGCATGCTGGATTGGTGATAATACAATGTAATTGACAATGGAATTAATACCGTTGCTCCATTAATAAACGAACCTAGCAAACGATAAAAATGACCATCCACTTTTTTTAGTGTTCCAACATCATTTAATGGCGGGACAGGAATCCAATCATGAAAAAGCATAAAAATTAACAATATAGTTTGTAAAAAAATAAAAAATAGCATCATTTCGTTTTCTTCATTAATAATTTTTCCAACCAATGCATCGTGCAATATAAGCCTAATTTAAATCCTTTTCAAAATTAATATTTGATTGATAAGATAATGTAGCATTTCAAAAACAGTTTGACCATCAAAATCACCAGTATGGATATAGGCTAACACCGCGCGCAATCCACTCTGTAAACACTTATGCCACATCACACATTCCTCGTGCATAGGGCAACGTATATAAATCCACTTCTTTTATGTTAAAAATTTTATAACCGAGAAGATACCCTGCTGCTTGTGACGGGAAAGTTTCATTATTGCAATAGCCACTTTGATTATCTCAAACAAATGAATACGCTATTAATGCGTTCAATTTACAGAGTAGTCAGCAGCGCATCGATGACTTTTCTTTCTCTATCAGTGAGTGTTGAATAGATCGACTTGTCTTCCTTGAGCTGGTCGATTGTTTTGCGAATCAGAATGATATCTTCAGCAATATGGCAATAGAGTGAGACAAGAATGGTATCTTCATGACACAATGAAAAATCGATAATTTTGTACTGTGTAATGTTTTTATCAGTTCTTTTCTTAACTGCTTGAATGGTTTGTCGTGCTGACACTAGCGCTCCTCCGTTCTTTAATGCTTCATATTATGTAATACCTGGCCTCTCTTCAAGAAATATCACTAGAGTCAGAGTCAGTGTTTTAGCCTGCAGATAAAATACCTATATTTTTGAAATAAAAAATCATTGTGATTTTAACTTAGATTCAGTGCATTAAGCTTTCTCGCTACGCTTTCAACTGCTGATTCTAGGTTAAATTTACGGGTTGTTTGCTATCATCCCGCGGCTTTACCGCGAGATTCAAGAAATCTTCACAAACTGGATCCCGCGATCAAGCCGCAGAATGACTGCAACTTCAACTCTTGAGACATTAACGAAAAATTCTATTGCAATAACCGGCGAGCCCATATAGGACGAAGCCTTAACTGAATTATGGTAGCATTGATATATTAGTGTAAAGTTAATAGGACTCTTCTAAGCAACTATGGATAGCTGATATACTGCGCGCGATCATCCATTTTAAGTTTTGATCTTTGAGTTATCTTTGCATGATTGGAACCTGAAAAACTTTATGAGGGAGCTGTGCTACATCGAGTTTTCAGACGAAAATCTTTTAAACTTAACTCAGCGCTGAAATTTAAAACTTAAAATGGGTGATCACGTGCCGTATATTTAAATAAAATGAAATCTAAGAATTTAAGTAAAAATGGTTAAGGTCAAGGATCAATGGATTTGATTTACTCCAATAAAACAGAACGACAAGTTCTTTGGCAATTGTTTTGTGACATCTTGCAGCATGCCTCCTGCGATCTCTCTGAAAAGCTAAACCGTGCTGCGTTACCACATGTTTTGCGCCCAACGCTGTCTACGTCTGAAATAAAACAGTTGAATCACCCTTATTTTCTCGCGCTCATTAAAAAGCATCGTATTGTGAATGTGTTTTACAACACAGTGACTCAAATGATTTCGCCTGCAACTTCAGGGTTGGCTTTGGAATATTTAAAGCCGATGAAAGTCGCGAGCCTCAAAAATAGCCGACAATATTTGTTGCAAAAAGCCTGCTTATTACGAGTTGAAAAAATATTTAAAACACATTTCATTGAATACATCGTAATGAAAGGTGTGGCATTACAGGAACAGTTGTTTGGCCGTGATGCCGCGCGCAGCATGAAAGATATCGATATCATTATTGATCAACCGCAGTTTTTAACGGTTCATCAATTACTGTTAGGTCATGGATTTGTATGCAAGATGGGTGATGTGTCAGCGTTGTCTCCCAAAAAAATTCGAGCGATGGTTAAAATAAAAAAAGATTTAACTTATATTGAGCCAAGGTCAGGTGTCTTTGTTGAATTGCATTGGCGAGTGCAGTTAAATTCGCTTATTGATTTTAGTGGTTATTTTGGTCAGCGCACGCAGCAGGTGGTTTATAGTTTGAGTGATGTAGATAATTTTATTTATTTAATGTCGCATGCTGGGCAGCATAGTTGGTTTCGTTTGAAATGGTTGCTTGATTTGGCGCTATTTGTTCAGCAAGTTGATTTTGATTGGTATGCTGTGACACAAGTTGTGATAGAAAAAAGATTGGTGCGTCCCTTTTTCGAATTAAAACTATTATTGCAGCAATTTTTTTCTATAGAGATACCAAGCATTCCTATTAATAGTATCGACAGATTTATTTGTCGGTGTAGATTGCGATGGGGGCCTGTTGCTTGGCAGCATCCTATCTGTATGGTTCGAACGGGTTTTGTTGGGCGAGCGATCGCTTATTTTGGTGTGTTATTCGATATGCATGCTTTTGGATTTAAGCCGATGATTCAATATGTGCGAGTTCGAGTGTTAAATGAATTGTTTCATCGAAAGTATAAATTAGAATGACAGCTTCTGATCGAAAACTGATTTGGCTTGCTTCTTATCCCAAATCAGGCAATACATGGTTTCGAGTGTTTTTGTCTAATTTGCAGAAAGGATCTGATGAGCCTATTCACATCAATCAATTGCAAACAGGCAGAATGGCCAGTGCACGCGCTGCTTTTGATTGGTGCTATGCGGTGGATTCGTCTTTATTCACATTAGACGAAATCGATTTGAAACGACCCGCCGTTTATAATAGCTGGGCTCGCGCAGCGGATGACACGGCGTTTCATAAAGTACACGATGCCTATACTTTTCTCGATAATGCGAAACCTTTATTAGGTGATCCCGGTCAACAAGCAGCGATTTATTTAGTCAGAAATCCACTCGATGTGTGCGTCTCATTTGCGCATCATAATGGGCATCAAAATTTTGATAAAACGATTGCAGTCATGGCTGATGTCAATCATCAATTTGCAAGCACGCATACAACGATGCATCAACAGTTCCGACAACGATTGTTGTCTTGGAGTCGTCATGTATTAAGTTGGGTTGAGGATGCAAAAATGCCGGTGCATATTGTGCGTTATGAAGATATGCTACTGGATGGGCAAAATACTTTTGAAAAAATTTGCCAATTTGCGGGGCTTAATACGGATTCAAATAAAATTGCGGCTGCTATGGAAGCGAGTTCTATTGAAAAATTGCAAGCACAAGAGTCTAGTGTTGGGTTTAAAGAAAAACCCAGTCAATGTCGTGCGTTTTTTCGAAGTGGTTGCATTGGCTCTTATAAAAATAATTTGAATCAGCAGCAAATCGATAAAATAGTGGATCAGCATCAAAGTGTGATGCGGCGTTTAAATTATTTAGATGATCAAGGATTGCGTTACTAAATGTTTTATTATTTAGCCTACAATTTAACTATTCAGAGTGATGTCGAGTTGCAAGGATTAACGGAAATTGCGCCTTGTCGTCAAACTGACATTGTTATGCAGCGTACAAAAAAAATACCCACGGTAGATGCTGGTGCGATAAAATTCAAAAAGTTGTTTGGTCTGCCAGGTAAACTTTGGATTCAAAAAAAAACGGGGTGTTTTTATATTGAATACGGTCGTCGCGTACTCTTTGACATTAACGAGGCTGACATGCAGTGCCCATTGCATATTTTTTTAATGGGTTCGTGTTTTGGCGCGGTACTGCAACAGCGAGGGCTGATTGTATTGCATGGTAATACGGTTTGTTCCGAAGCAAAATTAGCCACCACTTATATAGGACACCGTGGCGCAGGTAAATCGACGACGAGTGCTTGGTGTGTGAAGCAAGGCAGCCGTTTTGTTGCTGACGATATCACGGCGATTTCTTTAGAGGCGAGCAAAGCATGGGTTTCCCCAGGATTTCAACGATTAAAGTTATGGCAAGATAGCCTGCGTCTGCTCGAGCTTGAATCATCTAGCATTATTTACTCAGATAAAGATCGTGCAAAATACCATGTCACTATTTCAGATCAGCAATTTATGCATGAGCCTGTGATATTGAAGAAAATTATAGAGCTGGAATCTGCGAGCGAAAAGCATGGTACTTTGTTGGGAATGGACGTCTTGGAGCGACTATTTGAACATAGTTATAGAAATCAATTTTTATTAGCAATGGGCATCGTGGGTCCGTACATGAAAAAACTGATGTTGCTCTCGCAACTCACTTCAATTATTTGTGCACCACGCCCTGTTGTAGGAGAAAAATGTGTTGTTTAACTATGTTTGCTTTAATCAACAATTTATTTCAGATATGCCATTACCTCTTCGCGTTGGTGTGTCAGATGGTGTTCATACCATTATCATTCAAAAACAATTTATTCAATTACCAGAAAGTGACGAAGTTAAATCGATTGGTTTAAGTATCCAGTGTCATCTTGATATTGTTTACTTAAAGATAGATAACATTGTGCAGTTTGCTGTGAGTAAAAATTTCATTGGCTATCAGCCACTGTGCACACATTATGATGACATTGCGCCTTTTATTTTATATTCAGCGATACCCCTTTGTTTGACGCGCTTGGGTTATTTGGTGTTGAGAGGTTGTGCGCTAAGTTTTGATGGTCGAGTGGCGGAGTGTTGGTTGTCTCACTCCGGTGCTGGCACATCTACTTTATTAGCGTATGCACTTTCGCAGGGTGCGATAGGTGTGAGCGATCATTTGTGTGTTCTACAAAAACAAGATGAAGCGTTTCTTGTTTTGCCAGGGTTTCAAAGCATTAAGTTGTGGCATGATGCCGCATTGCAACTAAACTTGCCGACGCAAAATTTGAAAAAGGTGCGGTCAGCGTTACGTCAATACTGGCATGATTGTGATGCGCAGTTCCATTCTCTGTCGATGCCAGTGGAAAAACTATTTTTTATTGAATGGCGTAATGCGGCAGTTCATCCTGAATTGAATGAGATGAAAGGAGTTGCAAAGTTAAAGTATTTATCAAATGGACAATGGATGCGCGCTGTATTATCACCGCTTAAATTACTTTCAATGCAAAATCAGTTGGGGGTGCAGTTGATGAGTGAGGTTGATCTATATACGTTGGATTATGCGAGAGGAATGTGTGATGTGACTCAAGTGTTTGCAGAGTTGATTGCGCGCGGTGTACGCATCGCCTGACATTTGTTTTTATTAACACATCTTACAGCATAAATATAGAGAATCTTGGGTATTAAAATTTTTAA
>MGOZ01000032.1:0-4787 GCA_001797285.1 Coxiella sp. RIFCSPHIGHO2_12_FULL_42_15
GAGGGAAGCTCGACAGTGAGCACCATTGCCGGTAAGACAATTAAAATAGTTTATTTTTACCAAAATATTTATCTGAAACACTATAGGAGAAGTCAAGTATGACGACCATTGGTGAATGGTGGATGTGGGTTGTTTTTTTCTGCATCATTGCCACTGCATTGGCCATTGATTTCATTTTACTGAAAAGCCAAAAAGCCCATGTCATCACCATTCGTGAAGCAGCGACGTGGACAATCGCTTGGATATCGCTCGCATTGACTTTCAATTTTTTACTCTGGGTTTATTTAACTTACGTGGTGCATCACCCCCAAGCCGCTGCCAAATCCATTGAATTTTTAACAGGGTACCTATTAGAAGAATCATTATCGGTAGATAACATTTTTGTTTTTCTCGTTATTTTTCAATATTTCAATATTCCAAGAGAATACCAACGCCGAGTACTTTTGTACGGTGTTTTAGGCGCTATTATTATGCGATTTATTATTACTTTGTTTGGCATTTATCTGGTAGCCAAATTTCATTGGATACTGTATGTGTTTGGTCTATTTCTCGCAATCACGGGTATTAAACTGTTTTTCTTTGCCGGAGAAAAGCAGGACATCTCCACAAACCCGATTCTCAAATTAATGCAACGCTTTTTCAGAATAACTCATCGCCTTTCCGGTGAAAAATTTTTCGTAAAAAAAAACCAGTATCTTTATGCAACCCCACTGTTTTTAACTGTAGTGCTTATAGAAGTGACTGATCTTATTTTTGCAATTGACAGTATTCCGGCTGTTTTCTCGGTAACACATGATCCATTTATTGTGTTTACTTCTAACATATTTGCCATATTAGGTTTGAGAATGCTTTATTTTTTATTTTCTTACATGGCTCATCAGTTTTATCTACTCAAATATGCCGTTGCTTTTATTTTATTTTTCGTAGGAATGAAAATGATGGTCGCTTTCTGGATAAAAATTCCAGTCATTATTGCATTATTAGTGATTCTCTCCATATTAACATTTTCTATTCTCATCAGCATCATCAGAAAAAATTCTCATTGACCTATAGCTTTTCAGATAAATATTTTTACCAAAATATTTATCTGAAACACTATAAGAGGATCAAAAATATTATGATGAAAAAACTAACCCCTTTTTTACTAACGATGTCGTTACCCTTGTGTGGACTGGCATGTCCGGACCGCTTCAAAGATCAGGTTGTCTTTATTACGGGCGGCACATCTGGCATTGGATTGGCCACTGCCGTGCAGTTTGCTGCCGCAGGAGCGGCACATGTGGTTGTTTGTGGTCGAAGTTCCGAAAAATGGACGTCTGCACAACCTTACATTAAATCTCATCTTGCCCCAGCCCTTGCCTCACACCTCGAATACTGGCCCTGTGACGTTCGTGTAGAATCACAGGTTAAAAATACGATACAGAAAATTTTTGATACGTACGGTCGTTTGGACGTTGCATTTAACAACGCGGGCGTACAACCGGGCGATGTCTCGCTGAGCGGACATATTGAGCAGTTGGAATTTCCATCA
The DNA here is from genome assembly GCA_001797285.1 of Coxiella sp. RIFCSPHIGHO2_12_FULL_42_15. Lineage (GTDB taxonomy): Bacteria > Pseudomonadota > Gammaproteobacteria > Coxiellales > Coxiellaceae > 2-12-FULL-42-15. Next base: position 1,532 of record MGOZ01000032.1, read on the forward strand.
AAAGTAGCACCCGATGGCACGATCGAGTATTTTCTCTCTCCCCCGCAGCCCACATCCAACGACAAGATTTCGGGTGCCTGGCGCTCAAAAACACCCACCCAATCCACGCCCATCTCAGCTTACCGAGAAAGTCCGCTCGCAACCAATGTGTTCGGAATCTTTTACTGTCTTAAATGGGAACTGGCCTATGCATTCAAACGACAACCTAAAAATTTGCCTGTTTCCATCATCAATAATGCCAGTCGCAATGGCATTATCCCCACCTCCAGCAGACCACTTTACGGTGCCGCTAAGGCGTTTATGATTTCACTAACGCGTTCCTTATCAAGCCAAGCAGCCCAACGCAGCCTGCAGCAGGGACGAGCCGTCATTCGAATTAACGCCATTTCTCCAGGCCCTGTGGACACTCCCCTCGAACGTTCCGCTTTCCCCGGGAACAGCCTCATTAAAGCAATGGCAGGTGTTCCCATGCAGCGTATTGCACAACCGGAGGAAATCGCCCCTGCCGTCTTATTTTTAGCCGACAATAAACAATCCAGCTACATCACAGGGGCTATCCTGCCCATTGATGGAGGACATGTAGCATCACCCCTACTGGCTATTGGACCCAACGTGGGTAAAGCCACGGAGAACCCAGCAATAAAAAAACCAGCCGTTCCCACTGACCGATAACAATATCGATCGTACAGTGCTCCCAGTTTAACGGGATGCACTGTACGGAAACGAAGGAGGCACATCTAAAATCCGCAACGTACTCGCCATAATTTCCGAAAATACCGGCGCCGCCACGATACCCCCTAAATACGCGCCATGTGGATTTTTAATGACAACCACCACCACCACTTTGGGATTTTTAACCGGCGCAAAGCCGGCAAACGTTGACATATGTCGTTTGTGATCATAGCCATGTGCTTCTGCAATATAAGCGGTCCCTGTTTTACCGGCGACTTCATATCCTGAAACACGCGCTCGCGTACCCGTACCATGCTCCACGACCGCTTGCAACATGGTCGTGACGGCTCGCGCGACTTTGAAAGGAATAATTTGTTTTCCGGTGACTTGTGAGGGTTCTGTTTTTAAAAATGTGACAGGACGCTTAATCCCCCCACTGGCAATAACTGCATACGCCTGTGCTAATTGCAATGGCGTCACCGACAAACCATATCCAAACGCCAGTGTTGCAATAACACTGGGCACCCAAGTCTCTCGTGGAGAAATTCGACCATCCGCTTCACCTGGAAACCCACTGTCTGTTCTCATCCCAAATCCCAAGGCAGATAACAATTGCCAATACCGTTTAGGTTGCAACGATAATAATATTTTTGCTGCCGCGATATTACTGGATTTTTGCAATAATTCCGTGACGGTGACAACGCCATAATTTAATTCATCATGAATACGATAACCGCCAATGCTCATCCAGCCCGAATCCGTATCAATTTTTGTGTCGGGACGATAGCGGCCACTTTCTAATGCCAACGCAACCGTAAAAGGTTTTATAACAGAACCCGGCTCAAAAACATCCGTGACCGCACGATTGCGAAATTGGTTCGCTTCTTTTTGCGAACGATCATTCGGATTATACGATGGTTGATTGACCATCGCTAAAATCTCACCGGTTTCTACATCCAATACCACCGCACTCGCCGCATCCGCTTTATATTGATCAACTGCTTCTTTTAAACGTTGATACGCCGCATATTGAATACGATGATCAATACTCAATTGTAAATCTTTTCCCTCGACCGGTTCTTTTAACCGTTGCAATTCCGTAATAATATTTCCCAAACGATCTTTCAATACTTGTTTTTGTCCTGATTGTCCATGCAACCATCTTTCTAATAATAATTCGATTCCCTCCTGACCTTGATCATCAATATTGGTAAACCCAACCACATGTGCCGTGACACTGCCTTCTGGATAATAACGACGATATTCACGTTGAAAATACAACCCCGGAATATTGAGGTCTTTCACTCGATTCGCAATCACCGGTCTTGTGGCCCTTTTTAAATAGGCAAATTCACGATTCGCTTTTTTCTTTGCATAATCACGCAATGTGTTGCTCGGAATACCGAGTATTTTTGCTAGTTGTTGAAGTTGCTGTTGATTTGGCGCAAATGTTTTTGGATTAATCCAAATGGAAGAAACGGGAGTGCTAACCGCTAAAGGACTGCCTAAACGATCCGTAATAATACCACGGTACGTGGGAATCGTTACGTTACGCAATATGCGTGCTTTGCTTTGACGCAACAAAAAAGCGCGATCAAAAACGCTTAAATAGACCAAACGGCTGATGAGTCCAAGGACAGCAAGCACCAAAAAACTAATAACAAGACTTAATCGCCACGACAACGTTACATCGCTTCTTTTACTATTTCAATTTGATTTGAATCAGGCGTTATCATTCCCAAACGGGTTTGTGCTAATTCGTGAATTCGCGCTTGTCGCGCCAAGGTACTTTGTTCTAATAACAATTTACCCCAACGTTCATTTGCCGCAATATTTTCTTTTTCGAACATATGTGCTTGAATGAGTAAACGACGATTTAAATCTTTCGCGTAAATAATAGCAAACGCCGAAGCAAACAAACTCAGTACCAATATAATGCCCCACACGCTATGACCACTGAAAGAAAACCAATGCACTTTATGCAAGCCAATGGGTTGCGAACCCATCATCCGTGTTGCTGTATTCATTTTATTTTCTCCGCAATTCTTAACCGAGCACTGCGCGCCCTCGGATTCAGCGCAATTTCTGCCTCTGTCGGCCGAATCAATCCACCCACTTTGCGTATTCGACGTCTATCCTCCGTATGCTGGATAGGCAGCCCCGGAGGATAATCGTCTTTACTGGCTTGTTGTTGTATAAACTGTTTGACGATGCGATCTTCTAATGAATGAAAACTAATAACGCATAAACGACCCGCGGATGCTAACACATCTGCTGTTTGATCTAATACGTTTTGTAAATCTTCCAATTCACGATTGATAAAAATGCGAATGCCTTGAAAACTTCGTGTGGCCGGATGAATGCGGCGCTCCCATGCGGGGTGCGCTTTTTTAATAATATCACTGAGCTGTAGTGTGGATTCAATCCGCGACTGTTGCCGCGCATTCACAATGGCGCGCGCAATACGCCGTGAAAAACGTTCTTCTCCATATTCATATAAGACACGCGCAATGTCTTCTTCACTGGCCTGATTAATCCAAGTAGCAGCACTCGTTCCTTGTTGTGGATTCATACGCATATCCAA
>MGOZ01000032.1:4795-10326 GCA_001797285.1 Coxiella sp. RIFCSPHIGHO2_12_FULL_42_15
GAATAAAACTAAAACCTCGCGCCGGCTCATTGAGTTGCGGCGATGAAACCCCTAAATCTAATAAAATTCCATTCACGTTATTTAAATATCCACGATCTTGCATTGCGTGATAAAGGCCCGTAAACGAATCATGCAGAATACAAAACCGTGGATCCATGAAGGGAGCTTGTTTGCCCGTTTCAATGGCCACTGGATCTTTGTCCAGCGCAATCAACCGGCCATGAGGTCCGAGTCGTGCAAGTATCCCTTTGCTGTGGCCTCCTCTTCCAAAAGTTCCATCCACATAGATGCCATCTGGCTTTATGGCTAAACCTTGTAAGGCTTCCGTCAATAAAACAGGCTGATGTGTGTCGGTTAGCATAATGGCTGCTCTATAGTGATAACGAGCGCAATTCCCCTGGAATCTCACCATCGTTGTCCGTCAGACCATCCGCCAGCCAACTTTCACGCGCCAATTCCCACTGCGCTTCGCCCCAAATTTCAAATTTATTGCCCTGGCCCACCAACATCACGGCTTTATCAATCCCTGCATATTCCCGCAAGAGTGGCGGGATTAATATCCGCGCATGACGATCCATTTCAAGTTCAGTCGCGTGACCGATCAACAAACGTTGAATGCGACGAGCAGCGGGATTAAAACTGGGTAGACTGCTTAATTTAGCTTCAATTTCTTCCCATTGTGGGTTGGAATACAATAATAGGCAGCGCTCTTCGGGATCAATGGTAACGACTAAAACACCATCCGCCTCTTCTTGAATTACATCACGATAGCGCGCCGGCACAGCAAGCCGGCCTTTATCATCGATGGTAACGGCGTTTAATCCACGAAACATGAAACCCTCCCACTTAAATCCACACTATACCACTTCACTACACCTTTACCTACTATACACCATTTTTTTCATTTTGCTGGGATGTGAACTTTTCATGTTGCTTTTTGAAAATGACGGTCACACGAAGTGCTCTGCCGCCAACGGGAAGGTCTTTTGTTTTCAGGGACGCACATCCTGTGCTCGACGCTCCTTACCCTCCCTGGTCGCGACGCCCTTCAAACAAAAGACCTTCCCGTTGGCGGCACCCCGGCCATCGCAGTTCGATGTGAAATATCCGGGCTAATCACGAAAATTACCAAACTGCAACGGCAAACCCACTTTCTGCTCTCGCAACAACGCCATCACCTCTTGCAGATCATCACGCTTTTTGCCGGTGACACGCACCTGATCGCCCTGAATGGAAGCCTGGACCTTCATTTTTTGATCTTTAATTATTTTGACTATTTTTTTAGCAATCTCGGCGCTAATGCCTTGCTGCAGCGTCAACGTCTGCTCCGCTGTTTTATGTTGAATGATGGGCTTTTCTTCTTTGATATGCCCCAAATCAATGTTGCGTTTGCTTAATTTTGTGCGCAAAATATCCATCATCTGTTGCAGCTGAAATTCCGTTTGTGCCGTCAGTTTTATCGCATCTTTCAGTAACTCATAATTCGCATCAGTTCCTTTAAAATCAAATCGATTGCCGACTTCGCGGTTGGCTTGATCCACCGCATTCGTGACTTCGTGCTGGTCTATTTCACAAACAATATCAAATGAAGGCATGATTATTTTTCTCCTTAGGCGTAACTCTGCGATTACTATAGGGTTTTTGCTTTCGCAATGCAAAACGAGGATGCAGGTCCCCTGCAGCCCGCGTCAATGAAAGGGAAGGAATTCCCCATCGGAAGATGGGGAATTCCTGACAATTTGTAACTCACGCCTTGCCAATATTGCTTTTGAGAGAGAGATTTGCTCTACTATATGTGAGAGATATCTCACATTAAGACCGCTGGGTAGAGGAGTCGATCATGAAAAATAATGTGTTAACTTTCTTTAATGGCCGAAATCCAGTTGCCCACTCACCAAAAATTTTTGCACAACAATCCACAGAATTAGCCGATACAATAGAACGCAATGACGCGACTGACCTCTTGAATATTGTAATCCCCCCCATTCTCAGCATTTTTTCAAACCCAAAACATTCTGCAAAAAATGTTGTGCCACTCACACACCCGTTAAAACTGACCGATTCAAAATCAATGAGTTAAAAAAAGGTTCCGCTGGCCGGTTCTTCCGGAGTTTTAAACCGAATTCGATTTAAAATATCGCAAAATAACTCCGCGGTTTTTTGTGCGTCGTAAATAGCAGAGTGTGCTTTGTCTTTATCAAAATCAATATTGGCCGTGGTTAGTGCTTTCGCTAAAATCGTTTTGCCATAAGCAAGCCCTGCCAAAGTGGCTGTATCAAAACACGTGAAAGCATGGAAAGGACTTTTTTTAATTTTACAACGTTTCATTGCGGCTTGAATAAAACTCAAATCAAAATGCGCATTGTGGCCCACCAGTACTGCCCGACGACATTTTTGTTCTTGTAGCATTTTACTGCTGAATTCAAATAATTTTTCTAACGCTTTATGTTCATCGATTGCAAAACGGAAGGGATGATAAGGATCAATTTTATTAATTTGCAACGCGGCTTCGTCAATTTTAGCGCCTTCAAACGGGAGAACGTGACACACAAAATCTTCGCCGGGTGTGAAAATTCCATTATCGAGTTTAATATTGATGGCCGCAATTTCTAATAACGCGTTGGTAAGTGGATTGAGACCGCTGGTTTCGGTGTCGATCACAATGGGTAAATAACCATCGAAACGTTTATGCATGGGTTTAAGGTTCATAGGCAATCTGCCATTGTAAAGTTTTCCCCGCAAAAAATGGGACGAGCTCTTCATCACCCAAAGTCAATGTTTCTGGTACAGACCAAGGAGCGTGTTTCAATGTGAGGATTTCGTTATTAACGGGTAAGCGATAAAATTGCGCGCCAAAATGACTGGCAAAACCGGCGAGTTTATCAAGCGCGTGATGGGTAGAAAAAAGTTCGGCATAAAGCTCAATGGCAGCATGTGCGCTATAAATTCCCGCACAACCATGTGCGCATTCTTTTGTGCGGCGTGAATGAGGCGCGCTGTCGGTTCCCAAAAAGAATTTGGCATTGCCACTAGTTGCGGCGTGAATCAGCGCGTGTTGATCGTTGATTTGTTTTACCACGGGTTTGCAATAGTAATGGGGTTGTAACCCATTGGCGAGTAAATCATTTAAATTTAGCAGCAAGTGATGCGGTGTAATAGTCGCAACGACCCTGGGAGGTGCCGCTTTAATAAAATCTACGGCTTTTGCTGTGGAGATATGTTCAAGCACAATGCGTAATTCCGGGAAATGCTGAATTAATGCAATGAATTCTTTGTCGATAAATTCGCTTTCACTATTTAAAATATCTACGTTTGGATCAACCACTTCACCATGAATTAATAATGGCACGTCGTATTTTTGCATGACTTCAAATAAATGATAACTTTTTTTTAGGTCCCGAATACCGTGATGAGCGTGTGTCGTGGCTCCGGCGGGATAGAGTTTGCAAGCGTGAATAATACCCGTTTGTTTTCCGGTAATAATTTCTGAGACATCAATATTCTCTGTGAGATACAGTGTCATGAGCGGCTGGAAGGAATGCGTGGGTGGTAATACATTTAAAATACGTCGCTGATACTCACGTGCCGCCGCAACGGTGGTAATGGGTGTGGATAGATTTGGCATGATAATGGCGCGGCGAAATCGTTTGCTTTCATCGCTCACAGTACGTGATAAAAAAGATTGATCGCGTAAGTGGCAGTGCCAGTCATCGGGAAAGGGGATCGTCAATGTTTTCATTTTTTCTTTATCTTCAGTTGCTGATATAGATTTTTAAATTTGTTGCGTGTATATTACTTGATCTTTTTACTTTTACATAGGATTTTTCACAGGGAGTTCACGGCATGAGCAAGTGGATACGTTGGTGTGTTGCTTTATCTTTTCTCGCGGGTGGCTTGGGGCAAGCGATGGGTGCAGATTCTACGCTGGAAAAGGGGGACGTCAATAAAATACAAAAATTAATAGAAAAGCAAGCACGCTTGGAGTCTGAATTGCGTGCGTTGCACGGTCAAATTGCGCAACTGGGAAAACAGCACGTGACGGAATCGGTGGTAACACCGCCAAAAATGCGGTTACCCGTTTCACCAGCCGCAAAATTCAGCTCAGCCGGAAGCACAAGTGATTTACTTGAAGTTTCTCCTGATGTTAGACAGCGCATCCAGCAGACCATCATCAATTATGTCAATGGTGTTACCGTCGTTACTTCGCCTCTTTTAGGTTTAAAGTCTGCCTGGAACCCCTCGGATTTGTTGTATGCGGTCCCAGCCATGAACCAAGATTTGTTATTGTTAGAAGATCGCAGCAGCTTTGAAAAAAGATTGAATGCAATAGGAAGTACCTTAAACAATCGACCGTTGCTTGTGCTAAGTGGTGCTTTCGAAGTGATGACTTCTTATATTGATTCATTCGCAAATACTTCCGTTCTGGATGTGAATATCAACACATTAGAGCTGGACGTATGGGCTATTGTTAGCGCATGGGCGAGTGGTTTTATGACCATTGATTTCGATAATACGGCACCACAAACAGGTTCCCGAGTCACTAATTCACGACTCTATGTTCAGCGAGGATTTCTCACCCTAGGAAATCTTAATGTGACGCCATGGTACACGACAATGGGACAGATGTATGTGCCCTTTGGTCGATATGCTTCAGCGATGCTAACAACCCCATTGACGGTGTCTACGGCTCGAACGGAAGCACGCGCGCTGTTGTTGGGTTATCGTCACGATGGATTGTATGCGGAAGCTTATGGATTTAAAGGAGAACGGAGATCGGGTGGAGGGCGTTTGATTTTTCAAGGAGGAGGCAATGTGGGTTATCAAAGTTCAGATTTGCCGATAGGATCACTCGATATCGGTGTTGGATACATTACAAACCTAGCGGCTTCACAAGGATCGCAGAACAATGCCCTTTTTCCTGGGTTAGCATTGCCGTCAACGCAATTTGCTGGGCTGGCCAACACCGTTAATGTGAATGGCTTTACTGGAAATAATTTGAAGCACAATGTGCCGGGGGGGGATATTCATATGGAATTTGGTCGAGGACTTTTATCGGTAATCACAGAATTTGCCGGTGCGATTAATAATTTTGATGCGGGCGACATTATGTATAACTATCATGGTGCATCCCCCAAGGCGATGCATTTGGAAGCGGATTTAAACTTTAAATTTGGGCATATCCCTTTAACGGTGGGTGCTGCTTACGATCAGTCGTGGGACGCCTTAGCGCTTAATCTACCGGAGCAAAGTTTTTTTGCGGTGATCAGTACGTCTTTATTCAAAGATACGGTACAAGGGATCGAGTATCGGCATGATATCAACTATCGGCAATTACCCAATAATGCCGTTGGGGGAGCGGGTAATGGCACGATTGCGAATAATATTCCTGCCCCCTCCGCTAATGTGGGCGGTAGCCAAGATCTCGTTTCATTATTATTTGGCGTTTATTTTTAATATAGCTTTTCAGATAAATGTTTTGGTGAAAATGATCGCGCCATTAGAAGCCAACCCTCTCCTAGCCTCTCCCGCAG
>MGOZ01000033.1 GCA_001797285.1 Coxiella sp. RIFCSPHIGHO2_12_FULL_42_15
ATTTTCTCGTGTCTCTCGCTCAAAGAGCGCCGGATTCCTTTTTTTCATCTTTCGCTCATTTCGATCCACCACAAGCCGAAGCGGAGCTTATTGATCGACTGATCGAAGAAACTCAGGTTGATTTTTCCATGAAATTATCCAACCAAAAAGTAGCACTGGCGACGGGAATGAAGCATTGCGCCCCGGAACAAAAAATTGAACTCGTCATAAAGGTATTGAGAAAAAAGGAAATTTCTGGAGTTACGTTAACTCCAGATGAATTGATTCACCTGTGTCAATTGGCACTACCGAATAACAAAAAAATGGCAAAAGAAGATGTTATTCCACAATTTCTGGCACGCCTGAATAACAAGAACAAAAACGAGTTGATTGCCGCATTGATCCCCCATCAGCAGAAAAAGGAAAGGACACTTGCTGTTTTTTTTCCTTTTTTACGCAATGCTGACTATCTTCAGTGGGATAACTTACTGTCTAAAAACGAAAAAATCTGCGTGAAGATAGTGGAGTTATTATCTCAATCGAAGAACCTGGATTCCCAAAAGGCATTTTTCGCAGCGCTTGCAACGGCAACTCTCGACAAGAAGTATGGCGTGGCCTTGACAGGCTGGATGCTGTTAGCTTTGTCTGCACCAGAGGTTTTTTTAAGTAGCGTGGCGTTATTATCTCAGTTAGATGATCCAGATTCCAAAAAGGCTTTTTTCGAAGCGCTTGCCACTTTCGGCCATAATGGCTTGATAGGCTGGGTGGTGCTAGCTGTGTCTGCACCAGAGGTTTTTTCAAGTACCGTGGCGTTATTATTTCAGTTAGACAATCCGGATTTCAAAAAAGCTTTTTTCGCAACGCTTGCAACTGAAATTGCAACTTCCAATAGGCATTGCTGGACAGGTTGGATGGCGCTCGCTGTGTCCGCGCCAGAGGCTTTCTCAGGTGTCGTGGCATTATTATCGCAGTCAAACGATCCGGATTCTCAAAAGGATTTTTTCACCGCGTTTTCAACTTCGTACAAAGATCGCTGTGCAGGCTGGATGGCGTTGTCTATATCTGCACCGGGGGCTTTCTCAAGTGCTGTGGCATTATTATCTCAATCCGACGACTCAGATTCCAAGAAAAGATTTTTTACTGCGCTTGCAATTTCAAACGAAGATGGCTGGACAGGCTGGACAGGCTGGATGATGCTGGCAAAGCATGCACCGGAGGCTTGTTTCATCGTCGCGGAACTATTTACTAAGACGCAAGGTATTATTGATAAAGCCTCTTATCTTCAGGTAATGGAAAAAGTGGATGATAAAGGCTGGAACGCCTGGTCAGCATTGCATAAATTTGCCCCAAAAGCCTTTCAACAGTTGCTAAAATTGCTTCATGATGTGGAGCATCGAAAACAGTACCAAGCGTTTTGTGAAAAGTGGTGGGATGAGCAATGTCTATCTGTTTTTGTGCGGAGCTCGTTATTTTTTAATTCTTGCGCTCGGGCGAATGGAAATCAACCTCCCAGCTTACTCCCAATGGCTGACGATAATGAGCCAGGCGTTTCAGATCACATAAGCATTTTAAATCAATGAGTTGATAGCGAAGCCAAACCCTGGGCGTCAGCCCGGGGATTTTTATGTTCATCGAGGATCGCTGGCTGATTTCCCGGATGAGCGAGCTATGGTATATTCACTCATACCCCGCTGCCTGCGGCGGGGATTTTTGTTTCAAAAATTTGAGGTTTGTCAATTATCATGGAATGTCATTGTTATTGTGTAGCGCATCAAATTAATTTATCTCAGCTGGAACGTTTACTGCGTTCTGAATCGCAATTTAGGGTCAATCGTCATTGGCAAGTGCTGGAAGTCCACATTCCTGATCAGAGTGGTTTTTATTACGTTTTTTCCAATGGCACATTGGTGAGTTGGAATCTCAAACGTTATCAAATGACGCAATACATCGCCTATGTTATTAGCTGTGCAAGTGGAGTGCTGAAACGACATTTATATGACGATTATTTTTATGAAATTGGTGATAAAACCATGATTCGGCCGCACAGTTATTTTAATTTAGATTGCTTAGTGTTAGAAGCGGATGACTCCGATTTGAAATTGAGTTTGTCGTATGGGTTTTCGCAATCCATGAAACTTAAATTTTTTGAAGATCGCGTTGATAAATTAATTGAGACCAATGCAGTTTATATTAATGAATTGTCATCAGCAGGAAAAATAACGCTTTCCCGTGCAGGTATGCGGCAAATTGTGGGAGAAATATTGGCCGTTAAAGGAGATTTAAACGTAACGAGTAATTTTTCGTATCAGCCGAAGTTTTTTTGGCAGCATCCTAATCTCGAATCTTATTTTTCATTGTTGGAACGATATTTAGATATTTCGCAGCGAAAAGGAGCACTTAATCAACAATTGGATGTGCTGAATGAAATTTTCGATATGTTTACCAGCTATTTAGAAGAAAAGCATGCGCATAAATTGGAAATTATCATTATCGTATTAATTGCAATAGAAATTGTATTTAATGTCTTGAATCTGCACCTTTAGCCTGGATATTTCATGTTGCTTTTTGAAGATGACGGCCACACGAAGTGCCCTGCCGCCAACGGGAAGGTCTTTTGTTTTCAGGGACGCACATCCTGTGCTCGACGCTCCTTACCTTCCCTGGTCGCGACGCCCTTCAAACAAAAGACCTTCCCGTTGGCGGCACACCGACCTTCCTAGTTCGATGTGAAATATCCAGGCTAGAGTTTTGTGAATAAAGGTATTTACCATGAATCTTTCAGAATCTTCCCCTCTTGGGAAAAAATCGATTTATAGCGAGAGTTACGATTCGAGTCTATTATTTTCGATTGTGCGTAGCCGCAATCGGGCGCAGATCGGCATTAAAGAAAAATTACCCTTTAATGGCTGTGACGTTTGGAATGCCTACGAATTATCGTGGTTAAATGAGAAGGGCAAGCCGATCGTTGCTATCGGGAAATTGGTGTTCCCCTGTGAATCCCCGAATTTAGTAGAATCCAAATCACTCAAACTTTATTTAAATTCTTTTAATAATACGCGTTTTAATTCAACAGAAAAAGTCGTGCAAATACTCACGCAAGACTTATCTCGTGCTGCAGGAATGCCAGTTCAAGTTGAAATTGCCGAGTTAAATTCAGTTGAGCCATCATGGATCGGAGTATTTCAGGGGATTTGCTTGGATGAACTCGATATCGAATGTGAGCATTACCAAATAGAACCCGATTATTTAACGGTGAGTAAAAATCCTGTGTTTGAGGTTTTATATTCACATTTGCTGAAATCCAATTGCTTGGTAACGAACCAGCCGGACTGGGGTAGCGTTCAAATTATTTATAAAGGAAATAAAATCAATCACGAGGGTTTGCTAAAATATCTTATTTCGTTTCGTCAGCATAATGAATTTCACGAACCCTGTGTGGAACGTATTTTTGTCGATATTATGCGACGATGTCAGCCGTCGGAATTAACGATTTATGCGCGTTATACGCGTCGTGGAGGCTTGGATATTAATCCGTGGCGCTCGACGTTATCTTGTGATGTTGTTGATAATTTGCGATTACTGCGCCAATAATATCCTTTTTTTTGAATAGCTTACCGGATGATTAGCTTGTTCAATAACCGATTTTTCACGAGAAATATCACATTTTTTAGTGATAGAATACGATGTTGGACTTAAAAAAGGAGGTTATCATGAAAACTGTTACCGCACACAAAATGCATGAGTCTTCATCATTTGCGCAAAAGTCTAAAGAAAATACGTATAAAAAGCAACTGGAAATTTTAGAAAAACAGTTAAAAACCCAGCAAGAAGCGCGAGAAAAATTAGCGTTAATACTTAAAGAATACGATAAAAGAATTTTAACGCTCACCTTACTAATTCAAGAATTAGGGCGTCCCACTCTGAATGAAAGCAAATTGTTGCGTGAACAACTAGAAAGAAGTAAAACCAGCCTGACGGAAATTAAACGTGCGAAGCGTCGAGAAGAAGAATTACAAGTGACTGCGCAGTTTTTTATTAATAAAAAAATATCGGAAGCAAAAGAAATGGGATATGGAATGCCGCCGGATTGTACGTGGGAACAAACGATTTTGACGGAGGCGGGGACGAGTTTAAGTAATTTAAAAAGAATGCACGAGCGAGAGTCGAAGCATTTTGAAAGTTTGCAAAAGATTGTCACCGAAAAAATGGGTGGCCACTGCGGGTCTCTGTCGCGTTATCTTCGCGGTCAAAGCCATTTATTACTGTGGACTCATTCTTCGCCTGATCAAGCACCACTTGAAGAAAGTGCCTTAACTTTACCGGAATACCAACATAGGGATAGTGTGAACGTATAGATTTTTACCAGCAAACCCGGCGAATACTTGCTGGGTTTGCTTGCTTGGCAAATGTAGCCTCGGTGAAGCCCGCTAATTTTTCAAAAACTATTGTATTATACCGATTACAAGCGATTTTTAGGTTCAAAACTGAATTGCAAAAACAGTTAAGGAAAATAAATTAACCCAAGCTCGTCATCCTCGCATGAGGCCGTCTAAAGAAATTAAAAAAATATTGAACTGTCACGGCCGAATCGCGGGGATCCAAATTTCGATCATGAAAGAATTTTAAGTTCATATTTTTTGGTAAATCCACTCACGAAGCTATTTTTATGCCGCCATACACGCTGCACTCAATCAGAGATAACACCAACCTCGTCAAATTAAAATTTTTCCGGACAACGAAACTGAGACAACACATTGGGTGTATAGGGGTTCACTGGATTATCAGCAATGAGCTGATAATTGATTTGCTGAGTGCCAAGTTTAAAGGTCACTTGAAACTGGCGTGGATTACTTGCATTCGGCTGTATCGTTGCGCTATTTAATAATCGTAACCATGCCCACGGTCCCATCGTTGTGAGTGTGGGGTTGTCTTGTGTGGTGTCATCAAATCGTGCGGTGACAAATTCGCCGTCGCTGCCTGGCCACTGTAATTCACTGATTTTCTTGATACCTGGGGTGTAACGTAGCATTTGACCGCCAATATTTAAAGTAAATTGGCTGCTGTCGATCGACATGTCCACGGGCTGCAAGGTGAAATTCAACGTGGGTGCATTGGGATTGTTAGTGTAAAACATTTGCTGAATCATTGATGCACGCAGCAGCATATCCAATCCGGACTGTGGAATAGGGATTTTTTCGCCGTCTAATGATTTCCAAACCCAGTAGGGTTGTGACATATCCACAAATGGTTTCAAATAGGTATTAAAATAATTTTGAATAATACCGCCAGGACCAAAAAACTGATTAAAATCATTGACCGCAATATCGTCCTTTGATTCGTTGTAAATTGGGAAACGATTTGCAATGGTTTTGTGATACGCGGACACAATGTTGGTTTTCCACAGGATATTTAAATAATCCTTGGAATTGTCCAACATCAATTTCCAATCGTTACGTGCCATTTCCTCCGTCCAATGTTGTAATGGGTTGGGGAGAGATTTTGCTGTGTTTAACACATTCGTGATCACGTCTTTAGTGTCATTTTCATTGTAACGTTGTGCTGCTGCATCATAGGCCGCTTTGACGGGGGAGGGCGCATCATTGATGCGTTGTAAATAAGCTTGTAGCTGATTGAGCGCTTTTGCCGTATTTTTTGCTTTGTCAGCAGAGGGCATGTAGTCTGCTAAGTTAATATTATTTTCAGCGAAAGCTTTTTTTAAATCTTCTTCACCACTCGAGCGGGTAATCGCATCAATGGCATGTTGATAAATCTGCCAGAGCGGTGAATGTGGATTGGTAATTAAATTCGTTTGCTCAGCCGCTTGCTTAAAATTCTTCGGCTGTTGAAACGCAATTTGCTGCATGCTGGTATTCCAATTACTTAAATAGCGCTGTACATACATCAATTGTAATTGCGCTATTAATTTTTCTAACGTTAAATCTGTGGAATGCTTGTTTTGTAAGATGCTTTTTCCTTTAAAAATTGCTTCAGCAAGATGGGGTATTTCCTTTTTATAAATCAGGGCGAAGTTATTCGTCGAATAAAAAACTGGAATACTGGCTTTTGATAAATCAATACCCTCGATACTCATGCCATTTTTTAATGGTAAGCTATCTAAACGGCTATTATTACGCAGCATTCGATAAGCAATATCTGCTAGAGGCTGTTTTTGTAATGCTTCATTCGACTGTTGAACGAGGTCTTTATCTTTTTTCCAATGAACAATAGGATTACGCAATACATCATATAAATATTGATTTAAATTGCGCTGCGATTTTGGGTCATCGGGAAATTGATTTTTCCATAATTTATGAAACCAATTTTTGATGAAGGCATCGTCACGTTCATCCTGCTGACCCATCATCAAATATACCATTAATGAATTGTAAAGCTCGGGCGAATTTGTATCGCTGTCTTGTTTGATTTTGGTCACAATGCTTTCGTTAAGATAAGGAATAAATTGATGGGTGAGACGCCAGTTGTATTGACGCTTGATTTCTTGAGTAAGCTCATAGCCTTGGTTAAAACCAAAAATGCGGTAATTGCCAAGCTTATATCGATCGGTTGCTTCTTCTGCTTGTTTTAAATGATTTAATTCGGATAACCACGCGAGTTGCCCATTCGGTTGAGTCATGGATGTGGCAATAGCATTGATTGCAGAAAGATTATTGCGGTAACTGTGATGATAAATCGCAGTCAAAATAATGATGACAATGATGGCAAGGGGATAACTGGAAAAGTGCCACCATTTATTGGTGGTGGTTTTTCGCAGAATAGGTTTGACGATGTTAGCTTTGCCAAGCTCTGGAATTAAATCGTGTGTGAAGAACACGCGTTCTTCAGCGACGAGTGGGGCTTCATTGGTTGCTTTTAGTTGAAATGTTTTATTTAAATCATCATTCAATAAATGAATGGGGTGAGTAGTTTGTGCACTATTGCAAAAAAAGACATTATTAACAAAAAGGGTATTTGAATCAGACAGTGCGTTAAGCAGCGCAAACAAGGGTTTTTCTAATTTTTCAAGTTGTAAAGGAAAATCGTGAATGCGTAAACGGCGTTCATGATTGGGTTCTTGGTGCAGTCGGTTTAATGTTCGTTGATTCACGATCTGAATAAAATCATGGAAGCGTTGTACAAAAAGATCGTGCACATGCGTTGTTTGACTTGAATCCATCAACGAAAATCCAAAAACTTGTTGCTGCTGTTGACTGTCGAGATTTGCAAAAAATTCCGCATAACCGGCAAGATAATCGCATTGAGTAACGATGATGTTAATGCACAGAGGATCGCAGAAATTTTCCAGCAGACGAATTTGCTCTTGCCAACGACGCACAAAATCATCAAAACTGATGTCTTGATGGTAAATCAATGTCGGTAAATCCACAATCAGACTAACGCTGTCAAAAGGATGGGGGTATTTTTGGCTAAGAATAGACAGAAAGTTCTGCCAGTACTGATAGTGCTCTTGCTCAAGCGGTGTTGAAAAACAATATTTTCCTGCAGGGTCAATAAAAACAAGATCATCCCCTATCCACCAATCGATATTTTTAGTTTCATTGATATTTTTAATGGATTTTTTGAAGGGTGAGCGCAAGGGATATTGCGATTTTTCAAGTAACGTCGTTTTTCCCGCACCGTGTTTACCGATTAGAAGCACCCAAGATTTTTCTTTGGGTTTTTTCCATAAACGTGTTAGCCCATGGCCGCGTTTTTCTTCGGCTTGTTGCAGCGCCGTGTGTGTTTGTTTCAGCAGCTCAGTATGATGCACGGATGTTGATGAAAAATGTTTGAATAAGGTGCGTGCGCGCTTAATCATTTTGGCCCACCGAATCTTTAATCATTAACGCCGCCACCGGTTTGCTAACGTGGGACAGATGTGTTTTGTAAGGGATGTAAATGCCAAGCGTTCCTATGATAAAAATGCCGATGGCAATCATCCGGTGTGGGATTTTTTTGGTGCCGCGTTTACAAATAATGGGGATATTGGCTTTGCCGGTGTTTTTTACGAACAATGATACCGGTGGGTTGCCGCGTACTCTATGAATGAGTATTAATAAATTGTCGGTGACATTCTCTAATTCGCGCTTGGGAAACTCGGGTTTTCGATATTTTCCCTGATATCCGAGCGATAAACACAGTGAACCTAATTCTAGTAAATCAACGTGTGTTTGTGCATCGTCTGCGGCACGTTCGAGTATTACAAAAAATCGTTCGCCGCCCCACGTTTCATTTTGTAAAATTTGTAAAAAGGGACTTTGTTGCCATGATTTTTGAAGGTTTTCTTGCGCGTCGGAAAGGATTTCATCGATAAAAGCACACAGTAAATATCGTGCCGCTAAAATAATGGGAGAACGATAATCTAATTTTCGTGTTTTATTTTCAAAGGTTTTAATTTCCTGCAGCAACGCTTGATATAAATGAGTTGGGTCCGCATGCAAAGCGTGCTTTTTCAGTGTGGTGATCACCATTAATAGGGGCGCTGCCGCTGCGATTAACGGATTAATGGAATGTTGAATATCAAACGCTTTGGATGTGCTTTTGCTGAGTGTGATAGCTTCGGTCAGCGGTCGATGCACCTGTTGAGAGAAATCCGTCGGATGGCTGAGGTCCGACGTTTTGTTGACCACGTGGGGCTTTATACTTGCATAAGTATTAGACATAAAAACCAATTCCAAAATGCTCGTTCATTAAAAATGAATAACTGTTAGCCTAGATATTTCTTGTTGACTGCACACCGGCCCTCGCCGTTCGATGTGAAATATCCGGGTTTAGGGTTAATCTGTAACAAAGTTGGACTATTATATCCTTAAATGCCCAATCTGTGTAGCTAAAGTACAGTTATTATCTTTTCTGTACAAAAGTTCTGTTTTTCCATAAATAAAAAAGGGTGTAGTCTTGCATTGATATAACGGGTGCCTACTCCAGGTTCGCGGGTCCTGCCGCTCGCCATCTCGCTGCTCGGCTTCGCCTGCGCGGCAAGATCTCTGTCTCGCGTCACCCGCTTTGCAGCAAATACATGAATCCGAGGCCACATTCATAAAAAATGCACAGAAACTGTTCTTACAAGGCCTTATGTCCAATATCTGAACGATAAAATCGTCCAGGCCATTGAATATGTTCAGCTATTTTATAAGCGTTATCGCGGGCAGTCCTTAAATCTTTGCCTATCGCCGTAACGCTGAGTACACGTCCTCCTGATGTTAGAACTTGATGATGGTCAAGGGTGGTTCCGGCGTGAAATACCTTACTATCGGTAGGGTCACGATCCGGTAATCCCTTGATTTCATGTCCATTTTCATATTTATCGGGATATCCGCCCGAAGTGAGTACAACGGTGAGCGCGGGTCTTTGGTCCCAGCTCAAGGTCATTGTATCCAGTGTATGGTGGATGGCATTGAGACACATTTCCACCAAGTCCGATTTCAGCCGAAAGAGAATGGGTTGAGTTTCTGGATCTCCCAAGCGGCAGTTAAATTCCAACACCTTAGGACCATCAGGGGTAATCATGAGGCCAGCATAAAGAAAGCCTAAATAAGGGGTGCCTATTTCTGCCAATGCTTCAACCGTTGGATACAAAATGCGCTGCATGATGGTGTCGTTCAATGCGGGTGTTAACCGTGGAGCAGGGGAATAAGCACCCATACCACCGGTATTAGGGCCTTGATCGCCATCGTCGCGTCGCTTGTGATCTTGTGAACTGGCGAGCGGAATAACCTGTTGATTGGACACTAAGCAAATAAAACTGAGTTCCTCGCCGTCGAGAAATTCTTCAATCACGATGCGGTTGCCAGCCTGGCCGAATTGCTGATCACATAACATGGATTTTACCGCGTGAGTGGCCTCAGCGAGATTCTCAGCGATAATGACCCCCTTGCCAGCGGCCAAACCATCGGCTTTAACCACAATGGGGAATGATTGTTGTTGTAAATATTTTAACGCCGCTTCACTGTCTTCAAAGATTTTAAATTTGGCGGTTGGAATATGATACTTTTGCAGGAAATGTTTGCAAAAACTTTTTGAACTTTCCAACTGTGCGGCCGCTTGCGAGGGACCCAAGCAGGGAATTTTTGCTGCGCGCATTCTGTCACAAAGACCGAGTGCAATGGGTGTTTCTGGTCCTACGATGGCAAGATCTATTTTGTGTTGTTTTGCAAACGTAATCAGTTTGTCAATTTCGGTAGGTGCAATATCAAGATTCGTGGTTTTTGGTTCTAATGCGGTGCCCGCATTTCCATTGGCTACCCAAATTTTCGTAGCACGAGCGGATTGTGCGACCTTCCAACAGAGAGCATGTTCTCGGCCACCGTTGCCGATAATTAAAATATTCATGTTATCCTCTAGTGCCTAAAATGCCGAATACCTGTAAACACCATGGCGATGTCCGCTGCATTGGCAGCAGCAATCACTTCTGAATCTCGTTTTGACCCACCGGGTTGCACGATGGCGCGAATGTTGTGTTGTGCCGCAAATTCGATACTATCGCTAAAGGGGAAAAAGGCATCTGAAGCCATTGCTGCTTGTTGTAAGGATAACTCAGCAAATTCGGCACGCAATACCGCGATTTTAGCGGCAAAGACGCGGCTGGTTTGGCCGCCGCCGATGCCTAACGTCATTTCATTTTTAGCAAACACAATCGCATTGGATTTCACAAATTTCACTACGCGCCAGGCAAAACAAAGATCACGCCATTCTTCTGTTGTGGGTTGACGTTTCGTCACTACACGCATCGCTTGCATGGAACTGGAAAATGTATCTGGTTGTTGCAGTAATAATCCACCTGAAATACTGTGTAATGCGAGTGGCGCATTTTTATTCGTTGAGGGAAAATATTGCAACACGCGGATATTGGGTTTTGTGTGTAACCGCGTTTGTGCATCAGGCAAAACGGCCGGCGCTAACAGGACTTCGACAAACGGTTGCTGTAAAATAAGTGAGGCCAGTGCCTCCGTGAGTGGATGATTGATAGCAATAATACCGCCAAACGCCGATTCTGAATCACAACGATAGGCATTTTTATAGGCTTTTATCGCATTTTCTGCTTGTGCCACCCCACAGGGCGTCGCATGCTTGACAATCACACAAGCGGCTCGATGCGTCTCTAATGCTTGCACGAGGTGCAATGCACAATCTGCATCAATTAAATTGTTATAAGATAAGGGCTTGCCTTGTAATAAAACAGCATTCGCTAACGTTCCCTTTGATGGATGATCGACATAATAGGCGGCAAGTTGATGCGGGTTTTCACCGTAACGCAAAATTTTCTGCAACTTAAAGGCGGGATGATAAATTTCGGGGAAAAGCACGGTTTCTTTTGTGGTATGTGATTCTAAATAATGAGCGATGATTGTGTCATAAAGTGCAGTGTGCGCAAAGACCTTTTGTGCTAATTGCAACCGCAGTTCAAGAGGAACCGCATTGTGTTGTTGCAATGCTTGCAAAACGAGTTCGTAGTCATCGGGGTCAACTACGGCAGTGACGTGTTGATAATTTTTTGCAGCGGCACGTAATAGGGTGGGCCCGCCGATGTCGACGTTCTCAAGGGCGGTTGATAATGAGACGCTGGGATTTTGTATTGTTTCACGAAACGGATACAAATTCACAACGAGTAAATCAATGGGGTTAATCGCATGTTGTTGCAGTGTGTCATCATCGATGCCACGGCGCGCGAGCAATCCCGCGTGAATTTTGGGGTGTAATGTTTTCACTCGGCCATCGAGAATTTCAGGAAATCCAGTGTAGTCTGCAATTTCCGTCACCGGAATATGATGTGTTTTAAGTAATCGAGCACTTCCACCTGAAGCGAGAATTTCGATGTTGCGCGAATGGAGCTGGACTGCAAACTCAACGATTCCTTTTTTATTGGAGACGCTAATTAAAGCGCGTTTAATAGGTGGTTGAGTTTGCATGGGTGTTAGCTAAGTTCATGCATGGCGAGTTTTTTGCGAAGCGTTCCGCGACTGATCCCCAAAATTTTAGCCGCTTTACTTTGGTTGCTGTTGGTAAATCGCATGACCATTTTTAATAATGGGATTTCCAGTTCGGCTAACACTAAGTTGTAAAGATTGGCTGGTTCTGTGCCTTCTAGGTTTGAAAAATAGCCTTGCAAGGCAAGTCGAACGCTTTTTGCAAAATCTTGTTCGCGATGAGAAGATTTTGTCTCGTGTGAATGAACAATGGTTTCACTTTCCATCATGGTTGCGATTCCTTCCAATGTTATGCTCCTTGTTGTTATGTTAAACAAAGTGGTTTAAGAAAAACTTCTCAAGCCTTGTGGTGCAACATTATAACACTCACGATTGCGTTCTCAAGAGCAAATAATGCTTGAGGTGATATTATTCTGGATATTTTATGTCGTGAATCCGAGGCGACACCTTTTTCAGAGACGTACATCCTGTGTTCAACGCTCCTTCCCTCGCCGTTCGATGTGAAATATTCGGACGAGTTATTTTTTTGAAGAACGAGAATACGCAGTTGTTTTGAGGTTTTTTCGTGCTAGAATTGCTCATCTGCATTATGCTATAGCTTTTCAGATAAATATTTTGGTGAAAATGATCGTGCCATTAGAAGCCAACCCTCTCCTAGCCTCTCCCGCAGGCGGGAGAGGGAAGCTCGACAGTGAGCACTATTGCCGGTAAGACAATTAGAATAGTTTATTTTTACCAAAATATTTATCTGAAACACCATAAAGAGGTTTTTAATGATGTCTCAGCGGAAGCCGCGCACGATTTACCTTAAGGACTATCAACCCACCGATTTTCTCATTGATGCTATTTATCTCCACGTTGATCTGCACGAAGCGGTGACGGAAGTGAAATCGATATTAAAGTGTCGCCGTAATCCGTCCGCTGCCACATCGAAAGCACCGCTGCGCCTAGATGGTGAAGCCATGACATTAAAAGCGGTTTATTTGGATGGAAAAGCCATATCGGAACAAGACTATCAAGTGGATGCGGTTTCGTTAACCTTATTGCACGTTCCGGATGAGTTTACGTTAGAAACGGTTGTCGACATAAAACCACAAGAAAATAAAGCGCTCAGCGGCTTATACAAATCCGGCCCTAATTTTTGTACGCAATGTGAAGCAGAGGGTTTTCGCCGCATCACGTATTTTTTAGATCGTCCTGATGTCATGACGCGTTTTACGACCACGATTACCGCTGATAAAACGCGTTATCCAGTGCTGCTATCTAACGGTAATTTGCTGGAAGAACGGTCGCTATCGAACCATCGACATTGGGTGCATTGGGAAGACCCTTCGTTAAAACCAGCGTATTTATTTGCATTGGTTGCGGGCGACTTTGATCTTTTGCAAGATCAATTAACGACCATGTCGGATCGCATCATCGATTTGCGTCTTTATTTAGAAAAAGGCTACAAAGATCAAGGGAGCTTCGCATTAAACGCATTGAAAAAAGCCATGCGCTGGGATGAAGAAAAATTTGGTCGTGAATATGATCTCGATATTTATATGATCGTCGCGGTGAGTGATTTTAATATGGGTGCGATGGAAAATAAAGGCCTCAATATTTTCAACACGCGTTATATCTTAGCGAAACCCATGACTGCCACGGACAACGATTACATCGCAATAGAAAGCGTGATTGGACATGAATATTTTCACAACTGGACAGGTAATCGCATCACGTGTCGGGATTGGTTTCAACTCACGCTGAAGGAAGGTCTCACGGTTTTTCGTGACGAGATTTTTACGGAAGATATGACGTCAGTGGGCGTTGCTCGGATTGATACCAGTAATGTTGTGCGTCATCTGCAATTTCCAGAAGACGCGGGGCCCATGGCACATCCTATTCGGCCAGCATCCTATATGGAAATAAACAATTTTTACACCAACACGGTTTATCGTAAAGGGGCTGAAGTGATTCGTATGATTCGCACAATTATTGGTGAGACCTCTTTTCGTAAAGCGATGGATTTGTATTTTGAACGTCACGATGGGCAGGCGGTAACAACTGAAGATTTTGTGCAAGCGATGCAAGATGCTTCTCAAATTGATCTCAGCCAGTTTCGACGTTGGTATGATCAAGCGGGTACTCCACAATTAGAAATAGAAGGTGATTATGATGAAACACAACAGACCTTTACATTGTCAGTGACCCAATCGTGCCCCGCCACACCAGGACAAAAGGAAAAATTACCTTTTCATATTCCTTTAGCCGTAGGTTTGATTTCAAATCAATGTCAGGATATGCCAAGTCAATTAATGGGAGAACAGGTTGCCCAATCGGGTACGCGCATCTTAGAAATCAAAAACCCCAAACAAGTTTTTACGTTTGTTAACGTGCAAGAAAAACCAATCCCTTCTTTGTTGCGGAATTTTTCTGCGCCGGTGAAATTAAACTATCAATACAGTGATGACGAATTGTTGTGCTTGTTACACGGTGACAGTGATCCTTTTGCGCGGTATGAAGCCTCGCAGCACTATTTTTGTCGTTTGATTTTTGTATTGATGGATCGCTTGCAACGAGGTGAAGATTTAGTGATGGATAATCGTTTGATTGATGTTTATCAAAAAATGGTGGCGAACGAGCAACAAGATATGCAATTTTTAGCACGTCTTGTCACGATACCAGGATTAAATTACTTATTACAGAAAAAAACACCTCTGGATCTGGAACTCGCGCAAACAGCACGTGAGTATATTCAAAAATCATTGGCTGTTTGCCTGAGTGCGGAGTGGCTAATGCATTATGAACGCGCTTCTTCAAAAGAATACCAATTTACCATGGTAGAAGTCGGTCAGCGTGCCATCAAAAATGTCGCGCTCAGCTATTTAACCGCAACGAAAGAAAAAAAATTCTATCAAATGGCGTTTCTGCAACATGAAAAAGCCAATAACATGACGGACGCAATGGGCGCATTGCTTGCGCTAAATGATCAAGACGGTGAATATCGCGAAAAAGCATTGCAACAATTTTATGATCAATGGCAACAGCAACCGTTGGTGGTGAACAAATGGTTGCTGTTGCATGCTGTATCGACTTTACCGAGCACACTAGCACAAGTGAAACATTATATGACGCATCCTGCTTTTGACATCATGAATCCGAATAAAGTTTATTCACTGTTAGGCGGTTTTGGTTCAAATTTATTGCGTTTTCACGAAAAAAATGGGGCGGGCTATGCATTTTTAACGGATCAAGTTTTAAAAATCGATCCCAGTAATCCACAAGTCGCCGCGCGTATTTTACAACCGTTAACACGCTGGGGTCAGGTTGATGAAGAACGACAAAAACTGATGAAACAACAGTTAGCTCGAATTTTAAAAGCAGAAAAATTGTCGAGTGATGTGTATGAGATGGCGCAAAAAAGTTTAGTGCAATAGAGTTTATTGGCAACAGGAATTTTCAGGAGGAAATGATGAAACAACATGCCAAAGGATTTTTGGGAATTGTCACGGATGCAAAATCGCGTATTACGCAAACCACGGTCTCTCAGGTAAAAAAAATGCTGGACAACAAGGAAAAATTCACCTTCGTTGATGTGCGTGAAGAGAGTGAGTGGGAAGCAGGTCATTTACCTCATGCCATTCATCTCAGCAAAGGTGTTATCGAACGCGATATCGAGAAAATGATTCCTGACCCTAACACGAAATTAGTATTGTATTGTGGTGGTGGTTTTCGTTCGGCATTAGCGACGGATAATATTCAGAAAATGGGTTACAAAAACGTATTGTCGATGGATGGTGGATTTAGTGCATGGAAAGAGGCCGGTTTGCCGATAAGCCGATAACAGGAAAATAAAAATACCCCGTGGCTTGCGGTGGGGATTTTTATTTTCAACGATATTTGACCAAGAGCTTTTTAAAGTTAGCATACGAGGCTGGTTTCGTTAAAAAATCATTAACGCCGGCGTTTAAGCAGCGCGCTTTGTCTTCTTCAGAAACGTGAGCGGTAAGCGCAATAATGGGGGTGGTTTTATTGTTGGAATTGCTGCGAATCCATTGAGTGACATCGAGTCCACTCATGTCAGGTAAACCGATGTCCATAAAAATAAGATTAAATTGACGTTGCGATTGCAGTAAAGCTTCCTGACCATTTTTAGCAATACATACGTCGCAGCCAAATTCAATCAGTATGGCGCGCGTGAATTTTTGAATGAGCGGTTCATCTTCCACCACTAGAACACTCAAGGCATGTTGAATGGGTTTGTGTGTTCTTCTTTGCTGCGATTCACGCCATTTTTTCCAGGTGGGTGCTAGCCGGTGATTAATTTCCGTTGGTTGAATGGGCTTAGAAAGGTATTGCTGAAAATAACTATTGGGATGACTCAATATTTGATTATTTTGCATTTTTGATACTAATACCAACATGGGTAGTATGGATTCTTTATTACAGAAATGAATGAGTTTAGCCAGCGCTTCTGGTTGTATCGCTTTGATTTCACTGTCGATGATTATCAAATTATGTGAGAAAAAAACTTTTTTTTCGGCAAATAAATCGACGGCTTTTTCGCTGGTTAGGGCTAGTTTCTTTTTGCAGGGTAGCTGCCTTAATAGCGCTTCGCGGCGTTTGGCATGATCATCAATAATAAGAATATCGGCATCTAAAAATTCATTTTCTAATTTAAAATAATCCATGGTTGTGTTTGCTAAAATAAACGTAATCGTGCAACTGAAGGTGGTTCCTATGCCGAGTTGACTGTTGACGCTTAATTTTCCGTCTAAACGTTCCGTCAGCTGTTTGGCAATCGCCAAGCCGAGACCGCATCCTTTATGTTTCCCCGTGTAGGAAGGATCGGAACGGTAAAAACGTTCAAAAATATGTTGAATTTCATGGCTTGCAATACCGATCCCCGTATCTTCAACAATAATTTGTAAGGTAGCACGATCTTTAAAAAGTTCAACGGTTTCAACGGCAACTAATATATACCCACCTTGAGTAAATTTGATGGAGTTGCCGATCAAGTTGCAAATAATCCGTCGCAAATATTGCGCATTACTTTTTACAAGATGAGGGGTATTTTCGCAATAAGAAATAATTAAATCGATATTTTTACTTTTTATTTTTCCAACGTGTTCGAGAATGATATTTTCGATTAATTGACGTAGGTCTAAATTTTCAAACTGGATGTCTTCATGACGTGATTCCAACTCTGAAAACTGAAGAATTTGTTCAACCAACTGTAATAGGGATTGTCCTGATTGTATGATACCTTCGATGAGATCTTCTTGTTCAGGGTAATGTTGTTTAATTTGCAGTAGTTCTGCAATGCCAAGCATAGTATGTAATGGGGTTCGCAAATCATGGCTGATATTAGCAATGAAATTGGATTTGGCAATATTGGTAATTTCGGCTTGTTCTTTTGCCTCACGTAATTGTGTTTCAATGATTTTTTGTTCTGTAATGTCAAAGGCTAATCCAAGCATACCGATGCACTGACCTTCTTCGTCGATAAGAGGTGCTTTTTTCGAGAGATACGTTCGGTTAGTTCCCTCCGTCCATCGTACTTCTTCTTCTACTGTAATGATTTTATTTTCGTGCATGACTTTTAAATCATTGCGGCGTAAATTTTCAGTGAGGTGCGGTTCCCATTTTAAAAGATGCGCAATATCGTCAATGGTTTTTCCGACGAGATCTTCTGCTTTTTTCAGACCTACATTGATGGCTTGTTGATCGTTACAACCTAAAACGCGTCCCTCACGATCTTCCCAAAAAACATGATCAGCAAGATGAGTCACGATATTTTTCAAATACAATGCGGTGATTTTTTTTTCTTCCGTCACGTGTTGCAAATTGTTTTTTATAGCGGTAATGTCTGTTGCATTTACCCATATTGCAATCACTGTTCCCTCAGCACTGTAAAAAAGAGAGTACTGACTCAAAAAAACATAGCGACGATGATCGTGTAATTCCCATATTTCTTCGAAGGATTGGGGCTGTCGGCTATTGATGAGCCACTGGTGGTGTTCTGTTATTGGAGTCAGTGATGTTGCTGTAAGAAAATCACCAAGGTGACGATTCAGCAATGCATCTGGTGACGATACGCTGAAAAGTTCGCTCACGGCGTTGGTCGCACTTTGAATGATGCCCTGTAAATTCATGCAGAATAAATATCCTGGAAGATGAGGATGAATGTGCGTCATTTCGGCGTGCAGTGATAGCATGATGTAATCCGTTGCTGAGGAAATCCGCGGTAAGCCGCGGGGAATTAAGTTTAATTTTTTGTTAATGTTAAGTGGGAGGACTCACACCATTGTAGCATTGATCGTTTGGGTATTGTAGGGTTCTTCTAGGGGCTCAGGAATTCCCCATCTTGCGATGGGAAATTCCTTAAGTTGCTATAGTGTTTCAGATAAATATTTTGGTGAAAATAAACTATTTTAATTGTCTTACCGGCAATGGTGCTCACTGTCGAGCTTCCCTCTCCCGCAGGCGGGAGAGGACAGATTCGCCCATCACCCACCAACGCCTTAAAACTTATCTAACAGCAACTCATTCAACCCTTTCACAAATTTCGCTGGATCTTTGAGTCGCTCACCTTCCGCTAATAATGCTTGCCCTAAAATAATATCCGCCCAACGATTAAAACGCGTCTTATCCTTCTCTGCTCGCAGTTGTAAAATTAATGGATGCTTGGGATTTAATTCTAAAATGGGTTTGGTTGCCGAGTATTGCTGCCCCGTTTGCGCTAACAACCGTTGCATATGACCACTTAAATCATGTTCATCAAACACCACACACGCCGGTGAATCGACTAAACGATGTGTTAAACGCACCTCTTTCACTTCTTCTTTGAGTGTTTCTTTCATCTGCTTGATGTAATCTTCAAATTCTTTTTCTTGTTTTTTGGTTTCTTCTTTCGTTTCTGCATCATCAAGATCACCCAAATCTAAAGAACCTTTTGCAATCGATTGCAGCGGCTTCCCTTCAAATTCTGTTAAATGCGCCACCAACCATTCATCCACTTTATCCGATAACAGCAGCACTTCAATGCCTTTTTTATTGAATACCTCCAACAGCGGACTGTTCTTTGCTGATAAATAATTATCGGCAATAACATAATAAATTTTATCTTGGCCAGCTTTCATGCGAGTCAGGTAGTCCGCTAAAGAGACTTCGGATTTTTCAGATGAGTGAGTTGTGCTGGCAAAACGAAGCAATTTTGCAACACGATCTTTATTTGCAAAATCTTCGCCGGGGCCTTCTTTCAAGACCTGGCCGAACTCATTCCAAAACGCCGCGTATTTTTCTTTGTCGTTATCCGCTAATTCTTCCAATAGACTCAACACACGTTTCACACAACCCGATTTAATGCTGTCGATAATTTTATTCGATTGCAATATTTCTCGCGATACATTTAAGGGTAAATCATTGGAATCCACGACCCCTTTTACAAAACGTAAATACATCGGCATTAAGTGTTCCGCATCATCCATAATAAATACGCGCTTCACATATAGTTTTAAACCGCGCGTCATGTCACGATTCCATAAATCAAAAGGAGCGCGTGTAGGAATATACAACAAACTGGTATATTCTAATTTTCCTTCTACTTTATTATGTGCCCACGTCAATGGATTTTCAAAATCATGGGCAATGTGTTTATACAACTCTTGGTATTGCTCTGTTTTAATTTCATTTTTCGGCAATGTCCAAAGTGCATTAGCACGATTGACGGTTTCATATTCTGGTTCAGATGCTTCACCTTCTTTCTTTTCAACGACGATTTTTTTCATTACAATCGGCAGAACAATATGATCCGAGTATTTGGTGATGATATTGCGAATACGATAATTTTCTAAAAATTCATTTTCTTCAGGTTTCAGATGCAAAATCACTTCTGTGCCGCGTGTTGGCTTATCGATATTTTTAACGGTAAACTGACCTTCCCCCGTCGATTCCCAATAAACACCTTGATCAGCTTGCATTCCCGCACGACGCGTTCGCACTTCTACTTGACTAGCCACCACAAATGCAGAATAAAATCCTACCCCAAATTGGCCAATCAATTGAGACTCTTTTGCTTTATCAGAACTTAACATTTCGCGGAAAGCACGCGTACCGGATTTAGCAATGGTTCCTAAATTTTCGATCACTTCATCGCGCGTCATACCAATGCCATTGTCACGCACCGTGATTGTATGCGCTTCTTTGTCAATTTCAATCCAGATTTTTAATTCTGAATCAGTTTCATATAACGCGGCATCTGCCAGCGCTTCATAACGCAATTTATCCGCCGCATCGGATGAGTTTGAAATTAACTCACGCAAGAAAATTTCTTTATTACTGTATAGTGAATGGGTAACAAGATGCAGTAACTGTTTGACTTCTGCTTCAAAAGATAATGTTTCTGATTGAGGCTGTGGTTGTGCTGACATAATAAACTCCTAATCCAATAAATAAATAAACTGATACGTCATATGGGGTCAATGACGCACATTTCAAGGTGATGCTTAAAAGTATTAAAAATTCTTGGCCTGGATATTTCATGTTGCTTTTTGAAGATGACGGCCACACGAAGTGCCCGGCCGCCAACGGGAAAGTCTTTTATTTTCAGGGACGCACATCCTGTGCTCGGCGCTCCTTACCCTACCGATTATGCAGATGCGGCTTGCAAGGTATTTTGCAGCAAAGTGGCGACCGTCATGGGCCCTACACCACCGGGAACTGGCGTGATCCAACTCGTGTGCTTTTTTGCGCTGTCAAAATCAATATCGCCAACAATTTTATTATCGGTTAAGCGCGTAATACCCGCATCGATGACAACCGCTTCAGACGCAATCCATTTCGATTGAATGACATTGATTTTGCCAATAGCAGAAACTAAAATCTCGGCGTTACGCACTTCTTTTTCTAAATCGGTGGTGAATTGATGGCACACGGTGACGGTGGCCTTTTTTAATAATAATTCCAGTGCCATGGGTCGACCCACAATATTCGAAGCGCCTACGATGACCGCACGCTTGCCTTGACAGGGAATATGATAATGCTCTAACAGTTGAATAATACCATAAGGGGTACAGGGTCGAAGTTTTGGTACGCGCAGCGCGAGACACCCCATATTATACGGATGAAATCCATCAACGTCTTTTGCGGGAGAAATGGCTTCTAACAAGCGAGAGGAGTCGAGATGAGGGGGCAGCGGAACTTGCAATAAAATTCCGTGCACATGGATGTCTGCATTCAGTTGTTCAATTAAGCGAAATAATTCAGCTTGACGGGTATTTTCGGGTAAATGATGGAGTTTTGAAAAAATGCCGGTTTGTTTGCAGGCGTTTTGTTTATGTTGAACATAAACGTGAGAGGCAGGATCATTGCCAACTAAAATAACGTGTAAACCTGGAGTTGCCAAATGTTGTTGTAAACGACGATTAACCTCGGTTTTTACTTTTTGTTTGATGAGAGAACTTAAGGCTTGACCATCTAAAATTTTGGCGTTCATAGGGAATTCCATGTAAAAAGAGGTATTATCTACAGATCATGATAGCACCGCAAGCGTTGGAGATTCTCGGCGAATGATCACCGATCATAAGGATTGAAGATCCATTTTATTGGCAATGAGTTGCCAAATATCGTGGCTAGAGGAAGTGCGGCCTGTTTTGACTAGCGAAATGGACATAAAATAAACTTTTCGTGCACAAAAAAAACAACCGACGAGTCCGAACCCGCGATCGTCAGAATTGATCTTTCCATTGCCGTAAGGCAGCAAATACCGCGATGGGGTCATTAAGCTCGTGTCCAATGTAATGCGCTGCGGATTCGCGGACTTCCTTTATGTGGCAGCGCAGAAAGGGGTTAGTGGCAAGTTCAATTGCTAATGAAGAGGGTAGCGTTACGGGTTGATTTTTTATATGGGTAAGACGAGTTTGAATCGTGTCGTTATGGGGCTCAACCAAGCTCGCAAAGCGTAAGTTATTGAAAGTATATTCATGTCCGCAATATACTTCCGTTTCTTGGGGTAGAGCAGCCAGTCGTTGTAATGAGTGGTAAAGTTCTGATGGGGTTCCTTCAAACATACGTCCGCATCCTGCGGAAAACAGAGTGTCACCACAAAACAACGTACAATGACCGTAATACGCAATATGCCCGTGAGTGTGCCCAGGTAGGGAGAGTACTTCAAACTCGAGTTCGAGTAAGTGGACTTGATCATGATCATTTAAAAGCACCGTATAAATGGGGAGCAAGTCCTTTTCTGGTCCGTAAACCG
Organism: Coxiella sp. RIFCSPHIGHO2_12_FULL_42_15; assembly: GCA_001797285.1. Classification (GTDB taxonomy): domain Bacteria; phylum Pseudomonadota; class Gammaproteobacteria; order Coxiellales; family Coxiellaceae; genus 2-12-FULL-42-15. The sequence goes on from MGOZ01000033.1 coordinate 22,147, forward strand.
GTACGTTGAAACGTTCCACTAAACTGGCAATACCGTTCGTGTGATCCCAATGGCGATGCGTGACGAGAATGGCGACCAATTGCAATGGATTATGCTGTAGAAAATCAAACACGGGTTGTGCATCGCCAGGATCAAGAACGGCGACCTGTGAGGTGGCGTCATTGACGATCGCCCAAATGTAATTATCTTTTAATGCTTTTATCGGATGAATGTTGAGTGGCATGCTTAAAAATAAAGAATTCTCAGTTTAAGGAAATTCATGCTATTTTAGCAAGTCATGACGTTTTACGATACACCACAAATTCTTTTTGGAGAATGTGCTTGCTGCTCGAACAACTACAACAATGGTATGCGACTCCACCAGGGCAGTGGCTATTGCAGTTCGAACAAGAGCAAGCCAATAAGTGGGTCCCTTTGGTGCGTGGTGCTACGGTGTTGCAGATGGGCGGTTTACCTGACACGTTCAGTATCGCTAAACATGCCAGCGAACATTACTATTTTTTATCATCACAGCCAAGCGAGGTGGAGAAAAAAAACGTTGATCTGATTGCGCACCAGGAGGAATTACCTTTTCTGCCAAACAGCGTTAATGTAGTTTTATTGGTGCACGTTTTGGAATATGCCGAACATCCTACGGCCGTTTTAAAAGAAGTTTTTGACATTCTCGCGCCAAATGGAAAACTTTTACTATTTTGTTTTAATCCGTGGAGTTTGTGGGGAATGCATAAACTCCTTTCCAAAAACAAGCCATTTCCTTGGAAAGGTAAATTTATTTCACCAGCCCGTTTGCAAAATTGGTTGATCAGCTTAGGCTTTAGTAATCTAAAAGATAAGACCCTCTGTTTTCGTTCACCCTATAATAAACGCCGGCTAACGCGCTTTGCTTTTTTTTGTGAAGCATTAGGGCAAATTACCATTCCGATGTTGGGTGCCGTCAGCGTTTTTTTAGTTGAAAAAAGAGTATTAAACCCACTGAGGCAACAACGTTATCAATGGCGAAAACAGCGTGCCATGGTTTCTATTCAAGGTAAGTAAAATATGAGTGAAGTGAAAAATCACACCATAGAACTTTTTACTGACGGTGCCTGTCGTGGTAATCCGGGACCGGGTGGTTGGGGTGTGTTATTACGTTATAAAGAGCAAGAAAAATATTTGTATGGAGGTGAATGGTACACCACGAATAATCGTATGGAATTAATGGCGGCGATTCAGGGCTTGAGTGCATTAAAGCGAAAATGTGTGGTTGTTGTGACGACAGATTCGGACTATTTGCGCCGTGGCATTACCGAATGGATGAAGAATTGGAAAAAAAACCATTGGCGGACCAGTAATAAAAAACCAGTTAAAAATGCAGATCTTTGGCAACAACTGGATGTGCTAGCTTCCCAGTTTGATGTTCGTTGGCAGTGGGTGCGTGGTCATAGTGGTCATCGTGAAAATGAAATTGCTGATCAGCTTGCCAATCGTGGTATTGATGAACTAAAAAAATAGAACGGAGTAATTTTTTATGCGCAACATTATATTGGATACAGAAACGACGGGACTTGATCCCAAGCAAGGTCATCGCATAATTGAAATTGGCTGTGTTGAAATGATTGATCGCCGTCTTACGGGAAATAATTTGCATTTTTATATTAATCCGGAACGTTCCATCGACAGTGGGGCACGTCAAGTGCATGGCATTACCGAACAATTTTTGCAGGATAAACCGACGTTTTCTCAAATTGCGTTGCAATTAATGGATTATTTGCGAGGCGGGGAACTCATTATTCATAATGCACCCTTTGATGTCGGATTTTTAGATCATGAATTTAAATTATTAGGAAAGCCGTTTCAGCCGCTTTTGCAAATTTGCACGGTCATCGATACATTGGCACTGGCGCGACGCAAACATCCCGGACAACAAAATAGTTTAGATGCATTGTGCCGTCGTTATCATGTTGATAATTCTAATCGTGCATTACACGGTGCATTGCTGGACGCTGAATTGCTTGCTCATGTTTATTTATTCATGACCGGTGGTCAAACACAATTATTTGAAATGGAAAACGAAAATAAAACGCTGCAGCGTCCTATGCAAGAAAGGCAGCAATCGGTGAGTCATGAGCGCTATGATTTACGCATTATACATCCTTCTGACGACGAGTTACGAGCACACCAGCAATTTTTACAAATGATGCAAAAAAAAGGAGCGTGTTGTTGGGAAGAGGAGCCAATCAGCGGAAATGGCTGAAAAACAAATCCCCGATATCTGGACTTCTATACTCATTGCTAACAATGGGGTAAGGGCAGTAATATCGTCGTCGATGCACTTAAAAAAACGGTTGGTGAATGAAGGATAGAGTGACACGTTTACAAACATCCAGCTGGCACATGCAGAATCCGCTCATTGATCCATCGCATTTCTTCGTGTTGGCTAATCACCATAGCAAAAGGTAATTGATGCGTAATGACAAAATCATTGAGTGATTTTAATTGTCGATTTAATACGGTAACGCCATATTTAATTTCAATGGGTATCAGTCCAAAGGTCCCTTGCAGAATTAAATCAATTTCACTTCCGCCACGAGTGCGGTAATAATAGGTGTCTACGCCTCGGATTCCGGCATCTTGAAGGCCTTTTAAAATTTCTTCGATAATAAAAGCCTCAAACGAAAATCCGGCAATAGGATCTTCTTGCAAAGTTTCTAAAGAATAAAGCCGAAGGAGATAATGCAACAATCCACTGTCACGAATATGTCCGCGTGGCATTTTCACCACACTTTTGGTGATGCCATTTTCAAAACTGGGTAACAGGCGCCACGCAAACGTACCTTGTACAATTTCAAGGTACTGGCGAATGGTGGGTTCACTCACTCCCACTGAGCGGGCTATTTCGCTTTTATTTAAAATTTTGCTGGATAATTTTCCCAACATGGAAATAAAGCGTCGATACGCAATTTTATCTAATTTTGGAAAGAGTTTTGCAACATCTCGATTCAGATAGGTGGACTCATAATCAATCATCCATTCTTTGCAAAAAGAATCCGACTTGCCCAGTATTTCTGGATAACCCCCTTTAAACCAAAAGTATTGCATTTCTTGCAGGGATCGAGGCGGTTTCATGAGTTTCACGGCCTCCTTACCGAGAGGTTTTTTAAACATTTCGTAAAAAGGACTTAAAGGCTGCTCGTAATATTCATTCGCTTTCAATGTGCCTAACTGAATAATGGCAATTCGTCCTGCTAAGGTTTCGGAAATATTTTCTAACAATTGCGGGCTGCTCGAACCCGTCAGGATGAAACGACCCATACGATGACGATCATCATCAATAACCCCGCGTAAGGTGGAGAAGAGCGCTGGTAACTCTTGAGCTTCATCAAAAATAACGTTGTTTGGGTGTTGCTTAAAAAAGAAATCAGGATCTTGTGCTAACCGGTCATAAGCTGCCGGCCGTTCTAAATCTAGGTAGAGAAATCCAGGAGCAACCTGGCGAGCGAGCGTCGTTTTGCCCACTTGTCTTGCACCGATAATGGCGACAGCAGGATATTTGTTCATTAAATCAAGCAGATAGTTTTTGATGTTTCTCGTGTACACGGTTAACCTGTAAAATTGAAAGGGATTCTTTTGATTTTACAGGTTGTGAGGGGGTATTTCCAACTCAATTCTTCGCCTGTGATGGAATTTTTTAAACCATAGTAGTTGCGAGTTGTTAAGTATTGATATGTGGGTCAACATACAAGCTCAATATGATATTTGGTTAATCATGCAGAAAGAACATAAAATTTCTGTTCGTCCATTTAAAAAAGCCGCATAATCCAACCCTGTGAACTAGAAAGTTACAGCTTTATCTGCACTGAGTCAGGTTTTACTGTACTCATTTGACCTATATTTATCTTGTTAATAAATAATCCTATAGCAGCATCGGCGACTTGTATCGATTTCACATTGTGGCCAGTGGATGAAATCCTTCCTAACTGTGTAATTAACTGTGCTGCAGCTTTAATATTATTCTCGTTGCTTTTTTCCCGCAGTGCCTCCGTCGCTATTATAGCAGCAAATGGTATTACGCTGCTTTTGACTGCTTTTGCACTGACAGCCTCGATAGGGACATTTTCTAGCCGAGTGGGAGTCTCGGAGACGGAGGAAGAAGCAGGATGTAAAAGGTTATATTCTGCTTCCATTATTGCCCTCACTGTAGTGAGCTCTTTTTCATCTTTAATGGCTTTGAGATTCGCTAGTTGTTTTAGTAAGTCTTGCTTAATGTTTGAGTTAGCAGAGTGAGAGCGGGCGAGTGCTTTTGTTAAGTTACGGATGGTTTCAGCAGCTACAGTACTGTTGCCGATTTCGATATCGCCATTGTCTTTTTCAGTTCCTTGTTTAATTCGCTCAACGGCATATTTAATCAGGTTTAAATCTTTTAAGTCTTCAAATTTTTTACCATCCGTACCAAGACTTTCTTTCACAAGAATTCCATTTTTGGGATCAAATAACAAAATATCGGTGGCTTTTGGGTGATTACTTATAGCTCGGCCGCGATTAGAATTAATAAGTTGTTTGAGTTGATCAATACCGCATTTTTTCATAAGCTCAGGGAGTACTGTCAAAATATCTTTTTCAATTGCGGTTTGCATTTGCTTACTCAGCAGATTCGAATCATCTTTATGTTTCAGTTCTAACATTTTAATTATAGTCTCAACAAGTGCCTTTTCTTTTACTTCGCTATCGTCCAATAATGCAGATATTACCGCTGGAGTTAATGAGGCGGAAGCTTCAGTTAGTATGGCGTTGACGTTTTTATCATGCTCGACAATTAATTTTTTCAAATACTCGTATTGAGGATTTTTGCTTAACCAACCAGGTTTGCTGACATCCTTCATTGCTGCTGAATATGTTTTTATTGCAACCTGTTTCGAATTTTCATTTTCCATACAAGCGTTAATCACTTCTTCCCATTGCTTAGCATACTTGGGGTCGCTTTTTAAAAAGCCAACGGCAGCTTTCACCACCTTTACAATTTCATCTTCGTCAGATAATCCTCCTTTTTTCACAAGCTTTAATAATTCCGTGTGATTTTTTTCTGAAAGTAGACTATCGACATCCGGTTTTTCCGATATTTCACGTGCACTTACAGGAGGTTCGCTGCTGCTGACAAACTTAATCTTTTCTAGCAACCTTTCCTTTCCATTGAAGACCTCATTTACAAGCTTGTCTAAATTATCCTGAGATAGTTCTGGTTTTTCAATTCGCCAGGTATGCTTTTGACCCTCGCCATATTTTTCAGCCAGAGTCTTAAGGTACATTAACAATGCTTTCACATCCTGGCTCTTATCTCCGAATCCTTTGACGTGAACAGAGGCGTCTTCTCCTTTAGGTGAGCGATGCTCGATATACGCGTCGTTGCCTTTGTAAGTCGCTGTGCGTTTATTGCCATTGATCTCTATTTTAAGATTCTTTTCTTCAAAACCGGATATGATGTCACTAAAAGTTGATAATACGAGATTCCTATATTCTTTTTCCCCCCCAGTGAATAAGGGGGCAGTATCAGATTTACCTTCTGCTTCTTGTTTTTTTGTAGCCTCTTCTTTTGCTTCCTCTGCTTTGAGGACTTCTTGGATTTTTTTTAGGTCACTCTTAAACGTATCGAAATTTTTAATGTTTATGGGATCGCCATTTTTTTCGATCAACCCCATTTTTCTTAAAAAGACAACAAGCGTATTGAATTCGTTTTGATTCAGCTCTTTTATTATCTCTTCAACAGTCTTTTCTTTAATGGTTGCTGATATTATCTTTTCAATTCGGCTAGCTATGTCTTTTTTGTCTTCGCCCGCACTTGAAATTACTTTATCTCTGTATTTGGTAATTTCTATACTCTTTTGTTTTTCTTGGTGATTTTTTAATATATTTTCAATCGTCTCTAGTTTGTCAGGGAACTGTTCAGACTTTCCGATAAGATTGGAAATTTTATGAGAGTCGTCCTTATTCCCACCCTGCCTCTTATTTTCCTTATGCGTAGGAAAAGCAAATTTCGCACTAATTAAATAAAGGCGAAGAGCTTCAAATTTTTCTTCGTTGAGTATTTTTATTATAGAAGCAGCCTTGTCGTCAGATTTATTCTTCTTTTTCCCCTTCTGAGGCTTATTAATACCAGGCGGGGAAGGATTTTTAATTTCTGCTTGAAGAGCTGTTATCAACTCGATTATTTCTTTTGGATTTTTATCTTTCACCGCATCAATAATTTTGTTTTTTTCATCACGGGCGTTTTTTAATTTTTGAAATGCTTCATTGGGGCTAACCAATATTTTACAATGGTCATTTTTATCATCGTTTTTTATTCCTGTGAGGTAAGCAGAAGGAACAGAAGGATTAGGAAATTTTTCACTTACCGCCTTAGTTTGACCTTGATAAAAATGCTCTTTAGCAGCATGATGGATAATAACTACAGTGTGTTTAGATTCAGGTTCAGGTTCAGATTTAGGTGTTAGAACAATACCACTCCCCGTCTCGAGACTGTAATCAGCGATGTTAGCGTTAAGCGCATTAGCAGCGGATTGGCAATAGTCAGTATCACCATACTCGCCCATATATTTAATGGCATTCTTTTTTTCACCTTTCGGTGCACATTTCAGCATTTTGTAGCGTAAATAAGCCACTAAGCTCAGCGCGAAATCAGATTTTTCGTCTTTGAAGTTGAGTGCTTGTATTAATCGGGTGATTTTCGTGGAAATAGGGTCTTCGTCTTTTCCAATAATATCATTAATAATGGCACTAAATTCGGTTGGATTGTAGAGCAATTCTATTTGGGCTGAATCTTTGAATTCGAGCTGAGAGAGCATTGTATTATAACTGTCTTTATACTCTTTTTTTAACTTCTCCAGTGCGTCATTATCCTTTTCCGCGATGAGGCTTTGCAAGTAACCACTCATAATTGCATGATACATGCAATTGCCATCACCAGGGACATCATGTATAGCACTTACCGCAGGAATAGGGAGTTCACCATCACCTTTTTTTTGTTCTTCTCTGAGTTTTTCAATGTTGGCATCAATGTTGCCATCTTTAAAATTATTGAGATCTTGGGCAAAATACATAGGAATTTTCGTGTTTTCGGGTGTTTGACCTTCTCGCATGGGATCACTCTCTTCTATACACTGATTTTATGAAGCTTTAGTTCATTTTAACCCTGTTTTATTAACAAACTATTAAACTAGGTTACCCCGTTTCTTTATTTTCGCTCAGCGTAATAAACTGAGAAAATTCAATGGCGAATTTGTTTTAAATGGATCGATAATGAAGCCGTTGACGTATTCATTTCGTCGCGCGAGCGCAGCACCAAATATCAATACGTTGCACGTTGGTTTCTGTTTTAATGGTGTGGCACAGTTGCTTGAGTGTGGCTCCCGTGGTCATCACGTCATCGACGATGGCGATGTGGGAAAAAGGGATTTTCTGCCTGATTTGAAAGGCATTTTTGACGTTATCGTTTCGTTCGTGCGCTGTTAATTGAGCTTGCGCAAGGGTTGCTTTGGATCGAATGATGAGGTTCTTGCAACAACGAATTTTCAATTGGTTGGCGAGTGGTTTTGCGATTTCGAGTGCTTGGTTAAATCCACGTTCGCGTAATCGTTGTCGATGCAGTGGCACCGGGAGGATGGCTTCGGGCAAATCGACGGCTGTGGTGGTGATTCGTCGTGCCAATAAATGGCCCATCAGATAAGCATAAATCAGCTGGTTGGAAAATTTAAGCTGATACATGAAGCGATCGATGGGTGGCTCATAATGAAAGGGGCTGATGACAGCACAAAACGGCGGAGGGTCTTTTAAACAAGCACCACACACGGTGGTTCCTGGCAGTGGTAGGGCACATTGCTGGCAGCATGGCCCCGTGTTCCAAGGAAGCCTTTCGATACAGAATTCGCATAACGCGAGCGCAGAATGAGTGGGGTATTTGCACAGCAAGCAGAAATTAGGCGCAACATGTTGGAGGAATGTCCGATCTAACATCAGCATAATTTTCTATATTTTAGGTTTCAAGATTGTATCTTAAAAAAACTCAGGGGTAACCTCGTGTTTTTGATAAAATCGATACATGATACCCATCAAAATTAGGTGCCTCAAATGACCAACAAGAATTTTTTTTAACGCGGAGACGCAGAGGTGCAAAGAACGCAAAGGGAAGAAGTATATTTAATACTCTAGAATGGATTAGAATAATATTCTTCCTTTGCGCCTTTGTACCTCTGCGTCTCCGCGTTAAAAAAATAACCTAGCGTTGGCAGAGGGTTGTGGCAAAGCCTAATTTCTTCTTGGGTTGGAGATATCTTTAAACATGCAATCGCTCATAAGTAATGCCGAAGCGTTTCCCGCTAAAAGATAGTCCTATTTTTAAGATATTCTTGATGCCACGTTGTTTAACCTCTGCCAAATAAACATGTGTGTCAATTTGATTTAATGCTTCTCGTGCCGATTTATCAAGTATCATTCTTGCTTCTTCCAAGTTGCTTTCTCGTAGGATAACTTTTTTAAATTCAAATAAAATGGTGGGCTTATTCAAATTACGTGAGAGAATCATATAATCATAACGACCATAACCACTTTCACGATTGGATTTTGTTTCGTAGTCATTTCGACCATAAAGACTCGCGGTTACGCCAATCATCAAGCCATGGTAAAATGCCTCTGGTTCTTTACCTACATCATGTGAACTCACGGTCTGCTCTAAAATATGTGTGAGATCTCTCTCAAATGCTACCATATCTCCATTCAGTAACTGCTGAAGAAATTGATTATACCACTCTATTCCATATCCATTTGATAACCATTGCTCAATAATTCCACGGTAAAGGTTTCTAATTTCTCGGTTAGGGATTGCTAACTGACACAATGGACCTTGATCCGTTCTTTGATACGAGCTAATGGTTAAATATCCCGTCATCAGTAATAAGCTCCACACAGCTGATTCATTGTCTTTTTCCAAGTCGGGGAAAACGAAATTTTCATTAATCAATCGCTCAATAGAACGACCTTCCAGTAATAATTCAAAGCGCTCTTTAAATCTTTCGCTCGATTTTAATAAAAGATTTTTAATCATTGCATTATCACTGGTATTTACCCAGTAAGATTCAAGAACACCGTGCTCCATGATGCAATTCACTATTGACCATGGATTGTATATGCGCTGATTTTCAATTTGGTACCCATTATACCAATCCTTAATTTCATCCGATCTGTCCTTAAGATTCGCTTTGTTAAGTAGGCTAGTGACCTCTGGTTCGGTAAACCGTAAGCGTTTGGCCAAACACACCTTTTTAATTTAAAAAATTTTGTGCATTCTATTCTTCGTTGATCATAAAAACGG
>MGOZ01000034.1 GCA_001797285.1 Coxiella sp. RIFCSPHIGHO2_12_FULL_42_15
ATATACGACTGCAACTTAACCTTGTTGGCATTAATAAAAAATTTCTTGCTTAAACAGGCGAGTCCATATACGACGAACTTAGGTGCAGAGTCTAAGCTATTTAGCGAATTGATGACACACCCTAAATAAATTCAGCACCCTGGGCGTAAGCCTGGGGTATTTTTATTTGGACGCCCCCAACATCCAGCGCATTTTTTCATGTGCTGCGATACGTTCACTCAATAAGGAAATGGAGCCTTCGTCTTCATTATCTTGTGCGATTTTAATCGCATTGTTCATGTCTTTGATGACTTGGGCGTGATCCTTGTAAAGATCTGCAACCATATCGCCTGACGTTGCGTGTGAGTTGCCTTTGTGAATGGAAGTCAGCTTGGAAAAATCTTCGAAACTGGCTGGGGCTATGCCACCCAATGTCACAATACGTTCTGCAATAAGGTCAACCGCAGTAGCAAGGCTAACGTATTGTTCTTCAAATAATTCATGCAAAGATTTAAAGTGGGGTCCATTAACATGCCAATGATAATTTTGCGTTTTTATTAATAAAGCATAAGTGTCCGAAAGTAATTTCGAAAGTTCAGTAAGAATTTTTTCGCTCATAATAGTGCTCCTTGTTTTTTCTAATAGGGTGTAGTCTTGCGTTGATGTAACGGGTGCCTAAATCCGAGGTGACCCCCTTTATGAAGCCTCTGTTAATGTTTCTAGCTCTTTCATACCGTGGTCCAATTCAACTTGTTCAATTTTTTGAAAACGATTTGTGATTTTGCGAGAAGATTTGTGCACTTGTTCAACATCCTGGTGTGCTTGCTGAATGTGCTTAGCAAGCTTGTCCATCCGATCTTGAAAACGAAAAAAATCTTGGTTCAGTGCAATCAGGTGTTCTTGAATGATATGTACTTGTTTACGTGTTGCTGCATCTTTAATCACAGCTCGAGCCGTGGTTAAAATTGCCATCATTGTGGTGGGTGAGACAAGCCAAACGCGTGCCTGATGGGCGAATTCCACAACGTCTGAAAAATGTGAGTGAATTTCAGCAAAAATGGCTTCGGCGGGGATAAACATCATTGCTCCATCCGCAGTTTCACCAGGAATAATATATTTTGCGGCAATGTCCTTGATGTGTTTGCGAACATCTTGTCGAAATTGTGTGATGGCTTTTTGTTTTTCGGCCGAATTTGATTTTTCATCCATAAATTTGTGATAACTTTCGAGTGGGAATTTAGCATCAATCACGATATTGCCCGTGGGCTCGGGTAAGTATAGGATACAATCCGCACGGGTTTGATTGGATAATTCGTATTGCAAACCAAAATGCGCTTCGGGCAGCATATTGCGAATTAATGCGGTTAACTGCACTTCCCCAAATGCGCCTCGCGATCGTTTATCGGATAGGACCTCTTGCAAACTCACGACATTGCTGGAAAGCTCGGTAATTTTTTTCTGTGCCTCATCAATAATCGTCAAGCGCTGTAGAACACCTAAAAACGTTTGATTGGTTTTTTCAAAGCCTTCATTTAATTTTTTATCCACATGACCGCTGATTTCTTTCAAGCGTTGTTGAGTTTCTTGGGTTAATTTTTCGACGTTTTGACTGAGGTTCGCCGTTTGTTGCTGAAGCGTGATATTAATTTGTTGACGCACATCTTGCATGCCATGCGATAAACTTTCTTGCAATAATTTAAGTGTTTTTAATTGATGCTCATCAAATCGTTGCCGTTGTTCTTGCTGTTCTTGACGTTGTTCAGTCAATAATCGATGCAGCATTTCTTGCAATTGGTTGTGATTTTGATGCTGTTGCAGCAGCTTTGAAAAGGCGGCTGTCGAACGAATAATAAAAAACAGGAGCAGCGCCAAACTGACGAGATGGATGAGTAGTAAACTACTGAGCATATTTTGAGAATCCCTTATGAATATACTTGGGTTAAGAAATCGTAACAGATTTACGGACGGGAGCATACTCGTAATGAAAAGACGAGGCTTGGTGACTTGAGAGATTGAAATGGATGTAAACTGTGAACAAAGGAGAGACAGTGTCCACCAAGCTTCGCCCTACACTAAGTATAGTCAAATTTCGGTCAATTTATCGACTCTGCTTTTTGCAAAACTTCAGCGACATGGCCTTTGACTTTTACCTTACGCCAGGCCTGACGTAAAATCCCTTGTGAATCAATGAGAAATGTACTTCGCGTCACCCCAAAAAATCTTTTTCCAAACAATACCTTGGGATTAATAACGTTAAAAAGCTGGCAGAGCGTTTCGTCGGGATCTGAAATAAGTTCAAAAGGGAGGTCGAGTTTTTGTTTAAAATTTTCATGAGAGGCTAAGGTATCACGTGAAATACCAAAAATAAGGGTATTTGCTTGCTGAAATTTTTCAAATTGATCGCGAAAATCTTTTGTTTCGCAGGTGCAACCGGGTGTATTGTCTTTTGGATAGAAATAAAGCACAACAGATTTGCCGTGAAAATCGTGAAGATTGGCTGTTACACCATTGGTCGCAGTAAAGGTAACATGCGGAACGGGTTGGTTGAGCGAAATGGAATGACTCATGAGAAAACTCCTATTTTCATTTGGTTGTGAATCTCTCATCGTGAGAGGTTCAGCGAGAATCGCTGTTTTTTCATAAATAATACATGTTATTATTGGCGCTTAATTTTAGAAAGCAACTGTGAGGTTTTGACCATGTTCAAAGGAAGTATTGTTGCTATTGTCACTCCGATGGATGCAACGGGAGCGATTGATTACGAGTGTTTTGCACGATTACTCGATTGGCATTTAACCAATGGCACCGATGGCGTTGTGGTATTAGGGACCACGGGTGAATCTGCAACGGTACATATGGATGAGCGTAAGCAGTTAATTCAACTGGCAACAGACCAAATTAAAGGCAGAATTCCCGTCATTGTTGGGACGGGAACAAATTCTACGGACACCACGATTCAACTGACGCATCAAGCGTTGGAATGGGGAGCTGATGCTGCGTTGGTGGTTACTCCCTATTACAATAAACCGACACAAGAAGGCCTTTTTCAACATTATAAAGCGGTTGCAGAGGCTGTACCATTGCCGCAAATCCTCTATAATGTCCCTTCGCGCACAGCATGTGATTTATTGCCTGAGACGATCATTCGATTAGGAAAAATTTCAAATATTGTTGGTGTAAAAGAAGCGACGGGGGATCAACAGCGAGTTAAACAAATTTTAGCGGCAGATTGTTACGTGGATGTTTTTAGCGGAGACGATGCAACTGGTTTAGAATTTATGTTGCTCGGTGCAAAAGGGGTGATTTCGGTAACGGCTAACGTCGTGCCAAAATTATTTCATGATCTGTGTTTGGCTGCTTTATCGGGTGAAAGAGATCGAGCCAGTTGTCTTGATCAGCAGTTACGACCTTTATATAAAGCTTTATTTTTAGAGTCGAACCCCATACCAACCAAGTGGGCATTGCAAGAGTTAGGCCTGATTGATCGTGGTATACGATTGCCATTAACACCGTTGACGGCTAAATTTCATGATGCGGTGCGACAAGCTTTACAGCAAATTAACATTTAAATATTCAATATTCGTACGGAGTTTTGCTTTATGCGATTTCTTAATTTATCTTTTATTATTGCTTCTATCGCCTTAATTGCCGGATGCAATGGAGGAAAGCAAGTTTATTTGCAACAGTCTCAACAGGTTAAACCTTTACAAATGCCAACGGGCGTGAATTTGAAAGACGAACAAAATTACTATCCTCTCCCCAATGCAGCGAGCAGTCATCCTGCTCCTCCATCGCTCGTTCCACCGAATAGTCAATTGCAACGTCTCGAGAAAAAAACCGTTCCGGATAGTGCAAACGTAACCTCAAATCCCCATGCGATTTCCATTGTTAAATGGAGTCAAGGCCAATCGGGTGAGCCTATTTTAGTGTTACTTGAAAAACAAAATAAAGCATGGAGTGATGTAGGCAAAGCATTGAGTGCTACGGATTATCAAGTGCTGGATCGTGACCCTTCGATGTCTTCTTATTATATTTTGGATACTAAGGCGACAGGCAACCAAATCACAGAAAAAACCCCTATTTATCGTGTTTTTGTTCAAGCGGATAACGATACTTCAAAAGTATTACTGCTGAGCGAAAAAAATAATGCAGTCAGTCCCGGTACGGCGAAAAAGATTTTGCAAGCATTGGAACAGCATTTAGTTTGATGGAAGGTGAGTGATGCAAAAATGCAATCTACTTTATAGTGGTAAAGCGAAATCCATGTATGAAACGGACAATCCTCATTTTTTAGTCGTGGATTTTCGAGATGATACTACGGCGTTTGATGGTGCTAAACATGAAAAATTTGCCAACAAAGGACTCATTAATCATTTAATCAGCACGCATATCATGCAAAAATTAGCAGCCGCGGGAGTCCCTACACACTTCGTTAACATGATCAGTCCGCATGAATCTTTGGTAAAACGATTGCGTATGATTCCTTTGGAGTCTGTGATTCGTAACATCGCTGCGGGGAGTTTGTGTCGACGTTTAGGTATTGAACCGAATACCGGATTAAATCCACCGTTATACGAAACGTTTCTTAAAAATGATGCCTTGCACGATCCCATGGTGAATTCCGATCATGCATTGGCGTTTGGTTGGGCGACGCAAGATGAACTCACAAAAATGCGTGAATATACCTACAAAATTAATGCGATATTGAAGGATCTTTTTGCAGAAGCAGGGATGATATTAGTTGACTCAAAATATGAATTTGGTGTTGATCACACCGGGCAATTCTGTTTGGGTGATGAAATCAGCCCCGACTCTTGTCGAATTTGGGATCGTGAAACGGGGCGCCCATTAGATAAAGATCGTTTTCGCAAAGACTTGGGTGGTGTTATTGAAGCCTATGAAGAAATTGCGGAACGATTAGGGGTAGAGGGTCTTTGATGTCCGTCGCGGCAGGGCACTGAAAGGGAAGGAATTCCCCATCGGAAGATGGGGAATTCCTGGCTAAATGGTGATGATCTTGTCGATCAATGCAGACAAATACAAATTAAAAGCTCCTGTTTTATGCAGAAGTGCAAAAACTTCTTGTGTTGAAGAGCATTGCAATTTGCATCTTATTATTTGCAGTCGATTCTCAACCGTGCGAAATGAGACGAAATATTGTTTCGCAATTTCTTTGGGTTTATGACCATAAATCGATAAAATTAGAAAAAGATAATCTTTCTCCGTCAATCGAATATCTTGCTTTAAAGCGTGACTCAAAAAAGCATTAATGGCTTTTGTCGGAAGTTTTTCAACTTCATTTTCATTTTGTCGGATCAGTGGATTGTTGATATAGAATTTATGTTTTTCTGCTTCATGAATGAGTTCGTTAGCGTGTTGGTAATATTCTTCAACCATTTTATTCAGCATATCAGGATGATTAATCAATCGTGTTAAAAGATCCGTTTTCTCACCTGTGTTTGCAAAGATAAAACGATCGGAATAGGCGTCTGTTTTAATCTGCACGGTAACAGCGGCTTCAATATTAATGTGTTCTCGTGCAACGGCAATATGGGACGCACGGTCTTTTAAATAGATTTGATTATTGCGCCACAAAAAACATTTCATGTCCGCATCAAAATAATGGTAACTTGGGACCGTGTCGTGTTCGTTTCTCATGTAGCTTGAAAGATACCAATCTTGACTGCTTGATATGACAAAAGCATGATCATCTTTAAAAACGCGCGCATGACTTAAGTGATCCACCGTAGAGAGCATGCTGTTTGAGGACAGAAGCCGTTGCATCGGTTTAATTAAGTTTGCCGCCTGAAAAATGCTGGCATGCTGAGCGTTTTTATTGGGTGTTGTAGCCATTTGAAGCCTCTCGTAATCAACCCTCTTTAGCCTGGATATTTCATGACTCTCCCTGGTTGCGACGCCCTTCAAACAAAAGACCTTCCCGTTGGCGGCACACACCGACCCTCGCCATTCGATGTGAAACATCCGGGTTAGATATACCAAATAAGTTCAAATATTGTACCACGGAAAAGGCAAAAATAACAACAACTTCTGATAACAGTATGATTTTTTGACAGTTTTCCTCATTGAAGCAGGATGAATTTCTCGATTTAACATGGCCGAAAAAAAATGCCTGGGAAGTTGAGCACCTCCCAGGCATTTTTGAATAAGCGATTGGGGCTTATTTTTTCGTCTTACGTGGACGACCGCGTCGTTTTGCAGATTTGCTTTTTGTCGTTGTTTTACGCTTTTTTGCTGTCGCTTTACGTTTTTTTGAAGTTTTACGTTTTGCTGCTGATTTTCTTGGACGGCCACGTCGTTTTACTGAAGAACTTTTTTTGCTAGAACGACGTTTTTTGCTGGATTTTTTAGCGCTGCCAGCAGCCTCAGCTTTTTTCAATTCAAGCTCAGCTTTTTTGAGGCTGGCTTGTAATTTTTTAATTTTTCTTTTTGCTCGTGCAACCCCTGAGGATTTTGACCGAGCTTTACGTTTTTTCATTATCAGTCTCCTTGAAATTAATTTCTTAACTGAAGTATAGCAAAGCAAAACAATAATACAAATTTTCTCGCTAATTTTTATTAAAAAAAATAGAAAATTGCGATTTTCGCGGTGATTTTTATTTTTAAAAAAGCAAAACAAAATTCATTCAACGTCTTGATATTAATATAATAATCGATTAATTCTTTAAAGTATTTTTTCGTTGGGTTTCCTTGACATTTTTTTTTAGCTTTCAATTCTCGATTTATTATTTGCGTGGGGCTTTTCACGATAAATAATCATGATGCCAACCCTTCAGCGAAGGGTTGGATTAGCGGTTTTCAACATAGGGTCATTAAGTTTCGCTGCGTGCTCGATGAGTATTTCCGAGAATACTGTCAAATGAGTTTGCTCGGGCTTGATGCCAATAATTCATATATTCTTCTCCTGCGGTACCCTCCAGAAGTTGGCCGGGAGAAAGAAAATCAAAAATTTCATCATAGGTTAATGCCTTATCTTTGCTAACGCGACGATGAATATGGGTGGGATGCAAATCTTCAGGACGCATTAAACCAACGGCACCCAATACTTGTAAAAAGCTTTTTAATGTTGCGTCATGAAAATTGCGCACGTAGGGCGCTTTTACATCAATATTAAGTGCATAACGACGATGGGGATCTTGCGTCGTCACTCCGGTTGGGCACTGGTTGGTGTGGCAACGCAACGATTGAATGCAACCTAATGCAAACATCATGCCGCGTGCACTATTGCAAATATCAGCACCCAGTGCAATTTTAGTTGCAATGTCAAAACCAGAAATGATTTTTCCGCTACCGATGAGACGCACATGCTTTCGTAAATCAACGCCGACTAAACAATTATGCGCGAAAATCAAGCCTTCATTGAGTGGGGTGCCGATAGAATCTAAAAATTCAACAGGGGCAGCTCCAGTGCCGCCTTCTGAGCCATCGATCACAATAAAATCGGGATAAATACCCGTTTCTAACATGGCTTTACAAACTGCCATAAATTGACTGCGGATTCCAATGCAAAGTTTAAAACCGATGGGTTTTCCACCACTTAACTCACGCAGTGTTTTGATAAATTCCATGAGTTCAATGGGGGTTGAAAAAGCGGAGTGTCTTGCTGGAGAAAGACAATCTTTTCCAATGGGTATTCCACGAGTTTCTGCAATTTCTGCAGTGACTTTTGCGCCAGGTAAAATGGCACCATGACCGGGTTTTGCGCCTTGTGATAATTTGATTTCAATCATTTTTACATTATCGAGATTGGCTTTTTCGGCAAATTTTTTTGGGTCGAAATGACCTTCTTGATCGCGTGCGCCAAAGTAAGCACTCCCTAACTCCCAAATGATGTCGCCACCTTCCATGAGATGATACTTGCTAATGCCGCCTTCGCCAGTATCGTGCGCAAAGTTTCCTAGTTTTGCGCCACGATTTAAAGCACGGATGGCTTCTGGACTGATGGCTCCAAAACTTAAAGCAGAGATATTAAAGCGAGAGGAACTGTAAGGGAGTATGCATTGTGGGCCACCCACAACAACCCGCACGGAATGAATATCAGGCGCTGTCGGTGTCATTGAATGATTGACCCATTCATAACCCACTTCATGCACATCCAGCTCAGTACCAAATGGAATATTGTCTTCGGTTTTTTGTGCGCGGTCATACACGAGGTCTCGCATTTCCTTATTGAAGGGGCGACCACTTTGATCCGTATTAATAAAATATTGCTGAATTTGCGGACGAATTTTTAAAAGTAAAAAACGCCAATGACCCCAGACGGGATAATTGCGCAGTACATTCAGGTTAGGTTGCAAAATGTCATAAATACCCAGTAAAAATAGAGGTCCTATGATGAGCATGAACCACCAAATGGGCTCCCACACAAAGCTAATACCAATAATAAAAACAAAAACGAGAATGGAAATAATATAGTACCAAAGTCTCACGACCATGTTTCGCTTCCTTTCTTGCAACCATTTGAATTTAGCAGGCACGACCGGGAGGCCGCTTCTGGATTCAACGAATGGCTTGTTTTTTTACAATTATAACCGTAAATTGAGAAGATTCCTTCTAAAGTTGAAAAGAAACCTCAAAGTGATAAACGGCGAAAATCAAACCATGGCGTAGAGAAGGGAATTCTTGATATACTGCTTTTTTTTTTGATAGCGAAGCCAAACCCTGGATCGCCGTTCGCGAGGGTTTCCCGAGCAGGCGAAATTCATATAGGAAAAATCCCCGGTCGTAAGCCCGGGGATTTTTATCACATGGAGATCAGTGAATATGTCGCAGTGGTTGCGAGTTTCTTATTTTTTTACCGGCTTTTTTTTTGCAACTCAACTATGGGCGGGTGGTTTTCAAGTCTGGGAACAAGATGCCTCGGGTATCGGTGATTACCACTCCGGTGCTGCTGCAGAAGCGTTAAATGCTGGCACGCAATTTTATAATCCGGCCGGCATGAACCATTTAAAAAATGGTGAGCTGAGTGCGGGTATTGCGTATATTCCGCTTATTATTGATTATACAGGTACAGTGGGTGGTCCAGGCGCGCAAACGACAGCGAATGCAATCAGCAACACCAATAATTTTATTCCAAATTTTTACGCTATTATGCCGATTGATCCGCATTTTGCTTTGGGTTTTGGTGTGACCGTTCCCTTTGGTGCGAGCACCGAATATCCGATCGATAACCCCATTGCAGCCGCAGCAACGAAAACTGAACTGCAAGCCATTAATTTAAATCCCAGTATCGCCGTTAAATTAACGAAATATTTTTCAGTGGGAGTAGGTTTTGACGCATTGTGGGGAAAAGCCATTTATAACAGTGCATTTACGATTTTCACGCCAACGATTCCCTTACAAAACACATTACAAGCGTGGGGATATGGTTGGAACGCGGGTGTTTTATTTTATCTTACGCCTAAAACGCGCTTGGGTGTGAGTTATCGCAGCAGTATTCAGCTGGATGGAGAAGGACAAAGTGAATATCTCGATGATCCTATCGTAACAAATTCTCATTTAACGGCAACCCTTCAATTTCCTGCGACGACGATTTTTAGTATTTACAGCGATATCACGGATAAATGGGCTTTGTTATTGAGCGCGTATTACACGCAATGGAGTGTGTTCAATTCGCTGAATTTACAAAACGTGTTAGTCCTTGGTTCGCCGACAACGATTTCTGTGCACGAAGATTATGTGGATAGCTGGAATTTAGCGGGTGGTGTGCATTATAAAATTTCAAAACGTGTTTTGCTTAAATTGGGGTTAGGCTATGATCAGACACCCACTCAACCGGGTTTTCGCGATGTGCGTTTACCCGATGCGCCCAAATACGCACTTGCGATGGGTGTGCATTGGGATGTGATCAAGGCATTAGGCTTGGATGTGGGCTGGATCTACTTCTTTGTGAAACCAGCGACAATTGATAATTCGCAATCGATGACAGACGATGATATTAGAATGTTGACACAAACAAACGGTACTGCAAAAACTGAGGTGAGTGTAATCGGTCTACAAATCAGCTGGAAAATATAGAATTTCGAGCCACAATCGTGATCTGTCGACGGTCGCGGCTCGGAACCATGAATGACGGATTTCTTATCCACCAGCCACTGTTACTGCGATCTCCGCTGCCTGGGTATGAACCCCGGGTATAAATGAGACTTGTAAATTGGGATCCGTGAGCGTGAAGTCGGTAATGGTCGCTCTCATGAGTGTCGGCGAAATGTTTAAACTGGCAATGGCTTCTAACCTACCATTGTTGTAAAACGAACACGTTCCTGTTAAACCACCTAAAATGGGTTTGATAATCAACCAAGGTAAACTGATCGTGTGATTTTTAGAAATAGGGACGCCTGCCTTTGGCCCAGAGCATTTCACTTCGATTTGCGTGATATTTGAGTTATTTATGATGGTTAAGTTAGCCATTGCTGATGAAGCAATGCTTAACGTGACGAGTGAAGATAAAATCCTTATTGCAAAAATTTTTTTAATCATCATGATTTCTCCATTTGCATGTTAATAATGCTGGTTTTGCAGCATGCGAACGTGCACTATAGGCCTAATTAACGATGAAGACAACCTTTGATGAAAACATTTACAGCCAACGATTTTAATTATGTATTACCGCCGGAACGGATTGCCCAATACCCTTCGGATCAGCGGGGGGGGAGTCGTTTATTAGTGCTTGATCGCCATCTTAAAAAAATATCGCATCAGCATTTTATTGATTTTATCGACATGATCGATGCTAACGATTTATTAATTTTTAATGATACCAAAGTCATTCCCGCGCGATTATTGGGGTATAAAACATCGGGTGGCAAAATAGAATGTCTGGTCGAACGACTGTTGTCAGAAAAAGTGGTGCTTGCTCATGTGCGAGCGAGTAAATCTCCGAAACCGGGTAGCGTATTAATTTTAGCGAAACATATTCGTGTGCGTGTTTTAAAACAATGCGATGGATTATTTGAATTGGAATTTCTCAGTGAATCTCCCGTATTAACGTTGTTACACCAATATGGTGAAGTGCCATTGCCTCCGTATCTCAATCGTGCGCCAGAATTTTCGGATAAAGAGCGCTATCAAACAATTTTTGCAAAATACGAAGGATCCGTTGCTGCGCCAACGGCAGCATTGCATTTTGATGAGGTGATGTTGCAGCGTTTGACACAAAAAGGAGTTTCGATCGCGAAGGTCACGTTGCATATCGGTGCTGGAACTTTTCAGCCCGTTCGGGTCAAACAACTTTCCCAACACGTCATGCATAAAGAATATTTAGAAGTCTCTGAGACGCTTTGCAACGCGGTACGACAATGCAAAGCGCGTGGTGGACGCGTAGTTGCCGTGGGTACGACGGTTGTACGTTGTCTTGAAACGGCAGCAGCAAAAGGCGAGATTGAGCCTTATC
The DNA here is from genome assembly GCA_001797285.1 of Coxiella sp. RIFCSPHIGHO2_12_FULL_42_15. Classification (GTDB taxonomy): domain Bacteria; phylum Pseudomonadota; class Gammaproteobacteria; order Coxiellales; family Coxiellaceae; genus 2-12-FULL-42-15. Next base: position 11,390 of record MGOZ01000034.1, read on the forward strand.
AAGGGGTCACTCAGCTTTTTATCCATCCGGGTTATCAGTTCCGCTGCGTTGATGCGTTACTGACGAATTTCCATTTCCCCAAATCCACTTTGTTGATGCTAGTGTGTGCGTTTGGGGGGTATGAGTCCGTGATGCAAGCCTATCGTTTAGCGGTTGAAAATCACTATCGATTCTTCAGTTATGGGGATGCGATGGTAGTGGTCTAGGCATCTTCTTAATGCTAAGCTTAGCCCAGTTAAAAATAAAAATCCCCGTGGCAAGCCACGGGGTATTTTTCCTGTAATAATTTCGCCTGCTCGGGAAACCCTCGCGGACGGCGACCAAAGGGGAGCGAACGCTCGCTCCCCTTTGGAAACCCCACGCGAGAAGTCCCGCGGCAAGCCGCGGGGAATCAAGTTTAAATCAATAGGAGTTGTTTGAATGGCGTACCAACAAATTCATGTTCCTACCATCGGTGACAAAATTACCGTCAATACCGATTTATCGCTGAATGTGCCCGATCAACCCATTATTCCTTTTGTCGAAGGTGACGGTATTGGCGCTGATATCACCCCTGTTATGCGTAAAGTTGTTGATGCAGCACTTGAAAAAGCTTACGGTGGTGGACGAAAAATTTCTTGGATGGAAGTGTATGCGGGGGAAAAATCACTAAAAAGGTATGGTAACGATGCGTGGTTACCGCAAGAGACATTAGATGCTATTAGAGAGTATGTTGTTTCGATTAAAGGTCCTTTGACCACACCCGTCGGTGGTGGTATTCGTTCACTTAATGTAACGTTACGCCAAGAATTAGACTTGTATGTTTGTATGCGTCCTGTGCGCTATTTTCAAGGAGTGCCTTCTCCTGTCAAGCATCCTGAACACGTCGATATGGTGATTTTTCGTGAAAATTCCGAGGACATTTACGCCGGAATTGAATGGCCTGCGCAAAGTGCCGAAGCAAAAAAACTCATTGAATTTTTACAAACCCAAATGGGGGTGAAAAAAATCCGTTTTCCCGAAACCAGTGGTATTGGCATTAAACCTGTTTCTAAAGAAGGAACGAAACGCTTAGTTCGTCGTGCGCTACAATATGCGATTGATAATGACCGTCATTCTGTGACGTTGGTCCACAAAGGCAACATCATGAAATTTACCGAAGGTTCATTTAAAGAATGGGGTTATGAATTGGCGCGTGAAGAATTTGGTGCGCACGCGTTGGATGGAGGTCCGTGGCATGTGTTTAAAAATCCGAATACGGGTCGCGATGTCGTCGTGAAAGACGTGATTGCCGATGCCTTTTTACAGCAAATTTTATTGCGCCCGGAAGAATACAGCGTTATCGCAACGTTGAATTTAAATGGGGATTACATTTCAGATGCATTAGCAGCCGAAGTCGGTGGTATTGGTATTGCACCAGGTGCTAATTTAAGTGATAAAGTCGCGATGTTTGAAGCAACGCACGGTACAGCGCCAAAATATGCAGGCCAAGACAAAGTGAATCCTGGCTCACTCATTCTTTCTGCAGAAATGATGCTGCGACATTTAGGTTGGATGGAAGCAGCGGATTTAATCATTTCTGGGATGGAAGGCGCGATTAAAAATAAAACCGTGACGTATGATTTTGCGCGTCTTATGGATCATGCAAAAGAAGTGAAATGTTCGGTGTTTGGTGACGAAATGATTAAACACATGTAGGTCATTGTGAAAGCACTGGAAATTCATGACCTCACAAAAACCTACAAAAACGGCATACATGCCTTAAAGGGAATTAGTTTTTCGGTTAAAGAAGGGGATTTTTTTGCGCTTTTAGGACCTAATGGCGCGGGGAAATCCACTACCATTGGTATTATCAATTCCTTGGTCAATAAAACCAGCGGCACAGTTTCCATTTATGGACATGATATTGATCAAGATTTTCTTGCGGCAAAAGCCTGTCTTGGTATTGTACCACAAGAGTTTAATTTTAATGTCTTTCATCGTGTGATCGATATTATTTTAAATCAAGCGGGATTTTACGGCATTCCACACCATGTCGCATTGCCCAACGCTGAAAAATATTTACGTCAATTAGATTTATGGGAAAAGCGCAAACACATGGCGCGTACGCTCTCGGGTGGGCAAAAACGTCGTTTGATGATTGCGCGAGCGTTGATTCATGAACCGCGCATGCTCATTTTAGATGAACCAACCGCGGGTGTGGACATCGAAGTTCGCCGTTCGATGTGGCATTTTTTGAAAATGCTCAATGATAACGGCACGACGATTATTTTGACAACGCATTATCTTGAAGAAGCAGAAAATTTATGTCGCAATATCGCGATTATTGATCATGGTCAGTTGATTGAAAACACCACGATGCACAGTTTATTGAAACGATTGAATGTGGAGCGTTTCATTCTCGATTTAGAAAATCCATTATCCGCATTGCCCACTATTATTGGTTATGAAGTTAAATTATTGGATTCTTCTACTCTGGAAGTTGAAGTTCACAAGCAGCAAGGATTAAATCATTTATTTAACCAGTTGGATCAGCAGCACATTAAAATTATCAGTATGCGCAATAAAGCCAATCGCTTGGAAGAGCTTTTTCTTGAGTTAACAGCGAGAAAAATTCCCGCCGCAAGCAGCGGGGGATGAGTGAATAAAAATTCCCGAGCTGAGGCCCAGGGTTTGAGGATATATAAATGAAGAAATTAAAACAACAGGCCGTCGCTTATCGCACGATTATTGCAATAGAAATCAAACGCATTTTTCGCATTTGGCCGCAAACGTTATTACCACCCGCAATAACGACCATTCTTTATTTTATTATTTTTGGTCATGTGATTGGTTCGCGGGTGGGGCAGATGAATGGTTTCCCTTATATTCAGTATATTGCCCCCGGATTAATGATGATGAACATTATCACGAGCGCCTATGCGAGCACGGTGTCGGGATTTTTTGGCGCGAAATTTCAACGCAGCATCGAAGAAATTTTAGTTTCTTCCTGTGCCTCTTCTACGATATTGTTGGGTTACATGAGTGCGGGTGTTATGCGAGGTCTGTTAATTGGGGGGATTGTGCTAGGGATTTCGCTGTGTTTTGTGTCATTACCCCTTCATTCGACGAGCGTTATTCTTGCGGCGACTTTTTTTTCTGCCTGTATTTTTTCATTGGCGGGAATCATCAACGCGGTTTTTGCAAAAAGCTTTGATGACATTTCGATTATTCCTACCTTTGTGTTAACACCACTGACGTATCTGGGAGGGGTGTTTTATTCCATTGCGTTGTTACCCCCGGTGTGGCGCTACCTTTCGTTGATTAACCCCATTGTCTATCTTATTGATAATTTTCGTTTTGGGTTTTTGGGTATTTCCAGTGGGCATGTTTTGTTTTCTTTCTTATTGATGCTGGTTTTTCTCTTTCTCTTAACCGCGATTGCTTATTTTTTGATCAAGAAAGGAATAGGGCTGCGAGCTTAGTCATTAGATCACATCGGTGCACATAATATTCTACAAACAAGAATGGCCGTCTTGAGCGATATAAAAATCGTCTATACTTGCAGTGTAGCAATGTTAACGCAAGGGATGGGCGTTCGATACTAAATTTTATATTGCGTATTGCCGCACTTTATGAGCAAGGTGCATCTGACCAACGCATCGAGCAATAGGTGAGACGTTGGCGCGTTTGGGCTAAGTGGTATATATGCTACATATGCACACGCCATCGAACTTATTATGAGGATCTTATGCACATAAACACAAGAATGCGCCTCTGCTGCTTACTCACCCTCCTATGCCTATGCGTTGCGCCCGGGGCCTTAAGTAGGTACGGCTCATCCACACACGACGACTGCATATATCCTAACGCTAAGATAGCTAACTGGACTCCGTGGAGCGTCACGATCTCATTGACCTACAAGTATCCAGAATACAGCGCGTGCAACATTAACGATGTAAGCTTACCCGCTTGGTACTCCACGTTCATCTCCACACCAAAAGCTAAAAACAATCCCATGACCAGCACGCTGATGATCCTCTCGCCCGATACACAGACGACTTACTTTACAAAAGTTTTCCAGAACGAAAACTGGTATGTAGAGTGCATCTATAGTGTAGTAAGTCCTTCGCAACCGTATTGTTCTGAAGCCAACACCAACAGATAACTAACGACGAAGCACACACTCTCGTCGTATATGGGCTAACACTCGACTTCGAGGCCCCCCGTACTACCCAGGCCGGGCCGGCAGTGATGACCCTCCCTCGGGTGCTTCTGGGTACTAACGAGATGCTGACCTACACAGGACCCCGCCGATCCCTCCAGGGTTCATGATCCCACACGAGACGCTGTCAACCGGGGCACCGCGTGACCGGGGGAGGGGGGCTGTGTGCGGGGCCCGGGCATGGTGCAGAACTTGGCGGTGGAAGTCTGCTATGGGCTGAGTCGAACCGGTCCATTAGTCTCGCAAGGGTGTCCATCACGAGATGGAGTTTGAAGGAAGCCAATGACAAAATAAGATTGCGACGAACATAAACCAGATTAGGGATGAACAACTGAGTAACCTGGCGGGTTGACAGAATAACTCGAACCCGGCGCACAGTGCCTCAGGGTTTGGTTTTGCCAAACCCTTTTGCGTTGAGGTAGTCTAAGGCACGGTAAGAAATCGTTGTTATAGAGCGTTATTTTGAATAACGTTCGTCGTTTTATTGAACCCCAGGGCGTCACTGATCGCAGGATTGCTTACTAAGTTGAGGCTAGCGGCTAGTTTTTCAGGATTGCTTTTCAGTTCTAATCCCGTTGGGGCTGAAAGGCCTGCTGTCCTATTAAATTCTCGAATGAGTTCATTGTAAGCGTCGAACATGTTAATCAGTTTGGCATCTGCAGCAAGTGGTGTTTTGAAAAACTGATTCTGGCTTGCAGAAGAGCGATTGGATGAATAAGCAATGATAACCAAGATGAGTGCTAATGGATTTTTGCTTAAGTCAGGTGCTTCCCGTGGTGCCGCCATGCGATTAGCAAACTCTTGATATTGATCAAAAACGGTTTTTCGATCAAACACCTTTCTTTGAGTGTCGTCTGCTAATGGTTGTAACTCTTGTGCTCGCAGGAGTTCGAGACTAAAAGGCCTCGATTCCAGGATGGCAATAATCAAAGGGTGAACGCGCATCTCCTCTTGTACCAGGTGGCTGTGAGGGGTGGCGTTGGCAAACAATCCAGGTTTGCTTGTGTTGTTGTGGTGTTCTTGCATCATCTCTTATCCAAAATTTAAACAATCCAAATTAAGCTGATTACTTTTTGTAACCTTCTACCATCATACCCGATGAGGGTTAACGGATTCTTAAATTTAAAATCATTTTTTACAAACTATCTATTTGTAAAGTAAGCGGAATTAAAGGTCAACACGGTAAAGTCCAGTGCGTGTGTAGGAAATCCCCCTCCCTCCCACTGCATTTACGCGTAAGGGCTACTATATTTGGGGTAATTAGGTGAGGTGACACAGTCAAAGGGCAGGTGCATGAGAAAGGACATGGGTTTGGGCTGCTACCTTGAGGGACTACCAACACATCAGCTTTGCGAGGGGTGACATCATGTTTAGCCGTACATTAGAAAGTACCTTAAATCATGCATTTGGTCAGGCGCGTGAAAAACGTCATGAGTTCATTACGGTTGAGCATTTGCTGCTGGCGTTAATTGATAATCCCGAAGCCAATAAAGTATTGTGTGCGTGTGGGGCGAACTTAGATCGTTTGCGTGCCGGCTTGGGGATTTTCATTGATGAAACGACGCCACAATTTCCGGTGAATATTGAACGTGAAATCCAACCGACACTGAGTTTTCAACGTGTTTTGCAACGTGCTATTTATCAAGTGCAAAACAGTGGTTTTAATGAAGTGACAGGCGTGAATGTCTTGTCTGCGATTTTTAGTGAACCAGAAAGTCAAGCCGTGTATTTCTTAACACAAGAAAATGTGACGCGCGTGGATGTGATGAATTATATTTCGCAAGGAATAACAAAAGAAGCAAGCGACATTCAAAAAATGACGCACGATCCCTTACCGATGGAACCAGGATCGGCGCAAGAAGTTCAAACGGATGATAACTTAATTGAACTTTACACGGAAAATTTAAACGATAAAGCCCGCATGGGTCGCGTGGATCCACTGATTGGTCGCCAAGAAGAATTATTGCGTGTCGTTCAAGTATTATGTCGTCGCCGTAAAAATAATCCTTTATTAGTGGGCGAAGCGGGTGTTGGTAAAACGGCGATTGCTGAAGGTTTAGCACAACTGATTGTTGAGAAAAAAGTTCCAAAGCCTTTGCAATTTAGCACCGTTTATTCAATTGATTTAGGCGTGTTATTAGCAGGCACCAAATATCGTGGTGATTTTGAAAAACGCTTTAAATCCGTGTTGAAAACTCTCGCACGTGATGAGCGTTCTATCGTATTTATCGATGAAATTCATAATTTGGTGGGGGCAGGTTCTGCAACGGGTGGTACGATGGATGCGTCGAATTTAATTAAACCCTTGTTAGGTTCAGGTGAATTGAAATGCATGGGCGCGACGACTTACGAAGAATATCGCAATTATATTGCGAAAGATAATGCGTTGTTACGCCGCTTTCAAAAAATTGATGTCAGTGAGCCAACGCCGGCAGATACCTTGAAAATTTTACAAGGCTTGAAAAGTCGTTTTGAGCGTTTTCACGATGTGCGTTACACCAATGATGCGTTAAAACGCGCTGTTGATTTATCCGCACGTTATTTATTTGATCGTCGTTTACCGGATAAAGCCATCGATGTGATTGATGAGGCGGGGGCGTTTATGCGTTTGAATTCCACTTCACAATCGCGACAAACGATCACAACACGGGATATTGAAAATGTTGTTGCGAAAATCGCGCGTGTTCCCATCGAAACCATTGGTGTAACGGAAAAACAATTATTACGTGATTTACCGCGCAAATTAAAACGTGTTGTCTTCGGACAAGATAAAGCGATTGAAGCCCTGACGGGCGCTATTAAATTAGCGCGCGCGGGCTTGGGTGATCCCACCAAACCGGTCGGTTCATTTTTATTAGCAGGACCGACGGGGGTGGGTAAAACCGAAGTGACTCGTCAGTTGGCCTTTGAAATGGGCGTTGAGCTTATTCGTTTTGATATGTCAGAATACATGGAAAAGCATGCGGTATCACGTTTAATTGGTGCGCCTCCGGGATATGTGGGGTACGAGCAGGGAGGTTTATTGACCGAAGCCATCAATAAACATCCGTACGCCATTCTCTTGTTGGATGAAATTGAGAAAGCGCACATCGATATTTACAACATTTTATTGCAGGTCATGGATTATGGTCAGTTGACGGATAATAACGGTCGTAAAGCGGATTTTCGTCATGTCATGATGATACTGACAACCAATGCGGGTGCAGAGGGTCTGGAGCGCGGCCCTATTGGTTTTTCAAGAGTGGCTCAACATGGTGGCTGCGAACAAGAAATCAATCGAATTTTCAGTCCTGAGTTTCGCAATCGTTTGGATGCAGTCATTGAATTTAATTTCTTAGATCCATTAACGGTGAATAAAGTGGTGGATAAAATGCTACGTGAATTACGCGATCAACTCAAAGAAAAGGACGTCAAACTTTCAATTGACAGTGATGCGCGTGATTGGCTGGCAAAAGAAGGCTATAACCGCAAAATGGGGGCGCGACCATTGGCTCGTCTTATTCAGAAAAAATTGAAATTGCCTTTAGCAACAGAACTGTTGTATGGCAAGTTGTCAGAAGGTAAGCGACAGGTGAAAGTGACTGTGGTTGAGAATGAGCTTTTAGTTGAAATCTAACTTGATTCCTCGCCGCTTGCCGCAAACCTGGAGTAGGCACCCGTTACATCTACTCCGTATCAGAAGAAAATCCCGGGCCTTTTTTCCCCACATCACGAAAAATAATACGTCCGCGCGTTAAATCATAGGGGGTGAGCTCCACCGTAACATGGTCACCTGTTAAAATTCGAATGTAATTTTTGCGCATGCGTCCGGAAATATGTGCAACGATCATATGGCCATTTTCAAGTTTCACGCGAAAGGTGGTATTAGGCAAGCTTTCAATAACAGTACCCTGCATTTCTATCGATTCTTCTTTGGCCATTTCTGGATCATCTCCTAAGTGGGGTAATTCGCGTTAATAATAGAACATTATTTTAAACTATCAAGATATTTTTCAGCATCCAATGCGGCCATACAGCCAACACCGGCCGAAGTGACAGCTTGACGATAAACATTATCCGCCACATCACCGGCAGCGAAAACGCCTGGAATGGAGGTTGCGCTGAAGTTGCCTTTTAGGCCAGATCTAATGTGGAGATAACCTTCATCATCCATTTCTAATTGATCTTTGAAAATGCGGGTGTTGGGGTCATGCCCAATCGCAATAAACAAACCATCCAAGGTGAGCGCTTTCGTTTTTTCTGATTTCGTATTTTTAATACGGACACCCGTTACCCCTTTGTTATCGCCGAGTACTTCATCAATCACATGATCCCATTCAATTTTAATATTACCGTGGTGAGATTTTTCAATGAGTCGTTGTGATAACATTTTTTCAGCGCGAAATTTATCGCGTCGGTGGATGACGGTCACTTCTGCAGCGATATTTGATAAATACAACGCCTCTTCCACGGCGGTATTACCCCCACCCACCACAGCCACTTTTTTTCCGCGATAAAAAAATCCATCGCAGGTTGCACAAGCGGATACGCCTTTACCCATGAAGGCCTTCTCAGAAGGAATTCCCAAATAACGAGCCGAAGCGCCCGTTGCGATAATTAATGCATCGCAAGAATAGGGGTGGTATTCCCCATCCAGCCGAAGGGGTTTTTGTTTTAGATCGACTTTATTGATGTGATCGAAAATGATTTTTGTTTCAAAACGTTCAGCATGTTTTTTCATGCGTTCCATAAGCGCTGGGCCCTGCAAACCTTCAATATCGCCAGGCCAGTTGTCCACGTCCGTGGTTGTCATCAGTTGTCCGCCTTCTTGCATGCCGGTGATCATGACGGGAGCAAGATTAGCTCGGGCTGCATAAACGGCTGCGGTATAGCCGGCAGGTCCTGATCCCAGAATAATAAGGCGATGATGCTGACGAGAACTCATGGCGTAACACCTTGTGTATTAATTTGGCAAAATGAAGCCATATCTTACCTATGATTATGGATTTATGCTAGTGGATTAGGAATGTGCACGTTCCTAATCCGTTTCGGGTTGCTAGCCTGGATATAAATTGTTACGCTTAATTTTAATTATTTACATTCTCAAGCCCTGGGCGTTAGCCCAGGAACTTTACGCCATGGGGGTTTCCCAAGCAGGCGAAATTCATATAGGAAAAATACCCCGGGCGTAAGCGCGGGGATTTTTACCTCAAAATTTTTAGGGAGCACCTTTGAAAAGGAACAAAAAAAACAAGGCTGGGTACCGTGAGAAAAGCAGTCATGCAGAATCATCCTCCTATTTTCGGGTTTATTTACAGCATTTATTGCAAGAAGGTATTTTGATCTTCACGATCGCGGCGGCCATCTTTTTGTTGGTAGCGTTGATGAGCTACCACCGCATGGACACTGGTTTCTCGCATATGACGGATGCAAAAACCGTATTAAATGCAGCAGGGCGTGCTGGGGCGTGGTTTTCGGATTTTTTTCTCTACCTGTTTGGTTATTTCGCTTATGTGTTTCCTTTATTGTTGAGTTACGGTGCGTGGAATTCCTATCGCTTGCAGTGTAATCCCGATTTAAAAAAAACGCATCGCAACTATATCCTGTTGGTGCGGATGGTGGGTTTCATCATTATTTTAATCACAGGTTGCAGCTTGCTGATGCTTCATTTTGCAACACCATTTTCACCTTTACCGTACAAAACGGGGGGAATTATCGGTTCGGTATTTGGTCATGTGTTGCTGAATGAGTTTAATCCATTAGGCGCCAATTTAATTTTAATTGCGTTGCTGTTGTTAGGAATGACCTTATTTTCTGGTGTTTCGTGGTATCGATTTTTAGAAAACACGGGGGCGGTGGTCCTTTGGGTTGGCAAACGCGTATTCGGTTTTTTCAAAAGAAAGAAAGAAAGTACGACGGCGAAATCTTTAAAAATTCCACCCAGAGTCACTGCTTCATCCAGAAATATTCTGTTTATGGAACCCGATTTAGAAAAACCTGAAGCACTACCAGCACTGGATAAAAAACCAAAAATTAATTTACCGCAAAAAGTAGAATTGAATGTCGCGATGACGGAAAATCTGCAGCGTTCAAAAGACGTTAAATTGCCCAATCTAACGTTGCTGGACACGCCACCGGCGGAACAAAAAGCCACGTTTGATCAAAAAAGACTGGAAGAAAACTCTTTGGACGTGGAGTTGCGTTTAGCGGATTTTGGCGTGCAAGCTAAAGTCGTGGCGGTTCATCCGGGGCCGGTGGTGACACGTTACGAATTGCAATTAGCGGCAGGAACGAAAGTCAGTAAAATTACGGCGCTCGTTAAAGATTTAGCCCGTTCATTATCGGTTATCAGTGTGCGTGTTGTGGAAGTGATTCCAGGAAAATCCGTTATTGGAATAGAATTACCGAATGACCATCGTGAAACAGTGGTTTTGCAAGAAGTATTGGCGAGTAAGCAATATCAAAATGCGCGTTCCGCATTATCTTTAGCCTTAGGTAAGGATATCTCGGGAAATCCCGTGGTGGTTGATCTCGCCAAAATGCCCCATTTGTTAGTAGCGGGAACCACGGGCTCTGGAAAATCGGTGTGTTTAAACGCGATGTTGTTAAGCTTACTTTATAAATCAACGCCCGATCAATTGCGTTTAATTTTGATTGATCCCAAAATGCTGGAATTATCGGTTTACGATGGCATTCCTCATCTTTTAGCGCCTGTTGTGACAGACATGAAGGATGCATCAACCGCTTTACGTTGGTGCGTTGTTGAAATGGAGCGTCGTTATCGATTAATGGCATCACTCGGCGTGCGTAATATTGCAGGTTACAATTTAAAAGTGAAGGAAGCACAAAAACGCGGTCAACCCCTGTATGATCCGCTGATTTCTCAAGCGGAAAACAAAGCGGAATTAACGACACTACCGCAAATTGTCGTTTTGGCGGATGAGTTTGCTGATATGATGGTGGTGGTCGGTAAAAAAGTAGAAACGCTGATCGCCCGTCTTGCGCAAAAAGCGCGAGCGGCGGGTATTCACTTAATTTTTGCAACGCAGCGCCCTTCGGTTGATGTAATTACGGGTCTTATCAAAGCCAATATACCCACTCGCATCGCTTTTCAAGTTTCATCTAAAGTGGATTCGAGAACGATACTGGATCAGCAGGGGGCAGAGCAACTGTTGGGTAATGGCGATATGCTGTATTTACCGCCAGGGAGCGGTGTTCCCATTCGTATTCATGGTGCTTACGTGCATGACGAAGAAGTGCATCGTGTGGTTGATTCATTGAAACAAAGTGGTGGACCGGATTATATCGATGATGTATTGAATGATACTGCGGGCCGTGATACCAGTGGTTATACCGATGCGATCTTGGGGGCGACGGAAGAAGAGGGTGAAAAAGATCCATTATATGATCAAGCGGTTGAAGCCATTGCACGTTCGCGCCGGGTTTCGATTTCAAGTATACAGCGACGCTTTAAAATTGGTTATAATCGGGCCGCTCGCATTGTTGAAGCCATGGAGGCTGCCGGTGTTGTGAGTCCTATGGAGACCAATGGCAATCGCGAAGTACTCGTTCAATCCCCACAAGAATCATAAAAGGTGAATCATGAAAAAAATCAGTCGATGGCTCGCATCGTTCAGTTTTTTTATTTTATCGCTGAGTTATGCCGATCAATCGGCTATTGATAAATTGAGCGCGTTGTTAAATTCATTTAGCACCTATCAAGCAAAATTTCAGCAGCATACGTTTTCTGAGCAAGGTCGTGACATTCAGCATAGTCAGGGTTCTGTACAAATTAAACGGCCGGGTAAATTTCGTTGGAAATCGCTCGTACCAACGCAGCAAATTTTATTGACCGATGGTAACACATTGTGGATTTACGATGTGGATTTGCAACAAGCGAGCCAACAAAAATTATCGAGTCGAGTCAGTATCAATCCGGCGATGCTATTAAGTGGGAGCGTTAAAGATTTATCGGCAGTATTTTCTGTCTCGATGATGGGCACACAAAAAGGAGAGACGTTCTTTTTGACGCCCAAGAAATCCGATTTGGGTTTTAAGCAGATCGTCATGATTTTTGAAGATCATCGCTTAGTTCGTATGAGGGTTGTTAATAATCTTTCGCAAACCAGTGAGTTTGATTTTACAAACATTATGTTAAACCAACCGCTATCGGATCAACTTTTTAATTTCATTCCCCCCAAAGGGGTTGATGTGGTAGCGCAATAGGGGAGATTTTTATGTTGGATCCAAAATTATTGCGTGGTGATTTAACCGAGGTTATTAAAAAATTGCGGCGACGTGGTTTTGATTTTAATGAAACAAGATATATTGAGCTTGAGGCAGAGCGTAAATCGTTGCAAAGCATTACTCAACATTTACAAGCAGAGCGTAATCAAGCGTCTAAACAAATTGGTTTGTTAAAGGCGAAGGGGGAAGCCGTCGGTGCGATTATGCAACGAGTTGAGAATCTTGGTACGGAGCTCAAAGATAATGAAACTCAATTAGAGGCGATTCAACAGCTTTTTCTTGATTTTCAATTACGAATTCCGAATGTGCCGCACGTCAGTGTTCCCGATGGTGTGGGTGAAAATGAAAACGTGGAGGTGAGACGTTGGGGTGAGCCGCGCCAATTCACGTTTAAACCTAAAGATCATGTTGCCTTAGGCGAAAAAAATCAGCGTATTGACTTTGAGCGTGCCGCTAAAATTTCAGGCGCACGATTTGTTGTGTTGCACCATCAATTTGCGCAATTACAACGGGCATTAGCGAATTTCATGATGGATGTGCAGACAAAACAAAACGGTTATGAGGAAACGTATGTCCCCTATTTAGTGCACGACCATTGTTTGTTAGGTACGGGGCAATTACCTAAATTTCGAGAAGATCAATTTAGTATTGCAGGCGATTTTGATTTTACGCTCATCCCAACGGCCGAAGTTCCATTAACCAATTTATATCGCGACGAAATCATTGAAGCACAACAATTACCGATACGCATGGTGGCTCAAACACCGTGTTTTCGTAGTGAAGCGGGTTCTTATGGTAAAGATACGCGAGGCATGATTCGTCAGCATCAATTTCAAAAAGTAGAGTTGGTGCAAATCGTTAAACCGGAAGACTCATACCAAGCATTAGAAGAACTGGTTAATCACGCCGAAAAAATACTCCAATCATTGGAGCTGCCCTACCGCGTGATGGCATTATGCGCGGGCGATATGGGTTTTTCGGCAGCAAAAACATATGATTTAGAAGTGTGGTTGCCCGGACAGAATCGTTATCGGGAAATTTCATCCTGCAGTAATTGCGAAGATTTTCAGGCGCGGCGAATGCAAACGCGTTGGCGAAATCCAAAAACGGGCAAGCCCGAGCTTGTACATACGTTAAACGGTTCTGGCTTGGCGGTGGGGCGAACGTTGGTCGCGCTCATTGAAAATTGCCAGCAAGAAAATGGTGATATTTCAATCCCTAGGGCATTACAACCGTATATGAATGACATAGAAAAAATATAACACGCTTTAAAAGGATCCTGGATGAGCATCTGCTGATCCAGGGTATTGAAATAAGATGGCCATCCCTAGCCTGTGCCATTATGATCGTTTATGCGTAGTTAGCATCATTCATGATTTGTGGCGCGTATGAGAATATTAAGCTGCCACCTTTGATTTTTTCAATGACTTCTTTGGAAACATCGGGGCTTAGTGCAAAGCAACCCCAGCTCGTGCCTAAGCGACCATTCGTTCTTGCGAACGTAGCGGTTGCATAATTTGCCGAGTGAACCACGATCGCGCGCCCTTTCACATTGCTATTTAAATTTTCCTCAAGACCATTGAGACGCAATGAATAGCCGTGTTTACCGTAATAAGTATTTTCCGTCACAATCGCACCTAATACGCTGGCGTGGCTATTATTGACGTTTGAAAAATTTGTTGCCATTTTTCCAGAGCCACTTCCTTTCCCTTGCGTGACGAGTTCGTTAAATACGATTTTTCCGGATTGCAAATCAATGACATTCATGCGTTTTGATGTTGAAGGAAGACTAAAATCCACGATGGTTAAATAACGTTTATTGGTTAATTCCCCTTTTTTATCGGCCCATTCATACGCTTTTAATGCTAATCCCAAGGCTTGGCTTGATACGCCTTGTTTCACAATCGAGTTGAATTTATCACTACTCATGGGTGCTTGAAGTTCAGCGTTTTGTGCTTTTGTAAATTCAGTTTCAATCGCATGCACGGCTTTTAGTGTGGCCGATGATTTTTTTACTTCGGGATGAGCAACGTTGCCAACAGCATGATTTGCTTCAGCCGCGACATTGATGGTTGAAACTTGTTTTGAAATTTCAGTTGAGCAGCATGCTAAAGCTAAAGGCGAAGCAACAGCAGCCGTTAAAAGGATAGCATATAATTTTTTCATGACAGCACTCTTCAATATTTGATGGTTGTACGCACGTCAACTGATTCGCCGATTTCCGATATGCGTCAACAATCATTTCTCTTCAGTTTTAATCTCCTTATTAAACTCACTTATCAAATGAACTCGCTCAAAATTCTGATGTTGATCTCAGAATGAAAATCACTATACCGAGATGAGCAAAAAATTTCCAGGTTATATTGTGTTCAAATTGCACACTCAGTTTTTCGTATAGGAAAAAATGAGGTTTATTTTTGAATTTTTGAGGGTAATCAAGCAGTTGTAATACATATTTTGTACAGTTATAGCGCTTAACCCGAATATTTTACATCGAACGGCGAGGGCACTTCGTGTGGCCGTCATCCTTAAAAAGTGATCGCGCTTGTTCTGAGGTGAAGATGTGGTATTATTGCCTGCCTTCGCTGTGAGAGACTGGCGAAGCGCGTGTAAGCCTGATATCATTCAAAACTTCACTGTTTGCGCGGACTTACTTGATGTAAGACACATTATTGGAGAGGTGGCTGAGCGGTTTAAAGCGGCGGTCTTGAAAACCGTTGAGGGTAACTCCCTCCCAGGGTTCGAATCCCTGCCTCTCCGCCAATCTTGGATGAGGTTTATTCCACGTGATAAATGTTTTAATTGTTGATGATCATGATTTGGTACGAACGGGAATTCGAAAAATTCTAGCCGAAGTATCAGGAATTAAAGTCGTTGGAGAAGCCTCTACAGGCGAGGAGGCAGTGAAATTAGCGAGAAAATTTAATCCCCACGTCGTTTTAATGGATGTTAAAATGCCCGGCATTGGTGGATTTGAGGCAACGCGTAAATTACTGCGCATGGATCCCGATCTAAAAGTATTAGTGCTGACGACGGTCAACAACGATCTCTATCCTGCCCGTTTATTGCAAATTGGTGCTGCAGGTTACATTACTAAAGGTTCTAGTATGGAAGAAATGGTGCAAGCCATTCGTGCCGTGCATTCGGGTCAGCGTTATATTAGTCCTGAAATCGCCAGTCAATTGGCTTTTCGTCATGTGAACGATAGAGAAGAATCTCCATTCGACACGCTATCAGAACGTGAATTGCAAGTCATGCTAATGATCACCAAGGGCACCAAAGTGCAAGCTATCGCAGAAAAGCTCTGTTTAAGCCCCAAAACAGTGAATAGTTATCGTTATCGCATTTTTGAAAAATTAAGCGTTAAAAACGATGTTGAATTAACGTTATTAGCGATACGCTATGGATTGATTGAATCGGAAGACGTTAAAGAGGTGTAATGACCACCGGGAAGATATTTAATCCGCTGTTTTTTATTAAAAACCTTTCTACCCAGCCTGGCGTTTATCAAATGCAAAATGCAACAGGCGAAACCATTTATGTCGGAAAAGCGCGAAACTTACAAAAACGCGTGGCCAGTTATTTTAGTCGGCAGTTAGATACAAAAACACAAGTGATGGTGGCAAAAGTCGCTAACATCGAGGTGATTGTAACGGCGAGCGAGAATGAGGCCCTGCTTCTGGAATCCAATCTGATTAAATCGCTTAAGCCACGTTACAATATTTTATTACGTGATGATAAATCCTATCCTTATTTATATCTCAGTACGAGTCATTCTTTTCCGCGATTGGATTTTTACCGTGGGGCGAAACAAGCAGAAGGAGAGTACTTTGGACCTTATCCCAGTGCAGGATCCGTGCGGGAAAATTTGGCGCTCATTCAGAAATTATTTAAGTTGAGACAATGCCGAGATTCTTTTTTTAATCATCGTACTCGACCTTGTTTACAGTATCAAATTAAGCGTTGCACGGCGCCATGTGTTGGTTTAGTGACAGAAAAAGAGTACCAAAAGCAAGTGCAGCATGCGATTGATTTTTTACACGGTAAAAATAATAAAATTATTGAAGATCTCACCGCGCAGATGGATTTGGCTTCAGAAAAATTAGATTACGAAATGGCGGCGCATTTTCGCGATCAAATTATTCAACTGCGTCGTTTGCAACAAAGCCAAGCCGTGATGGGTGATAATGGTAATATCGATGTGATTGGTGTATTTCAGCAAGTAGGGAAAGCTGCCATTTCGGTATTACAAATTCGTGGGGGGCGCTTATTAGGAAAGCGCGCTTACTTTCCGATTATGCCACCGGATACCCGTGATGAAGAAATTATTGCGGCATTTATTCCGCAATATTATCTCAATAAAATTCGTGCGGAAGATTTACCGCAAAGCATTGTGGTTAGCCATGCTTTGCAAGATCGTTTATGGATTCAGCAAGCGTTGCAAGCACAATGGCAAAATGAGATGACGTTGTCGGATCGCAAGTTAGCTAAATATCGTCAATGGCAAAAAATGGCGATCATGAATGCGACACAAGCATTAAAACAACATCTCTCTGAGAAAAGCCAAGTGGCTGCAAAATTGGAAGCATTGCAGCATATTTTGCAATTACCGAATCCGATTTCACGCATCGAGTGCTTTGATATTTCGCATACGCAAGGGGAAGCGGCCGTTGCATCGTGTGTTGTTTTTACGGAACAAGGCGAGGTGAAAAAAGAATATCGCAAATATAATATGAAAGAGATTACTTCTGGTGATGATTATGCAGCGATGCGTCAAGCTTTATTACGTCGTTACACGCGAGTTAAAAGTACGCAAGGGAGCGTTTTGCCGGACTTGTTAATTATTGATGGTGGAAAAGGGCAGTTGGCAATTGCGGCCGAAGTATTAGAAGAGTTGCAAGTGAGCGGTGTGTGGTTATTGGGGGTGGCAAAGGGACCTGCACGCAAACCTGGTTTAGAAACATTATGGCTGTTTGGAAAAACGGAGCCTGTCCATTTATCCGCAGACCATCTGGCATTGCATTTGATTCAATTGATTCGTGATGAAGCGCATCGTTTTGCGATTACTGCGCATCGCGCTAAACGCGGTAAAGCACGTCAGCACTCTATTTTAGAAGAAATTGAAGGGATTGGTGTGGTCCGTCGTCGTCGCTTATTGCAGCATTTTGGTGGCCTGCAAGAACTGAAAAAAGCGAGTGCCGCGGATATTGCTCGTGTACCTGGCATTAGTGACGCGTTGGCGCAACAGATTTTTGATGCATTGCACGGAGAATGATCCGCACTCGAGCTTTCAAAATGCTTGACGTACAACTTCAATGACTTAGAATCATAAAAATGAGTAATATACCGATTCAATTAACTTTACTACGAATACTCGCCATTCCTGTTTTCCTTGTTGCGTATTATTTACCATTTTATTGGGCGCATCCTATGGCTGCGATGATTTTTGTGCTGGCTGCCGTGACGGATTGGCTAGATGGTTATTTGGCGCGAAGTTTAAAACAAGCGACGAAATTGGGGGCGTTTCTCGATCCGGTCGCTGATAAATTATTGGTGGGTTGCGCCATGGTTCTTGTGGTTGGTGAAAACTATTTTCCCTTTTTGGCCATTGCGGCAGCAATTATTGTGTTGCGTGAAATTGCCATTTCTGCGTTACGTGAATGGATGGCGGAAATAGGGAAACGCACCAGTGTAGCGGTGACGTTTCTTGCAAAAGCAAAAACATTTTTGCAAATGACAGCGTTAGTTTTGTTGATCTGGTATACGCCGTCATTTTCTCATGCATGGGTCATTTGGACAGGGAGTTTGTTACTGTTTATCGCAGCGGCGTTAACGCTGTGGACCATGGTAATTTATTTAAAAATTGCCTGGCCAGACTTGACTTTATCTGGAGAAACGCAATAATAGCGCTTCGTCTTGAGCACCTAAGTCCTTGTACTTCAGGGTTCGCAGTGAGCGGGAATAGCTCAGTTGGTAGAGCACAACCTTGCCAAGGTTGGGGTCGCGAGTTCGAGTCTCGTTTCCCGCTCCATTTTCGCTTTTATCATGTTTGTGTGTGTTCGGCGTGCCATTGACCGGGTGCATGGCTGGGTGGCAGAGTGGTTATGCAGCGGCCTGCAAAGCCGTGTACGCCGGTTCGATTCCGGCCTCAGCCTTTACTTTCTTTTTGGTGCCAGTTTTTTGCCCGGGTGGCGGAATTGGTAGACGCAAGGGACTTAAAATCCCTCGTTGGGTAACCGACGTGCCGGTTCGACTCCGGCCCCGGGCACCAATAAAATCGAGCCTTCCAAGGTTTTCAGAAAGTTCTCATTTACCGGTTTTCATTACCTTTGCGGGGTTTTTGCGGGACCTAGAGTTTTCCTGCCCACTGATGCGAGCGCTAAGGTCCACAATATTATTTCCTAACTTTTGATAATCCACCTTTCTTTTTAAAAGAGCCAAAGTTGGATTGTTCCCATTTTGTTTACACACACGATTAGCGGCTTCATAAAGATTTTTCAACTCAGCCACTGAATAGTGTGTTGTAATACGACCAGACTTGTGTCCCAGCAAATCTTGGCGATCTTCAAAACTAACACCCACAGCTCGTAATCTTCGCCCAAAAGGGATCCGTTGCAAAACAGGCCGGTGGAATTGGCTATAATTTAAAGAGGTACATTCGCAGGGGTAAGGCTATGATAAACAATTTCAA
>MGOZ01000035.1 GCA_001797285.1 Coxiella sp. RIFCSPHIGHO2_12_FULL_42_15
TTTGGTCGCCGTCCGCGAGGGTTTCCCGAGCAGGCGAAATTATTACAGGAAAAATACCCCGTGGCTTGCCACGGGGATTTTTAATCTTTTGTTTTCTAAAACAATAAGTTGCTAGATAATGAACTTGGGGAATTGCTGACCCTTTATTACTGAGTGAGGGCTGCCTTCAGTCGTTTATTTAAACGGCTTTTGAGACGATCCGCCTTTTTAGAATGAATAACGTCATGACGACCGGCGCTGTCTAGCAGTCTAACGGTGTTTTGGAATTCCACCTTAGCGGCATTTTTATCAGTTTCAATCAGTTTTAACACTTTTTTTACTGCAGTACGAATAGCAGAGCGTTGGCTCGTATTTTTCAAGGTTCGCCCAATTGCTTGTCGAGCGCGTTTTTTTGATTGTGCTGTGTTTGCCACGCGACACTCCTGGTAAATGATTGTTTAGGAGGCGAAGAATGCCTGGATTTAGCGCATTTGTCAAGAACAGAGCGTGACACGAACCGTTTGCCTTAATTGCGCTCCCCATGCAAATTGAAGCACGCAGTGATCAGATGAGTTGAGATTTGCGACAGAACCTCATTGATCAGGGGGATCCGCTGGTTACTTATCCCAATCCGATGGTAATTGACTGAGAAGATCAGGCGGCAACTTGCCTTTTAGCGCTTTCATTTGCTTCAACAGGTTACCTCCCTTGAAGCGCTTCAAAGTTTTTTGCATTTGAGTGAAAAGCTTCAGGAGCTTATTGACTTCTTGGATGGAAGTGCCAGAGCCACTGGCTAATCGTTTTTTGCGTGACCCATTAATTAATGCAGGGAATTGCCGCTCTTTATGTGTCATCGACAGTATGATGGCTTCCATGTGAATGAACGTTTTGTCATCCATCATGCCGAGCGCTGCTTGTGGGATTTTTCCACCCATGGGCAGTTTTTTTAAAAGGGACTGCATGCCACCGAGTTTACGCATTTGCTTTAATTGCGATAAAAAATCTTCAAAGTCAAACCGTTTGCCTTTTTTTAGTTTTTTTGCGATTTTTTCCGCTTGCTTTTGATCAACTTTTTGTTGTGCTTGCTCAACTAAACTAACAATGTCGCCCATGCCGAGAATTCGCGAAGCAATGCGATTGGGGTGAAAGATTTCAAGCGCATCGATTTTTTCACCAACGCCCACGAATTTAATGGGTTTTTGTGTCATCATTCGCATGGAAAGTGCAGCGCCACCTCGTGCATCGCCATCGGTTTTGGTGAGAATAATCCCCGTCAATGCCAACGTATCGTTAAACGTTTTAGCGACATTTGCAGCATCTTGTCCGGCCATACTGTCGACGACCAAGAGAGTTTCTGTTGGATGAATGGCATCACTGATTTCACGGATTTCTGTCATCATTTCAGTGTCGATATGCAGTCGTCCTGCAGTATCCACGATGAGAACATCCATGAATTGAGTTTTTGCTTTGGCTAAAGCATTTTTAGCAATAATGATGGGTTGTTGGCTGGGATCAGAAGGAAAATAATGTGCCTCAATGTGTTGGCACAGCGTAGCCAATTGATCCATGGCGGCCGGACGGTAAATGTCGGTGGATGCCAACATCACGGATTTTTTGTGAGTTTCCTGCAGCCATTTAGCGAGTTTTGCCGCCGTGGTGGTTTTACCTGAACCTTGCAAACCCGCCATCAAAATAATAGCGGGAGGTTCCACTTTCAAATTTAATTCCGCATGTTCATCACCCAAAATATGAATGAGTTCATTTTGGACGGCTTTAATAAACGCATCTCCAGGACGAATGTTACTAATAACTTCTTGGCCGAGCGCTTTCTGTTTTACCTGTTCAATAAAATCTTTAATCACAGGAAGCGCGACGTCTGCTTCTAGCAAAGCGGTTCGGATATCGCGCAGAGCATTTTGGATATTTTCTTCAGTAAGACGGCCAAGACCACGTAATTGATTAATAGTTTGAGATAAACGGTCAGTGAGATTGTTAAACATACTGTTTCCAAGCATTATCAATGTGACCCTCGATTATAACGATATTGTGTAGAATTGGTAGTGGTGTACACTTTGGCTGTTCATATGTTACTGGTGTGGTATTCTATAAAAGGGTGTAATGGGTGCCTACTCCATGTTCGCGGGTCCTGCCGTTCGCCCTCTCGTGGCAAGGATCGTTTTCCTCGTGTCACCCGCTTTGCGGCAGAGACATGAATCCGAGGCGACACCCTTATAAAAATACGCCGGGCTGACGCCCAGGGCTTTACTATGAATTTTGAAACAACGGAAAGGTTACCTTGGCGCAGATTAATACTTCGACTTTATTAATTGTTTTAGTGGTTTTGATTTTAGTATCGGGTTT
The DNA here is from genome assembly GCA_001797285.1 of Coxiella sp. RIFCSPHIGHO2_12_FULL_42_15. Taxonomy (GTDB): domain Bacteria; phylum Pseudomonadota; class Gammaproteobacteria; order Coxiellales; family Coxiellaceae; genus 2-12-FULL-42-15. Next base: position 2,341 of record MGOZ01000035.1, read on the forward strand.
TTTTTCCGCTTCTGAAACAGGGATGATGGCGCTGAATCGTTATCGCCTCCGTCATCTTGCACGCAAAGGACACGTAACAGCACAACGGGTTATGCAGTTATTACGACGTCCTGATCGTATTCTTGGCGTTATTTTAATTGGCAACACCTTTGCAAATATTTTAGCGTCGTCCGTAGCAACGCTTCTTGCAGCGCATTACTTTGGTGATCTCGGTATTTTGTTGAGTACCATTGTGCTGACATTTATCGTTTTGATTTTTGCAGAAATTACGCCAAAAACATTTGCGGCTTTGCATCCGCAAGGCGTTGCTTTTCTCTGTGCGTTACCGTTGAAGGGGTTGCTTTTTTTATTGTATCCCTTGGTGTGGGTGAGTAATGGGATTGCTAATGCTTTTCTGCGTGTTTTTGGGGTTAAAGTGAATGAACATAAATTAGAACACTTAAGTATTGATGAGTTGCGAACCGTCGTGCGAGAAGCCAGCGGAAAAATTTCTTCGACGCACCAACATATGTTATTGCGCATCTTGGAATTGGAACAGGCGACCGTTGATGACGTCATGGTGCCACGCAATGAGATTCTTGGAATTGATATCACCGAAGAGTGGGATAAGATTTTCCACGAATTGATGCATACGAATTACGAATTTCTCCCAGTGTATCGTGAAGATATCGATCAAGTCATTGGAATGTTAAATTTACGCAGCATTGTTCCGCTTTTGCGAACGAATGAATTAACAAAGGAAAAATTGCTGTCCCTATTAGAAGAAATTTACTACATTCCTGAAATGACTTTTCTAAACCGTCAGCTGTTGAACTTTCAGCGAGAAAATAAATCCATTGGTTTGGTCATCGATGAGTATGGTGATATCCAAGGTCTCGTAAAAATGCAGGATATTTTGGAGGAAATTGTCGGCCAATTTGCCGTTGATTTAGCGGGAACTGAGAGTTTGGTGCGTAAACAAAAAGATGGTAGTTATTTGGTGGATGGTGCGATTAATATCCGCGATTTGAACCGTATTGCAAAATGGAATTTACCCACAGAGGGACCACGTACGTTAAGTGGTCTCATCATTGAAACGCTGGAGCTGATCCCTTCAAACAATGTTGCGCTGCGTTTGTCAGGGTACCCGATGGAAGTACTTAAAGTCAGTGGTAATAAGATTAAACTCGTGCAAGTCTGGCCAGGGATTCCTGCGGGAAATCAACGAGAGTCCCTTTCCGGGGGTGTAGCCTCAGATTAATGTATCTGCTGCAAAGCGGGTGCTATCCACCTTGCAAAATCCGTGACGTGCATCACCGAGTCATTGACTAATATGGAGTGCTATAGTGTTTCAGATAAATATTTTGGTAAAAATAAACTATTTTAATTGTCTTACCGGCAATGGTGCTCACTGTCGAGCTTTCCTCTCCCGCCTGCGGGAGAGGCTAGGAGAGGGTTGGCTTCTAATGGCACGATCATTTTCACCAAAATATTTATCTGAAAAGCTATAACGTGAATCAAACCGAAAATTTTCGTGGCATTACATTGATGGAGTTAATTTGTGTGATGGCATGTTTATCGATTTTGGTGAGCTTAACGACGCTAGCCTGGTTTTATTACCGCGTAAAAATAGAGCGTCATACGGCGCTCTTGCAGGTGAGCCATGCGATCGAATATGCACGTATGCAAGCCATTTCCTTGCAAGTCCCCATGATCTATTGTGGTAGTTCCGATGGCTGGCATTGTGATGGTCGTTGGCAAAAGGGGCAGATTATTCATGCCGTGAATAGTTCCACTGTATTACAACGTTATTTACCCATTGCACAGGTACAATTGTCTTTTCATGCTAATTTTGGGCATAATCAACAAATTAAGTTTATGACGACGGGTTTTACCAATGGTCAAAACGGTCGTTTTGATTTTTGCATCAAACCCATTTTAGACATTAAACCTTGCCGTTCATTGATTTTGCATTTTTCAGGTCAAACGATAGAGTGAGAAAGGAGATACGATGCGCATCATTTTGTTGGGTCCGCCGGGTGCGGGAAAAGGCACGCAAGCTCAATTTATTGCGAGCCAATTTGATATTCCGCAAATTTCGACGGGCGATATGTTGCGCGAGGCGGTAAAAGCGAAAACGCCGTTAGGGCTTACAGCGCAAAAAGTCATGGCCTGTGGTGCGTTAGTTTCTGACGAAATTATTATAGCGCTTGTTAAAGAGCGCATCGCACAACGTGACTGTGCGCAAGGTTTTTTGTTGGATGGTTTTCCGCGTACGACAGCTCAAGCAGATGCGTTGCGTGAGGCAACTATTTCTATCGATTATGTTATTGAGTTGGTAGTGCCTGATGAAGAAATTGTGGATCGTATCAGTGGCCGGTTGGTACATCCTGCGTCGGGACGTGTGTATCATCGCCATAATAACCCGCCCAAAATAGCCAATCGTGATGATCTCACGGGTGAGCCGCTGATCCAACGTATCGATGATCAGGAAAATACGATACGTAAACGGTTGGCTGTTTATCATGAGCAGACAAGCCCACTGATTCAATATTATAAAACATGGGCAGCTCGTGACAAACATGCGCCTCATTATGTCACTGTGATGGGTGTTGGACTGCTGGAAGAAGTGCGCCGTAATATTTTGCGAGCGTTGAACGTGACTCATCAAAAGGAGCCAAATGTATGAATGTGATCGAATTAACCAACCGGACTTTCTCAAAAATCGTGGCACAAAACGCATTGGTCGTTGTTGATTTTTGGGCGGAATGGTGTGAACCTTGCAAGTCCTTTGCAAAAGTCATCGAGCAGCTTGCGCCGAAATATTCAGACGTTGTTTTTGGTTCGGTAGATATCGACCGCGAGCAGGATCTTGCGACCGATTTTGCGATTCGTTCAGTACCGACGATTCTCATTTTGAAGCAACAGGTGGTGGTATATGCGGATTCAGGCGCATTAACGGAAAGTGTGTTGACGGAATTGATTGATCAAGCTAAAGCATTGGATATATCAAAGCTCACGCCATAAAAAAAGCCCGGGGATCCCGGGCTTTTTAAGCGCCAAGTGATTACATGGCTGGAGGAGCAACAGCGGCAGAAGATTTTCTAGCGCGTGAACGAGTGCGACGACGAGCCATACTGGTTTTTTTAGCGGAGGCTTTACGTGCTGTTTTACGACCTTTTTTAGCAGAAACACGGCGTTTTGCTGATTGACGACGTGTGGCGCTTTTCGCTTTTCGGGCACTAGAGGCCTTACGTTTTGTTTTGCGTTTGACAGCGCTTTTGGCTTTTTTAGCGGAGGTTTTTTTCGTTTTGGCGGCTGCTTTCTTTGCTTTGTTGAGTTTCTTGATGGCGGCTGCTAATTTCTTTTTAGCGGCCATTTTTTCTCGCATGGCTTTTTTTACCTTTGCTTGAGCAGAGCCGCTGCGTTTTTTCTTTGTTGAACGTCCTTTCATGGTTGTTTTTCTTTTTGCTGGCATCTTCATCTCCCTGATGTTTTAATTTAGACAATATCCATTTTACAATGAAAATCAAGAAGCTCCAATGTTTTCGGAGGGTTTTTTGACGATTTGATTAGTAATCTTTAACAAAAATGCTAAAATCAGCTAACAATTTGCCTTTAAGAGGGAGCAATATGAGATTAAAAATGTGGTTGGTGTCTTTCGTGAGTGTTTTCGCACTCATTTTTGTTTGCAGCAGTCTCGCTGTCGCCGCAAATTCTATCGTTGGAAATTGGCAAACGCGGGATGATAAGACGGGTAAGCCTAGCAGTATTATCACCATTTGGCAAACCAAGAATGGCACCTATTCAGGAAAAATTTCAAAAACTTACCCTGTTAAGGACAAAAAACCTCTTAAATTTTGCGCGAAATGCACGGGCAAGCAGCACAATAAACCGATTATTGGGTTAGTCATTCTGAACAATTTGATATTGCGGCAAAATAAATATGTGGGCGGAACTATCCTTGATCCGCGTGATGGGAAAATTTATAAATGCACGGCCACGGTGAGTCCGAAAGGCAAGACCTTGCAGATTCGCGGTTATATTGGTCTGCCGCTCTTTGGCCAAACAAAAACGTGGTATCGCGTGGTAGTATTGCGAAATGGATGAACACTTTTTAATTTTAGCGATTTGTTTGATTTTTGGAGGAGCCGCTGTCCTCTCCACTGTGGCGTTAATCACACGCCAGTCTATGCTGGTCGCTTATATCGTATTAGGGATTGTACTGGGTCCTTGGGGGTTAAAAATCTTTTCGAATCCAGAATTCGTGCAACGTGTGGGTGACATTGGCATTATCTTTTTGCTTTTTTTACTGGGCTTACACCTACCGCCTCAAAAATTAATTCATATGCTGCGAAAAATCACTTGGGTTGGTTTGGTCAGCTCCATCCTTTTTGCCATCGTGGGTTACTTGGTGGCTTGGTTCAGTGGGTATTCCGCATTGTCTTGTGTTGTGGTGGGTGCCGCTATGATGTTTTCGAGTACCATCATTGGGTTGAAATTATTGCCTACCACGATTTTGCATCATCAGCATACGGGTGAGGTGATGATCAGCGTGTTACTTTTCCAAGACATTATTGCCATTATTGTGTTGTTGATTTTTCAAGGTGTGATGGGGAAAGGCGAAATTGTTCGGGATCTTGTATTGGTGTTGGTGGGTTTTCCCTCAGTGACTGGGGTTGCCTTCTTCCTTGAACGTTATATCCTACGAAAATTATTTTCGCGTTTTAATCGCATTAAAGAATATATGTTTTTGTTGGCGATTGCCTGGTGCTTGGTTCTTGCTGAAATGGCATCCCTCTTAAAACTTTCTGCTGAAATTGGGGCTTTTATCGCCGGAGTTAGCTTAGCGACCAGCCCCGTTTCCATGTATATTGCAGAGAGTTTAAAACCGGTGCGCGATTTTTTCTTGGTGATGTTTTTCTTTGCGGTGGGGGCGAGTTTTAATTTAACGTATTTATCGGCAATCATTGTGCCTGCCATTATTCTCGTTGTGCTCTTACTGGTGTTGAAACCCGTTGTTTATTATTTACTGTTGAAATGGGTGGGTGAAACAAAACAGGTTGCGTGGGAAGTGGGTGTTCGACTTGCCCAAATTAGTGAGTTTTCACTTATTATTGCTTACGTTGCGATTGATATGGAACTGGTGGCCAATGCGGCTGCTTATCTTATTGAGGCAACAACGATACTTTCATTTATTGCATCTTCTTATTGGGTCGTGATGCGTTATCCAACGCCGGTTGCCGTATCGGATCGTTTGCGACGAGATTAATGACAAGAGGACAAACGTATGGCACTCATCGTTATTGTTATTTGTTTGCTGGTACAACGCGTGTTGATGTGGGAGGTCAATAAACCCCATTTGGCTTTTTTTATTAAATATACGGCTTGGTTAGAAATGCTGTGCAACCAATGGCGCATTTGGCAGGGACTGGGTGGAGTATTTTTCGTTTTTGCTTCGATCGCGGCACTTTATGTGATGGTTATCGGTGTTCTGGGTGCCATTTTTGGGGTGGTTTTTCTTTTCCTGTGGCATTTATGTGTGTTGTGGTTTTATTTGGATGCTAAGCCATTAGTCTTCGAAAGTGTTCATCCTATTCCTTTAAACGAGTTATTCATGAATCGTTATCATGCGATTTTCGCTGTATTATTTTGGTATCTGGTATTGGGTCCGCTCGGCGTTATTTTTTACTGTGAAAGCCGGCGCTTGGAATTTCATTTAAAGCAAGAGCAAAAAAGCGATGTTTATTTTTCGGAAGAATTTTTACAAAAATTAATGTTAGTCCGAAGCATGATGGACTGGGTACCTGTACGTTTGTTAGGTTTGACGTATGCGTTAATCGGGCAATTTCGCCCCGCGTTCACTTTTTGGTGTAGTCATTTTGCTGGTTTACAGTCTGAACCTTTACTGGTGGTCGATTACGGTATGATCGCATTGAATTGGGATCCCAAGCTTGTGTTATCCCGTTCAGAGCAGCACATGATGGAAATGAGAGGTCTGACGAATCGAGCATTAATCGTATGGTTAGTGGTCATTGCCATATTTACGTTGGGGCAATTCATGTCGTAGCCCGAATATTTCAATATCGAACTGCGAGGGTCGGTGTGCCGCTAACGGGAAGGTCTTTTGTTTGAAGGGCGTTGCGACCCGTGCTGGCTGACACAACCCCTTGAACTATGCTACGCTGTCGCGGTTGCAAGGGCGAAATAATCTTCCTGTTATTCGCTATAGTTGTAGTGTTTCAGATAAATATTTTGGTAAAAATAAACTATTTTGATTGTCTTACCGGCAATGGTGCTCACTGTCGAGCTTTCCTCTCCCGCTTGCGGGAGAGGCTAGGAGAGGGTTGGCTTCTAATGGCACGATCATTTTCAGCAAAATATTTATCCAAAAAGCTATACATTAACTCGAGCTTGAAGTTTAACGATAATTTTTAACTTTATGTTTTTTAATTAAAAAGGTTTATTCATCTATGGCAGAGCAGAATAATAAGCGGAGTGCAAAAGATGTCGACCCCATCGAAACTCAGGAATGGACAGATGCACTAGATTCAGTCATTGAATACGTGGGTAAAGCACGCGCGCAATTTATTATTAATCAACTCCTCATTCATGCGGGGAAAGTTGGAGTCTCTGCGGTTGCTGGAATTAATACCCCTTATCTCAACACCATCCCCCCCGATCAAGAAGAACGGCTACCCATTGATGACGTTAAGTTGTTGGAACGCAATACCGATCTCATGCGTTGGAATGCAATGGCGATTGTCATGCGTGCGGGAAAAGTAGATGCTTCACTTGGTGGCCATATTGCCAGTTTTGCTTCTTGCGCCACGCTGTTTGAAGTCGGTTTAAATTATTTTTTTCATGCCAAAAGTGAAAATCACGGTGGTGATTTAGTGTATTTCCAAGGGCATTCTTCTCCAGGAATTTACGCACGAGCTTACCTGGAAGGACGTTTGACAGAGCAACAGCTTGATGGATTTCGACAAGAATTGAGTCGCAAAGGCATTTCGTCGTATCCACACCCGTGGTTGATGCCGGATTTTTGGCAATTTCCTACCGTTTCGATGGGTCTAGGCCCTTTAATGGGGATTTATCAAGCGCGTTTTTTAAAATATATGAATCATCGCAGTTTAGCGGATACGGCAAATCGCAAGGTTTTTGTGTTTTGTGGCGATGGTGAAATGGGTGAACCAGAATCGTTGGGTGCATTGAATATTGCGGGGCGGGAAAAACTCGATAATTTAATTTTTGTGATTAACGGTAATTTGCAGCGTTTGGATGGTCCGGTTTGGGGCAATGGTCAAATCATCCAGGAATATGAAGCCATTTTTCGTGGTGCCGGTTGGAATGTGATTAAAGTCATTTGGGGGAGTGGTTGGGATACATTATTCGCGCGTGATACCACGGGTATTTTAATGAAACGTATTGATGAATTAGTGGATGGCGAATATCAAACGTTTTCATCCAACGATGGTGCGTATTTACGAGAACATTTTTTTGGTAAATATCCCGAGTTACTCGAATTAGTTAAAGACCTGTCGGATGAAGAATTGAAAGCGCTGAAAGATGGCGGTCACGATGTGCAAAAGGTTTATAATGCTTACAAAAAAGCCGTAGAACATCAAGGCCAGCCCACCCTTATTTTAGCGAAAACCGTCAAGGGTTATGGCATGGGTGGTTCAGGTGAAGGTAAAAATGTCACGCACCAAACGAAAAAATTGACACCCGAAGATGTGCACACCTTTGTGAAGCGTTTCAATATTCCCGTGGCCGAAGATAAAATAGATAAACTTCCGTATTTGAAATTCGAAAAAAATGCCCCTGAAAATATCTATCTGCATGCGCGTCGCAAAGCCTTGGGGGGATATTTACCTGAGCGAAAATACAAAAAGCGCGCGTTGACCGTACCGGATTTAGACGCATTTCACTCTTTATTTGAAGACAGTGGTGAACGCGAATTTTCGACAACCATGGCCTTTGTGCGCGTGTTGTCGGTATTAATTAAAGACCCAACCATTAAAGAATTTGTCGTCCCGATTGCTGCGGATGAATGCCGAACGTTTGGGATGGAAGGGTTGTTTCGGCAAATTGGTATTTATTCCCCGTTCGGTCAGAAATATCAGCCCGAAGATAAAAAACAATTAATGTATTATCGCGAAGATGAAAAAGGGCAATTATTACAAGAAGGCATTAACGAAGCGGGTGCGATGTCATCATGGATTGCCGCTGCGGTTAGTTATGCGACGTGCGATCAGCCGATGATCCCTTTTTATATTTATTATTCGATGTTTGGTTACCAACGTTTTGGTGATTTAGTGTGGGCAAGCGGCGATATAATGGCGCGCGGTTTTATTTTAGGAGGAACGGCGGGTCGTACTACATTAAATGGCGAAGGATTACAACATCAGGATGGACACAATGTGTTGATGTTTAGCTTCGTGCCGAATTGTGTGACCTACGATCCCACTTTTGCGTATGAGGTGGCGGTGATTATTCAACACGGTTTAAAACGGATGTACGTGGATCAAGAAAACGTGTATTACTATCTCACACTAATGAATGAGAATTATCATCAGCCAGCAAAACCTGCGGGATGTGAAGAAGGCCTATTAAAAGGCTTATATTTATTGAGAGAAAGCACCTCTCAACATAAACAACGTGTGCAGCTTTTGGGATCAGGAACGATTCTCAATGAAGTCATTAAAGCTGCTGAAAGGTTGGAAGCTGATTTTGGTGTTGCCGCCGATGTATGGAGTGCAACCAGCTTTAGTGAATTACGGCGTGACATTGAAACGGTGGAACGTTATAACCGATTACATCCTAATAAAACACCACGGCAAAGTCACGTCGAAATCTGTTTGGCAAAACGACCAGGTCCTGTCATTGCAGCGACTGATTATATCAAATTATTTGCCGATCAAATTCGTCCAGCCATTAAAGCGCCTTATTATGTGTTGGGAACTAATGGTTTTGGTCGTTCGGACAGCCGAGAGGCATTGCGAGATTTTTTTGAAGTCGATGCCAAAAATGTCGTGTATACCGCAATAAAAGCATTAGTTGATGCGGGTGAGCTTCCTAGAGCAAACGCGGAGGAAGCATTGAAAAAATTGGGTATTGAAACGGATCGAGCGGATCCGACCAGTCGATAAGGCATCAGCGGTTCCCGCTGATCAATAACGATCCGTTTTAACGGGATGAGCTGATAAAGCATGAGGAGATGGGTGTGGCCAATGCAGAACAAGTGAAAGTACCAGATATCGGCGGTGCTGAAAATGTGGAAGTCATCGAAGTGTTTGTTAAAGCGGGCGATACGATAAAAGTAGAAGACCCTTTAATGACACTGGAGGGAGATAAGGCGACCATGGATGTGCCTGCACCAAAAGCAGGTAAAGTGATTGACGTGAAGATTAAAGTGGGGGATAAAGTTTCGCAAGGTTCTGTTATTTTATCGCTGGAAGCAGAAGGCGATGCGACTCAATCCGCAGAAAAATCTCCGAAAGCAGAATCCAAGGAAAAACCAAAAACATCAATTGAAGAAAAAGAACCAGAAGCAGCACCGGCGGCAGAAGAAAAATCGACGGGTTTTGGTACCCTTGTTCATGCAGGTCCGGGAGTGCGACGTATTGCGCAAGAATTTGGTGTTGATCTCACTAAAATGACCGGCACGGGTGAAAAAGGTCGTATTCTCAAAGAAGACGTGCAAAAATTTGTGAAAACCCGTTTGCAACATGCCGCATCGGGTGGTTTTTCGTTGCCGGTCATACCGAGTATTGATTTCAGTAAATTTGGTGAAATTGAGCCACAATCGTTAAGTAAAATTAAAAAAATATCGGGCGCAAATTTACATCGCAATTGGATTTCTATTCCGCATGTCACGCAGTTTGGCGATGCGGATATTACCGAGTTGGAAGTGTTTCGTCAGCGTGAAAAACCATTTGCAGAAAAGCAAGGTGTAAAACTCACGCCGCTTGTTTTTCTGATGAAAGCGGTTGTGGCGGCGTTGAAAGAATATCCGCATTTTAACGCTTCGCTGGAAGGTGAAACACTCATTCTTAAAAAATATTTTCACATTGGTGTTGCGGTGGATACCCCGAATGGTTTGGTGGTTCCCGTGATTCGTGATGTGGATCGTAAAGGATTATTTGAGATCGCTAAAGAATTAGCGCACATCAGCGCTAAAGCGCGCGATAAAGGATTATCGATGACCGAAATGCAAGGGGGTTGTTTTAGCATTTCGAGTTTGGGCGGCATTGGTGGTACGGCATTTACGCCGATTATTAATGCGCCTGAGGTGGCTATTTTAGGGGTGTCACGTTCCGAACAAAAGCCAGTTTATATCGATGGTGAGTTTCAGCCGCGATTAATGCTACCGCTCAGTTTGTCTTACGATCATCGTGTGATTGACGGTGCGGATGGCGCGCGCTTTCTCGTTTTTTTAACAGAACGTTTAAGCGATATTCGTACGCTTTTACTGTAACGGTTCCGAGTGATGATCGTGAGGAAGCGTCCTTGAAAAGTAAACAAAAAATTTAATGGGGAATGATCGTATGTCAGAAATTAAAGTGGATGTGGCTGTATTAGGTAGCGGCCCGGGCGGTTATGCGGCGGCATTTCGTGCCGCTGATTTAGGTAAAAAAGTCGCATTAATTGAACGTGATGACAATATTGGTGGCGTTTGTTTGAACGTGGGTTGTATTCCATCAAAGGCGTTATTGCACGTGGCAAAAGTGATTGATGAAGCTGAAGAATTAAAGGCGCATGGTGTTGAATTTGGCAAGCCAAAAATCGATGTGAGCAAAGTACGTGACTGGAAAAACAGCGTAGTGAATAAATTAACGGGCGGTTTGAAAATGATGGCCAAACAACGTGGCGTGCAAATCGTGACGGGGTATGGTGCTTTCGCCGATCGTTATACGTTTGAAGTCGATAATGCCGGTAAAAAACAAATGGTTTCGTTTCAGCAAGCCATTATTGCGGCGGGTTCCGTACCGGTTAAATTGCCGTTTATTCCTGATGATCCACGTGTGATTGATTCTACCGGAGCGCTGGAATTAAATGACGTTGATAAACACATATTGGTGTTGGGAGGGGGTATTATTGGTTTAGAAATGGCGACTGTTTACCACGCATTGGGCGGTAAAATCAGCATAGTGGAAATGCAAGATCAGATTATTCCAGGAGCAGATGCTGATGTCGTGAAACCGCTTTTTCAACGCATCAGCAAGCGTTATGAAAATATCATGCTAAAAACCAGCGTTACTAAAGTTGAAGCGAAAAAAGAGGGTTTGTACGTTACGTTTGAAGGTGAAAATGCCCCGAAAGAAGCGGTGCGTTACGATCGCTTGTTAGTGGCCGTCGGACGTCGTCCCAACGGTAAAGTGATTGGAGCTGCCAAAGCGGGTGTGCAAGTGGATGAGCGTGGTTTTATTTCAGTCGATAAACAAATGCGAACCAATATCGATAATATCTATGCGATTGGCGATATCGTTGGTAATCCGATGTTGGCGCATAAAGCCAGTTATGAAGGCCGATTAGCGGCAGAAGTGATTTGTGGTAAAAAACATTTTAACGATGCAAAAGTGATTCCATCGGTTGCGTACACGGACCCTGAAATTGCCTGGGTGGGTGTGACGGAGCGTGAAGCCAAAGAGAAAGGCATGAAATGCGAAAAAGGCGTGTTTCCGTGGATGGCGAGTGGTCGTGCATTATCCTTAGGCCGCAGCGAAGGTTTTACGAAATTATTGTTCGATGAAAAACATCGTGTGATGGGTGCTGGAATTGTGGGTGTGAATGCAGGCGATTTAATTTCAGAAGTGGCACTTGCGATTGAAATGGGTTGTGACGTCGAGGATATTGCGTTGACGATTCATCCACACCCCACCTTGTCGGAATCCATCATGCTGGCGTGTGAAGTGTTCGAAGGAACGGTAACGGATCTTTATATTCCAAAAAAGAAAGAGTCATAGAAATGACTGCTTAGGGGTGAGTAATTCCGTTAATTCCGTGATGAGTTTGCTTGTTTCACCCGCGTTATCGAGGCGTCTTTTCAGTAAATTTTTGCTGAAAAATTCGTGTGTTTCATGTGCTGCGGTACGTCGATTTTTTTCACGTTCGATTATTTGTTTCAACTCATTGACTTGTTCTGCGTTGAGGGGGGTTGCTAAATTTCCCCCCTGAGTATTTTTATGATAAAAATTTTCGATGGCAGCAACCGTCGCTGTACGTCCCGCTGCGTTGGATTTCGTTTTGAAAATCCCTGCTGCTTTTCGCCATTTTCCTTTTTGCTGGTGGTAGTGTTGAATTTTTTCTTCCATTTGTTGCCACGTCATGGTGTGTCGTTTAAGTTGTTTAGCTGTTTCTATGCGTGCGTTGAGGTCAGCTTCTATGTCATCCCGCTTCTTTTTAGGTAATTTTCCTAGGTGTGTCTCAGCTATTGATGTATAGTGAGGACTTTCATGGAGATCGATTACCTTGTTGATCTGCTCAAGAAAGCCTTTTTTAATGCAACCCTTGTTGTTAGAATCCGCGTAAGCTTTTTTAAAGCCCGCTAACTTGTCCTCGTCAATCAGACCAAATTTGGTATCATCAACCATTAGTATACCCAGATAATAATCAATAATCGTATCAAGATTTTTTTCGCTATTGCTGATTACCCATTTTTTCTTGGTGAATCGTTCGTTTGCGACTGAATCGGGTGATTGTTGAGATGCAAACGCACAATCATAATCATACCGGCGACAACCCACCCACTGATTTTGATCATTGACTTGCACGATCAAGTTATCACGAGTGGCATCAACATCTTCAAAATACCAGCTTAATGCAATACAGCGACCCAAATCTTCAAAAAAGGGGACAGTCGGGTTAACTTTTGGAGAGTCACTGGGAATAAGGCACTCGGATAACTTAGCCAGCGATGCGTTATTGGGGGCATTTGAAAAATCATACCAGGGTAGGCAGGCGCTATAAGGGGGTGTTTTTGTATTAATATGGTACAAATCCATTGCGTTAGCGTCTGGCTCAAGGTATTCTAAGCGGAATTTTAATTGATCGCCTACGGCAATACAAAAGCATTCAATGGCAGGAGCCAATTCATTATTTCCATATTTTTTTATGTGCGATACAGGCATAGACCACTCCTTTGTTATGTGCGGCTAGAATGCATTATATCGGATGAAGATTAAAAAATGATTGGGAATTGCTGGTATTTTTCCTGTCAGGTCTTTCAAGTCTTTAACCAGGGGGCCGCATGCCCTGGTAGCGCTTCCCACATTTTCTGTGAAGTTGTTTTTCCTAAACCCCTTTCAAAAAATCGCCCACTGTGCTCACGCAGCATTTTCCCTATTTCAATTTTAAATTGTGGACCTTGAGAAAAATTATTTTCACAATACGTTATGACTTTTAATGCTTTTCGTGGATTTCTTTTAAGAAGTGAATCAATCACTTTAATTTCTTCCGGATCGAGTTTACCTTTTAATTGTTCAAGCCTATTTTCCAAGTTATGTTTACTCACGAACTGCAAATTTTTGACGTGATCAACTTTATTTACCCAGTAATTTCGAATTAAACCACTGCCCACACCCACTAATGCAATCACCAAAATAGCCGCTGGCACCGTTCCAAACGAAGCACCACTCGCTGCTAAAAACGCAATGGTGGCAATTACAGTCATTACGATGGTACACGTTGCCCAGGATTTTGCGTTGCGAATATGATTTTCTCTGATGGCTTTTTCCAATGCTATCGATTTTTCTAATGCACGGGCTTCCATATCCTCCCTATTTTTTAACGACACTGCCTTTTTTAATTCTAACGCTTCAATTCTTTTGTCGCATTTATAAATCGCGATGCATTCAATAAGAAATGAAGTAAACGCACAAGCCGCAAAGGAAAAACCAGTAAATGCACTTGCCGTGCTGGCTCCGATATGAAGTATTTCCGGTCGTTGCGCAAGTGCTGTTAAAACAATTAATTGCAGTGAAGCGAGTGTATTTAACGCAGCGGGAATAAATTCACATTGTTGTATTTGTTCAACACTATTGGCCAGTGTTAATGTGCCATCGAAATAATTCCACAACAAATTGAGCATTTTGCTTGTAGCAGAGAGTGCTTTACCAGCAGGATGAAACACCGTAATCAGTTCCGCTAAAACGGAGAATAGGTGCATCGTCAAGTACACTTGATCCATGGCGTTATTGTGGATGGCAGTTTGTCGTGTGAGAACATCTTGTTGCAGTTTACTGCTCGCGAGCTTAGGTGCAACATAGGTTTCGTACCATAAGTGCCAGCGGCGGGGGGTAATAATACCCTGCTCAACATCATGGCGCATTGTAAACAGGAATTCTTCCATATTGGGATTATTAAAATCAGCAGGCGCATTTAAGGCCAAATCAATTTTGACTTTATTCAAGAGGTTATTAGAGTAATCCTTCGACCGCATTTGCTTGAAACCGCCTAAATATTAGCTATAGGTCTATTATATCGCTTAATAATTAAGAATTTATGAAATAGGTCAACAATTGATTATGGTGTTTCGCACACGACAACCTACGACAATGAGATGAAAACAAAAGACCTTCCCGTTGGCGGCAGGGCACACTTTGTGTGGCCGTCATCTTCAAAAAGCAACATGAAATATCTCGGTTAAAGCAGAAACACCGAGTAGATTGGCAAATGATCCGAGAGAGATTCACCCGGAGCATCATTTTCAAACACCTTGACTTCTTTTAAGGTGAGATTGTGATAAAAAACATGATCTAATTGAAACTTTGGTTTGTAGCTTGGCCAGGTTTTACGATTTTTTTCGGGGAGAGCATGCATTGCATTTTTCAGATTTTTATTTTCCGTGATGAGTTTTTCCACTTTACCGTCAAAATCGTTGAAATCACCGGCGATAATAAGGGGTTCGTCGTGTGGAACCACTTTATTGATATACGTCAATAATAAATTCATTTGTTTTTGGCGTTGGCCGGGTGTTAACCCCAAATGTACATTGAATAAATGCAGGCGTTTTGTATTAGGCATTTTTACTACCGCATATAAAATACCGCGATACTCAAGAGCGCTGGTGGAAATATTCAGATTGCAGTGATATTCCGTTTCGAATTTGCTAAAAATCGCATTGCCATGATTGCCTTGACGGTGGTAAGCATTCGGACCGTAATGATGATTCATTTGTAAAATATGCGCGATGTTACAACATTGCGATTCTGAGCCATGATCGGTAGTGGATTCTGTAATTTCTTGGCAAAATAGGATGTCGCAATGTGTCTGTTGCAAATAATCGGCGATGTCTTTTATGGACGGAGTGGATTTTCGATATCCTTTTCCTTTGCGGATATTGTAACTCAATAAACTAAATTGCATTACACCATTTCCAGCAGATTCAGCACAGGAGATTTGTGTTTGCAAGTCGTGTTACCTTGCAAAGGTAAGCTTTGCAGCGGATAAAACATTTCTTTAGCGAGTAACAACGCCAAAATAATGGCATAAAGAAAAAGTAATGCTAAACCTAATTCGGGTAATGCACAGGCAGCTGGTATGAAAATGGTTTGTCGGCCTGCCGGAATTTTTAAAGGTGAGCCGATTCTGTGATTGAAAAATAAAACGGTGCTAAATAGAAGTGCGCCCGCGCACCAAAAAATTTGTTGGGTGAAAATGGATAATGCGACGACCAGTAATATCATGAGAATATGATCCACCATAAAATCGAATTTATGACCGAACGTGGAGGATTGGTTCGAGTAACGAGCGAATGAGCCATCGAGTAGATCGCAAAAGGCACTTAGGGTCATGAAGACAACGAATAACCCATAATGGGTAAAAAGAAATTTAAAACTGAATAAGCCGAAAAATAAACCAATTGCGGTGATCATGGTGGGGGTAATACCCAGTTTGGCGCATAGCCATAAGATAGGTTTTAAAACTAAGTCTTTGAATTGACGAATATATTGAATGATCGGATTTTCAGCCCGTATCAAGTGAGCAATACCGTCAATGGTTTTTTTCAAATAAATAAACACTTAGCCATCCCCTCGCTCATGTTTGCCTCTGTACATAGTACCGTTCAAACATTAAAGAAAAATTAAATATTAAGGGTTTTTATTCGGGGAGTATATAAGTAGTATTACTCTACCCATGCAGTAGGGCGGAAGAGAATTCCTTGGGGAATTGCTGGGAATTTGACTCACCCTACTGCAGGCAGCAGGCGTAGATCGCTATATTGTTTTTCCATCCTCGCTAAGAATTGAGCCCCCCTGGTGGTGGTGCGTGGGAAGAGCATGCTTCGGTTGTTACCGATGCTGGCCAATTTTTGCTCTGACAGAAACGAAGTTAACGTGTTATCCGGTTCGGGTGGGCCATTATTTACCATGGCCTTTTCAAGATGGTTATGTAGTGTTTGCATTTCTTGTGCTTTGGCTTTTGCTTTTTTGCCATAGGCGTGTTGATAGCGTTGCTGTTCATCCTCAATTTTTAATAACATCTCTTGTTTTTTCCAGTTTGCTGGCATGGTGGGGACGCGTGGTAAAGCAGCGTGGCTATGACCGTGATGGTGACCCTGTCGCCCAAAGGCGGCGTTCATGGATTCAGAAAATGTTTTTTGTGAAAAGGCATAACGCCATAAAGCATCGAGTAATGATACCCCTGAGAATGCAAACAGAATTTTCACAAAGCCACTGATGAAACCTCCATGATTGTGATTACAACGATGTGCAGTTCCCGCTGGCATGATGTAATGTAAATCTTCCGCGCCTTCAGTGATTGCGCCCATGGCGGCGACAGCCGCAGGGTGAACGGTGCTAATGCGATCTGTCATCGCGCCAACTGCAATTAAATGGCCGATGAAAATAGCGAATTGCAAGGGAATTTCTAATGTTAATTTTATAAAACGAAATGGATTATAAAACTCCATGTCAGGTTCATTTTGGCGAGTTTCTTTTATTTTGTGACGAATTTCACTTATTTTTTTAGGAATATTAATTTCGAGTACTTCCCAAATCGTTTGTAGAGAATTTTTAAAATTAAAAAGCAGTGCACTGATGGCGACGAAGGGTACGGTAACAAACCGAATCAGATTTGAAAAATCTTTTAAATAAGAAATGAGTTGCGCGCCATGTTTAACTCCATGCCACCATGTGCCGGCGGTTGCAGCCGTAATAAAAAGCCCGAGGCCTATAACAGCT
This sequence comes from Coxiella sp. RIFCSPHIGHO2_12_FULL_42_15, assembly GCA_001797285.1. GTDB lineage: Bacteria > Pseudomonadota > Gammaproteobacteria > Coxiellales > Coxiellaceae > 2-12-FULL-42-15. Next base: position 19,506 of record MGOZ01000035.1, read on the forward strand.
AATGCCAATAGGGCAAATAATATTTTTTTACTGATGTCGAGAAAGAGATGATTACGATCAATGGTGGTGAAAAAATTTTTAGTTTTTCCCCCATATTTTTTGACAAGTTCATCGGTAATCATTTCGTGAATATTGTTAAATGAAATATAAAGGTAAGCAATTCCCGCGGCAATCGCGAGTGGGATGACAGTAACGGCCATTGTGGTTGAAGCGGCAGTGATGCCAAAAGCAGCTAAAAACGTGGTAACACCTGATTGGGTTGCGTACGCTGTAATAAATCCGGTACCTATGCCTGCAAAAAAGCTCACCACGCTACTGGCGCGAATACAATATAACTTATGTTTAAAGGTCGATTTGAATTCATCGATATTCATGTAATGACATAGATTGGTAAGCAGAGGATTTTTTACGATATCATCCGCTGGTTGTGTATCCATCATTTTTATAAAATAGCGCCGCATATCAACGAGGCGTTGTTTGGCATCGGCTAATTGTTGCTGATACTCAGGATCGTGTGAGTGAATGGCTTTCAGCTGATTGTGGTAGTTGAGCTGTTCTTTGTAGAGTGTAAAAAAGGGTGGAAGATCAGCGTTATTTTTGGATTGCAATAATTCCGCTATTTTGCGTTTCGCGAGCAGCATCAATAAATAATCTTTTTGGGTTGATTTTTTGATGCCACGCATAATATTCACCTTGTTCACATCACCCTCGACTAAACTCCCTAAAAAAAATGCCGCAATGGCAATGGGAAGTGAAGAAGTGATTAACAGCATGCCTGTCATGCTGAGGAATCCGTAAGAGGCGACGTTACTATAAGTCAGAAGATATCCGGCGCTGGTGCTTGCCCTGTGGGTGTGAGACATGATGATTTCCTTTGTCAGCGTTGAAAATTGAAGAAGATAAGTGTAGCAGGACAAAGAGTTATTTAAAAATGAACAGAGTATTAAATGCGAATGATTTTTATTTACTGTTTACGTTGTGAGACAGTAAATTCATACTGGCTAACCAGGGAACCAATTCTCTGACTTCTACGCCAGAAGGATAGGTTTTTTCACGACGAATGTTTTTTACGAGTTGAATTGCTTGTGTGTTGGGAAGAAACTTTAAAAAATGCGCAAAACTGGGCGTGGGCTGTTCTTCCTGTGTTTTGACTTCAATCATGTGGGTTGGCTTATTGTTGATCGAAACGAGAAAATCAATTTCTTTACCCTCCTTGGTGCGCAGGTAATAGAGCCCCACGCGTTCGCCCAAGGTATCGCGAATAAAATCCAGTTCTTTGAGTAATGCATTCGCGACAAGATTTTCCAATTTTGCGCCTTCATTATTTTCTGCATGATTGTGATCATAAAAATAAAATTTGGGTTCTTTTAATAAAGATCGGGCTATTTTTTGCGAATAGGGTGTGACTCGATAAATGACGTAGAGATTTTCAAGAATCTGCAGCCACCGTTTGATGGTACTCACGTCTTTTTGTAAGTCACGCGCGAGATTAGAATAGGAGACGCTGGATCCGACGCGTTCTTTGAGGAGAAGGATCAGTGTTTCTATCGTTTTTAAGTCTTGCACGGTGTAAAGATCGATGAGATCTTGGCGTAAAATAATATCAAGATGCGTCGTGCGCCAACGCTTATAATAGACTGGTGTCCCTTTAAGATAGGGTTCTGGAAATCCACTGCATTCATAGAGGCGTTGAAATAAAACGACAGGATTTTCTGTGGAAAATTGCACGAGTTCTTTTAAATCGAGAGGATGTAGATGAAATTGAAAATAACGACCTGCTAAGGAATCGCCAACTTTGGTGAAAGTATCTAGGCGAGCATTGCCGGTGACTAAAAGTTCTGGGGGTATACCTTCAGTGTCATAAATTCCTTTTAGCCATCGTTTCCATTGCTTCATTTTATGTAATTCATCAAAAATGATAAGTGGCTTACGTCGATCCCAACTTTGTTTTAGCAGTGTTTGGCGATCTTGCAACGCATCAAAGTTGTAATAATCGTAGGTGGGGTAGAGAGACCGAGCAAGGGTAGTTTTACCGCATTGGCGCGCGCCCATCACAAGCACAATTTTATGGGGTAAATCTTGACAAATTTTTGATTTTAAGTATCTTTCCATTGAACGTGATATCCTCAAATCCTCCCAATGAACAAGCATCCGCTTCGCCTGATGCGCGTATGACTATTTTGGGATTTACCCTAAAATAGTCAGGCGAGATTTTTTTGTGAAATTGGATCATGGTGCTTGCAGGAATTCCCCATCTTTCGATGGAGAATTCCTTCCCTTTTATTGACGCGGGCTGCAGGGGACCTGCATCCTCGCGATCAAGGGGGAGCGCACAAAGCTCCCCCTTGATAATCCCCCACTGTTTCAATCTTTTGTTTTCTAAAACAATAAGTTGCTAGATAGTGAACTTGGGGAATTGCTATGGTGCTTGTTTTAATAGTGCGCGAGCAATGGCAATCCGTTGTCTTTACCCACCGGAAAGTTTAATGTCACCTTAATGCGCGATATTTCAAAGTGTTGACGTGCAAACAGTCGACTATTGATGATGTTACTGATGCTATTGTGTGAAATATTTTTCATGATTTCGGATAATCGCATGCAGCTTGTATTTTGTGGGTCGCTCAATAGGAACAAAAAACCCCCTCGTGAATATCATCAATCCTGTGGCGAGCATTGTTAAAATCTAAATTTAAAAAAAATTGAAATTCCCCGCAGTAAGTCACGGGGAATTTCATCAATACGTTAAGTAAAACACTTTATTATAGTTTAATCCAATCTCCTGGTGCATTTAATGGGTCAAAAACAATATTGACTGGCGCTGAATTCGCGAGAGAGTAAGCATTTCTACTAATGTAAGAACCGTTAAAGCTAGACGTAGCATTTGAGCTTTTTAAACCGATTTTTCCGTCAGCAACTTGGACTTTGATGTAAATCGTACTTAGCGCTGGATCAGAGATCTGTTGTTGCGTATTTCCATAAATGTTTCCTTGATAGTCTTCATACAATTGACCTAAACCAGTTACTGTGACACCATCACATCCGTAGCCAATACCTGGAGTACAGTAAGAAAAAGAGTATGTGTGGTCAAGATACTGGCCATCCACGTGAGTACCATTTGGGACGCCAAATGTAACCATAGTACTCGCTAATGCAGCACCACTTAACAACATTGCTCCAGTAACATAGGTAGAAATCAATACTTTCTTTAACATAGTTAATAGCCTCACCTTATTTATTAAATTTCAAATGAATTTTCCAAATTAAGAATTTATTTGGTCGAATAAAAGTAACATACAATTATTAAGGTTAAGTTAAGACTAAGTTAATGATTGATCACTAATTGGCCTTTTCTGAGAATAAAGTATTTTTACCTAAATTTAATAAATTACGAGGGTGCCGGGATACCAATCATAGTCGATTTTTAGGGTCTAGAAAAAATTAGGCTGACAAATAAAGGGATCCGTTGCAAAGTTGTCATTTCACCACTAAACTGATTTTTAACTCCTTGAGTTTAAATCAGTAATTTTTTCGGAAAACTCATAAAAACGCTATTTGCAACGGATCCGTTTTATGCATTAGCAGCCTAATTGCGTCTAGGGAAAGTCCAATTTTAGTTGAGTGGCGGGGAATGAAAATTTTGCGACAGAACCCATTAAAGCACTTTGTTTTAGCTTTGTCTGTATTGATAGGTGTGTGCATGGGAATTACAAGCAGTGCATCTGCTTATACAGATAAGAATCAGGGTATCGTTTCATTTGATGTATCAAATCCTATCGATGCGACTGGTTACACCCTCAAGGGGCACAATTTAAAGGGTGGGACAATTTATTTTACTAATCAAGGAAGCTATCTGACACCTTTGCTGGCTCATGAAACGGGTCAATTTGAAACGCCAATCGTGACGTCAACAACGAATAAACCATTAATTAAGACAACGATTAATTACAAAGCAATTAAATTTATTAATCCAAATGGGATTTCTAACTTGTTTATTAAAATTGGTTTGGCTGAGCGCACCCAGCAAGTGTCTAGCCTTGATCCCTATGTGTTGAAAGACGGGACTGATACGTGGCGTGTTCCTATTTTTACGACTGGCCAAGAATCAAATGATACTCATGATAAAAGTGAAAATTGGCAGTTTATGCAAGTGGGCACAGGAGATGATCCGTCTCGCCACAATGGCATGTACACACAGCAATTTTATGTAATTACGCAGGCTGTTGGAAGTTCCCCGATTTCAGGGCACCCGATTGTGTCCTCGTCTTTGCAAGGAGTTTTGCCAAAGGCTTACACGCTTATCACGGATTGCGCTTCAGATGGGTTGTGGGGTGGAGGAGGCTCTGACCCTTACAGAACCATCAAAGGTCGATGCCAAGGCACCATCAATACATTTCCAGCAGGACCAAACTTAGATTATGAATATGGCTCTTTTACGCTTCCCACAGTCGAATCGCCATGGACAGCTTTGCCGCAAGATCACTGTAGCATGGAGGGTAAGCGGCGTGCTGGGTGTGTGAATATAAAAATTGCCTCGACTATCAATTTTACCGCACAAAAAATTAGGGTGCCACTTGAGCAGGGGCTTGTACTTACAGCATCGGTGGGTACCTTATATCGTACGCTCAATGTTGAAAACCTACGGTATCAGTGTAAGGATAATGTTTACCTTAAAGATATTTTACCGAAAAAGTATTGCTACGCTAAGAGCTATAAACCAGGAGGTTGGTCAGCGCCTTATTTTTCAGTCGGGTTTGAATTTATAGGAAAAGATAATCGGCAATATGTTGCTCGGTATATTTATACCCCTGAAAAGGAAAACGCCGACAGAATTCAATGGAATGATGCCTCCACCACTCATATTTATATTTCAACTGTTTCAACTAGCTCAGGTAAAATGCCTTCAAAAGAAATGGTGAAGCAGCAGTTTAATGACGCATTAGACAGGATTAAAAAACACCCTGTGCTTTATGATGTGTTGGGAAAACAGTTTTTTACAGCTATTCTAGAAAAGAATGATCTCAAATAGGACTTATGCATTGACAACCGCCATTTTTGTTGAGCCTTGAATATAATCACGAATAACCTGCACATACAGATTCTTTTTTAGTAA
>MGOZ01000036.1 GCA_001797285.1 Coxiella sp. RIFCSPHIGHO2_12_FULL_42_15
AAATTAAATTACACAGTTTATCCGATGGGGATTATTTGATATGCAATATTAAGTTGTAAGAGTTATTTCGTACATGTTCCTTTGCGACAGCATCAGATGGGTATATTGAAACATATGATAGAAGAAGTCTACGTGACTTATCCCCCCACCCAGAGCGGGTAACCCCAGTTTATTGCGGTAGTCCTCTCGCATTAGTGGTGTTGAAATAAACCTATGCGAAGACAAATCGAGCATCTTAACAATCGGTAATGCATGCGGATTCTTATCAGAAAACTCTTGCTTTCTTCTGCGAACGAACTGATCATCCTTTTTGTCACAAAATTTATAACTCGAAGGTAGTGTCGTGCTCTTACCAACGAGATAATGGGTCATTACCTTCATTTCCCATTCTGGATGCGAGGAATCCTCACATTCCAGATAACACGCTTGTAACAAAAGCTCCGTGTGTTTTTTTAAGTACTTGAGGAACAAATCTTGCTTGATTGTTCGAACAAGTTCTACTTGTGGTTGTGTCAGTGCCCGATTCAAGAATAGCGGGGGAATTGCTCCACCATACTGTTCAACCCAGTGAGCGATTGCAGGATTGCCAAAATCTCGCATAAAACGGTCTAAATAACTATTCAACTTCCGCTCATCCGATATTCTTTGCTTACAAAAATGCCGTATAATCTCTTTCACGCGATCCGGCGGGGTTTCCGACTCATAAACACCCTTTAACTTCTTCCCCATCGAACCGAACAGCACGATAGGAAAAACAAATTTAATCAGACTCCCCAACTCGTCGTTCAGGATTGCTTCTTGATTCTGTGGTAGTGCATTCCCTCCTGCAGGAAGAACAGCGGGTTGCGGTTGCGGCACCGGTTGCATTATCGGCGCCATGTGCATTTGTACGACTGGCACAGGTGCAAACTGCTGCTGCGGTTGCCGCGCAGATGGAGAAACAATATTGCTAATCTGCAGAGATAATTCGGCACGCATCAGCAGAAAAATGTTATTTAAACTATCAATTTCAGAAGGTAATAACCGTACGCCATCAAAAGCTGCACGCAGTTCATTCATCACATCTTGACGTGATTCAGCCTCTGTCGCCTTTATAACTTTATGAAGGAGCTGAGTGATCGACGGGGGAATTCTATCAAAAATAAATTCCGACCCGGACGTTTTCTTCATATTTCCGAACATTTTTTTTAATAACGCCAGAGATTTTTGCACACCCAGTTCTGTCATTGGGATCGGCTGCAGCTCCAGCCAAGTCCTTGCACAACGATCCACCAAGGATGAGTCAAAATGATCGTTTAAAATCTTATTGAACTGCTCCAATGAAATGGACGCTTGTGAAGCCAAACGGATCAGCCCACTCCCCAAACCTGAAACATACTTAAAGTTAGCCGCAAATCCACGAGAATAGTCCAGATCACTCGCCTTAAATTTTTTCGGCAAACAAATAGTCAAAAATTGCCAAGTCAAGCATTCGTCCTTGAAAAACTCAGCATGAGCACCGGAGTCGTGATGTGCTTGAACATAGAGATCATCAATACCTGAGCGCATCACCAGATCAAAGAGCAATTCATAGCTATTGGTGTACCCAGCCGTTGGTCGTTGTTCACGAAACTGAGAGTCACTCAGGCGCGAATACTTCATGAGTTCCTTTAGTATGAGTATCTGCTCCACATTATCTTTACGAAGAGCAGGATTATATAATTTGGCGTTGTGTGTTATTCTTTTTTTACCACACCATAGTGCATACTCTAGTGGATGAAATTCCTTCCATTCATGGGCTGTTACACCTGCTTTTCGCAAACAGCTTGGGAGCCATTCCCCCGGTCCTAATTTCGATAAAACAGAACGCAATTCAACGATGTTGGACGCTTCAATCGCCTGTTGTAATTTTTGAATATCTTGTGCTTGTATCGGCACATCTTATCTCCCGTCGTGTATCACAGTTAAAACCCATGTTTTGAAAATTTTGCGAATTTATTCGAATGATCATCCCCATCCCCTGCTCCACCAAAAGATGAAAACGAAAAAAAGCCCGGTCGTCCTGAAGAGGAAGATCGCTTGCGTTTTTTCGTCGCAACCGCGGGAGGTGGTGCCATTGCTTGATCTACAAGCTCACGTGGCTGTTGTTGCTTTAACTCAGTGATCGATCTTGATAAATCGGTCACTTGAGAAAGTACACTTGACATGCAACGATCAATCTGTCGTGAATGGAATAACATCATCGCTTGAGTATTAAAGCGCGTCACCGCATACAACACTTTCATACGATCTTTTTCTGAAATAAGTGGGTATCGTAAAACAACATCTTCGATGGCCACCTCTTTTTGATTACAATCAACATAATCATGTCGCGCCCCCGCTGAAAAAAGGAGGTCGAAGTTCGATTCCGGTTTAAATAACGCAGCACTCATCAGCGGTGTAGTAAAGCCGCATCCTGTTAGCTGAGAAGGTACTTTATGATTAACATCCATCGCACGAATTAACGAATGAAAATATTTCGCGGTGATATCGGAAAATAATCGAGACTCCATCAATTGCATAAAAACAATGGCGCAAAGTTTAGGATCATTCATTGCAATAATGCGTTGAATCATCTCTTCCAATGCAATCGCAGATTGTTTACTTAAACAAGCGGCCAATACAATGTTAGCATTCTTGCTAACGAGCAGACGAAATAAATCGATATGCTTCAATGACCATGCAAGACTTAACAGCGTATCTCCCGATTGAAGATTAATATCTCCTTCATTATTTAAAATAAACTCCAGCAATTGCATATGCCCGCGATTCCAATCTCGAGATATAGTCAACTGAGTGATCAGATATTGCGTCGCTTTAAATACCAAATAATAAGAAATTTCATCTCCTGAAATGATATCTTTATTCAATCCTACAGCGACATTTTCATCCAGTAGCGTTTCATACTCCGAAATCACTCCTTGCGTTGCAATCGATAACCACCGTTCCCAATCTTCTATCGTTTGATTATCAGCCCTTTTTCTCAGATACATTGCCATCTTTTTCTCTAATTCAGAATACTTGAGGCCTAACCTCTTATTTATTCTTTCGCATTGCTGCTCAACGTGATACGCGGATAAGCTAACGAGACGCATATAAATATATTTTTTTAAGCAATACAAATAATCTTCTTGGGAAAGTAATAAATGCTCAAACTGAAAAATCTCTAACGCACATAGTGAAAACTCACCATCGTCCAATGGAAGATCGAAAAATTCCCGATTTTCAGACTGCATGAGAACATCGCAGATACGCTTTTCGGGTGACAAATTCAGCACATTAAACAACGGTAAACAAAAAAGATCTTTACTGAATAGTGCATTCTTGAATTGAATAATAAACTTATCATCAGCTACATTGCCTAACGAAGAATGAGATGGTAAATCACCATTCATTTCTAAATAAAAATTAACGAACATCATCATTCGGCTCACTGACCCCGCATCCGATCCAAATGAATAAAAAGACCGTAACAAAGGCTCAATGCTTTCACGCACATGCCGTTCCCACATCTTATCCCTTAAGATATCTATCATTTGTGCTTGCTCATCCGTTAAAGGATCTGTGGATAACTGTGCACGAGCTCGACCATATTTAATACCAGCTGTTTTCAGCAACACGTTAACATGCGTGCTCATAAACTTGGATAGATAAGATTCACTTTGCCACTTATCCAGCTTTTTTTCACAATGAAAAGATAAAATTTCACGTATTTTCGATTCTACTCTTGTTGCATTAAATATTTTATTCAGTTTTTCGTGAGAAAAATAAACAGCGGAATAAATTTTTGGTAATAACTTCAGAAACTGATGGGAAAGGTCATTCGCAATTTTTACATCAAAAGGAGGCACCCCCATCAAAAGAGAGTCATCAATGTGCGGCACTGCTTGAGGAATATTTTGTACTTGAATGGCCGTCGTCATTCCTGCCCTTCTTTCATAAGGAAGCCTAGTCGCTCGAGGTGGCAGTGTGCCAGTTTCAATTATAGCCGCTTCCGCTTCTACCTGTCTGATGAGTGACGGGGGTAATGGTAACGCTTCCAGGTCTATGTCGAAATCATTCCGCAGCACGAGCAGTACCGCATTAATTTCTATAACCATCGGAGCAAATACAGCTTCTTTAAAAACAGCATAAAAATCATTTGCTATTTGTCGCCGTTGCTCTTGTGGCGTATTTTGCAATAACAAGACGAGAAGCGAACCCATCCATTTTTTATCATCTGAAGAATGAGGCTCCATGAGATAAGACAAATCATGATCCGGTTTCAATTGTGATAATAAAAACATGATCAATTCGCGTAATTTCGTTCGTTTTAATTGATCAAATTCGCCTTCTTGCGCTTCCCACATCTGCGTCAAAACCGCTTTTTTGTGAAAAAGAAAACATTGAATAATCTCGCGAAATTGCTCTAAAGAGCACGTATTTTTCATCGAGAAAAGGACAAGTTCTTCGGCCAATTGACCAATCTCATTTGACTCACGCGCATTGTACGGAAAACCCTGCAAATTACGTAAAACGAATTTTTCCGGAAGGCATTCCCGAATAAATGTCCCATTAATATGTCCGTCGGTAAATAAATCAGGGTATTGCGCTGACTTTATTTTGATGTAATCGCCATCCAACTTAAATTTAATCACCCAATCTAATAGGCTATCGGGACTATCCTCATAAGACCAATCGAGTTTTTGTTTTCGATATTCAGGACCTTTTAAAGTTGAACGTTTAAACAGCTCAGAAATAACAGTAATTTCTTCGATGACGCGAGCTTCTGGAAAAAGAAATTTATTGAAGGGAACAGCTTGTCCGCGATTATAAGACCAAATGGCATAACGTACTGGATGATATTTTTTCCCCCGATGGTGAGACCTCCCTTCCTTTATCTCAAAACAAGGGTAGAACTGCTCATGAGGGTCGAGCTCATTCAATATCTCTTTTACCCTCAAAAGATCCTTTTTTTTAATTGCCCGTTTTAAGCATATTATTTGGTCTTGCTGCAAAGGACGTCCCCCCATCAGAGGGTTATCCATGTGCGGCACTGCTTGAGGAATATTTTGTACTTGAATGGCCGTCATTTCTGCCCCTCTTCCATGAGGAGCCCTAGGCGCTTGAGGCAGCAGTACACCAGTTTCAATCACAAGCGCTTCTGCCTGTCTGATGAGTGACGGGGGTAAGGGCAACGCTTCCAGGTCTATGTCGAAATCATTCCGTAGCACGAGCAATATCACATTAATTTCTATAGCCATCGGTGCAAATGCAGCTTCTTTAAAAACAGCATAAAAATCATGTGCTATTTGCTGCCGTTGCTCTTGTGGCGTATTTTGCAATAACAAGACGAGAAGCGAACCCATCCATTTTTTATCATCTGAAGAGTAACAAGCCATAAGATGAGACAAATCATGATCCGGCTTCAATTGTGATAACAAGAACATGATTAATTCATATAATTTCGTTCGTTTTAATTGATTAAATTTTCCTCCTTGCGCTTCCCAGATCTGCGTCAAAACCGCTTTTTTGTGAAAAAGAAAATGCTGGATAATCTCGCGAAATTGCTCTAAAGAACACGTATTTTCCATCGAGAAAAGGATAAGTTCTTCGGCCAATTTACCAATCTTATCTAACTCACGCGCACTGCCATTTTCCGAAAGATCACACAAATTACGTAAAACGAATTTTTCCGGAAGGCATTCCCGAATAAATGTCCCATTAATATGTCCGTCGGTAAATAAATCGGGGTTTTTCGCTAATTTTACTTCGATGTAATCAGCATCCAACCTAAATTTAATCACATAATCTAACACGCTATCGGGACTAGTATGATAAGAACCATCGAGGTTTTGTTCTCGATATTCAGGATCTTTTAAGGTTGAATATTTAAACAGCTCAGAAATAACAGCAATTTCTTCGATTATGCGACATCCTGGAAAAAGAAATTTATTGAAGGGAATCGTTTTCCCATTATTATAAGACCAAATGGCATAACGCACCGGATGATATCTTTTCCACTTACGATGAATCACCTTATCTATTTGAACACAAGGGTGCAACTGATCGTGAAGATCGAGCTCATTCAATACTTCTTTGACTCCCAAAAGATCCTTCTTTCCAATTGCCTGTTTCAAACGAGCTATTTGATCTTGCTTCATGGGCACCACCTTTCTGGGTAAACTGAGGGCACATGATAGATATTTTATCGTTAGCATTCAACAAGTGTGTATCTATTTGGAAAAAATAATAAAGCATTCATCTTATCGTAACAACTGGAGTTTTATTGGAAATGGAATTGGGGTGCATTGGCCCAATGTAGCTTTGCATTGATGGCCTTACTGCATATTCAATGCTCGCGAATCCTGCCATTCGCCATCTCGCTGCTCGAGTGAATATTGAATGATGATTTGGGCAATATCCCCATATCCTAGATTAATAGCCGCTTGAAGGGGAGTATCACCAGCCTTTACTTTAAAGTTATCGTGATATTCGCTATTAGCCTGTAGTGAAAGAGAAATATCCGCGCCATGTCTTATCAGAACATTAACTACCCTTTTATGATTCTTTTCAACAGCCAATAATAACGCTGTTGCTCCGCATGGACTACGCCGGTTAATATCCACTCCACTTTCAATTAAAAGCTCAACAATTTCAGCATGTCCCATTTCTGCTGCAATACGCAGCGGAGTTGTGCCTTCTACTTCAGCGTTAACGTCTATATTTCTATTACGCAAAAAATCTTTAACGATATCTTTATAACCTAATCTAATAGCGATATGCAGTGGCGAATCACCTTCTCGAGCTTTAAATCTAATGTGATATTCGGAAGTTTCTCTTAGGCAAAGAAAAATATCTGCACCATATTTCAGAAGCATATTAACGACATTTTTATAATTTTTTTCGGTTGCATACAATAATGCAGTTGCTCCAGAGGAGGCGCGCGCGTTAATATCGGCGTTTTTTGAAATTAAAAACTCAACCATTTCAAATTGGCCTGTCCTCGCCGCTAAATGTAATGGTGTTAGATTTACATTACTCCTCACATTAACATCGAATTCTTTTAGCATTGAATTAATAACATCCATCGATTGATGGCAAAATATGGCCCAATGGAAAATTGACCATCCTGCTATAGCTGCTGCTTTATTTCGTTTTGTTGTATCTCTAATCTCCGTGTAAGAATACGGATTACTCAATTCCCGTTGATCATTGAAATCATTATCAAATTTATTTTCAATCAAATCATAAATTCTATTAAGTAAAGGTTGATTATTTGTTTTTCTCATCCACTCAACAAGTAAAAAACCATTCTTGTCCGTACTGAGCAAATCTTCTAGGCATAGAGTAAGAGGTAACATTCTAAAATCACAGCTTTCTTTTACAAGTGAAAAAATCCCTTGGAGACGTGGAGAAAAATTTTCGTATTCATCGTGGTAAGCTCTACAAAATTGAGCATACCAATTTATACCCTTTTCCCCTACTGTAATTGGGCTAAAAAAATGCGGGAAATGCAGTTTTACTTTTTGTTCCCAAAGAAAATTCTCATGAGGTTCTATTTCGAAATGTTTTTTTTGCCAAGATAAGAGAAAGTTTTCAATAAAACCTCTATCTGAGGCGCACCATTAAAAATACTATTTTTCCTGCCTAACATAACACTTGATCCTATAATTTTTAAATGAATCTACTTGACCTGCGGGATAATAGTAGACCATTCTATTCGCTGATTACAAGAGACACACTCAAAATAATTTTTTTTTAATACACGACGTTCGATCAAATTAACTCAAACTCCCATATTGGTTGCAACTCGTGATCGATTTTTAGGGTCTAGAAAAATACAATAGTTTTTGGAAAATTAACGGGCTTCACCGAGGCTACATTTGCTTCTAATCCATTATCAGTAAATTTTAAGTGCATGAAGAACTATCGATGGCTAATGAATTCGCCAGCCCAAAGTTTTTTTAAGAAGCTCTGCCATGGCCAAACCGATATTCCGTCATCAGTAAGACGTTCATGGGGATCTAAACTGATTACGCTATAATTTTCAATCTGCCCTTCTTCTTTCAAAGCGCGAATACCTTTGAGGTGCTTATCGGTCACCAAGTCTGTGCCTTTAACTTCTAACGCAAGTTTATTTCCTAGGATAAAATCGACTTCAAAATGAGAAATGGAGCGCCAATATTGTAATGGCAAATTAATACCCCGGTAAGCCAGAAACGCCCGAAGCTCTAATGCAATGAAGTGCTCAAATAGACGACCAAAAAGCTCTGACTTAAATTCTACATGCCCGCGCCGAGTCAGAGAATTAACGATGCCAATATCAAAAAGAAAATATTTTGCACGTGTAATCGCTTTACGCTTAGTCGTTGATAAGAAAGGTAGAACTGAAAAACCAATTAACGTATCATTCAATATTCCAAAATAAGCTTCTAATGTGCGAACGGGTACACCGCAATCACTTGAAATATTCGCGTAATTGATTTCTTCACCGTTACAAAGAGCGACAACTTCTAGAAAACGAATAAACCCAGATAAATTGCGTGTTAATGCTTCTGCTTTGATTTCTTCTTGAAGGTAAGTGCCTACATACGCATTGAGATATTCATGGACGTGGGATTGGCCATAAAATTCAGGCAAACCCGTCGTGTTTAAGTAGGTGAGAAGATCAAAATTAGGAATTTCTTGCGATGTAAGTGGTAATAATGACGCGTGAAATGCCCGACCAGCCAATAAGTTAGCACCACCTTTACGCAATTTTCTTGCGCTGCTTCCAGTCAGCAAGAATGTTTGTTTACGCTTTACGATTAAACGATGAACTTCATCCAGTAAATTCGGAAGTTTTTGGATTTCATCAATGACTACCAATGTTTCAGACTTTGTTTCCTGACTGATTAAGGTAGGTTCTCGCAGCAATCGTTGAAATACAGAGGCATCCAATAAGTCATAAATTGTTGCATACGGCAAGCTTTGTTCAATTAAGGTGCTTTTTCCAACGCCGCGTGGGCCCAACAGAAAATAGCTCCTTTTTTTCAATAAATCAGATAAATCTAATAGTCTCGGATACATGATAGACTCCTAACAGACAGCATGATTTCCGCCGATTATAATGATAATCGGCGGAAATCATGCTGTCAATTCATATCTTTGCCCGTATTGGACTAGCCATCTTAAACGGTTTGGGAATTCAGTTTTGTGGTATCGATCGTAATAGGTCCATCAATTCATCTTCATCCAGAATGGCAACCCCTAATTCTTTCGCCTTATCCGCTTTTGAACCTGGGTTTTCTCCCACGACAACATAATCCGTTTTTTTAGATACGCTACCAGCCACTTTTGCGCCCAGTCCCTCTAGTTTTTCTTTGGCATCCTCACGCGTAAAACGACTGAGCGTTCCCGTCAGTACAAATGTCTTACCCAATAATGCGTTTGATGCACTGCTTTGCGCTATTTTTTCCCAATGAATTCCATAGGTAAGTAAGCGATCTATTAATTCAATGTTATGCTTTTGATGAAAAAATCCTTGAATATGCGCCGCAACAATGGGTCCTACGTCCGTCACGTTAAGCAGAGCATCAAGACTCGCATTTTCTAATTGAGTTAACGTTTTAAAATGCAGTGCTAATGTTTTAGCGGTTGTTTCTCCGACTTCACGAATACCTAATGCGTACAAAAAACGGGGGAACGTTGTGTTTTTACTTTTTTCGACAGCGGCTAAAATATTTCGCGCAGATTTCTCACCCATGCGTGGCAAGGCCGTCAAGGTATGCCCATTTAATTGATATAAATCCGTCACATCATGAATGATTTTTTCATCCACCAGCAATTCAATTAATTTATCACCTAAGCCTTCGATATCCATTGCTTTGCGTGACACAAAATGTTTAATGGATTCTTTCACTTGTGCGGCGCAATATAATCCCCCCATACAACGCGCGGTAGCTTCACCTTCGGGCTTAATCACTTCAGCATGACAAATCGGGCAATGGGTAGGCAATTTCACCCTTTCAGCATGTAACGGTCTTTTTTCAATAATACAACTCACCACTTCAGGAATGACATCACCAGCACGCCGAATAATAATGGTATCTCCAACACGAATATCCTTACGCATCAATTCATCGAAATTATGCAATGTGGCATTACTGATCGTAACACCACCCACAAAAACAGGATCTAAACGTGCAACAGGAGTAATCGCTCCCGTTCGCCCAACTTGAAATTCGATGGCACGCACCGCCGTCATTTTTTCTTGCGCTGGAAATTTATAAGCAATCGCCCAACGCGGTGCGCGCGAGATAAAACCTAATTGTTTCTGTTCTGCAAAAGAATTGATTTTATAAACAACGCCATCAATTTCATACGGTAAGTGGTCACGTTGCGCAAGCATTTCGTGATAATACGTTTCACAAGCCTGCATACCGTTGAGCCTTTGCGTCAAAGAACAAACCGGAAACCCCCATTCTCGCAACAACATTAACACACCCAGATGCGTGCTTGGTAAAGGTTGTCCTTGGAAAACACCCAACATATACGCAAAAAAAGCCAGTGGCCGTTCTGCCGTAATTTTTGAATCGAGCTGTCGCAAACTACCCGAGGCCGCATTACGTGGGTTCACAAACGTTTTTAAGCCTTTTTTTTCTAACAGTGCATTAAATGTGGCAAAACCCGCCTTCGGCATGTAAATTTCACCACGAACTTCAAGTAATGGTGGAATAGGGTTACCCCGCAAATGCAATGGAATAGAACCAATCGTACGCGCGTTTAACGTGACATCTTCACCCATCACGCCATCGCCTCGCGTTGCTGCACGCTGTAAAATACCTTCTTGATATAAAAGACTAATGGCAACTCCATCAAACTTGGGTTCTGCCACATATTCGATTTGAGAGGGGTCGGCAGCCAAACGAGTACAAACGCGTTGATTAAATGCTTCAAATTCACTTTCGTCAAAAACGTTATCCAGCGACAACATCGGTACTTCATGCCGCACTTGTTGAAAGGCGGTCAACGGTTTTGCCCCCACACGTTGGGTTGGCGATGTGGGGGTAATAAATTCAGGGTGCTGTTTTTCTAGCTGTTTTAATTCATTAAATAATGCGTCGAAAATAGAATCGGGAACGCTTGGCTGGTCTAAGACATAATAACGATAATTATGCGCTTCAATCGTAGAGCGCAATTCATTTATTTTTTTTTTGATCGAGTCGCTCACAGAAGCCTCACTTCGAACCGCACGGCGATTATCACACAACAGTAACCATCATTTGTTTTTCAAGATCATGACGAATCATTTTCACCATGGGTTCACGGATGGGTTCACGATTTTCATCCCATACTTCACCACCCAACTCTTCTGCTAATTGTTTGGCAGTACGATACATCATGTCAAACGATTGCAGCGGTTGCAGACAATCCTCAATCACCATAAAAAGCGTTAAGCCTGGGCAAGAAAACTGATTCATGTTCGGTAAATCAAACGTACCCGGCCGATTGACGGAAGTTAAACTAAAATATTTTTCCTGCCAACTGTTATTGCAATACCGATGAAAAATCTTGTCTCGCCCCAAACGCAATCCACAACCCAACAGCGTTTGTAATAGTCGATAGCCACCAAAACGTTCTTCTTTAGGCGCCATAACATGCATAATCACATAATCTATTTTTGCAACAGCGGCGGGTTTTTCTTCCATCACCGTATCATCATGCTCGTACAAGCCTAATGCACTATCTGCATCGACCACTTTCTCAGGTGTAGAAGATTCAAATAAAGGGGCGTCACGTCGACGTCGACGCGTTGCTGATGTATTCACTTTTCTACTTTTTAACGCTGCTAAAATAAGAATAAACGCAAATAGTACAACACATCCCAGCAAAAATATCCGCATATCATACTCCTCCAAAAAATGCAAAAATCCCAAGATAGAAGGCTACGCCTCAACCATTTCCAGTGCCAATGCCACATCGACTGCAACTAAACGAGAGACACCCGCTTCTTGCATGGTCACTCCCATTAAATGGTCGGCGGTCTCTATCGTGACTTTATTATGGCTAATCATTAAAAATTGCGTTTCTTTCGCCATCTCTTTGACGAGCTGACAAAAACGTCCCACATTAACATCGTCCAGTGGTGCATCCACTTCGTCTAATATACAAAAAGGAGCGGGATTTAACTGGAACATAGAAAAAATCAACGCAATCGCCGTCAATGCTTTCTCTCCACCCGACAACATGTGAATAGTACTATTACGTTTGCCAGGCGGTTGTGCACGAACAATAATACCCGTCGTTAATAAATCTTCTTCCGATAACTCCAACATCGCGCGACCACCACCAAAAATTTTAGGAAATATCGTTTGAAAACCTTCATTCACTTTCTCAAAGGTTTCACGAAAACGGATTTTACTTTCTCGATCAATCTTGCGAATGGCCGCTTCTAACGTTTCTAACGATTCAGTTAAATCTTGAAATTGTTTATCTAAATATTCTTTACGCTCGCGACTCGACTGAAATTCCTCAATCGCTGCCAAATTAATAGGCCCCAAACGATGAATACTTTGCTGCAATTCGCTAAGGTGGACTTCCCATGCCTGAATTTCAGCATGTTCTGGTAATTGAGCGATCACTGCATCGAGTTGAACTTCTATTTCTTGTAGTTGCTCTTGAATGGTTTGCTGACGAACACTCATTTCCTGAAAAATTAAACGCGATTTTTCTAGCTCTGTTTGTACGCTCGCAATGACTTCCATCACGTGCTGTTTTGCAACATCCGCCTCTTTAAATCGTTGGCGTAATTCCAACACAAACGCTTGTGCGGCTTTTAATTCCTGCTCGACCGATAAGCGCTGTGACAATTGTCGCTGTAAATCGGTTTTGAGTTTTTCAACCGGCGAATCTTCCTGCGATAATTGCCGCGATAAATATTCACGTCGCTCCGTCAGTTGCGTTAATTGTTTTTCATTACGCTGTAGCGTTTGTCGCAATAATCCCAATTGGCTTTCGTTTGCACTCATGCGTATGACCAACGCATCGGCTTGCTGCTGCTGCTTTTGTGCTTCATGACGGGCTGTTTCTAACGCCGACTGACATTCCTCGCGTTGCTCGATGAATTGATTCCGTTGCTTTTGCCCATCGGTTTGCTGTTTTTCCAAAATGATTTTCTTTTCGTGAAAAACTTCAATTTCATCGCGCTGCGTTTGCAAACGCTGATTCATTTCGTTGAGTTCGTTTTGCAAACGTTGATGCTCATTTTTCGTTGCTTCCAGTTGCGCTGTTCTCGCCGTTAATTGCGCACGAATTTCCGTAAACTCAGCGTTCTTTTGTTGATAATTCTCTTGCAACGCATCGCGTTTTTTTTCTAACGCAATGACGATCGCTTCGCCTTGCTGCCACGCTTCCTCGTACTGAGCCACTCGCTGTTGTGCAAGGTCAATTTGTTCAACTAACGTTTGCAAGTGTTTTTCACGCTCTAAAATTCCACGTTGTGAATCGGGAAGATGACTGATGCGAATCCAATTTTTGCCGAGCCATACCCCCTCAGGCGTAATCACAGATTCATGGGATGCGAGCGTATTTCTGAGCGCATGAGCTTGCACCACGGTTTCTGCCACATAAATGCCCTGCAACCATTGGTCGAAAGACCAATCACTGCTCATTTTGCTGATGAGTGTTTCTGCCTTTAATGAGGTTCCACCCATACGCAGTGCGGCTTGTTCAATTAAAGTAATACGACCATCATTCAATTCATGCAATGCAGCAACGTAATCGTCGATGTGTTCTACACAAACCGCATCAAAATAACCACTTAATACGGTTTCAACGGCTTTTTCCCAACCCCTCGCCACTTGTAATTTCTGACCTAACCGCGCACGAGCCTGCAACTGATGCCGGTTCAACCATTCCACGCTTTTTTCATCATGACAGCCCAATGCCGCTTGTTGCAATGCCGCTGCTTTTGCTTGCTCCGCTTCCAAACCCTGTAATTCACGCTGTTGATGTTGTAATTGCTGCTGCCGTTGTTTATTGTTGTCACGCTGCTCGGTAATGTGACGTTGATCTTCTTGCAACGTTTCTTTAATGGTTTCCAATTCTAATTGTTTTTCTTGCCATACGGCTTGTAATGGCGCAATTTCCGCTTGCAATTGTGTCAAGCGCGATTGTTGTAATCGAGCCGCAATCGCGCTTTGCCGCTCTTTGAGTTGTTGATCTTGTTTTTGATGATATTCAATTTTTGTAGTGATGACTTGCAGTTGACTGTTCACCTGCGCCATGTGCTGTTGGCATTCGTCCCACGCTTTTTGCCACGCACGATTTTTATGATTCGCTTCAACGAAGGCCCGTTGTGCTTCACTCACCCTAGCACTGACTTCTCCTTCTTGCGGCGTTAATTCCGCTAATTCAAATTCTAATTCACGAATTTGTTCGCGTTGCTCAAGAGACGTTTCTTCTAATTCTCGCCATAAATGCTCAGTATCCGCATATTCCTGCTGCCATCGCTGCAATTGCTCTTGATGATGCTTAATTTGGCTTTCTAACCGTGCGATTTCTTCGCCAATTTGATAATACCGTTTTTGCACGTCATTTTGCGTTTCTTGTGCCTCTTCTTGCTGAATTTTTACTTTATCCATTTCAGCTTCATATTGCCGTTGTTCTGCCACTTTTTGTTCGCGCAACACCCCTTGTTGATTTAATTTTTCTTGTTGTTGTATGCGTTTTTCTTCTAACGCTTGCCAATGCAATGCCTTCATTTGCGCGGTAAGAACACGTTCTTCTTCTTTTAAAACTTTGTAACGTTCTGCGGCATTCGCTTGTCGCTTTAAGTGGCGTAACTGTTTATCCAATTCCTCGCGAATGTCGTTCAAGCGATCAAGGTTATCTTTGGTGTGTTGAATGCGGTTTTCTGTTTCGCGCCGACGTTCTTTATATTTTGAAATGCCCGCCACTTCTTCCAGATGCAAGCGCATTTCTTCTGGTTTCGATTCGATGAGTTGCGAAATCATGCCTTGTTCAATAATAGAATAACTGCGCGGCCCCAAACCAGTTCCTAAAAAGACGTCTAAAATGTCGCGGCGCCGACAAGACGTTCCATTGAGAAAATAATTCGACTGTCCATCGCGCTCGACTTCACGCCGTATCACAATATCCGTGTAGTTAGCATATTCACCCGTGATACGCCCAGCGCTGTTATCAAAATGTAACTCCACGGTCGCTCGACCCACGGGTTTGCGATTCGTCGTGCCATTAAAAATGACATCGCTCATCGATTGACCACGTAATTGTTTCGCCGAAGACTCACCAATTACCCAGCGTATGGCATCAACAATGTTCGATTTACCGCAGCCATTGGGCCCTACAATGGCGCTCATGTTACTCCGAATAGGGATTTTGGTCGGATCGACAAAGGATTTAAAGCCAGCAAGTTTTATTTCTGTCAGGTGCATGGAATTCTACGATTTTCCCAATAAGTTAGTGATAAGGTAGTGTACCCAAAAATGCCTCCCTTTTCTACGAGCTTCAGTGTTGGGTTTTCTTCTGCTAAGATGCACCCTCGCAAGATAACGCACTGGATTAACTGAGTACATGGATCTAAAAGATATTCAACAAAAATTGCAACGACTGGGGCTGCGCGATCGCCCTTCACAGTTGCATATGATTCAAAGCACCTTCGAAGCCATCGAACAACAACACATCCTTTGTATTGAGGCCCCCACTGGTACGGGCAAAACCTTAAGCTATTTAATCGCCAGTGAAATGGCACGTAAACCTAAGCAAAAAGTGATTATTAGTACGGCAACCATCGCTCTACAAGAGCAACTCGTTAGCAAGGATCTCCCTTTATTAGAAAAATGTCTGGATAAAAAAATTCGTTATACACTCGCCAAAGGACGACAAAATTATCTGTGCCTGGCTAAATTACAGGATGATGTCGCACAAAGTGACTTTTTTTTAAATCACGATGCGATGGATTGTCTGCGTCAACACATTGATAACCATTTTTGGAATGGCGATAAAGAAGAATTATCAGCCCCGATTGCGGGTTCCGATTGGCAGCGTGTTACCACCAACAGCGCAGGCTGTAGCGGCAAGCATTGTCAATTTTATGAAAACTGTTACTTTTTTAAAGCGCGCAATAAAATTTATACAGCGGATTACATTATTACCAATCACAGTTTACTGCTCTCGGATATTGAACTCGGCGGCGGGGTGTTATTACCAGAACCTGAAAATAATATTTATATTCTCGATGAATGTCATCATTTACCCCATCGCTCTGTCGCTCATTTTGCAAAAACGAGCAAAATCATGGGTTCCATTGAATGGATCAATCCCGTTAATTTTAGTGTGCAACGCGCTATTGCCAAAAAACATGTTGCCTCCTCATGGCAACAAAAAGTGAATCAATGCACGCTGCGCTTGGTGGAGCACATCAAACAATTGAAAGCACAGCTGGATCTCAACCTCCTTCATTTCATCGAAAATATTTGGCGCATTACAACCGATGCGATTGCCGCATTTGAATCGATAAAATCGATCGCACAGTTAAGCAGTGAGCTACAACATTATTGCGAAGAAATTCAAAAAACGCTGGAAGACGAAGCAGAATTTATGACGGATAAAACGGGTGAAGATTATCAACAGCTCAATAACTTGTTAACGCAATTCAAATTTATTCTCAGCAAAGTCAGTGATTTTTCCGCAACTTGGCAGTTGTTCTGTCAAGTCCAACCAGACAAGCAGCCCCCCATCGCACGCTGGTTTGAAAAAATCAATGACGATTATTACTGTCACTGCTCACCTATTAACGTTAGCCAACAATTAAAAGAATTGTTATGGAAAAAAGTGGAAAATGGTGCTCTGCTCTGCTCAGCAACGGTGCGATCGCTGGGAAGTTATGATACTTTTCTTAGAAAAACGGGGCTAAAACAGCTGGAAAATGTGAAAACAAAAACCATGCCTGCCATTTTTAATTATCAACATTCCGTTATTTTTATTCCGAAAATGCAGTATGAACCCAGTGGCCAACAGCAACAAGCTCATCGGCAAGAAGCGAATGCACTTTTGCATCAACTCATTTTACCCCAATCAGGCACCTTGGTTTTATTTACCAGCCGGCAAGCAATGCAAGAAGCTTTGCAACAGTTGCGTGCTGATATCGCGTTAGATGTTTTAACACAAGGTCAACACAGCAAATTAAAACTCATTGAAACCCATAAAAAGCGGATTGATCAGGGGCGACGTTCTATTATTTTCGGTTTGGCGTCTTTTGCTGAAGGCATTGATTTGCCCGCTGAATATTGTCAGCACGTGATTATTCATAAACTTCCATTTGCCGTGCCCTCCGATCCCATCGAACTAACCCGCTCAGAATGGATTAGCCAGCATAAACGGAATCCTTTTATGCTCGCCACACTGCCTGAAACTTCTATCAAATTAACGCAATACGTCGGCCGTTTAATTCGTCAAGAAGATGACATCGGTATTGTCACCATCCTCGATCGACGACTCTACACAAAGCAATATGGCAAACAATTATTAGAAAATTTACCGCCTTTTTTGCGTTTAATTAACAGTTCCATTACTGAATTAAAACAACAACCTTCTATTGCAAAATTATTTCTGAGTCCGCACTTAATTAATAATTAATTAATATAACGCAAAGGGAAAAATAATATTTAATACTCTAGAATGGATTAAAATAATATTCTTCCTTTGCGCCTTTGTATACCCATCACGATCCATTTTTAGGGTTTATATGCATCACAAAATTATTTAAAATAAAATTATTAGCCCACTCTCCGTCGTCCTCGTGCGAGGCTGTCTGCAAAAATTGAGAAAAA
>MGOZ01000037.1 GCA_001797285.1 Coxiella sp. RIFCSPHIGHO2_12_FULL_42_15
AGAATGCACAAAATTTTTTAAATTAAAAAGGTGTGTTTGGCCAAACGCTTACGGCGGCTCAAAAGAAAAATCGGTTATCCTCTATGAATACAATGAAAAAGAGCACAAGCAGTTTGTGCATGATTGGTTTTCTGGATTTTCAGGATATTTGCATGTCGATGGAGATAATTTTTTTGATCTTGAATGGAAGAATCAAAAAAAGATGTGGATTATGGATCGCTTACTCTGAAACACTATAAGAGCTTTAACAGGCGATGGAAAATATTTATTTCCTAGTGTCCGCAGTCTTTAAGGATGTTGAAATGTCTTTCTTGCTAAGTTAATTGTTCGTGCATTTTAGATGACGCTATAGGGATGTTATTTATTTCCTCGTTAGAAACAATGAATCTCTTCAAATCGGGAAATTTATTTATATCATTTACTATGAATATTTTATTGCTAGGGATTCTTTCGTAGTAATTTTCATTAGTTGTTTCTCCTTCACAAAGAATTAGTATTTTTATAGAAAAACCACTCTTTTCACTAGCTTTAAGTAAAGAATTTATTGCCGCATCTTTCGATTCATGCTTTTTTTGGATTTTTATAGGAATGGGTCTCATTGATCCGTCAATGGATAAAAAGCCATCTATTCCTTTATTGCGCTGCACGGGAACAGCTCCAATTTTTTCTAATATACTTATAATATCATCGTCTTGATTTAAGTAGGCTTGCTCGCCACGCTTTAGTAAATTAGATTCAGATTTTATTGGGTTGGAAATACGGCTTTGTGCGAGAGTAATAGCATCTTCTGAAAGATCAATTCCAACATATTTGCGATTTAATAATTTTGCTGCAACCAGTGTTGTGCCACTGCCACAGAATGGATCTAAAACAATGTCATCTATATCTGTAGAAATAGAAATAATTCTTTCTAATAATAGTATTGGCTTTTGCGTCGGATATCCAGATCGCTCACTTGCTTTTGGATTTAAATACGGTATTTGCCATACATCAGATAGCGGCACACCAAGTTTTTTTTCTATAAGTTCAACTTTATCGTTATATTTTTTTTTATAAGCTGTCTTTCCGTTGGCGTCTCTCATTCGTTTTTGGAAAATCTGGTCTATATTAGTAGTTGGAGAATAATCTTCAAATAGTTTATTGAATTTAAAAAAATTAGTTTTACTATAAAAATAGATAATTTGATGGCAGCTTAACAATCCATTTTTAGCATTTGACCATCTTTTATATGCCCAAACTATTTCACTTTGAAATTTATCAACACCAAAGACTTCATCTAGCGCAATCCTAAGATAATGAGACGCCGATCTATCACAGTGTAGAAATATACTTCCAGTTTTTTTAAGAACCCTTCTGCATTCAATAATTCTCTCTTTAATGTAATTAGAATATTCGGCAATGTCAGCCCAAGTATCATTAAAAGAATATTCTTTTTTATTATCTCGAGATTTTAAAGAATGCTTTTTTTGTGTGAAAAAGGGAGGATCAAGATAAACTAAGTCTATTGACTCATCATTTATTTTCTTTAATTGATTTAAACAATCGCCCAGCATTAACTCATTATTAGGAACTTCCAGTATTTTTTTCATGAGCAATTCTCTCCAATATATTTAAAAGATCAATCCCTGTCCTTTCTTTTATAATTTCCCATGCCAATTTGCCAAAATAATATTCGCCTCCAACGCTTTTATATATTGCCTGAAGTGCTTCCTGTATTTTTATTGCTTGTGAGCGATTTGGATAATAAAACATTATTCTTATTGGGTTATATCCAGCATCTTTAATATTTTTAATGCGTGTATGTTCTTTAACTATGTGATCACCATCAGTTGTTGCATCTCGCCATTTTATTTCATAAGCATCATTATTAATTAGGCAATCGATCTCGAATGTTTTTGGCCTCATACCGATAGTGTTTGGTATTCTTACTTTTTTCTTAGCCTCTGGAAAGGCGCTCTCAAAACATAAGATAGATGCTTCTTCTAGGAAAGACCCAGCATATTTATATAAAAACCGTCCCTTATTTTGATATTCATCTATCATTTTTCCTTCTTTCAGAGAAATACCAAGAACTCTATAAATCAAATAATGTGAATTGTCATCGGATTCCATTTCAACAAGACGCCCGCTCATTTTTTTCGTAAGCGAATCTGAATAGCTGTTTGCTAAGCTATGTATTAAATTAAAACAATCTTCCATTATTTACTCACCGTAATTATAAATTGTCGATAACTATTTTTATCATCTAATTAAATAGTCATTTTTTCTCATTCAAAAGTTGTTCATCTATTTTCGGAATGCTAATACCATGCTGTTCGCAATAATCCCGAATCAATACTTCCACCATATTTGCTATGGAGCGATGCTCACGGTCTGCAGCCTCACACAACGCCATTTTAAGCTGCGGCATAATGCGAAAAGTTAGTGTTGCCGTCTTGCTACTGGGAATTTTTTATACACCATTAAGATTTAATGCGAATGTACTGCAATGTACAGTAAAATCCGATACAATCCAAGCCTGATGAACTTCTCGAAGCATGGCTTTCTCTTCCAGAAAAGCAACGAAATACGATTGACGCAATCTTACAAGAGATGTTTGAGCTTGGATGCGAAAAAGGGTTTATAGCAATCATAGATGAAGCCAAGTGGCAGATGGAAACTGAACCTGAAAAATTAAAATGTTTTGGGCGCTAATTTTTTTTTGCTTCAAATAAAGAAGATAGGTCTTAATTTTTTGTTCGCTTAATTCTTTCGGCGATTTGTTATAATAATCATGAAGCTGAGTAATGGCTTTCTGATTGATTCCAGGATTGGCAGATTAGTTAAATAAAAATTAAGATGTTTGATTTAGGTGCGGGGTTGGATAATGGGCAGCTGCCGCGAAGCGGCTTAGTTCAATAAATCAATTTTAGGGGAATTTACATGATTAGAAAGATCATATTTTTAAGCATCATGAATGTAAGCGTTGCTACCTTTGCCGCAGATAATCATGTGATTATCCATGATGTTACTTTCCACGGACTCAATAACGCTCGGGCCGTACAATATAATGGTTATAAAGATACGGATGTGCAGCATAATTTATATTGCATCCAACATAACCCCACCCTCAATCAATTCATTGATATTCAATATCATATTAATTTAAGCACTAAAAATGGTTACGCTGAGGTTTTAACCTATCCTGGAAAACCTATGTTACATCCTATAGGACTTGCCAACATGCTGACCTTTATGTCAGATGGAAAATATGGGCCGATTACTCGAATTATTTTTTCCATGAATAACGATACTTCGAATCCAGGAACTATCTGGATGACCTTGCCTGAAGGTAAAAACTTTCAATGTGTTTTTTCTAGCAAGTCAGGCTAAGATCAGCAGTTTTTCATTTTCATTTCCGTTGTTACATCGGGGCGAGATCACAATTCTCGCTTAAGTTTAAAGGTGTCTGGGAGACAGGTTGAGGCACTCCCTCGTTGACCTCCGCGAGCGGCTGAAACACCCTCCCATATCCACGACTTCGATTCACCCTTTCTGAGGAAAGTAGTATCTGCATCAATTTTTCCTGCTGCTTTGTGTCACCCACTATAAGGTCACGCGACCACTCACGAAATTTAGGGCATAGACGTAATTGGTAGAGTAACCATAGTTCCTCATACGTTCGCTCACCTGGAGATTGCTGATACACTTGCCACCAAAGTCGAAAATATACAGCTGAGTTTTCCCTTGGCATAGGAAGTTTTAAAAAAGCCTGCGCACAATCCCCATCTGAAATTAAATAATTTTTCAATCGCTCCAGTTGAAAAAATGTTTCCGCCAAAGAATTTGGCAGTTGTTTCGCATTAACCGATATTGCATTCAAAATCAATGGGTTGTTTTTAGGGGAATAAAAATCCTGCAAGTGTGATGCAAAAATAGTTTCGATATGTATAACGATTTCCCTTGCATGAGAAGAAATGCATTGATTTTTCAATGCATTAAAATACATTTCTTGAATAATCGTGGGATATTGTTGCATTAATTGTTGGGGATTCTGATCTTCAAATAGTTCAATCACAAAATTCGATAATTTTTCTTGAAAAAGCAGTAGCAAACGTTGGTACGGCTCGTCACCATTAGCTTTATCGTTGAATTGAATGATACTCGATTTTTTATGTTCAATTAATTCAAGTAGTTCTTTACGCAATGTCTGTTTCAACACAGGGTCATTCATCATTTGATAAGCGCTCACAAGACCAGAAAGCAACTTGCGTTTTTCCCCCATGCAATATCTTTCTCCCTCAACCGGAGTTAATCCTTCTAGCTTGGGCACAGAAAACTCACCTTTTAATTTTCCAATTAATTTTCGAACGTGAGCAAAAGCTTCTTGATTATTAAAATCCGAAAAAACCGAAACACCACTGTCATCTGGAAACTCCAGTCCTGCTGCTAAGACTACAGCTTCTACATCAAGAGAACGAGAGACGTTCAGCGCTGCCTGATAAAAATAATTAAAAATGGCATTTAAGTCTCCTGGCAGGATGTCTAACTTAAGCACATGGCGACATAATTCTGTCAACATCGATTTAAATTCTTGGATCGTCTTCAGAAAACGCTTACGACACTCACGTTGCACCGACTCTGATCTCATATTCGATGATGAAATAAATTGAGTGAGTTCAATAAAAGATTTTTTTAAAATATCCTTAAACGCTACTCCAATGGCTTCCATTCTTAAAATATCATAAATTGCTTCAATTTTTTCTTGTTTCCCATCACCTGATTCACTGACTTCTTTAAAATATTTCTGAACCAGAAATTGTGGATATTCTTGCAGTAATTTTTCGATGGTCCGTGTTTTAATATCACGATTTTCGTGCGTAATTAACACGATGATTTCCGCTTCGACGGTTGCTTTCAATTGCGGCTCTGTCTTTTCCGCTTTGTGTGCTTTTATTAAACTTTTTAATTTGTGTAATTCTATTAAAACTTTTAATTCGTTTAACGCTTCTTCTACGAATCGCATCGACTCTCACCTTTACAATTACTTCCACCTCAGTACAAGGATAGCGCATATTACTTAACTAAATATTAAGTATTGCATAAAATAAGCAATTGAAAAGGATTGAAAAAGCGTATAGCTTTTCAGATAAATATTTTGGTGAAAATGATCGTGCCATTAGAAGCCACTATATAACTATTTATATTAAAAGAGATTTTTAACCGTTTCTTTTTCTTCCTCACGCAATGTCAGAATTTCAAATCCTGTTTCAGTAACCAAAATGGTGTGCTCCCACTGCGCCGAAAGCCGACGATCAGCGGTAACTGCAATGGTCCAATTGTTACGTGTAATGGATTTGATGGCCGCTTTACCCTGATTAATCATGGGCTCAATGGTGAAAGTCATGCCAGGCTGCAGTTTTAACCCCTTGCCTGGAAAGCCATAATGCAGCACCTGAGGCTCTTCATGCATGAGTTTGCCAATACCATGTCCGCAATACTCACGCACCACAGAATAGCCATTCACTTCAGCGTGGGTTTGTATAGCATGCCCAATATCCCCTAAGGTCGCATCGGGTTTAACGGCTTTAATCCCTTCATAGAGGCATTGCTGTGTGACCTCGACAAGGCGCTGCGCGTGTGGGGCGACCTTACCAACGGAAAAAGTTTTACTGCTATCCCCATAATAGCCATCTTTAATAACCGTCACATCCACATTGACAATATCGCCGTTCTCTAATACTTGTGTGGAAGAAGGCATGCCGTGACAAACCACTTTATTGACTGACGTATTGACGCAATAAGGATAGCCATATTGCCCCTTGCTACCAGGAATTGCCTGCAAGGTATCAACAATATAGCGCTCACAGAATACATCAATTTCTGCCGTAGTAATGCCAGGTTTTATGATGGATGCTACCGCTTCAAGTACCTTACTTGTCAAATGGCCAGCAATACGCATTTTTTCAATTTCTTCCGGCGTTTTAATCAGCATTGGCGACATGATAAAATGACCTACGTTATAAAATGATCGATGGGGAAAGACTACCTGAATTTTAGCAGATTCGCATCCAAAAGTTCCTCGGCGTTAGATGGGGTATGTCACGGTTGAAACGAAAACGTAATTTCTTTTCCAAGCCACGTATTGATCATGGCAATATCTTCTGGAGATAAAGTACCCGCTTGTTGCTTCAAATTAATAATGTTATCGATGTAGTTATAGCGGTCATCCGCATATTGTTGCTGCACGGTCGTTAAGCCGGTCACGCTATCTAAAACATCTTCCATCGTTCGTGTCCCCACTTCAAATCCTTGTTGCGTTGCGTCCAATTGTTTTTTAGCAGAAATAATGGCTTGCTGATCTGCCGTAATTTGACTAATGCCAGACGCTACACCTAAAAACGCTTTTTGTGTATTCGTGACCACTTGACGATGATCCATTTCCAACTGATCACTGGCCGCTAAATATTTATAACGCGCTTGTTTGGTGTTCACCCCATCATATCCACCACGAAATATGGGAAATGTTAAATTTAGTCCCACTTGTGTTTGCTCAATGTCAGGCGTTGATTGAGAAACAGGACCCGATAAGTTAGTCATTCCATTTTGGTATGAACCGACAAGATTCAACGTTGGTAGATAACCCGCTTTCGCAACGCTAATATTTTTCTTGCTGGAATACATTAAATTTAAATCAGATTGAATTAAATAATTTTGTTTCTCCGCGGTTGCAACCCACTGATTCATATTTTTGGGACTGGGAATCGCCAGCGGGATTTTTGCATTCAAACTGGCTAGCGATTGATACTCTTTTCCGGTAATGGCACGCAAATTTTCTAGATTATTTTGCAGATTATTACGATCTTTAATTTCTTGCGCTATCGATTGGTCATATTTAGCTTCTGCATCATACAGTGGCGTCACCGCCACCAAACCTACCTCATATTTACTTTTCATCGTTTGGTATTGGATAAAAAATTGTTTCTTCTGTGCGATCGTTAAATTTAATTTTTCATTCGCACGCAATACTTCAAAATAAGCCATCGCCGTACGACTCATTAAATCTTGACTGGCTGCAAGATATTGAGCTGTTGCTGCTTTTACTGAATAATGAGCAGAACCAATGGACTGCCACGTTGCTAAATTAAAAATGGGCTGTGTCATACTCACTACATAGGTTTCACTTTGAATACGATCTTGATTAGGATAATACGTTCGCCCAACCGTGCCTGATACTGCAATATTGGGGAAAAGACCCGATCCAGGTGCACCATTGCCGGTCATTGCTAAAGGCAAATTTTCTTTAGCGGTTAACCAATCGGCATTGGCCTTTTTAAAAGTGGGATCACTGGCCAAGGCTTGCTGATATACTGCAGATAAATCATCGGCATAGACACTGAATACAGGAATACTACAAAAAGCCATTTTGATCACTAATCTCACCACGCGCTTCATCTCATATCTCCAGCACCTAAAGTGGGTGTCGCTTTGCATTAACCCAAGGCGACACCCCCTAACATTGATTCAGGGCTTCCTAGCTATCGATACATTTCCACTATGAAAATAAAATCAAACTGACCCAGACAGAACACTGTCTAAGTGATTCAACGAGCTTCTGCTCTATCTTATTGAAAGTTATTGAGAAGGCTTCTCAATCCATGGAAGGCTATTCATAACGACAACATCTCACAAAGAGACATCATTGGGCAGATAATAACCGAGATTACCCAATATGTCAAAAAAACGACAGCTATCGTATAGTCCACAACCCGAGTAACAAAAATCCCCATGGCAAGCCGCGGGGGATAAAAATCCCCGGGCTTACGCCCAGGGTATTTTCCCATATGAATTTCGCCTGCTCGGGAAACCCCCATGGCGTAAAGCTCCTGGGCTGACGCCCAGGGTTCGGCTTTGCTATCAAATCTTATGTGACTTTTTGAAGATGAGGGCCACACGAAGTGCCCTGCCCGCCAACAGCGGTGTTTAACAAACCACGCAGTTTGGCGGTTGGGCCTCTTCGCCAGCCCCTTTTGGGGGGAGGGCAGCAGCAGGCACACTACTCACACGTTTTCGCCGGCTTTCAGCTTTATTGTTGTGAGCGCTAAATAAGCAAGATGCCGAAGACGAAGGACATCCTTTTTTAAGATGTGCAGCAGAATCATCACCCGACATTTCAATAATCGCTGCTGGCTCTGACGCCGGGGCAGGAAGTTCTGGCAAATTTACAGGTGCTGTAACCGGCAGGGACACGGGTTCTGACAAAAGCGGCGCAGAAGGAAGCACGGTTTCTGAAAAAGCAATAGGCTCTCTTCCAGGCGCACCGGGTATTTTTTGCATTTGAGTTTTTAGTACGTCAAACACAATTTCAAAATTAATCAACGTGGGATCAAAAAAAGTGCGCTCACTCTCAATTTTTTGTGTTGAAATTTCAGCGATTTTTTTCTCAATGATTGCAATCGCTGTTTTGTATTGATTCGTTCCCCAAGCTCGCCCCCAAACACCAATATCTTGTAACGCAATATCTAATTTAAATTCTTGTGCAATCACTTGAATTAATTCTCTGATTGCAGAACTATCATTATCATACAAATAACCTTTGCGTTCAGCGTCTAACCATTTAATGGCTTTGAGAATTTCTTGCGTCAAAATAATTTTTCGCCCTTCACCAAATTTTGCACCTGATGCACCTAAACTGCCTGAAATTGAAATCAACGTTTGAAAAACAGTATCGTGTGCTTTTACAATAGCACCGTCTTGCGAATACCGCCGATAGGCTTCTAACAAACGCTCGCTAAACTTATTATACTCAGCAACGAAAGGATTCAAGTTAGGGGTAAGAACTTCTTCTAAAAGAGGTAGGGGCGGGGCAACGGCGAGTAATGGGGCTTCTATAGTTCCTTGTCCATTAAGGCTGGCTGATCCTCTTGTTTTTTTGCCATCACGCTTTTTGGGTTGCATAAATGACTCCTTGTCACTAATGACGATAAGGTTACTGGATAGGACTAGTATTACCACAAAAAAGAAAATAATTTTAGTGTTTTAAAAAATTAATCTATTTTTAAGCATTCCCGCGGAGTGTCGCCTCGGATTCATGTATACCAATTCCGATCCATTTTTAGGTTCAAAACTGAATTGCAAAAACAGCTAAGGAAAATAAATTAACCCAAGCTCGTCATCCTCGCGTGAGGCCGTCTAAAGAAATTAAAAAAAATATTGAACTGTCACGGCTGAATCGCGGGGATCCAAATTTCGATCGTGACGGTAAGAAAGTTTTTTCATAGATTTTAAGATGGATCCCCGTGACTCGGCTGTGAAATTTAAATATTTTTCTTAATTTTTGCAGACAGCCTCGCACGAGGATGACGGAGAGTGGACTAATAATTTTATTTTAAATAATTTTATGATGCATAAAAACTCTAAAAATGGATCGTGATGGGTATATCTGCTGCAAAGCGGATGATGCAAGGAAGACGATCTTGCCGCGGCATTACTCAGAACGGGACAAGAGTTTTCGAATTCGATTTCTTGAAAAAAGCGCTTTCACAAGACCAAAAGCGCTAATAAGCATCCAAAATATTTCTATAATGCCGGAGGCAAGATTCCACGTATAATGTAAAGAAATTAAAATTAATATCGAACCTACAAAATTCAGCAAAGAATACAAAACCGAACCTTGTTTTAATCGATTAATTTGCAATAAAAAATAGGCCAATAAAACTAATCCTACCCCAACAATACCAATAACATTAAAATAATTTTCAAAAAAATGAGCCATCATGATTAATTAACCTTTTTCTTAACTGATATTTGTATTTCATATCCACCATATTTTCTAAGATTAATCACACCAGAATTTAAAATTAAATATTGCCCTTTGATACCCAGTAAAATACCGCTGATTTCTTTTGTTTTATCAAAAGATAAACTCGTTATTTTTTCAGGATATTCTAAAACGGGATAAGAAATGGTAACGGTGGTTTCATTTAAAAACTCAATGTCATCTTGAAATTTTTGGCGAATTTCATTCAGTGATTGATGCGATTGATGAAAAATCTGATCCCGACATTCCAATAAATTCACGTGAGTGACTTCGTTTTTCAACATGGAGCGCCAATTCGTTTTATCATTGACAAATTTTTTGAGCGCCACTTCCACTAAACCGGCCCGATAGCGATTTTTTACGATAATAATAGGAACCGCTTGCTGTGCGCCCTGATCTATCCAACGTGTTGGAATGTGCGTTTCACGAGTTATCCCGACCTTAACTCCAGAAGTATTCGCTAAATAAACAATGTGTGTTTGATGGCAATGATGGTGCGCCCAATCCTGGGTGTGACATTTCCCTATTTCGACCAAACAACGCTCTGGGTGAATCATGCAAAGATTACACTCCAATAAACGTCGATAACACGGATAACAATATCCTTGTTGAAAACTTCGAGTGGTTTTACGTCCGCACTGAATGCAAAAAATATACCCCGTATAATGCAGCGCCAACGTTTTACCTAAATAATCATTTAATAAAATTTCATCTTCACCCAAATGTAAATGATATTGAACAGGATTAGTCAACGTCGTTTTCATTTTTCGTAAGATGTTCGGCATTCTTAAAATCTTTTAGTCAAATGGGTTAATCGGTCGTGGTCTGCCGATATAAAATAAATGCTTCGACAGGTTTCCCCTGCAGAAGATGTTCTTGAATAATTCGCTCAATCACGGGGGGTGTGCATGAGTGATACCAAATTCCCTCCGGGTAAACAACGGCAATAGGACCATGACCACAGATTCTCAAACAATTGGCTTTCGTGCGATAAATACCGCCCTGCTCACTGAGATTTAATGCTTGCAAACGAGATTTTAAATATTCCCACGATTCGAGTCCTTGCTCAAGTGTTGCGCATTTCGCTTTGCTTTGATCACAACAGAGAAAAATATGATGTTGAATTTTATCGATGCCTAATTCAGTGATTTTTGATTGTATGAAATTATCCATTAAAATTATCCTTCGAAAAATCCAGCATTCTTTGTAACGGTTTACGGGCTTTTTCCATAATATCTGCAGCAATGATAATTTCATTGCTCTCTACCATGAGTGAACGCTCGAGAATATCTAACGTATTCATTGCCATCCACGGACAATGCCCGCAACTACGACACGTGGCACCCACACCCGCCGTGGGTGCCTCAATCAATGTTTTTTGCGGCGAATATTGTTGCATTTTATAAAAAATGCCGCGATCGGTCGCCACAATAAATTGCTGGTTCGGTAATGTTTGGGTGGCGTTTAATAAGCGTGTTGTAGAACCCACCACATCCGCTAATTCAATCACCGCCGGTGGCGACTCTGGGTGAACCAGTACCGCAGCTTCTGGATACTGTTGCATTAACGCTTTCAATGCTTGTGCTTTAAATTCTTCATGCACAATACACGCGCCTTGCCACAACAATAGATCAGCGCCCGTTTCTTTTTGGATATAATGTCCAAGGTAACGATCTGGCGCCCATAGGATTTTTTTACCTTCTGCTTGCAAATGCAGAATAATTTCAATGGCGTTGGAAGAAGTCACTGTCCAATCCGCCAACGCTTTCACTGCCGCTGAGGTATTGACATAGACGACAACCGTTCGATCGGGATGCTGCTGAATAAATTGAGCAAAGGCATCTTCTGGACAGCTAAGATCAAGTGAACACGTCGCTTCCAACGTTGGCATCAACACTTTTTTTTCAGGATTTAAAATTTTTGCGCTCTCACCCATAAAGCGCACTCCACACACCATCAATACGTTGGCGGGACTGGCTACCCCCTTCTGCGCCATAGCAAGCGAGTCACCAATAAAACCGCCGGTTGCATCTGCTAACGCCTGAATGTCGGGGTCCGTGTAATAATGCGCAATAATCATGGCGTTCTTTGCTTTCAGCAATGTCGCTATACGTGCAATTTGCACGTCCCGCTCTTCTTTAGAACGAAAAACAGGCGATTTCGTCAAAAGTACTTCAAAACTCGGTACCTTAAGTAGGGTGGTTGATTTCGACATGAATGAATAAGCTCTTAACTTTTCAGCAATTTTTACGTTTTTTTGGTGCCACTGGTGTAGTGATGCGATCTCCAGCTCTCAAAGCCCCCCATTAAACTGTACACCTTGCTAAAACCTTGGTCAATCAAATATTGTGCGACGGATTGGCTACTAATACCATGATAACAATAAACTAAAATAGGCGTTTGACTGTCGGTGTTTTTACAAAAATCGTTGAGCTCTGCCACTGAAAGATGCGTCGCACCGGTAATATGTTCCGCTTCGTAACTGGCTTGATCACGCACATCAATGACGATGACTTCCGTTTTATGCAGTAACTCTTTTGCTTCTTGGTAAGTCAATTGCTGATACATAACATTTATCCAATACTTAAATTTTAATGATATCATATTTTGCGAAAAGATAATCCAGCCACTGATTCGATAACCGTTCTTGCACTTTATTTTGATTGAGACGTTCGTCGATATGAGCAATGTCAATCATTTCCATCGGCTGCTCTTGCCACGAACACGCATACACCGCTTTTGTTCGTTTACCCGTGATCGGATCAACTTGCCACTGCAAACACTGCGCACAAACCCCCTTTAACATGCATTGCATCGCACCATAAACGGAGCCAAAAAATTTCGCTTCTTCCTGAAAATAAGGACGTAATAAACCATTTCGTCCCTGTTGCATGCGCCGCAATAATTCTGCAGAACCCACCACAATAACACGATTGATTTCTTGCAATCGGATGGTGGGTATCATCGTATCACATTTTTTCTGACCTAATGCGTAATCACGTAGGGCTAAAATTAATTCGCCACTCGCCGCATGATCTTGTGCACGAATATTTTTTATTGTGCTTCCCGTTGCTGTCACCCACAACACCACATCGGATAATTTTTCAATTTCTTCACGATTAAAAACGGATTTTTCAGATTCCATACAGGCAACAAATAATATTCGATGACCGCGGCTGCGTAATACTGGCGACAACGAACGCAACTGTGCAATGGCCATAGTACCACCCACGATCATGATGGTTTCGGGTGTCTCTGGAATTTTCGTATTAACCCCCGTAGGCCCCATCACAGCAATCGGATCCCCAGACTGAAAGGTGGCGACCAATCGACTACTGACACCACGTTCTAAAATGAGAAAAGATAACAAATCACTATCTGGCAAATGTTTCGATGCTAATAAAGCCATGGCTTCCGTTTGCAAGCACGTGGCATCCACCTTAATGGCCGAAGCTTCATAATTTTGTAGGCGATAGAATTGCCCTGGGCGAAAATTTTTAGCCGCCATCGGTGCACGCACCACCAACTCTATTAAATCATCTCCCTGTCGCGTCACCGAACAAACCGTTGCGTTGAATAATCCCAGCATTTGTTGTTTAAAATAATGATATTCATCATCATGCCCAAAACTAGGCTGTTGTAATATTTTTTTAATAATCGCCGGGTACACCCGTTTTGCAGACGCAATCGCTTTAACAACGCTACCATGAAAAACGGGGTGCGTGTCTCCTAAAAAAGAAACACGATAATTCTTCTCCTGATAACTGGTAAAAGGACCAAACTCCGGCGCTTTTACATGTGGCAAACCACGAACCGCTTGCAAATGACTTTCCACTTCTTCAAAACGTTGATAATTATTCTCTTCACGCACAAAGGTACCGCGATGTTCAAATTCATAAGCAATATTCGGCTTTGCACCGGTTGCAACGAAGATTGCGCGCGCGGGTAACGTTTTTATCGCGTCTGAGTGATGCCAGCGGCCTTCTTCATCTTGGATTAAAACGCGACATTTTAACGCGCTAACGGCACCGCTCTCATCTAAAATAACCGCGTCAGGTTCTAAACCTTCCGCATAATAGATACCCTCTTCAAACGCTTTACTGACTTCTTCATGATTTCGACGATAGGCAGGAGATTCTTGCATATTACGGCGATACGCAATGGTAACACCGCCCCATTCACGAATTAATGAAATAAAATCCGGTTCACGATGTTCACGTGATGCACGTTCACGCTCTTCTTGTACTTGATGCGCATGCTGCAGAAATTCATCTAAAATAGCTAACCCACGTTCGTCAAAAGAACGACGCACGGTTTCTGCACTTTGATATTCCGATAAAATACGATAACGATGCGCTGTTTTTTCCACTTGCGCAATATAATACGCTTGTACTTCCGTTGCGGTATCAACACCTGTTAATCCACCTCCAATTACAACGGCTGGCAAGCGCACTTCTAAGTTAGCGAGACTGGAAAATTTGGCAGCGCCCGTTAATTGCAAGGCCATCAAAAAATCATTGGCTTGCCGCATTCCTGACGCTAGACTATTAGGGATAATTAATTCTCGCGGCAAACCTGCACCCACGGCGACAGCCAAATGATCGAAACCTAATGTCCATGCATCTTCAACCTGCAACGTACCACCAAATCGAACGGAACCATACACTTGAAAATACGGACGACGCATTAAACTAATGTAAATTAATTTCAGAAAATTTTTATCCCAACGGACCGTAATACCATACTCCGCAACACCACCAAATCCTGCCATTAACCGATTATCCAACGCTTCTTTAATGGAGGAGTAATCACGAATGGGTGCTGTTACATAATGAGATGGCAACGGTTCAATCTTCAAGCCATCGGTTCCTACCACAGCACAGCCTTCCATTAATAAATGATGCGCCAAAGTAAATCCTGCGGGCCCCATCCCCATCACTAATACTTTTTTTCCGTTGTAAGGTTTTGCGATCCATTGCTCTTTTCGCAAAGGATTCCAACGCGTGAATAAATCATAAATTTCAACGCCAAACGGTAATTCCAACACATCGGTTAACACACGCGTTTCAATTTGCGGAATATTGACCGGCTCTTGCTTTTGATAGATGCACGCTTTCATGCAATCATTGCAGATGCGATGGCCCGTGGCCGGACACATGGGGTTATCGATCATCACCACCGCGAGTGCCGCAACGTTATAACCTGATTTCTTGAGAAAATGCATTTCGGAAATTTTTTCTTCTAACGGGCAGCCCGTTAAAATTTCATTGAGCGGATTGCGTTTTAAACCCATCTCAGGTGCGGTTTTTTTAACGGGAAAGCCCTTCGAACAAAAATCACCATCCGTTTTGTGGCAGTACACACAATAATGTGCTTCATCTAAAACTTGACGACGCGTCATGCGCTCGTCCGTTAATTTGAATCCATCGCGATGACGCCACTGTCGCGGTGATCCTTGTAAACGCTCCAGCTCATCGCCCACCGGTTCTACATTCACTAAATTACCGTAATCCAAACGTCCTGGAGAATGAAAACTCACCCAACCCAATACCGCTTCTTTTCCAGTGTCAGAATGCAATGCTTGTACGCACCACGCAACTAATTGCGAAATCGCATCAGAATATTTTTCTGGTTCCGCCAAAATCTTCTGAGCAAAATGTGCAACCGCCCATTCACGATCATGACTGTCGAGTTGATGCTGTTTCAACTGTGTTGTCAACCACGCATCTAAAATTTCAAACGTCGGTAATGCCGCGGCTTGTTTTAGGGCACGCCGTGCTTCTCGTAATACAAAATGTTTTTTAAATTCAAAAATAGGATCATGACTTCTAACCTTTGCTTGTAGCTGCAACACGTCCTGTTGAATATTGAAAAGCTCAGCGATAAAAGTTTCCAACACGGGTGAAACGTCAATCAATAATTGACTCATTTCTTTAGGGTCAGTGCAATGTCCAGCACGGTAATTCAATAACGAGTCGTGAAGCAGCACATCACTTTTTTCAAGAGAATGAAGAAACTGGTTATCCAGTTTGGAGAGACCCGCCGGTGTCAGCAATTCTTGAAAGGAAAATCCTCTAAATTGCGAAGTGCTACTTTTCATAGAAATTCTATCCATATCGATATATCATTATACAGGTATTCATGACTCCAATAACCGAGGCGATATGTTTAAAAAAACCCCCATTAATAAAAAGTTCATGAGTTTCATCGACGAAGCGCTCAATGAGTTTAACCGAACGTACCCCCCCTCACCTGCACAACAAGCTGAGATTGATAAATATCAGCAAATTTATCAGCTGCGTGATCATGCCACACCCCTTAAAAAAGATAAAGATATGTGGGATTTTG
This sequence comes from Coxiella sp. RIFCSPHIGHO2_12_FULL_42_15, assembly GCA_001797285.1. Lineage (GTDB taxonomy): Bacteria > Pseudomonadota > Gammaproteobacteria > Coxiellales > Coxiellaceae > 2-12-FULL-42-15. Next base: position 16,148 of record MGOZ01000037.1, read on the forward strand.
AAGGGTAACACCCAGCAATTCCCCAAGTTCATTATCTAGCAACTTATTGTTTTAGAAAACAAAAGATTGAAACAGTGGGGGATTATCAAGGGGGAGCTTTGCGCGCTCCCCCTTGATCGCGAGGATGCAGGTCCCCTGCAGCCCGCGTCAATAAAAGGGAAGGAGTTCTCCATCGAAAGATGGGGAATTCCTGGGTAACACCCACCGTCTGTCATTCTTGCAAAAGCTTTTGCAACTCGCCGGACTCATACATTTCAGCCACAATATCGCATCCACCAATGAATTCACCTTTGATATAAAGTTGGGGAATCGTCGGCCAATTGGAAAAGTCTTTGATGCCTTGGCGAATGTTGGGGTCTTCTAACACATTCACACCAAAAGGCTTTACACCAAGTTTATGCAAAATCGACACGACTTGCCCGGAAAAACCACATTGTGGAAAATCGGGTGTTCCCTTCATATATAAAACAACGGGATGCGAAGCGATTTGATCACTAATAATATCATGCACATTCATTGCGAATACCTCTTTCATTTATTTTCGTCGGGAGTTAATGTTTTTAACGATAATGCGTGGATTTGCTCACGCATGCGATCGCCTAAAGCAGCATAAACCATCCGATGACGCTGCATTGAATTTTTTCCAATAAAATCCGTACACACAATGATCGCATTGAAGTGGCGACCATCCCCATCTACTGTCACTGTACAATTCGGCAAACCTTGTTCTATCCAGTGTTTTACCTGTTCAGCCGTTACTATCATAAATCCTCTTGCAGATGCTTTTGTTGGATGAAAGACTACACTATAATCATGCTCTTCTAAAGGGGTGTCGCCTCGGATTCAGGTATCTGCTGCAAATGCAAGGCGACACCCTTCTAAAGACCCATAAGGAGAAAAATTCGCATGACCTTCGTTGTCACCGATAGTTGTATTCGATGCAAATACACGGACTGTGTCGAGGTATGCCCTGTTGATTGTTTTCGTGAAGGACCAAATATGTTGGTGATCGATCCTGAAGAATGCATTGATTGTAACCTATGCGTACCAGAGTGCCCCGTTGACGCCATCTACGCCGAAGACGATTTACCGGAAGATAAACAATCCTTTACTGGCCTGAACGCTGAACTTGCTAAAAAATGGCCTATGATCACCACGGTAAAAGAACCCCCCAGCGACGCCGACGAATGGAAAGACGTGTCGGATAAACTTCAGTATTTGGAACGTGAATGGTCATAATGAATTTCGCCTGCTCGGGAAACCCTATTGGTCAACGGGAATGACTGCGTTGTGCCATAAAAATACCAAGATTATTCACGAGCAACAACGCATAATTAAGCACAATGGGAGCTAAAAAAACCAAAATGACCAAATCATAAATGACTTTGACCTGTCGCTCGATAACCCATTGCGTATGCTGCGTATAGGGCAATACCATATAACCCAAAATAATAATCCCCGCGTATAATACCAAGGTGGTTTTAAAAATCGAAAGCCACACCATTTTGGCGCTTCGTCCCAACGCTCGCAAAAACGAATCGTTGTTCACAATGATCAACGGAATACTTAACAAGAAAAGCAACATAAAAAGCAGCAACGGAAAACCCACCAAAAATAGGCTTAACCACCACCGCGCCATGGCCATATGTGACGCATTCCCAATGAGATGATTTAACGTTTGTAACCAAAATATCGTTAAAATGAAAACGAGCCCATACAAAACAACAACAAACACAATTTTATAGAAGCGCTGCAGCGTTTTACCAAGACATTCCCTCACCGTTGTGGGACGATTTTGCAAAGCACCATGCGTTGCATACAGTGCGGCCGACCAAAAATAAAGTGAGATCAAAGCAATCGCCATTAAAAAACTGATCTCACCGGTTCGACCCATGACAAAACGATGGGTAACGCTATAAGCATTGTACGCCAAAACCGCTAACACGATATAAAGCCACGCTGCTTTTAGCGCTTTGCCATAATAAAAAAAAGCATCTTTTAAAAGTCTGGGCGTTTTATGTTGCTCTTTCGGATAAAAACTCATTTCTTTTCTCATGGTTAGCTTGCGCTGTGGCATCTCCTACCATCGCTCCGTCCACCGGCCTGAAACGATCTCCATACCGTTCTGCAAGTGTTTGCAGCCGATTTTGTACGGTTTTCCAACCCCGTTCTCGCGCATACTGAATAGGACCACCAGTAAAAGGCGCAAACCCCGTACCAAAAATCATTCCAATATCTAACAAATCAGCATCTTCCACGACATTTTGTTGCAGACATAAAATGGCTTCATTCACCATCGCTAACACCATGCGATCAATAATATCGGATTGCACCCCATCCGGTGCGTTCGCGGAAGAAACCTTTTTACCGTTAACGTATTGATAAAATCCCGCTCCACGTTTACAGCCCAATTTTCCTTCTGCCACCATTTGTTCTAAACGTTTGGGGAGCTCACCACCATAATATTTCGTGAGAATTTTGGCAACCGACAAACAAATGTCTAAACCCACCGTATCGGCTAATGTCATTGGGCCCATCGGCATACCAAATTCTAAGGCTGACTTGTCAATCACCTCTGCAGACACGCCTTCTTCGTAAATTTTCATTGCCTCTAATAAATAAGGCATTAAAATACGATTGATTAAAAATCCCGGGGTTGCTTGCACCGGTAATGGTAAACGGCTAATACTCCCCACAAAAGACAAAGCATCATTCACGACCTGTTGTGAAGTCTTATTGCTATGCACGACCTCAACCAATTGCATTTTAGCAACGGGATTAAAAAAGTGAATGCCCACCAATCGACTGGGATCTTTGAGCACACGGCTGATTTCATCCAGTGGAATACTCGACGTATTCGTTGCTAAAATGGCGCCCGGCTTTAATTGTGCTTCTGCTTTTTTAAAGATGTCTTGTTTCACCACCAAATCTTCATAAACGGCTTCAATCACCACGTCAGCCTGTCGAAGACCATTCCCTTCCACATCCGGTTGTAAGCGATCCATCACCGCTTGAATATTTCGAGGAATTTTTAATTTTTCCTTATAAAATTGGTAAGCCCGCTGGATGGCCGGTGCAATACGTTCAGGCGACTGATCTTGCAAAGTGACGCGTAATCCTTTGTAAGCACACCACGCAGCAATATCCCCCCCCATGGTGCCAGCACCAATCACATGGATGTGCTGCGCGTTAAATTTAGAATTTTTCGCCAATGCTTTCAGGCGATTTTGCAAGAAAAATACGCGGACTAACTGACGACTGGTATTGGTCACTAAGAGCTTCGCAATCGATTTTGCTTCCGTAATATAAGCGTTACGACCAATGCCTTCTTTCATCCAATTACGTACAATCGCAAACGGTGCAGGATAATGATCTTCACGAACTTTTTTCGTGAGTTGACGCAACATAAATTTACCCAAAATCGGTCGTACCCAAGCGACATTACTCAAATAAGCAAAGCCTTTGGGTCGATGACGCGGCGGTTTTTTCGTCGCAAAATAATGTGCGGCACGTTTTAACTCACGGGTTGGTACACAGGCATCCACCAATCCCACTTTATATGCCTTAAGCGCTGACAAATCAGCGCCGGGCAACATGATCTTCATCGCGGCAGGAGCACCAATTAAGGCGGGTAAACGCACGGTGCCACCCCACCCCGGTTGAATGCCTAACTTCACTTCGGGTAATCCAATGCGCGTGGATGGAATATCTTCCGCAACACGATACGTGCACGACAGTGCCACCTCACATCCACCCCCCAAGCAAAACCCACTGATCATAGCAACGGTTGGCATGGGTAACGCTTCAAACCGATCGAGCACTATCTGTGCTTGACGAATTAAATCAAACGCTTCATCCGTATTTTTTAATGAAGAAAATTGGGTGACATCAGCGCCAGCAATAAAACCCTTTTTTTTACCCGATGCCAAAATAACGGCGCTCGGTGCACGTTGAATAATGTCTTTAATCATCCGATCAAATTCATCAAAGACATCACGACTCAATGAATTTACTGCGGTATCTTGTCTATCCATGTATAACCACAACACGTTTTCGTTGTCTGTTTCCATGCGCCAATGTTTGTACTGTATATCCGTCATCCTAATTTCCTTTTAAAGGGTTTCAACGAGCATGGCACCGCCTTGCCCACCGCCAATACAGATTGTTGCAACGCCTCGTTTTGCACGATGGCGTTTTAATACGTTAACAAGGTGCATCACGATACGTGCTCCACTGGCACCAACGGGGTGACCTAAGGCAACTGCACCTCCATCCACATTGAGTTTATTTTCATCTAATTTGCCAAACGGTTTTTCTAGGCCAAAATGTGTTTTGCAAAACGTTTCACACTGCCACGCACGTAAACACGCAATCACTTGTGCCGCAAACGCTTCATTTATTTCCCAATAATCAATATCATTTAATCCTAAACCATGGCGTTGCAATAAAGGGGTCGCTGCCATCACAGGACCCAACCCCATGACATCAGGATCCAACGCCGCCCATTGCACATCCACTATTTTTGCTAATACGGGTAATTTATATTTTTCAACCGCATCCTCACTCGCCAACAACAACACAGCGGCACCATCCGTCACCTGTGAGCTATTACCCGCGGTCACTCGACCAAATTTGCGATCGAAAAAAGGGTTGAGTTTGGCTAGGCTTTCCATGGTGGTATCAGCGCGCACACCATCATCTTTCACAAAAAATTTGCCATCCTTCGCATAGGTCGCCGTCACCTCTTCAAAGTGATTTTCCTTTTGCGCTTGCAATACTTTTTGATGAGACTGATACGCAAACTGATCCATCTCTTCACGGGAAATATGAAATCGATAGGCTAATTCTTCAGCCGTTTGCCCCATGCTCCAACCGGATAATGGATCTGATAATCCATGCAATAACGCAACCACCGGTGAAAATAAAGCGGGAATACTTAATTTAGTGAGGCTTCCCATTTTTGCCCCAAAAGAACGTGCCTTTTGTAAGCCCGCAAACCAATTCACCATTTTATTATTATAAAGAACGGGCGCATGGCTCATCGCCTCAGCCCCCCCCGCTAATACTAAATTCGCACGACCTAAGGTAATATCCTTAAAAGCAGAATCTAATGCCTGCATACCTGAAGCGCAATTGCGTTGCACCGTCCATCCAGGCGTCGATTGACCACATCCCAAACGCAGCCCAATGATACGACCAATATTCGCCTCATCAACGCCCGGAATAATACAGCCCATCACCACTTCATCGATATTTGTCGGTGCAAATGGTTGTTGTGCCAATAATACACGCCCTGCAGTAACCGCTAAATCACCGGCTGAAAAAGGTCCCGGCACACCGCGTGCTTTTAAAAAAGGGGTTCTTACTCCACTCACGATGTAGACGGGTTTATGATTGACGACGCTATTTTTTCGTGTCGGTATAGTAGTGCTTTGGTTCATTGACTTCCCTTCCATTGTTAAATTCATCAACTTGAATCGCCTCTAATCTTGCCAGCAAAAACGCTTGCAAGAGGGTAAAGTCTTCCTCATTGAATTGCTTATTTTCCCGCATCAAATGCAATTCCTGCAAAAGAACTAAATCGGGATGGCCGCTTGCTCCTGGAATTGATTTCAAAAGCGATTTTATTTTAGCACTGCGCTGAAATACGCTATCAACGATGGCCACCGGATCCGGTGGTACGCCTACGTAACAATGTTGGGTAAGTTCATTTCGCAGCGAAGAATCTGTTTGCATTAATTCGGCCACCTTCTGACTGCAAACATCGGTCGGCAATCGGTAAACATTACCATAAGGAAAGAGGATACGCCATAACAGCTTTCCTAAAAACTTTTTAGGATAATTATGAAGAATATTATCAAAACTTTGCTGGATTTTTGCCAAACAATACGTCAATGACCATTCTAAAAAAGGAGCTTCCTCTTTGACTTCCCCCCTTTGTTCATAACGGCGAATAACCGCAGAAGCCATATATAAATAACTGATAATGTCACCAAACCGAGCTGACAACGATTCACGAAATTTTAATTTTGCACCCATCACTAATAAAGTCATATCCGTTAAAAATGCAAATGCTGCACTTAACCGCGTCAGTTGCTGAAGAAATGTGTGTAATTTTCCACGGCGACACGTACGGATAAAACGTCCACCCGTTAATCCATACCAAAAAGTCCGCGCCATTCGACTCACACTAAAACCAATATGCTTCAGCAATAATCGATCGAAATTTTTAAGACGTATTTTTTCATTCGTTTCTTGGATCACTTGCATTTCATCTTTTAAATAAGGATGACAACGCACCACGCCCTGACCAAAAATAATTAAATTACGCGTTAAAATATTGGCGCCTTCCACAGTAATACTAATAGGGATAGCGGTATAAACAGCCCCCAAATAATTTCGAGGCCCCTGCTGAATGGCTCGCCCTCCATGAATATCCATCGCTATATTCGCAGATACCCGCGCTAATTCCGTTAAATGAAATTTGGCAATCGCCGAAGCAATAGAAGGGCGTTGCCCCGCATCCACAGCACCTGCCGTAAAAATACGGGTCGCTTCTGATAGATAACTAAACCCGCCGATTTTTGCTAACCCATTCGCAACCCCTTCGAACTCACCAATCGGATGTTTGAATTGACGACGCACTTGCACATAAGCGCTGGTTGCGCGAAAACATAATTGATTCACGGCGGTGGCTAAACTCGGCAAAGAAATACCGCGACCTAATGCTAAACATTCCATCAGCATACGCCAACCAGCACCCGCTCCATGAGCACCACCAACGATCATATTCAACGGGATAAAAACGTCTTTGCCACGAATGGGACCATTCAAAAAGGCTAAATTCATCGGCAGATGACGATGACCCCTTTCGATACCGGGCAAATTTGCTGGTACCATCGCGCAGGTAATGCCAACATCAGTAGCAGATCCTAGTAGGTGTTGGGGATCCTGTAAACGAAACGCAAGACCAATCAGCGTGGATATCGGTGCTAACGTGATATACCGTTTCTCAAAATTGAGCTTCACCCCCAAGACTTGCTCACCGTTGTAATGACCGTAACACACAACCCCCAAATCCGTAATACTGGCTGCATCACTCCCTGCTTCCAATGAGGTTAATGCAAAACACGAAACCTCCTCACCGGTCGCTAAGCGGGGCAAATAATAATTTTTTTGTTCTTCTGTGCCAAAACATTCGAGGAAAGTAGCGGGTCCCAATGAATTTGGCACCATAATATTAATTGCCGCACTCATGCTACGAGAAGCAATTTTAGTAATAATGGTCGAATGCGCGATGGCCGAAAATCCATGGCCATTATATTTTTTAGGAATCGTAAGACCCCAAAATTTTTCTTTTTTAATGAAATCCCACACTGCCTTCGGCATGTCTTTATTAACGGTAATTTGCCAATCATTGAGCATCGCACACAATTTTTCGACGGGGCCTGCGAGAAACGCTTGTTCTTCAGCGTTCATCACAACATCACGACCATGCAACAATTTTTCCCAATTAGGATTACCCGTAAAAAATTCTTTTTCCCACCAAATACCGCCAGATTCTAATACTTCACGCTCTGCTTGCGATAATGCGGGCTGCTTGCGCAAAAACCAATGCAGCATAGGCTTAGAAAAATAGGCATAACGAATCACAGGAAATAAGATGAAAAGCGTCAGTAACAACCATACGATCCATAAAATTATCGCAAACCCTACTGCCGTAAAAGGCGTTGCAATCACCAGCAAAACAGCCGAAAGGATTAACCCATTTCTTGCAGACGCCTGATAAAATGCCAACATAAAAATGCCGACGACAAGAATAATCCACATCAGTGCTGCTAACATGTCATCCTCCACAATTCCCAAATTTACTCCGCAAAAATTCAAACACCGCTCGGATCACCATCGCCTCCCCACCCAGTGGGCGGCCTGGTTTTGATTCCATATTGGCGGCATAAAAATCAAAGTGCATCCAACGAACCTCATCCGGAATAAATGTTTGCAAATATAAAGCAGCCGTAATAGAACCGGCGACAGGAACTTTGCTGGAATTGAGCAGATCTGCAATATCGCTTTTTAAAAAATCTCGATACGGTTTATGTAATGGCATTCGCCACATGGGATCTTTGACGCGTTGTGAAACCTGCAGCATCTCTGAAGCAAATTGCTCTTCATTGCAATACATAGCCGGCATTTCAGGTCCCAATGCGACGCTGGCTGCACCCGTTAACGTTGCGAAATCAAATAAATAAGAAGGCTCTTCACTGACGGCTTCTGTTAAAGCATCACACAAAATTAAACGTCCCTCAGCGTCAGTATTATCAATTTCAACACTCAATCCCCCCCGCGTTTTGATAATATCACCCGGACGATAACTATTGGCATCGATAGAATTTTCGACTGCTGGAATTAATACCCGTAAACGCAGCGGCAATTGTGCCAGCATAATTAATCGCGCTAAACCGAGCACATGCGCAGCACCAGCCATATCTTTCTTCATTTCTCGCATGTTAATCGCCGGTTTTAAATCTAACCCCCCCGTATCAAAACAAACCCCTTTGCCTACTAAGGTTACTTTTGGTGCTTTGGGATCCCCCCACGTGATGTCAATTAAGCGGGGTTCTTGCGCCGCGCCTTTTCCAACCGCATAAATCGCCGGAAAATTTTGCTTTTGCAAAGCATCCCCGGTAATCATTGAAATTTTTGCTTTATGTTCAAAGGCAACGGTTTTAGCCGCTTTTGCTAATTGTTCCGGCCCCATATCAGCGGCCGGTGTGTTAATTAAATCCCGAATTAAATAAATGGAACTGACTAAATCTTGCAGCGCAGAACACAATGATTTTTTCACATATAAAAATCGATCTGAAAAACTATCTCGTTGTACATACGCGTTGAATTGATAAATACCCAGTCCCCAAGCTAACTGAGCACGGTGATATTGTTCCGAATTGAAAAACGATTCGCTATTATCTAATTCGTAGCTATTTTTTGGTAAGAGACGCGGCAATGCGCCCACACTCCAAAAATCGTCTTCATTTTTAATGCCAAACAAAACTTGACTCAATTCGCCATTGGCATCGGCAATCAAACAAATTTGTCCTGGCTTTGCCATAAATTCAGTGCTTTTTACCCAACGCTGCACGGGCTTGGTTTGTTTCTTTAGCCAAGTGATTAAACGCGCTGGCGTTAGACTGATTATTTTAATATTTTTTTTATTATTATCGGTGTAAAATTCAACCATTCTATTCTCTTTTATCGTGGGATTTTTGTTTAGAATATTAAACCACTTCCTGTCTGGCAAAGGAACCTCAAAATAGTCACGCAGAAAAGGAATGGTTTATTGCTTATCACACGTTACGGCAAGTTTTCCTTTTTCCCAATCCGTTCCAGACGCTTCTTCTTGCAAGAGATAATAGTTCGCTTTTTTGCATTGATCGATACAGGAGGAATAGACTTCTTGAGGTCCTTGTTCATAACAAATCGCCTGTGCCATACAATAGCCGTTGGTAGGAGAAATATAGACCTGTTGGTTCTGTAACAGCCTGGGAAGCGTACGAAATGCTTGAGAATTGATCTGCAACACCTCTTTTTTGAGTGAATACTGCCGAACCATATCGCTTACCGTTTCTAAATAAAAATTTTCGGATGGATTAGGAGGGCAGGTTTCTTTGTCCCATTGCACGGTTATGGGTTGTTTTGAGCCTGCAGCACCCACAACGAGCGCAAAAATGATCATCATTAGCAAAATCACCCTTTTCATCAGCATGACTCTCTCCATTTCACGGGAACGCCTTAACCTGGATATTTTACATCGAACGACGAGGGCACTTCGTGCCGTCATCTTCAAAAAGCAACCTGAAATATCCAGGTTAAGTATAGCAAAGGGCGGCGCCAGCAATTCCCCAAGTTCATTATCTAGCAACTTGCGGTTTCTTTCCTCTGGAAAAATAGTGCTACAGAGACTAAAATGCCTCTTTTCTTATCCATCGAGCGGCACAAGGCAAAAAGCAATGAAAAAACTGTATATCAAAACACATGGTTGCCAAATGAATGAATACGATTCCCAAAAAATGTTGGACGTATTACGGGTCTCTCATGGGTTGGAATTAACGCAAGAGCCACAAGAAGCAGACGTTGTTTTGCTCAATACTTGCTCAATTCGTGAAAAAGCGCAGGAAAAAGTGTTCTCTGAACTTGGTCGTTTTCGTCAGCTTAAGGATAAAAAACCCGAGTTAGTCATCGGCGTTGGCGGCTGTGTGGCAAGCCAAGAAGGGGAAGCCATTGTGAAACGCGCCCCCTATGTGGATTTGGTTTTTGGTCCACAAACCTTGCACCGTCTCCCTGAGATGCTGCGCCAAGTGCGACAAACCAAAGCACCTGCCATTGATATTTCATTCCCTGAAATTGAAAAATTTGATCGTTTGCCCGAACCAAAAGCCGAAGGTCCCAGCGCCTCTGTTTCTGTCATGGAAGGATGCAGTAAATATTGCAGCTTTTGCATCGTTCCTTATACGCGCGGCGAAGAAATCAGCCGTCCCTTTGATGATGTTATTGCGGAAGTGGTTAGTCTGTCACAGCAAGGCGTACGCGAAATTAATTTGCTGGGCCAAAACGTCAATGACTATCGGGGTCTCATGCACGATGGCAACGTAGCAAGTCTTGCTATTCTGATTCATTACCTGGCGAGTATCGATGAAATACAACGCATTCGCTTTACGACATCACATCCGTTAGCATTTTCCGATGATTTAATTGCTGCGTATGCAGAGGAACCCAAGTTGGCGGATCACTTACACCTTCCGGTGCAAAGTGGCAGTGATCGCATTTTAGCGGCCATGAAACGGAACTACACTGCGCTAGAATACAAATCGAAGATTCGCAAACTTCGTAAGGTTCGTCCTAACATTAGCGTTTCATCCGATTTTATTGTGGGTTTTCCCGGCGAAACGGAAGAAGATTTCCAAGCGACGATGAATTTAATTCACGACGTGGGCTTTGACACGTCGTATAGTTTTATTTACAGCAAACGCCCCGGCACTCCTGCGGCTTCTTTGCCGGATGACGTATCCCTGGATATCAAAAAAGAGCGTCTCAGCATTTTACAAAATCGTCTCATTTTACAGGCTAACCAAATTAGCGAAAGCATGGTGGGCAGTATGCAGTCTGTTTTAGCCACCGGCGTTTCCAAAAAAAATCCCAATGAACTCTCCGGCCGAACGGAAAATAATCGAGTTGTAAATTTTATCGGTTCAAAAGATTTGATTGGAAAAATGATCTCAATTAAGATTACACAAGCAAAACCAAATTCATTACGCGGCATTGTGTTGGAAAATGACTAATGTTAAAAAATATTCGCGGAATTGCCGCTTGACAGCATTGCCGCTTGCGAGAGAAGCTAAGTGGGGGTAAGCTTCTTGTCAGGCGACACCCCTTCAAATAAAATTAGGAACATCACTTGGATCAACCTGAATCAACGCGCCACATTACGCTGACCCCCGAAGACAACCACCGACTCGCAACTCTCTGCGGTCAATTCAATGAGCATTTGCATTATATCGAGCGTCATCTCGGGGTTGAAATTTCCAATCGCGGTATGCAATTTCAAATCATCGGTATTCCCAACTCGGTTGACACCGCTTGTAAGGTGTTAGAAGCTCTTTACCAAGAAACTCAAAACCGACAGGACATTACGCCTCATAGGGTTATGCTAACGATCAAATCCGTTGATTCGCAAAAAATAGCACCCCATGAGAAACACGAAACCGGCGATTATGTCCTTAAAATCAGTAAAACCGTGGTTAAACCACGCACCCCCAACCAACATCATTATTTACGATCCATTGCACGTCACGACATTAATTTTGGCATTGGCCCTTCGGGCACCGGAAAAACATTCTTGGCGGTTGCCTGCGCAGTAGCCTCACTGGAGAAAGAAGACGTCAAACGCATTGTCCTTGTGCGTCCCGCCGTCGAAGCGGGCGAAAGTTTAGGGTATTTACCCGGCGATCTCGCGCAAAAAATTGATCCCTATCTTCGCCCTCTCTACGATTCCTTGTATGAAATGCTCGGCATTGAACGGGTCAATCAGTTACTCAGCAAAGGCATTATTGAAATTGCCCCGCTCGCTTATATGCGCGGTCGAACGCTCAACGACTCTTTCGTCATTCTCGACGAAGGACAAAATGCCACAAAAGAACAGATGAAAATGTTTTTAACACGAATTGGATTTGGCTCTAAAGCCGTTATCACGGGTGATATTACGCAAACGGATTTACCCAAACGCATTGAATCCGGGTTACGTCACGCTATTATGCTTTTACAAAATATTGCGGGAATTCATTTTACTTTTTTTAAAAGCAATGACATTGTACGCCATCCCATCGTGCAGCACATCATTGAGGCTTATGAATCTGAATAATCATGCACATTGAATTTCAAAAAAGAGTCGCTGCGGATCACATCCCCAAACGCACTGCCATAAAAAAATGGCTGCTGGAAGCGATGAATCATATTCCGGAAAAAATTCCTTCGCATCAAAACGAAATGACCATTCGAATTATTGGTCGAGAAGAAAGTGCCGAATTAAATGAGCATTTCCGCCATAAAAAGGGTCCCACCAATGTATTGGCTTTTATGGATAAACCGCTGGCCGGATTAGCACCCGATACCTTGGGTGACCTTGCCATCTGTGCTGATGTTGTAAAACAAGAAGCAGAAGAACAAGGTAAGTTGTTGGAATCCCATTGGGCGCATATGATTGTGCATGGTTTTTTGCATTTAATGGGTTATGATCACCTCGACAAGGGGGATGCGGAAAAAATGGAAAGCAAAGAAATTGAAATTTTAACCGCCCTCGGTTTTGAAAATCCTTATCAATGAGGTTTATTATGAGCGACGATCCCTCTCCTCCACACAAGTCTTGGCTTTCTTGGTTAGCAAGCGTCTTACACCGTGAACCGCACGATCGTGAAGAATTAATTGAAGTATTGCATAATGCTAAAGAACGCCAAATTTTAAATAACGATACCTTGATTATGTTAGAGGGCGTGCTGGAAGTCACCACCACGCAAGTACGCGATATTATGATTCCCCGTGGGCGCATGGTGGTCGTTGATCACGATACTCCATTCAGTGAAGCGCTATCCAAAGTCATTGAATCCACACACTCACGTTTTCCCATCATTGGCGAAAATCGCGACGAAGTACTCGGCATTTTATTAGCAAAAGATTTATTGAATTTTATTCATCAAACCGACGCACCCATTAATTTTATTTCTACGCTCATTCGACCCGCTGTGTTTGTGCCTGAAAGCAAGCGTATCGATATTTTATTGCATGAATTTCGCAACAATCGTTATCATATGGCCATTGTGGTGGATGAATTTGGTGGTGTTTCGGGCTTGGTGACCATTGAAGATGTGCTTGAACAGATCGTCGGAAACATTGAAGACGAAACGGACCGACTTGTCATTGAACCCAACATCAACGAAGTGGAACCGGGTGTCTTTGATATTAATGCGCTCACTTCCATTGAAGATTTTAATCAATATTTTTCTACCGAAATTCGTGACGATGATTTTGATACGATGGGTGGTTTTATCATGCAGCAAATCGGTCACATGCCAAAACGAGGCGAAAGCATTCGTTTTAACCATTATGAAATTCAGGTGACCCAAGCCAGTAAAAGACGCATTCAACAACTGAGATTAACCAAAGTAAACAATGAAGAGTAAAAATTTTTTATTCGCTCTATTGAGTTTTATTGCTGGCGGAATATTCGTTTTAGCGTTTGCGCCATTTCATTGGTATGTTATTGGTTTTGCCGCTCCCGCTTTACTCTTATATTGCTGGAAAAATGCAACGCCAGCGCAAGCCTTTTGGCGTGGATTTTTTTTCGGATTGGGTGAATTCATCATGGGCACTTCGTGGATTTACATCAGCATTCATAAATTTGGCAATGCTACCGTGTTGTTAGCGGGATTCATCACCACACTTTTTATTTTATTTATGTCCAGTTACCCTGCCTTGCAAGGTTATATTTTTAGTCAATGTTTTCGCCATAATACATTATGGCAACGCTGTTTGTTTGCTTTTCCAAGCACATGGGTTATTTTCGAAATATTACGTGCTTATTTATTTACGGGATTTCCCTGGTTATTGCTCGGCTATAGCCAAACGCGCACCATATTCAATGGCTTTGCCCCTCTGCTCAGTGTATTTGGAATTTCACTGATCGTCAGCATGATGAGCGGCGCATTGATTTTATTCATTGATACCAAGGCAACAACACAACGAATGATTGCAGCAACCTTAATTCTTATTTTCATCACCGTTTCTGTCCCATTACACGATGCTCACTGGACGCACCCCACAAAACGAGCACTTTCCGTCGCCTTAGTACAAGGCAATGTACCACAAAGCTTGAAATGGGATGCTAATGAGGCTTTCAATACGATACAGAAATATTTACGCGCCACACAGCCATACTGGAATAAACAATTAATTTTGTGGCCAGAAGCAGCCGTGCCTATTCTGTCAACAGAAGCAACGGCATTCATTCAGGAACTTCATCACAAAGCAAAACAACATCATTCCGCATTAATTTTTGGTATTCCGGGTACCAATGACCAACAAAATAAATTTTATAATTCCATCATGACGGTGGGCCAAGGCCATGGAACGTATTTTAAACGACATCCCGTTCCCTTTGGGGAATACATCCCCCTGCCATCGATTTTCGGAGCAGCCATGCGTTATTTTGACATCCCCATGTCAAATTTATCCAAGGGTCCTAAAAAACAACCTTTGCTACAGGCACAAGGTATTAAAATCGCTCCTTTTGTTTGTTATGAAATCACCTACCCCAATGAAGTCATTCCATACAGTAAAGGCAGCCAATTATTAGTGACGGTGAATGATGACAGTTGGTTTGGTGATTCCTTCGCGCAACCACAACAAATTCAAATGGCAAAAATGCGCGCCATTGAAACGGGCCGACCCATTTTATATGTGAGCAATACTGGCATCACGGCGATCATCGGTACTCACGGCAAAATTGTGCGGCAAATTCCTGAGAATCGTTTGTTGGTGTTAACGGGAGAGGTTCACCCGACGATGGGTAATACTCCGTTAATGATCTATAAATTTTATCCCCTCTACAGCATTGTCGTTTTACTTTTCATTGCAGGCCTCTATAATTACCGCAAAAAACCCTAACCCGAATATTTCACATCAAACTGCGAGGGTCGGTATGCCGCCAACGGGAAGGTCTTTTGTTTGAAGGGCGTCGCGACCAGGGAAGGTAAGGAGCGTCGAGCACAGGATGTGCGTCCCTGAAAACAAAAGACCTTCCCGTTGGCGGCAGAGCACTTTGTGTGGCCGTCATCTTCAAAAAGCAACATGAAATATCCAGGCTAACAATCGGACGCACCATGGTTAAAACTCTCCATTTATTACTAGCAACGCTGTTGCTCGGTATTCATATTTTCAATACGTTATTGATTTATCATACCCGGCACAGTGAAATGCAATTATCTGCTTTAAAAGCAACACTGCAGCTCGATAAATGGGTAATAGGATTTTTCATTCTTTTATTGGCAACAGGGACACTCATCGTACCAACGTATCATTGGCATTATGATACTCCCTGGATCAGCGCCGCTTATCGCTCACTCCTTCTTACAGCCCTCTTATGGGGCAGCGGCGCATGGCTAAAATCACAAAGGTTGAAAGGAAAACCTCTGCGCCATACCTTGCTAAATAGCATCAGCCTCGCGATTTTTCTTTTTCTCCTTTTAACGGTAAAAGACGCTGTCACCAAACACCCCTGGATCTAACATGATTTATGATCTCTTAAAAATCATTCATATCATCAGCGCCTCGCTTTTTATCGGCGCTTTGTGGGGGAGTTTTTATTTTACTTTTTATTTTAGAAAATCATTATGTCATGCATACGTAAAACACATTATCCATTATGACAGCAAACTCAGTCTGTTTGCTTTGCTCATTCAACCGATTTCAGGTTTTGCAATGATTGCCATCCAATCTTACAATCCCCTGTCACATTGGGTTTTAGGAACCATCACACTGTATGCGGCGATCGGTTGTTTGTGGTTAGTCGGCCTTTTTCAACAGCAACGTCTGCTGCATCAATTGGAAACTGCAGCCACCGTTCAGATCAAGCCTTATATCGTAGGCCGAAGTTTGGTGCTCATCGGCAGTGTCACTTGCCTCTTTGTACTATATTACTTAATGATTCATCGGCCCGCCTAAGGAGAAATCTATGACAACAACCGAATTACCGATTGGTGTTTTTGATTCTGGCATGGGCGGCCTAACCGTCATGCGCGAATTAATGTATTCTCTACCTAACGAATCATTTATTTATCTGGGTGATACTGCACGATTGCCTTATGGCACAAAGAGTCAGGAAACCGTAAAACAGTATGCTTTACAAATGGCAACGTTGCTCATCCATCTCAACATTAAACTTCTCGTTATTGCTTGTAATACAGCAACAACAGCAGCATTAAGTTATTTACAACAGCAGTTTCCTCATTTACCCATTATCGGTGTTGTCGAACCCGGTGCACAAGCCGCCGTCAATGCAACACACAATAAAAAAATAGCGTTGTTGGCCACAGAGACCACCATTCGTTCCGGTATTTATCAGAAAATCATTCAAACACTCGATCCAGAAATTGAGGTCTTCTGCCAAAGTTGCGGATTATTTGTTGCATTAGCCGAAGAGGGATGCATCAATGATGAAATTGCGCAGGTAACTACACGAAAATATCTCGCTCCTCTGCTTAATCAATCCACCCCCTGCGATGTTGTTATTTTAGGATGTACGCATTTTCCCGTACTTTCAACAACCATCGCCGCAGCATTTCAAACTTCGGTGAGTATCATTAATTCGGGTAAAGCCACCGCGAAAATTGTCACTGCCATTTTGCAACAAACGCAATTATTAAATTTAACAAAACCAGCGGAACGCTATTTTCTCGTGACCGATTTACCCGAGCGCTTTGTTCGTATCGGGGAAATTTTTCTTAAACAACCCATTGATCCAAACCGTGTGATGTTGGTGGACGGATTCACGAAAAATCCCTCCTCGCCATCTACCACTCTTTTTACTGAGCCAGGATCGTAAGGGGGTGACGGGACTACAAAATGTGTATATAATCGACTCTTTAAATCCGTAGAGTCGATCTGCTCAACTTTACCCATCAACAAAAAACCCCTTGTTTTATAAAGAAAATTAGGTAACGCAGCAAAGGTTAATTATGTCAGTCACCCAAACGTTTGAACAATTAAAAATAGACCCTAAAATTTTACGGGCTTTGACGGACCTCGGTTATGAGCGCCCCTCCCCCATTCAATCACAAAGCATCCCCATTCTCGTGGAAGGACGCGATCTGCTCGCCCAGGCCCAAACAGGAACTGGCAAGACAGCCGCTTTTGCCTTACCTATCCTTGGCCATTTATCGCTGCAAAAATCACAGCCACAGGCGCTGGTTTTAGTCCCCACACGCGAATTAGCCTTACAAGTGGCAGAAGCGTTTCAAAGTTATGCTAAACATCTCGGTGGATTTCACATTTTACCGATTTATGGTGGGCAAGATTATCAAATACAGTTAAAAGGATTAAAACGCGGTTCACATGTGATTGTGGGAACGCCGGGTCGCGTGATGGATCATCTACGTCGCGGCACATTAAAAACAGAGGCCATAAAAACCGTGATATTGGATGAAGCCGATGAAATGCTGCGCATGGGATTTATCGAAGATGTTGAATGGATATTAGAAAAAATTCAACATGAACATCAAACGGCATTATTTTCTGCAACGATTCCTGATACCATCCGCAAGGTCGCCAAGCAATTTTTGAAAAATCCAGCGAAAGTGCATATTGAACCTAAAACAACTACCGTCAATGCAATTGAACAATACTACATGCTGGTCGAAAAGAAAAATAAACTCGAAGCATTAACGCGTTTTTTTGAAATCGAAGAAATTGAAGCCGCCATTATTTTTACCGGTACAAAAACATTTTCTGTTGAAGTTGCAGAAAAGCTTGCCGCTCGTGGTTATGCCGCTGCAGCACTAAATGGAGATATGAGTCAGAATTTGCGTGAACAAGTCATGGCAAAATTGAAACGTGGCGATCTCGATATGATTGTTGCCACAGAAGTCGCTGCACGCGGTCTGGATGTCGATCGAATTAGCCATGTGATTAATTTTGATATTCCACAAGCGGCAGAATCCTATATTCATCGCATCGGTCGTACCGGTCGCGCGGGACGAAAAGGAAAAGCATTATTGCTAGTAACGCCACGCGAACAACGCATGCTGCAAGAAATTGAAAATGCCGTCCATCATCAAATTAAGGCACTCAAACCACCTTCAACCAATCAAGTACAAACTAAACGTTCAGAAAAATTTAAGGCAAACGTTATCCATATTTTGCAAAGTAAAAATATTGATTTTTATCGTGGTGTCGTTGAAAAGATGGTTACAGAAAGCGATTATTCAGCATTAGATATCGCCGCGGCGATTGCTTGCTTAGCACATAAAGATAATGAATTGTCGATGCAAGAATATGGCGAAGTCTCTTTTGAGCCAAAAAATAAAAGTTCGCCTAGAAAACCCCATCGTGGAACACGTCATTTTTCTCGTTTTTCTTCGGAGGCTCCCCAAAAAAAAGGGCGCAAAAAACGCCCTAATAACGTCAACCCAGCAGTGGAACATCGTCGTCCGCCACGCCGTAAAAAATGAGTAAACTTATTGTTTAATGCAGCACGTCTATACCCATCACGATCCATTTTTAGGGTTTGTATGCGTCACAAAATTATTTAAAATAAAATTATTAGCCCACTCTCCGTCGTCCTCGTGCGAGGCTGTCTGCAAAAATTGAGAAAAATATTTAAATTTCACAGCCAAGTCACGGGGATCCATCTTAAAATCTATGAAAAAACTTTCTTACCGTTACATTTGGTGTTATCTCTGCGTGAGTGGATTTACCAAAAAATATGAACTTAAAATTCTTTCACGATCGAAATTTGGATCCCCGCGATTCGGCCGTAACAGTTCAATATTTTTTTTAATTTCTTTAGACGGCCTCACGCGAGGATGACGAGCTTGGGTTAATTTATTTTCCTTAACTATTTTTTCAATTCAGTTCTGAACCTAAAAATCGATTGCAATCGATATAATTTAGGTAACAAGCTTAACCTATTAAATAAAGATATGGATCAGCAATTCCCGATGGGTCTTTCCTGATGACTGCCCATGAGACATAGCTCCATTTCTCCGCCTGGTTCATTTTCATTGAGCATTTTTTCTAATTTCTGAAGCAATACTTCAAAACCCTTACCCGACGCAACGGTATAAAGATTTTCATAACCTCGCATTTTTTCAGCTAATTTTACTTGCAAAATATAGGCTTCTTTGTCTTCTTTCGTTTTTCTCACAAAGCGATACGTCATTTTGTTTAAGATATATTCGAATTCCTTATCAAAATCATCAGGAAACGAATAGGTTTCATAATCATACCCTTTCTCTTGTTTCCCAATTTTCTCTCGAATCTGTTGAGTCCATTGTTTTTCTAATTCCTTTATTTCTTCTTCTAACCACCTCGCCCACTCACCATAACTATAACCATTCGCCGGAAAAAACTGTTCAGCTAATTGATTTAAAATAAAATCTCTGCGCGTACTGACCCCTGAAAATACTCCAGGGTTTGTTGTTTTCAACATACGATAAAGTGTGCTTAATAACAGGTGATAATGATGCGAATCTGAATTTTCTCCACGATCAATAACGTTGATAACCTCTTCCAGCGCTTGGTATTTATAACGAGGACCAAATAAACTGGATTTTTTCGCCTTCTCAGATTGTAATTTTTCCCTAACGGTTGCAAGTAACTTTTTATATTTCTCATCAGAAAATTTATAACTAGGCTGCATTGCTATTTCCCCCCACCTTTAATTAAATCAGTACTCATGGATATTTTATGTCACCTTGATTAAAAATATATTAACATGCGCATGATTAAAAATTTTCAAAAAGAAGCCATCATTCAGCTTTTGTTAATCTAGCTTTGCTGCATTACCCAACCAGTAAACCATTTTTTACGAGGACATATAGATGCATATTTTGCGTATTTCTCAAATCCGCTAATCTGGATTCCGGATCGCGCGCCGTGATAACACATCACCCTTTACAAGTTAGGGAGACGGCGCTTGTCCGGAACGACGGGGCCGGGGACGTGAGCCATTGCTCAGGAACTTGAAGATGATTACCTATCCACACACGGCGAATAATCTTTATTATCTTTATACGCGCTAAAACTAATTTCAGCCGTCGAGGGAACCGCGACATAGCCACCACCGCTATCCCCCGAAAGCGTGAAGCTACGTGACCCTACAAGCTGACAAGTCTTGCTAAGACCCTCTGCACAAATGCTCGCACTAATCGTTATTGAAGCCGGTAATTGGCTAATCCCCAGGATTTTGAGAAAGTCACCCACCCGACTGGCTGGAAGCTGAAATCCCTTAAAGCCAGAACCTCCCCCAGCAACACAAGCTGGGCCATCGTCGAGAGTCGAACCCGCCGCCGATACCTGCATATTGATCCAACGCCCTGTATACCTATCAGGTCCACCCGGCACGTCAACGAAGTTAAGCTGACACAACAAGGTGCCCCCCCCATTATTATTCGACCCTAACTTGGGTAATCCCGCTTGACTGCTACTCACTGCAAGCACCATAGCCCCCAACATAATCGCACGTTGTAATTTTTGCATAGCACACCCCTTGCATTTTAAGTGACTGCTGACTTTAGGTGGCAAGTATATCAGACCCACCAAGGATTGCGCAAAACCAATGTGGGTTGGCTAATTTTTATTCATTTTTTTTCAATAACATATTGTATACTTAATAGGTAAAGTAAAATCTCCTTAATCCTGGAAACATTCGTATGAACGAAATAACTCAATCAAAACCATTTGATGCAGGAGTCACCACCTTGCTGAATGCATTGGTGGATCTTACCTACGTGTACGAAAGACGAATGACCCCAGAAGCCCTTGTCAGTGGGCTTCCTATTGAAGAAAACACCTTGACACCTGACCTTTTCCAACGCGCTGCAGAACGCGCTCATTTTATCAGTAAAATTTCAGAGGCCGATTTTGAAAGTATTACCCCCTCGCTATTGCCGTGTATTTTATTTTTAAAAAATAATCAGTTCTGTCTGCTGGCTGAGCTTAACCCAGAAAATGCAACCGTCTTGGTCGATCAAAAAAAAATAGTGATTCCACTTTCTGCGCTAAAACAAGAATATGATCGCTCTATTATCCTCATTAGACCCAAAGAAGAATCCTTTGAAGAAACGATAGACGAAACTTTTCAAGTTAAAAAAGCACGGTGGTTTTGGAAAGCCATTCAAGGAACCTGGTCGTCTTATTCAGAAGTGTTGCTCGCTTCTTTTTTTATTAACCTGTTTGCGCTGGCCTCCCCTCTGTTTGCCATGAACGTTTACGATCGTGTTATTCCCAACTCGGCGCTGCCCACCCTATGGGTACTTGCACTGGGCGTTTTTCTCATTTTTGGCTTCGATTTTTTATTGCGTACGCTAAGGGCCCACTTTGTGGATAATGCAGCCTGTCGCATCGATTCTAAGCTTTCAGCGCAGATTTTTGAGCACATTTTAAATATGCGTCTCACAGAACGCCCTAAATCCGTTGGTTCCATTATTAATTCTCTGAACGGATTTGAAATCTTTCGCGATTTTATGGCTTCCTTAACACTAACCGTACTCATTGATTTTCCCTTTAGCATTATTTTTCTCATTGTTATCGGAATTATCGCTGGAAAGTTGGTTATGGTTCCCCTCATCCTCATCCCCGTTATCTTCGTCACCAGTCTTTTTATTCAAGCCCCATTGGTGAATACGATCAAAAAAAACTATGCCGCTTCTGGCGCAAAGCAGCATACCTTGATTGAATCACTGATCGGCGTATCCGATATTAAAGCACAAAATGCAGAAAGCTCTATCCAACGCAAATGGGAACAACTGGTGAGCTATACCACAGAGCTCAACACAAAGCTTAAATTTCTCACGGGATTATCCGCTAACGTGGCATTTTTTTCTCAATATATTGGGTCAACCATCACGATCATTGGTGGTGTCTATATGATTGCAAATAATGACATTACGATGGGCGCCTTAATTGCGTGCACCATTCTAACAGGACGCGCCCTCGCACCGGTGGCCCAAATTGTTGGTTTAGTCATGCGTTACTATCAGTCAATCACTAGCCTAAAAGGTATTGACAAGATCATGAAGCTTCCCGTGGAGCGGCCTCCAGACAAAGTTTTCTTAAATCCAGAAACCATCCATGGAAGAATCCAGCTGCAAAATGTCTCTTTTAAATACCAAGGTGCTCAGCTCACTTCTTTAAAAAATATCAATCTCACCATCATGCCTGGAGAGCGTATTGCAGTCATTGGTAAAATAGGGGCGGGAAAAACAACGCTGCTCAATGTCATCGCTGGCTTTTACCCAGTAAAAGAAGGCAAAGTTTTCCTTGATGATATCGATATACAAGACATTGACCCTATGCTAACCAGAAAATACATTGGTTTCGTTTCCCAACATTCGACTCTATTCAGTGGAACGTTACGCGATAATATTTTACTCGGTAATCCCAATGCTTCAGATCAAGCCATACTGAATGCCATTACAATCTCTGGATTGATCACTTTCATTAAAGAAACACCCGAAGGAATGAATTTTCAAGTCGGTGAACGGGGTGATAATCTTTCTGGAGGACAACGACAATCCGTTGCCATTGCACGCTCGCTACTGAATAACCCCAGCTTTCTCATGTTTGATGAGCCTACCGCATTTATAGATGAATTAAACGAATCACTTTTTAAAGAAAGGCTTTCTGTATATGCGCAAAACAAGACACTGATTTTATCAACGCATAAACCCAGCATGTTAGCGCTGGTCACTCGAATCATCATCTTAGATCGTGGCATTCTCGTCGCCGACGGCCCCAAAGATGAAATTCTGAATGCATTAAAGGCAAAAGCTTTACGTACTCCAGATCCGAAAAAAGGGACACCATGAATAAAAACGAGAATCGCATCACACCCAACGATCGAGAGAAAAATAGCGCTCTCCACGATTTCATGCAAGGACTAAATTTACGCTTTTTGAAAGGGCCTAAAAAAAGTCAACACTATATTCTTTTCTTTTGTATCGCCTGCGTTTGTAGCTTGGTCGTTTGGGCTCATTTTTCAAAAATAGATGAAGTGATTCGCGGTGTAGGCAAAGTAATTCCTTCCGGAAAAATTCAAGTGATACAGCATTTGGAGGGTGGCGTCATTGAAAAAATCTTAGTTCGTGAAGGTGAAAAAGTAACAAAGGGGCAGGTCCTCATGGAAATCGATGACACCAGTTACACAGCGCTTCTCACTGAGGGTCTCCTAAAAAAACTTGCCATCCAGGCTAAAATTGCCCGTCTTGCAGCAGAATCGAAAGGGCAACCTTTTGAGATTCCTTCTGAAGGCGCTTCTCAAAAGCAACAGGTGACCTACATGAAAAGCGAACATGAGGTCTATCTGGCAGACCAAGCCGCTGAAAAAAACCGGGAATCCACCGCTCAAAATCAGCTTGAACAACGCCAAAAAGAATCGTTGAGAGCGCAAGAAAAAATAAATAAGCTCAATGACAGTTTAAAATTGGTCAAAGAAGAATATGAAATGACAAAATCACTTTACCAAGAAGGGGCCGCCGCAAAAGTCGAAGTGTTACGCAGTGAACGGCAAGTCAAAGAATTAATGGGTGATATTGCGGATACACAAGTAGCAAAAGCGCAGAGTGATAGTGCTGTACTGGAAGCAGAAAGTCGTCTCAGGGAAATTCAAACTGATTTTCGCAGTAAAGCCGCAAAAGAACTGGTTAGTGCAAAAGCAGAGCTTCAAGAACAAATACAAACGAATATTTCGCTACAAGATCGTGCCACTCGCACTGTACTAAGGTCCCCTGTGAATGGTATTGTCAATGTGATGAACGTGAACACGATAGGAGGTACCGTTAAGCCGGGGGAGACTATCATAGAAATTGTTCCTGAAGGCGAACAATTGTTAGTCGAGGCAAAAATCCTTCCCAAAGATATTGCGGCTGTGCACATTGGAGAAAAAGCGATTGTGAAACTGTCTGCGTATGATTTTGTGATTTATGGAGGACTGAATGGCACCGTACAAAATGTAGGGGCGGATTCTATCACGGATAAAGAAGGGAAAACGTTTTATATGGCCACCATATTAACTGAGAAAGATTATCTGGGTACCGAGAAAAAACCGTTGCGCATTCTTCCAGGAATGATGGCGCAAATTGACATTTTGGCGGGTAAACGATCCTTGCTATCCTATATTTTGAAGCCTTTATTACGCGGCTCAAAAGAAGCCCTAAGAGAAAGATAAAAATCGTATGGCTAAACGGATTTTTTTAATATTAATGTGTAATACAGCCTTTTGGGCGCTGATGGGTGATGCTCGCGCAGACTCACTAAAAGAAGCGGTTGCAAAAGCCGTCATTACCAACCCGGAAATTTTGGTTCGTATAAGTCAAGAACAACAGGCACATCAAAGACTACGACAAAGCACTGGAGAGTTTCTTCCATCCCTCGATGCAACTGCTTCCGATGGTACAGAAGATAGCTTAAATTTTTCCACGGGAAATCAATGGGCCAATCTGAGACGCAGTGATATGGATATTTCGTTGACACAAAATATCTTTCGCGGATTAAAAACCTACTACGCAATAAAAGAAAACCATGCACGCATGGGTGCGGCACAATCATCCACAAATTTGACTGCTCAGGATCTAGCACTTTTTGCAGCAGAATCTTACATTAACGTCATCAGAAACCAGCAGCTGATCGAAATTTCAAAAAATAACGTTCAAGCACATCAACGGACGTTTAAATTAATCGATCGCCGAACGAAAGTCGGATTGAGTTCACGCGCAGACACAGAGCTGGCATCGGGTCGGCTTTCTAGCGCTGAAGCGGATTATGTCGAACAAATCAAAAGTCAAGCCGACACTTTTGCAACGTACGAAAGAATTATTGGCGATACGCCCCATAACCCTCATCTACACAGTCGGTATGTCCCTTATACCACCTTGGGTTTACCCCGTATCATTAAGTTAGCATTGATCAATAACCCTGCTATGAAAAAAGCACTGTACGACATTCACATTGCGTCAAACGTTTATAAGCAAGATTATTCGCAGTTTACTCCTTCCATTGACCTTATCTTACGCCAATACCGCGGACACAATATTTCTGGGGTCGAAGGACCACTGTACAACACTTCGGGGCTGGTACGACTTTCATGGAATTTATTCCGTGGCGGATCGGATATTGCAAAAACAAAAGAAGATGCCTACAAAAAAGTAGAAACACAAGATGAAGCTGCGCGGTTACGACGCGAAATTATCGAAAAAACCACCCTCACCTATAATCAAATGAAAAGAGATCAAAAGACACTGCCCCTTTATGGAACCCACGTGAAAAAACTCACTTTCGTCCTGAATGCGTACCGCAAGCAATATATTGCGGGGAAGCGTACGTTGTTGGATGTGCTTAACTCGGAATTAGAACTCTACAACGCCAAACGAAGATACATTACCACCGAATATGACCTTCTCGTGACACAATACACGTTGCTTAACCGCATGGGCGTCCTCTTATGCGCATTCGAAATGCGATCCCCTATGCAAAGGTGCCCCGCCGTCTTGGCTCAAAGGACCAAAAATTCTCAGCTAAAAATGTCCTGAGGCCAGGAATTTCGCCTCAGAATGAGCCAGAAATAAATACGACACTGTACTATATTACAGTTAACCCGAATATTTCACATCGAGCTGCGAGGGTCGGTGTGCCGCTAACGGGAAGGTCTTTTGCTTGAATAACGACAGGAGCTTAATTTCATGAGTAAAAAACAAGATCGCAAATCTACTGAAATATACGCCGATGGCATGGGTTTTGTGGTTTTGCTCGGAGGAATGATAAGAGCAAATCTGATCAAATTCATCCCGGATGAGGCAAACCCCGAAAAACCAAAGATCGAAGTTGATTATAATTTGATTATGAGTCCACAGGCCTTTATGCAAATGACCGGGGTCGTCAACGATTTCATGCAAAAACTAAAAGACTCTGGAATGATTGTGAGCAAAGAGAAAAAAAAGGAAGAATAACAAGCGTTCAGCGACCCTGGACATTGCTTCACGTTCGACCTCCGCGGCAGCCGCTGCAGAAAGTGGCGGCTGCCCAGAACCCCGAATCAAGCAACGGTAACACCACCCGTTGCATCGTAAATCTCCTTGCTGATATAAACGTTAGCACTTCCATTGGTATAAAGTTCGTAGTTGGCTTGATTAACCACTTGGGTAGACCCGTTACGAACCCACGAACCCGCGTCGGTAACTAACGTCACGTGATCACCCGCATTGCCTTTGATAAAAAGATTATCCGTTGTACCAGAGAGGTCCAAAACGTCATTCATGTTCAGCACGGCGGAGTTATTACCCGTGCCTGTGATGTCAATCACTTCGATTCCTTGAATAATGCCTTGGTCCACATTCGTTAAATTCAAGACTTCACCACTACCCGCAACTTTAAGAATATCCCCAAGCCCCAGTGTATTTGAATCGGTTCCCCCAATAATACTGGTGTCATTGATGTCGTAAACCAGCGTGTCATCACCCGAACCACCATTCAGCGTGTCTACTCCAGCTCCACCATCCAGGTAGTCATTGCCAGACCCGCCCGTCAGAGAGTCCGTCCCACTGATACTACCAGAAGGGACAGAGACTCCATTGACCTTCGTAACTTCAATGGAAAAATTATCAATCGCCCAAGCTTCATCATCAAGGGTAGCATTCAAGGTAGTGCCAAAACCAATTTTAATATCGCCATCGCTCCATAAGGTGGCATCCGTCAAGGTTAATGTGTAAGTATGCCTTTCGTCATACCAAATTGAACTAGCAGTTCTTTGTTGAAAATCTTGGGTACTCGGTGTTTCACCCGTATAACTATAGGTACCAATACCACCCGTTAAGGAAGCCGACGATCCTGACTGACTACTACTCGCAGTAAATAAATTCGAGCTCGCTTCTGTACCATTAATAAAAATTTTAAAGGCTTCATTATCCCAAGAATCTATTTCAAACATCGTGAAGGTAATGCTCACCTCCGTTGCGTGTGTATCAACGGCGAATGTGTTAGAAATTAATTGATCGCCTGACGCATGACCATCATAATGGGCATTCCCCCCAAAAAGACCCAGAATTTTTCCCCATGCTGAACTTGACGTCACCGGAGTCCAACTGTCTTGCGAGAATGAAGCATTCTCAAAATTTTGGGAGTAGTAGGTACGGCTACCCGTGTATAAGCTCACATCATCAATACCCCATGACCGGGGAGAAAGCTGATAAATGTTGCTGTTAAAGCCTAGCTGAATGGATGTATTTGAATAATCACTCAGACTTAAAACAACGGATAAACGATCATCGGCTGCAGCCTCAAAGCCCAAATTCGTACCAACTGAAAGAGACGAAATTTCATACGTCCCTGTCACGCCACCCCCTAAAGCCGTCGATCCCTGAGAATTCGTCAGACCACCAATCGTGAACACGTGAGCCCCGTTAATATAAACGTAAAATTCTTGAGTTGCCGAACTCCAATCATCGATCCGATTAAAAGTAAAGGCAATGTTAAAAGAAGAAAGGGCCGAATCAATGGCTATTGAATGTGAAATCACCTGCTCCTGAGTGGCTGTACTGGTATATGCAGCACTTTGACCAAACCGACCCAGAAACTGGGTAAAACCCGCCGTATACTGAGTATTAATTAAATTAGTCGTTTCGAATTTCCACCCATGGCCAGAGCCATCGGTAAAATCCATAACCGTACGCGAATACGCATCCCCCAATAAAATTGCGCCCACAGAAGAAGTATTAGTGATAGTGTCATTGCCGGCTCCACCCACAATACCCAGATTGACGGAATTATTTGCAAAACTAATGGTATCCGCTCCCGTAGTACCCGCAACAATTGAATACGCGGGTAAAATAAGATTAGAGATACCTAAGTTACTGCTGGTAAAGCTGTCCAACTGAATTTCAAAATCGGAATTCGTGGTTCCGCTGCCATTCGCTCCATAATCCACCGCCAATATCGTATTCGCCCCGCTTTGATAAATGATCAGCTGTCCAGCGCTACCAGAAAATGTCCCAGGAGAGGCCAACGAATAGTAAAGTCCCGTTGCGGTTAACGCACTGAGATCGATCCGATCGCCTTCCGCTACGCTAAAATCGGTGATGCGGTCCCGTGTCGCACTGGTTGAATAGGCATTGTTCGTCCATGTAAAGTTATCGGCGCCCGTTCCCCCCGTTAAAAGGTCGGCTGCTTGTGAAAGGCCACTCAGCGTAAACGAATATTTTTGTGCAAGATACTGATTCACTTGCGCGATTTCAGTCGTTGCTAGTGCGCGATTGTAGAGCAATATTTCACTGATATCTCCATTCCAATATTCCGTGTTATAAGTCTTTCCGATTGTATTATTGGTACTCCCATTGTTAAGTGTCGTACTCGAATTTGTGACTTTTGAAAGACCATTAATCCAGATTTCACGCCCAGAACTCGTGCTGTACGTATAGGTTACTAAATAAGAGGTATTGGCAGCGATCGAGCCGTTCCCCGTATTGATATCATTTCCCCACCAATAAGCCTCCACACGCCCTGTTGAATCAAAACGAAGCGCATTCACTTGATTTGATGTACCATAATTACCAGACCCATAAATACCCAAGGCCCCTAACGAATTTGAATTTACAATGGCAAACACCGTATACGAACTGTTGCCAGAAGGAATAGTCCCATTAGGTAAGGTAAAATAATCAGCCTCACCTGAGTTAAGAAGAGCGCTGGCGCGAGAATTTAGGCCATTGACCATAAATTGTGGTGTCGTATTCACAGCAGCGGTTGCGTTGTAACCATTACCCGACTTATCGTACCAGATTGCCAATTTTTGAGCATTCGTCAAAGTTACCCCTGTTCCTGAAGGATCGCTGGCATCCAACCACAAACGTAAATTCGCAACGCTGTCTCGCGTAAACGTTTGGCCATCTGCATAAATAATGTCATCCCCTGCACCGCCATTGATCGTATCTCCACCATAACCGCCTACCAAAGCAGCGTCATTCCCTGAACCACCCGTCAGTGTATCCGCATTAGAGCCGCCCTTAATGACATTTGCGCCCGCTCCACCGGTTATCGTGACGGCGGTGGTTAATGCACTTGCGTCTAATGACAAGATATTGCTACTTCCCAAAGCACTTGCACTGAAGGTAGCTAATGCATTAAACCCACTACCCAACGTGATAGTGTAGTCTGAGCCTGAAGCGAAGGTCATGCTTTCCAGTGTCGTTAACGAGGCATTAAAGCTACTGGATAAGGTGAGGCTGCCACCGCCGGTTAACCTAAGGGTATCCGTGCCCACGCCTCCCGTAATAGCATCGGCCGTTGTTAAGCTGCTCACGGCGATACTGATGGTGTCATTACCAGAATTACCCGTAATTGTTTCATTGCCGGTACCAGCCACGATATTAGTATCAACACCCGCCTTCGCATAAACCGTATTACCCGCATTATTGGCCAATGTTACGGTAGCTGTCCCACTGATCACAGCCGTTCGTAATGCATTTAAACCAGAGGTATCCAAGCTCGTGACCGTAAAGGTGCTATTCGCCAGTTCAACCGTATTAGCATCAGACGCATCCACGAAGGCATCGCTTAGGACAACGCTATTTCCATTCGCCGTAAAGGCAATGACATCAATGCCCGTCTTATTGGCCAATTGCGTGCTGACAATCGTCGCTGCATCACTGAACTGCAGGGTATCTGTTCCACCACCACCCGAGAATACGTCGGCAGCGACAAAGTTGGCATTGCTCGTGATAAAAGTATCATTGCCAGTACCACCATAAATGGTGTCACTACCGGTCCCACTGACAATAGTGGTATTAACGCCGTCTTTTGCATACACCACATTATTGACACCATCAGCCAGTGTAACAGTACCCGTTCCAGCAATGACCACGTGATTGGCTGCTAACACCCCTGAGGTATTCAATGTTATCGGATTGCTACCATTATCAATTTCGAGAATATCGCTGTCTGAAGCGCCAACAAAAGCGTCACTCAACGTCACACTATTGCTGCCCCCGTTAAATTGGAGCACGTCAATCCCCGTTTTATTATCAAAGGTTGACGAAGCAATGGTCACTGAATCTGTAAAAATTAGCCTATCTGTGCCAGCGCCCCCAGAAATAGTATCAGACTGGCTAAAATTAGCGCTGTTTGTTGTAAACGTATCGGCTTCTGCGCCCGTGCTAAAGGAATCTTGACCCGAGGTTAACGTTAATGAATCCGCCTCAGGAGTGATAGTAATGTCAATACTCTGACTACTGGTTGCGCTCCCACCATCACCATCATCAATGGTTAATTGCAACGTACGAGTGCCTTGAGCGACAGGGTTATCAGAAAGGTCCATCAACAACAAAACACGAACCAATGCTTGAACGGCTACCGTCGTTGCGCTAGCACTGTTAAACGTAATACGCAAATTCGCCCCATTAACCCCATTGTAAGTACCGTCAATAGTACCAATGACATTTCCAGAATAGCGAACGGTAGACCCTGAAACACTGATTTGCCCAGCCCCATCCCCTTGATTTTGAACAGACAATTGAGCAAAAGCGCTACTACCTGATGTGTAGCTAACCAAAAGACTACCCGTATTAAAATCGGAACTGTCAACGTCTGAAACAAGCACGGATGCTGCAAAAGCTTGAGCGGTAACATTAACCGTATTTTCGGCATAAGTGGCTGAAGCGGCTAGACCTGTAAAGCTGGGAGGATCATTCACCCCACTGACCGTAATTGTGGCCGCACTCACATTGGAGGTCCCACCATCGCCATCCGTTAACGTGAAACTGACCGTGCGATCCCCCGCCGTTGGATTGTCGGTATCCGTGTTTTGGTAACTGATGCGTTGCAATAAAGCGCCCACACTCGTCGCATCCGCCGAAGCGTTAAAGGTAATCACCAGATCATTGGTGCCTGTACCGCCCGTGAACGTACCAATGGTGGTGCCTGCGTATTGAACGTTACTACCGCTAATCCCAATTTGACCCGCACCCGTGCCTTGATGCGAAATCGCTAACACATCCTCAGCGCTGTCTCGACCATTAGTGATCGACACCGTTAAAGTGCCTGTATTAAAGTTGCTGGAATCCACATCCGACACCGCGGCATTCCCACTTTGATCAATCAAAACCGCCCCATTACCTTCACTATAAGCCAACGTATCGTTATTGAGATTCGTCACAACCGGGGCATCATTCGTCCCCGTCATCGTGACGGTAATGACTTGTGTGGTGCCATCGGCAGTCGCCACCGTGAAAGAATCAGTATAGTCTTGTCCACCCACAAATTCGTTGTGTGCACTGCTCATGCTGTAAGTCCAACCCCCAGTCGCAGTAATGCTGAAATTCCCATACCCGTTGCTGCCCGCCACATTGCTTTGCGTAACAAAAATCGCACTGCTGTCCACGTCCGTCGCAATCAACGTTCCGCTGGCGCTTTGAATGG
>MGOZ01000038.1 GCA_001797285.1 Coxiella sp. RIFCSPHIGHO2_12_FULL_42_15
CAGACCCTAGAATGGATTAGAATAATATTCTTCCTTTGCGCCTTTGTACCTCTGCGTCTCTGCGTTAAAAAAATAGCTTAGAGTTGGCAGAAGATTGTGGGAAAGCCTAATTTTCAAGCGGTTGTAGTATATAAAAAAGAATGCTAAAGTTCCACGACCGTAGTCACGGGGATCCATCTTAAATCTTTTAAATCTTAAAATCGATGGAAAAACTTTCTTACATTGAATTTGAGACCTTATAAGTAGTGGTTTCAGTAATAATCATGTTTAATGCAACGTCCCAGGTGTTGGAAATAATGGACGTCATTTTTTGAAATTCGTAACCGACGCCAATTAAAAAAGGTTTTTCGGGACGTGGATGTTGCTGCATAAAAGCCAATGTGCGATCGTAATAACCGGCTCCTCGTCCCAGGCGATGACCATTTTCATCGAAAGCAACCAACGGCAGAATAATCACATCAATCTGTTGTGCGGCCACGATCTTTTCTTTTTTCGCGGGTTCCAATATGCCGTAACGATTTTTGTGAAGGGCTTCGCCAGACATAAATGGGAAAAAAGCCAATTCTTTTTCCGCAGATATCACGGGTAAAAAGAGCCATTTATTTTTAACCTGTTGCAATGAAAAAATATCAGGTTCGCCTTCCGTTGCAGAATAAATTGCAAAAGACTGCGCGGCGTGAAAAACGGGTTGTTGTAGAATACGCTGACAAATGAGGTGTGAATTTTTTTTTTGTTGTGTTGGCGAGAGATGCTTTCGTTGCTGACGCAATTGGTGGCGAAGTGTTTTAAAATCGGTGCTCAGTTTATTATTCGGCATAAAAAAGAAACCTCCATGATATCGCTGCAGGCGCTGTTATGAACCCTGGGGGTTCAAGTGGGACAGGCGAGCACCGCATCAGGCTTCCCGCAATATGCGGGTATGCACAACAGCGATGACTACAACCATTCCCTGGATAATGATTATCGGTTCAAAAATGCTGAACCTACTGGCGACTATCATAGAGGACTTTTTTATTATACTAAACTTTCTTCGTGTTTTGCTAGGTGCTCTTGGATTCTTTCTCGTAGCAATTGCACCCGTTCTGCAACCCCTTCAATATGCTGATTTTTTATTTGTAGCAATTCATGCGTTATATTTAATGCGGCGACAATCGCGAGATTCTCAGCATTCAGTTTGCTGGAACTGCGCGGTAATTTTTTCATATGTTCAGTAAGATATTGCGCAGCCTGTTGCAATTGATGAGCTTGTTCGCTTGGGCATTTGATTTTATAAATTTTATCGAGGATATTGACCGAGACAACGTTGTCTTTTTCTTTCATACCCTTTCTTCCTTCAATCGAACAATGAGATCATTAATCTTTAAAATGGCTTGCTGATTTTTCTCTTCTAGTTTTACGAGCTCTTGCTGCGCTTGAGAAAGATAATGGCGTAATTGGTTGTTTTCCACTTTTAATTGCTGAATGGTTTGTAGTAACGAATTGATTTGGTACTCGAGGCCATTCAGGTCTGGTTTGTCCAGGTTTTGCATTTTTCCAATCCCTTGTGTTAGTTACGTGTTGTTTACTATAGCTTTTCAGATAAATATTTTGGTGAAAATGATTGTGCCATTAGAAGCCAACCCTCTCCTAGCCTCTCCCGCAGGCGGGAGAGGGAAGCTCGACAGTGAGCACCATTGCCGGTAAGGCAATTAAAATAGTTTATTTTTACCAAAATATTTATCTGAAACACTATAATTTAACCATCCTCACGCTATTTTGCAACTGAGAGGGGGCTCGTTTGTTTTTCCAGCCAGTGAATTAACGCGGGATCTTTTAAGAGGGGGCGTAATGT
This sequence comes from Coxiella sp. RIFCSPHIGHO2_12_FULL_42_15, assembly GCA_001797285.1. GTDB lineage: Bacteria > Pseudomonadota > Gammaproteobacteria > Coxiellales > Coxiellaceae > 2-12-FULL-42-15. Next base: position 1,832 of record MGOZ01000038.1, read on the forward strand.
AGTGATGATTTTCTGATGGTATTCATTGATGGCCTGAATTTCTTGTGTGGTCAGTGTGTGGCACGCAATCAAATTTAGCGCGTAAGGGACGAGGGTTAGATCGTCAAATCCATAAAAAGGACCATGACCCGTGATGCTTTTTTCCGTGGAATACACTTCGCGGACCACACATAAATTTTCGATGCGAATGCCATATTGGTTGGTGAGATAAAGTCCGGGCTCGTTGCTGACGACCATGCCGGGTTTGAGGGGTTCATTCATTTGTCGCGCGGAAATGACGGGCGGAAATTCATGCACGCAGGAAAAGCAGCCCACACCATGACCGGTGCCATGACCGTAATCTAAGGCTTCATTCCATAAGGGTGCATGTGCCAATGCATTGAGGTGCTCACCGCACGTTCCCGCAGGAAAAATGGCCTGTCGCAAATTTAAATGCCCTTTTAACACTAACGTGTAATGATGCTTCTGCAAATCGGTTGGCTCACCTAAGTGAATGGTGCGTGTAATGTCGGTTGTTCCCATTGGATATTGCCCACCAGAATCTACCAAATATAAGGAGCGATCGTTGATGGGAATGTCGCTTTGTGGTGAAACGGAATAATGAACAATAGCGCCGTGCGGACCAAAACCGCTGATGGTGTTAAAACTCAAATCCACACAATGGGGTTCTTCACGACGCAAGGCATTTAATTTTTCGGCAGCGCTCAATTCGGTGACGCCGTGTTGCCAATGGGTTTCTAACCAATAAAAAAATTTAATCATGGCGATGGCATCTAAAATATGCGCTTGACGCATACCATTTTGTTCAACGGCATTTTTTTCCGCTTTAAAATAAATAATCGGAGACGTTTGCCGATGTGGCGTAGCGTGCGTTAATTGCTGTTCTATCCACGCATTACAGCTATTAGCATCCAACCACACGTGTTTTTTTAATTGTTGCAGCGTTTCTTGAAAGTGGTCTGGGTGTAATATGGTGACATGATTTTTTGAAAAATACGTTTGGAGTTCAGGCGTTACTTTTTTTTCGTCCACAAATAATAAAGCGCTATCCGTTTTTAAAATGGCGTTACTAATCACGAGCGGATTGTAAGCGATATCACTGCCGCGAATATTGAAAAGCCATGCGATGCTATCTAACGTATTGATGATGAGTGCATCGCAGTGCTTTTTTTTCAGTTCTGCGCGTACTTGGGCTAATTTTTCTGAAACAGAGCGGCCAGCGTATTTTACCTCATGGATTTTAATTGGATGCATGGGTAATGGGGGCTGATCTTGCCAAAGAGCATCGATGAGATTCTCTTTCAGCAACAACAGGTTGCTTTTGCTGTTGAGTGCATGAGTGAAACGCTCTAACTGTGTGACGGAAATCACACGAGGATCGACCGCCAAACAAAATGGTTGAATTTGTTGTGCAACCCATTGATCGATGAGCGGTGTGCCCACTTGCGTCATTTTCATCAGGGTGTAACAGTGTGTGTCGATCTCCTGCTCGGCTTGCAGAAAATAACGGGGATCTGTCCAAAGATATGCCTCTTGCAGCCCCACTAAAACGTCTCCAGCCGATCCTGTAAATCCACTGATCCATTGGCGGCGTTGCCAGTGTTCGGGCACGTATTCGCTTTTATGTGGGTCAGAGGAAGGAACCAAATAATAGTCGACGCCCGCAGCCTTCATCTTTTGGCGCAGCAGCGTTAATCGTTGTGAGATATTGGTGGTAGCCATGGAGTCTATGGTAGCGTATCAACGCGTAAAAAAATAGCTGAAGACCTTCCCGTTGGCGGCATACCGACCTTCGCCGTTCGATGTGAAATATCCGGGTTAGCCGGTGTGATTTTGAACAGGTCCTGGCTATTCTTTCCGCTAAAAAAATTGCGCATCACGTGGTATGATGTTTCCCATCAAAATTTATCGGATCGTGCTAGGAATTGGGAATGCATCATCACCCTCCAGAGGAATTTGATCTTATCATTGTTGGTTTTGGTCTTGTTGGTTCCAGTTTTGTGTTGGCTTTGCAGCAACAGGGTTTGAAAATCGCGGTCATTGAAAAGCATGTGCCGGAAGTGGCTACCGATGCGGCCGTTTCTTTTCGTCCTATTTCATTGGCGTATGGCAGCGTTGCAATTTTTCGTACGCTGGGCATGTGGCATGGCTTACAAAATAAAGCGACACCCATCAAAGAAGTCATTGTGTGTGAAGAAGGTTCGTTGGGTGCAGTGCATTTTACGGCAGCGGAAATTGCGCTTGAAGCATTAGGATTTGTGGTGCCGTTTGCCGATTTGTATCGTCACTTGTATCGTGGCGCCGTTGGGCAAACGGGTGTTGAAATAATTCCCATTCAAAAAACCACGCACATCGAGCGTGTAGAAAATCAAACGCATGTTTTTGTAGAAACCGCACAAGGCGCGCGTGAACTGCGTGCCGCCTTGGTGGTGGGGTGTGATGGTGCGCAATCGAGCGTACGTCATTTATTAAATATACCCACGATTGAAAAACAGAGTGCTGATGCAGCCGTTACTGGAATGTTAACCTTGGCAGAACCTTATTCTCCCATTGCGTTAGAACGCTTTACAAAAGAAGGCGTTGTCGCCATTTTGCCGTTGGCCGATCCCAAACAATGTGGTGTGGTGATGACACTGCCACAAGCCGTTATTGAATCACGACAATCATGGACAGAAACGGAATGGTTAGTGGCATTGGCGCCGCATTTAGCGCAGCGCATTCCAAGAATTCTTTCCTTTGAAAAAGGGGGGGTTTTTCCATTACAGACCATTATTGCAAAAAAACAACTGCTGCCGGGTGTGATTCTATTGGGAAATGCCGCGCATACGATTTATCCTTTAGCGGCGCAAGGGTTTAATTTAGGTTTGCGCGATGCCGCTGCGTTGGCTGAAATTTTGGTACAAGCAAGACAGGAATTACAACCGCTCGGCCAAGAACACCTATTACAACGTTATGTCGCGTGGCGGGAACAAGATCAAAAGCGCACGGCTCAATTGACCATGGTCATCGCGCACCTTTTTAAAATGCAATTTCCAGGGGCGTCATTGTTGCGAGGGTTGAGTTTGTTGAGTTTGGATTTATTGACACCCATGAAAAAAAGACTTGCGCGTATGACGATGGGTTTGTCAGGAAGTCTGCCAAAATTAATGCGTGGTTTACCTTTATGGGAGATGACACAACACCATGATTAAAGAAACCGATATTATTATTGTTGGCGGTGGCATGGTGGGTTTGGTTTTAGCATTAGCGCTTGTCAAAAATAATTTTCGTGTCATTGTCGTTGAAAATAAAACTCCGTCGCTGGATTTTGTTGCAGAGCAGCCAATCGCGCGAGTGAGTGCCATTAATCTTAATGCGATACGTATTTTGCAAAATGTGGGTTTGTGGGAAAAACTTTCTGTCGTCACCAAAAGTTCGCTGCAACGTTTGGTTGTGTGGGATGGCATTGGTGCAGGCAGAATTGAATTTGATGCCAAAGATTTAGGTGTGCAGCAGCTCGGCAGTATTGTGCAAAATCGCGAAGTCATTAAACAAGCGTGGCAGTTGTTATTGCAGCATGAATATTGTGAAATTCTGTGCGATCATCCGGTATTATTTTCACAGCAAAACGATAAAGTTCAATTGGAATTATCCGAGGGTATTGTGCTGCGAGCGCATTTATGCGTAGGGGCTGATGGTGCAAATTCGTGGGTGCGTGAGCAGATGCATATAACGCTTCGCGAACGTTCTTATCAGCAGCACGCGATTATTGCTGTGGTGACGACACAAATGTCACATCAACATACGGGTTGGCAAGCTTTTTTGCCGACGGGTCCTCTCGCCGTGTTACCACTGTCGGACGTGCATCAATGCGCCATTGTTTGGTCAAATACACAGGCGCGAGCACAAGCGTTATTGGCGATGTCCAATAATGAATTTGAATGCGAACTCAATAATGCTTTTGGTTTGCCGTTAGGAGAAATTAAATTTCATCGAGATCGACAATCTTTTCCATTAGCCATGCGACACGCCGAAAAATACGTGCAGGGCAACTTGGTTTTGGTGGGTGATGCGGCGCATACCATTCATCCGTTGGCAGGGCAGGGTGTTAATTTAGGATTTTTAGACGCGGCTTGTTTATTCGATTGCTTATGGCAAGCGAAACAGAAAAATCAACCCATTGCCGCACAAAAAATATTGCGACGCTATGAACGTTGGCGCAAAGGGGATACTGCAGAAATGATTTTAACGATGCGTCTGTTGAATGATTTATTTAGCAGTGAGTCTGCGTTCACGGTGCAGTTACGCAGTCTTGGATTTAATGCGGTTGATCGTTTGACGCCACTGAAAAAATGTTTTATGCATTTCGCGACTGATAAAAAATCGGATCTTCCTTCTCTCGCGTCCGAATTGCGACAACACTGTAATCGTGGCTCGGAACTTGGTTCTTGATAATTATATGTGTAGGCTGTTAGAATTTTTCCTTTTACAAGGAGCGTCGGTATGCGAGCCGTCTTATTCACTGAAAATACTTCCCCCAGTTATCTGACCCATCTTCTGTATGTCGGCGTTGCTACGGGTGCCGCTGTTGCAGGTTATCACGGTGGGAGAAATTACGTGATGGATCATTACTACATGGGCGATCCCCAAGCTTTTTTAATGGGTGGATATTCCGGTGCGGTGGCGTGTTTTGGTTTGGCGTTACAAATATTAGTAGATCTTTCGCGGTTAAAACCCATGAAATGGTTGGATGAAAAACTGAAACAGCTGGAGCAACTTTTGTTGTACTTTTTGCAACGAGAAGCACCGCGTCTCAATGAACAATTACTGGAAAATCGTGCGATTGCGCGGGTTCACTGGAATAATACCCGCGGGCACGTGGTTAAATGGTTGGGCTTGCGTTTAATGCATTATTCCGTTGCGGGTGCTGTTGGTGTTGCAGCGACGGGTTACCCCATGAAAGTTATGTATGGCGGCGGGGACATGACGGAACCCGCAGAACAACACTATGCTTTATTAGCTACCGTGATTTTAGCAGGATTTGAAATGGGGTTATCGTTTGCGGCATATCGTTCTGATCAGCGCAGTGGCGTTGCCTTGGTTGGAAATGCCATGGGCCTTTTCCATGCAACGGCGCGCAGCGATGAAACGCTTGCGAGTGACGTAGGGAATCAATTATCAAATCGTAGCACAGGGGGATCCCCGTATTCTGCGGTCTAAGTGAATATTCCGTGTAACAGCCCTGTTACAGGCTGCTTCTTGCTAACCAACGCGTAATATCGTAAAAAGAGAGCATGAAAGTCGCGAAATCCCATGTGCTTATTGTTGATGATGATCCTCAAATTGGTGAGTTATTGAGTGATTATCTCGAAAAACACGGCTACCGGGTGTCTTTAGCACGGGATGGTTGGGAAATGCATCGCATGATGAGCCGAGCCAACATTGATTTGGTGGTACTCGATGTTATGCTGCCAGGTGAGGATGGAATTAGCCTTTGTCGACAGTTACGTGAAACTTCAGAAGTCCCTATTATTATGCTTTCCGCAGCGGGTGAAGAAGCGGATCGAGTGATTGGCCTTGAAGTGGGGGCGGACGATTATTTAGCTAAACCATTTAGCCCCCGCGAATTACTGGCTCGGATCAAAGCATTATCGCGCCGCAGTACGGGCAAATTAGCCACACAACGGCAGTCTTCGCACATTGCGAAAATGCCCGATATTCGTTTTCAAGAATGGATTTTAGATCAAAATCGACGTCGATTAATTGCTCCGGATGGCATTGTGATGCCGCTCAGTTCAGGTGAATACGAATTGTTATTGGCTTTCTTGGAAAACCCCCATCGCACCCTAACCCGAGATCAATTGCTCGATTTAACCCGCGGACGCGAATCCATGCCTTTTGATCGCACCATCGATGTGCAAGTGGCGAGGCTGCGCAAAAAAATTGAAAAAGATCCTAAAAATCCCATGATTATCGTGACGGTCCGTGGTGGTGGGTATCAGTTTAATGCAACTGTCTCAAGCGAATACGGTTTCAACTAGAGCGTGTCGTCAATTAAAAGAAAGAGTTTTGCTCAAATGTAGGGTGGATTAGCGCCGTTTAGGCGCGTAATCCACCAAATCAGACTTCATTAAGCAACATGAAATATCCAGGTTAGGGAATAGCTCTTATTGCTCAAATCAGTTACACTCTGCGTTTTAGTTTTGGTGGGCGAGTTTTATTGTGATGCCGTGGTTTCAATCGACGATTTTTAGCAATCGAGCCGAACGACAGTCATTTTTCATTCTGTTTTTGGGATTTATTTTATTGTGTGCCGCCGCGCTTTCTATGTTTGGTATGTATCTTTTGTATGGGCGTCATCCTATTTCAGAGCAGCGTTTGATAAACGATACCATTAAAGCGGTGGTTATCGCCCGATCATTGCCGGTGAGTCAACTTTCTAAAATTCGGATTCTTAATACCCGTGGTATTTACGTCAGTATGTCGACGCAACCGAACCCTAAAGCGCAAATTCTCGAATTGCCAACGCCGCAAGCCATTACGCGTTACGTTCGTGCGCATCCCTACAATTATCGTATTACTTTGCAATTAGCCAATGGGCAATGGTTCAATATTCACGGGTTTCGCCCCCACAGTTTTTGGATTTCTCTGGGAGCTTTAATTGTTGGGATTGTGTTACTTTTTGTATTATTTTTTTTGTGTATTTGGCCGTTAAAGCGAATCGCATGGCCATGGGATGCCATGACCAAAGCGGTACGACGTTTTGGGGTCGATTTGGATGCGCCTCCGTTGGCAGAGAGTGGGCCACGCGAATTGCAAGTGGTTATTCGTGCCTTTAATGAAATGCAGTCACGCATTCGACGATTATTGCGTGATCGCACCCAAATGTTAGCAGCCATTTCACACGATTTACGTACACCCATTACACGTTTGCAATTGCGTGCGGAATATTTGGAAGGGACAGAACAATATGAAAAAACCGTTGCTGATTTAAATGAAATGGAAAAAATGATTGCTTCCATTCTTTCTTTTGCGCGCGAGCAAAATAGCACAGAGGCCATGGAGCTTTTTGATATCAGCGCATTACTCGAAGCCTTATGCCACGATATGGAAGACGTCGGTCAGCCGGTTACGTTTGAAAATAAAACGGGAGGACGCCTGCCTTTTTTTGGACGTACAATGGGTTTGAAACGCGCATTTTCAAATTTAATTGAAAATGCGGTGAAATATGGGGCTCGTGCGCACGTCCTGTTGAAAATGAATGATCCCAATCAAGAAATTCAAGTCATTATTGAAGATGAGGGGCCGGGTATTCCTGAAGATCAAATGGAAAATGTGTTCGCCCCCTTTTATCGAATAGACCGTTCACGTTCACTGAAGCAAAGTGGGGCAGGATTAGGAATGGCGGTTGCCCGGGATATTGTCCGTGCTCATGGTGGAGATATAAAATTATATAATGATCCTCAGCGTGGATTACGTGTTGTGGTGAGTTTGCCTTTACGAGGGCATGCGTAGTCGCTAAAATCCCACCCAGATTCAATCAAAAAGGAAAATGAGCGATGCAAACTGCCCTTTATCGCAAGCACTTGCAAGCAGGAGCCCAAATGGTCGATTTTTGTGGTTGGCAAATGCCATTACATTATGGGTCACAATTGCAAGAACATCATCACGTGCGTGTGTCTTCGGGTATGTTTGACGTTTCCCATATGTGCCGCGTCGATGTCGTTGGATCCGATGCTTATTATTTTCTGTATTACGTATTAGCAAATGATGTGAGTAAATTATCCCAAAAAGGGAGTGCTTTTTACACGTGTCTTCTCAATGAAGAAGGTGGCATCATCGACGATTTAATTGTTTATCGGCTGGATGATGAAGTGTATCGTTTGGTGGTGAATGCGGGTTCGCGCGATAAGGTGTTATCGTGGTTGAATGTGCAAGCCGATCGTTATGACGTCATCATTGAAGAACGTAAGGATCTTGCTATGCTCGCTGTGCAAGGCCCAGAGGCGATTCAACGCGTTATTACGGTGATGAAAGAAGCGGATTTTGCCGAACGTTTGCAAGCAACGCGACCATTTCAATTTATCGAGCAAGAGGATTGGATGTTTGCTCGTACGGGGTATACAGGTGAAGATGGCGTAGAAGTGATTTTACCTGCCGCAGAGGTCACGGCATTTTGGGAATCCTTGCTTAAAGCGCATGTGGCTCCTTGTGGATTGGGGGCGCGCGATATGTTGCGTTTAGAGGCGGGATTAAATTTATATGGTTCAGATATGGATGAATCTGTGACTCCACTGGAATCTAATTTAGCGTGGACCGTTTCATTCACGGATCCTGAGCGAAATTTTATTGGTAGGAAAAGTTTGCAGCGCCAACGGGAGCGGGGCATTCGCCAAAAGTTAGTGGGTTTATTAATGAAGGAACGTGGCGTGATGCGTTCTCATCAAAAAGTTGTCTTCATTGGCAATGGCGAAGGTGAAATCACCAGTGGAGGATTTTCACCGGTTCTCGGTCATTCCATTGCACTAGCACGTATTCCCATCGACAGCACGCCAGAAGCGCTGGTGGAATGTCGCGGAAAAAAAATTCCTGTGACGGTGGTTAAACCACCTTTTGTAAAAAACGGTAAACGGTAGCAGGTCCCCTGCAGCCCGCGTCAATGAAAGGGAAGGAATTCCCCATCGAAAGATGGGGAATTCCTGGATCGTTAACTCAATTTAGGAGAAAATCATGAGTGAAATTCCTAATGACTTATTTTACAGTAAGACCCATGAATGGGCCCGTTTAGAAGAAGATAATATCTATTCCGTAGGAATCACCGATCATGCGCAGTCGCAATTGGGTGATTTAGTTTTTGTGGATTTGCCAGAAACCTCACTGAATGTGCATGCGGGTGATGAAGTGGTGGTCGTGGAATCCGTAAAAACGGCTGCCGATGTTTATTCGCCATTGACGGGCGTCATTGTTGAAGTCAATGACGTTCTGAGAAATGATCCTGAGCGTATTAATAAAGATCCTTATGGGGATGGTTGGCTCTATCGAGTTAAAATTTCCGACCAATCTGAAATTGAACATTTGCTCAATGCAGAATCCTATCAAGACGAAATTAGTGAGAATTAACTCATGCCATTTATTCCTCATACAACGGAAGATATTCGCGACATGCTGGCGGCCATTGATATTGAAACGGTAGATCAGTTATTTGATGAAATTCCAAAGACGTTGCCAAAGGCGAATGGCCATAAAGTTCCTACGGGTTGCTCGGAGCTAGCCATCTCACGCCACATGACGGATATGGCGCCGCCATATCGACCGGGCTGTTGTTTTATTGGCGCCGGCGCTTATGAACATCATATTCCCGCTGCTGTATGGCAATTGGTGAGTCGTGGGGAATTTTACACCGCGTATACGCCGTATCAAGCGGAAGCGAGCCAAGGCAGTTTGCAATTAATTTATGAATATCAAACGATGATGGCAGCGTTGATGGCAAGTGATGTATCGAATGCGTCGCTGTACGATGGCTCTACCGCTTTAGCGGAAGCGTGCCTCATGAGTGTTCGGGTTAATAAAACAAAAATGCAGCGCATTCTTATTCCTGAAACGGTGCATCCTGCGTATCAAAAAGTCGTGCAAACGATTTTGCAACAACAAGAGATTGAACTCATCCCCGTTGCTATGGATAAAAAAACGGGCGTGATCGATCAGCCCTTATTGCAACAACAATCGCTTGAAAAAACAGCGGCACTCATTATTCCTCAACCCAATTTTTTGGGTTGTTTGGAAGCGGTGGATCAACTCACGGATTGGGCGCATGCCAATCAATTACTCGTGATTGCGGTGGTTAATCCATTGGCGATGGCATTGTTAAAACCGCCAGGCGAGTGGGGTTCTGCGGGTGCGGATATCGTGTGTGGTGAGGGTCAACCACTTGGTTCGCCGCTTTCCTATGGGGGGCCGTACTTTGGTTTTATGTGCTGCAAAAAACAATTTGTGCGTCAGATGCCAGGTCGGTTGGTGGGACGTACGCACGATCAACAAGGGCGTGAAGGCTACACCTTAACGTTGCAAGCACGTGAGCAGCATATTCGTCGTGCGAAAGCGACTTCTAACATTTGCACGAACCAGGGGTTGCTGGTGGTGGCCGCTACCATTTATTTAAGCCTTTTAGGCCAAGAAGGTTTGCGAGAAACAGCGCTCAGATGCCATCAAAATGCACTTTATCTTCGTGAACAATTAGCCAAAATGAGCGGTGTAAAAATTCCATTTTCAAGTCCATGCTGGCATGAATTTGTCATTCAAATTCCGATGCCGATACCGGAGTTTTTATCCGCCATGCGTTCCAGGGGCTTTCAAGCGGGATATCCTTTGGGAGAAAATACGTTATTAATCTGCACAACGGAAACAAAAACACGCCGTGATTTGGATCTTTATATCCAGCATTTCAAAGCAACGTTGCAAAACGAAAAGGTGAAGTAACTATTATGAGCATGATTTATGAAGAAGGAAAAAAAGGCCGGCGCGCAGGCGCATTTCGTTTAACAACGGAAAAAGAGTCGCAGGCGATTCCGGCGCATTTATTACGAGAAAAGCCTCCCTTATTACCCAGTTTGTCGGAATTAGAAGTGGTGCGGCATTTTACGCGTCTTTCTACGAAAAATTATGCGATCGATACGAATTTTTATCCCTTGGGTTCTTGCACGATGAAGTATAATCCGCGTGCGGCGCATCAATTGGCAATGTTGCCCGGGTTTTTGCATCATCATCCGTATTCCGATGCCAGTGAAAGTCAAGGGTTATTGCAATGTTTATATGAGTTACAAGATATTCTTTTGAGCGTGACGGGTTTGGAAAAAGTTTCTTTGGCGCCGATGGCAGGGGCACAAGGAGAATTTGCCGGTGTGGCAATGATTAAAGCCTATCATGCTGAGCGCGGGGATATCGCACGTACAGAAATGATTGTTCCGACCGCTGCACATGGGACGAACCCTGCTTCGGCGGCACAATGTGGTTTTAAAGTGCGAGAATTACCGACGACAGCGGAAGGTGATATTGATATTAATGCGTTGCAAAATAGGTTGGGGCCCCATACCGCGGGAATTATGCTAACAAATCCATCCACGCTGGGTGTTTTTGAACGGCAAATCAAGCAGGTTGCAGAATTGGTGCATAAGGCCGGCGGACTTTTGTATTACGATGGCGCCAATTTAAATGCAATACTCGGGCAATACCGTCCAGGCGATATGGGGTTTGATGTGATTCATCTAAATTTACATAAGACATTTGCGACCCCTCATGGGGGCGGAGGTCCAGGTGGCGGTCCGGTCGCAGCGGGGCCTCGGTTAGCAAAATATTTGCCATTACCCATCGTCGAAAAGAATGCCGACCACTATTTTTGGTTGAATGAAACCTCATGTCCTAACAGTATTGGGCGGTTATCCACTTTTTATGGCAATACGGGTGTGTTATTGCGAGCTTATATTTATGCCCGATTATTAGGGCGTGAAGGGATGCAACGTGTCAGTCAATTTGCGACGTTGAATGCAAACTACCTCATGAAGCGGTTGCAGAAGGTGGGTTTTACGCTCGCTTTTCCAACGCGGCGTGCATCGCATGAATTTATTGTGACGATAAAACCGTTGACGAAATTATACGGCATTACTGCCTTGGATGTTGCTAAACGATTATTAGATTACAAATTCTACGCACCAACGGTTTATTTTCCGTTATTAGTGCCTGAATGCTTGCTAATAGAACCAACGGAAACGGAAAGCAAACAAGAGTTGGATCGATTTATTGATGCGATGGCGATCATTTATAAAGAAATTAAACATCAACCGGAATTATTACAACAAGCGCCTCATCATTGCCCCGTAGGGAGATTGGATGAAGTGAAAGCAGCGCGTGAACTTGATTTACGTTTTAATTTTACGCTGACATCAGCCGAACTGGAAATTGTCAATCCGGCATAGTGAGTTGCATCAACCATTCCCGCTGAACGCGGGAATGGCTTTCAAAAAGCAGAGTTATGATGAACTGTTTTGTTTTTTAGCTTTTATTTTTTGAATTATGTCGTCTTTGACTTTTAGAGTATACACTTGTTCGTTGGTGCTTTTTGAACTGGCGGCATCCTTTCCTATAGGGTTAAATGTCACGACTTCACCTTTACCTTTTTTAAAATATTGATCTCCGCATTGGCTCTGAATGGCAGAATATTTATCACCATTTTCCACGGCAACCATTTTGCTGCCGCAGTGTAGAGAAACTTTAGTAACATGAGAACTTTTATGGTGTGCTAACGTAGTGCTAAAGAAAGAGCAAGCAACCACGCATCCGAACAGCTGAATGACGCTTTTTTTCATAACGACTCCTTGTCAGTAGAATTTAAAATCACCCCTGCTGATCAAATTGATGAGCAGTAATTTTAATTCTACCCTATAAAAGAAAGGATAGTGAGCCTTATTAAAAAAATACCAGGAATTCCCCATTTTCCGATGGGGAATTCCTTCCCTTTCATTGACGCGGGCTGCAGGGGATTTGCATCCTCGCGATTAAGGGGGAGCGCGCAAAGTTCCCCCTGGATAATCCCCCACTGTTTCAATCTTTTGTTTTCTAAAACAATAAGTTGCTAGAACTCGGCGGATACTCGCTGGGAATTGCCGTCAAATAATGTTTTCTAGTCCATAAATTAAATCATTCAGCGTCATCGCTTTTCGGCAAGCCAGGCAAACGCCGGGCATCATGGCATTACGATCATTACTGTCGTGACGAATGGTCAGTGTTTCTCCGATACCCCCCAATATCACCATTTGATGCGCAAATAATCCGGGTAAGCGAACAGAGTGAATTTGAATATTTTTATGATTTTCACCTCGTGCGGAAAGGTCCGTATGGGGTGCTAAAAACGGTTTGTTTTCTTTTGCCATCATTTCTGCTGTTTTCAGTGCCGTACCCGACGGGGCATCCACTTTTTTATCATGATGCATTTCAATAATTTCGGCGTGGTTAAAATATTTTGCGGCATCTTGCGCATAACGCATCATTAAGATGGCTCCCAACGAAAAATTAGGTGCGATGATACCACCTATTTTTTTCTGTTGGCATTGTTTTTTGAGTTCATCAATTTGCTGCGGCGTTAGACCAGTGGTTCCAATGACGGGACGTGCGCCCGATTGAATAATGACTTGGGCATTGCTGAAAACGGTTTGGGGTAACGTAAAATCAACCACGATATCTGCACGGGTTTCTTTAATGGTTTGACTTAAATTATCTTCACGACCGAGCGCGCCCACTAACAACAAATCGTTTTGTTGACGAATGGCTTCTTGGGTGACACGCCCCATTTTTCCAAAAGCACCATTCACCAAAACTTTAATGGTCATGCTGTTGCTCCTATAGCTTTTCAGATAAATATTTTGGTGAAAATGATCGTGCCATTAGAAGCTAACCCTAAATTTTATTTAAATTTTCTGTCACAAAATCCCAATTAATGACTTGCCAAAAATGATTGACGTATTTGAGTCTATCGTTGCGGGTATCGATGTAATAAGCATGTTCCCAAACGTCACACGTCAGTAAAGGAATTTTGCCTTCTGTCATTGGATTATCGGCATTGCTGGTGCTAACGATTTCTAATTTCCCTTTTTTATCTGCGACTAGCCAAGCCCAGCCAGAGCCAAAGCGGGTGATGGCGGCATGCGTCAAAGATTCTTTAAATTTTGCAACTGATTCAAAATATTGCTCGATTAATGCAGCCAACGCATCATCCGGTTCGCCGCCACCCAGGGGGGACATGCAGTGCCAATAAAAGGTATGATTCCAAATTTGTGCGGCATTATTGAAAATTCCACCGTCGGATTTCAACAGGATCTCTTCTAAAGACATTTTTTCGAATGGAGTTCCTGGAATGAGGCTATTCAGTTTGTCAACGTAGGCTTTGTGATGTTTACCATAGTGGTATTGCAGGGTTTCGGCGGAAATATGTGGTTCTAATGCATTCATTTCATAGGGTAGTTGAGGTAATTTTATAGGCATGTTCTCTCTCCAGGTTGAACGGTTTTTGCGATTCCAAAGATACCGTAATAGCGGGCTGAATGCTAGGCGATAGCGATATTTAGCCTTGCAGGGTTCGTGTTCCCTCTATATAGTTATTGTCTTATTGACATTATTGGAGGTAATGAAATGGCCGTATTAGTGGGTCGTGAAGCACCCGATTTTACTGTTCCCGCGGTATTAGCGAATGGCGAGATTGTGGGTGATTTCAATTTTTATGATCAAATGAAAGATAAATATGGGGTCGTGTTTTTCTATCCGTTAGATTTCACCTTTGTGTGCCCTTCTGAGTTAATTGCGCTAGACCATGCGATGGATGAATTTAAGAAACGAAAAGTTGAAGTGGTTGCTGTCTCTATTGATTCGCAATTTACGCATAATGCGTGGCGTAATACCCCCATCAATAAAGGGGGTATAGGGCCGGTCCGTTATGCGATGGCGGCGGATGTGAATCACACCATTTGTCGCAGTTATGGGGTTGAACATCCGGTTGCTGGTGTTGCGTTGCGCGGTGCTTTTATTATCGATAAAAACAACGTGGTGCGTGCACAAATCGTGAATGATTTACCGCTGGGCCGTAATATCCACGAAATTTTACGCACCATTGATGCCGTGCAATTTCATGAGAAATATGGTGAAGTTTGTCCGGCCAATTGGAAAGAAGGCGATAAAGGGATGAAAGCCTCTCCGGATGGCGTTGCTGAGTATCTTGCGCATCATTCCGATCGTTTGTAATCCAACCTATAGAAGTTCCGCCATCCCCGCGCTACACGCGAGGGTGGCGGCTCTGCCGAAAAATTTTTTGAAGCAGTTAATAAAAACACCCCGTGGCAAGCCACGGGGTGTTTTTTCTGTAATAATTTCGCCTGCTCGGGAAACCCTCGCGGACGGCGACCAAAGGGGAGCGAACGCTCGCTCCCCTTTGGAAACCCCACGCGAGAAGCCCCGCGGCAAGCCGCGGGGAATCAAGTTTAATTTTCTGAAAAAATAAGAGGAAAAGTTGGTTTTAAGTGAAAATAGCTTTTCCTTATTGCTCAATGAGATACAGAAATCTTGCGACTTTAAAAAAATTGGCCGTTGACAATAGTAACACATATGTTACTATATAAAATATATGATGAAACTCAGGGAGTATATAGAGCCACGCGGTATATCACCATTTTCTAAATGGTTCGAATCGCTTAATAGCGAAGCAGCGGCTAAAGTTACAACAGCACTCTACCGATTAGAGCAAGGAAATTTTTCTCGAGTGGAAGGTGTTGGTGAAGGGGTTTTTGAATATAAAATAGATTTTGGCCCCGGGTATCGTATTTATTTCGGTAAAGATGGAAATGAGATCATTATTTTACTTTTTGGTGGAAGCAAAAAAAAGCAGTCAAGTGATATTGAACTTTCAAAGAAAAAATGGACTGAATATAAGAAACGTAAAAAAACTTGAGGTGTGTTATGGCGCTGACAAAAGATTTTAAATCAACCATTATGGCAAGGGCAAGAAAAGATAAAAAATTTTGTGAGGCTATGTTGGCCGAAGCCATTGAAGAAATGTTATCTGGAGATGTAGATGCTGGAAAAGCTATTTTGAGAGACTATATTAATGCAACGATAACATTTGACGTACTATCAAAATTCATGGACAAAAACCCTAAAAGTATTATGCGCATGCTTAGCACAACTGGGAATCCGACGAGCAAATCTATATTTATGATTTTTCATGTCATTCAAAAATTGAAAAAAGTTCATTTTGAAATTTCCGTTAAATAAATGGCTCCATTCAACAATATTAATGAGGTGAATAAGGCAACTTTATCTTTCAAATAATGTTATTGTATCAATCACGCCACACCGGGTTGTTTTTTTCAATACGTCGCATTTTATCTTGCTTGAAAACAATTCTCTGCGTAGAGAGGACTGGATCCCGAACAATCGCTGCGTGATTTCCGGGATGATAGTATGGACTCGCCTACCTTACTAAACGGCATCAAATTAATGTGCCAAA
>MGOZ01000039.1 GCA_001797285.1 Coxiella sp. RIFCSPHIGHO2_12_FULL_42_15
CACCACTAAAGTAACTAATTTTTCAATATTTTTTTCACGTAAATAAGGGCGAATATCTTCATTCTGCAGCAAATAGCGTTGTTCTAATTCTTTCAAAATATTAGGCGTATATGTTAAATAGCAAGTATCGCTTCTTACTACTACTTCTTCTTTTTCTTCCCCTTCCTCTTCTTCTTTATCTATTACTTCTTTTTTGCTTACTATTTTTTCTTTTACAGGGTAAACAATTCCCCGGAGAGAGATATTCCAAGCGTTTTCTATTTGGGTTAATGGAATATTTGTATGGTATAGATGAGTATATGGATCGTGATAACTGATCCTACATTGCTCTCCTAATTCTGGAAGCCTTCTTTCTTCCATATAGGCACATTCCTTGTCTGAGGAGGTTGATAAATCGGCTAGGTTTATCTCTATATCGTCGAAATCAAGCTCTTTTTGTATAACTTTCAGCCAATTTTCTTTTTCTGGCTTATCAAGCTGTTTCCAAAACTCAGCGATAGTGAGTTGATCGTTATTTAACCTTTCTTTAGCTGCTTCAACCTGTTGAAAAAACTCTTTTAACCCACTCATTAAAATAGCTACCCTATGAAAAATATTTAAAACACAATTAAAATAATTCTATAGCATAAAAGTTAAGGTTAAATTAAAGTCAACTTGATAAAAAACAAAGCAAAACGGTAATTCCAGGTCCCGAAAAAGTTCCAGAAGGGAATTGAGCGAGAATTCGATGATGGCTGTAAGGGCTTGATGAAATTGGTGGGTCGTGCGGGATTTGAACCTGCGACCAACGGATTAAAAGTCCGCTGCTCTACCAGCTGAGCTAACGACCCATTAAATGCAATGGAACCAATAGGTTAGCATTGATTCCACGGTTGAACAAGAGAAAGTGCATATACTGCCTCGAACTTGAGTCAGCAATCATACTGATTCTGAATGAAATTACAAGCCATTACAGCAATTTTCGGCGAATATTTTTTAACATTTCGTTGTTTTTAAAGAAAAATTCTCTCACAACGGAGGCAAGGAGACTGCCATTCTCAGAGAACATAAAGTAGCAACTCATTGATTTAAAATGCTTGTGAGTTTCTTACCACCCATCAATAAACTCAAGATCCTCCCGCAGTTGTTTGTCTTCAAAGTACTGCACCAAACGACTGTGCTTTTCGATACGAATTTTCTGCTTGGTTTTTGGGTCTGAAGGTTCTTGATCGGGCGTTATTTCCAGGGCATTGTCAGAATCACCGCCCATGTCATCGAAATCGATGTCATCCTTGGCTCGGCTCATTATCAACATCCTCCTTGATGTTTTATTTTAGTTAGTTATACCGCAAAAATTTTTCAGCAGCAAATCTTTTTTACCATATATGGTAAATTGAATTAAGCGGGGAGTAACGCGCAAGTCGTTGTTGGCTTTGGAGGTGCCTTTTTAGTATGCATAAGGAGGTGATATTTATTAATAACAGCGATTTTTTCTGCTTTCTCTTTTTCCAGTTTTATGCTTTCTACGCTTTTTTCTTCGATTTTAATGTCGTGCTCTAAGTTCTTTATGCGTTGATGAATATCTTGAAAATTTTTCTTTGTTTCTGCCTCAAGTGTTTTTTTCAGCGTGGTAGCGTGATGCATTTGATCGCAAGGCGTACCGAGTAGCGCGTCAACGCCTGAAGCCATATTGGCATATTCCAAACTGGAAAATCGATACAGCTCCCATGCAATCCACGCTAAGGCAATCATCAAGCCAATGGGGGCAATAATGGTTGGAAGACCCATCGCGGCAGCACTTCCTACAACATAAACAGCGGACATGTTAGCGCCTGCTGCATAAAGAGGAGCTGCGCATAACGTCCATAATACTTTTAATGCAAGGCGTTTTTTGGCGGATTTTTTGAACGCAGTTTCAAATTGAGTGATCTTGTCGCAAACGTATTGTTGATTATGGAGCGTCCTTATTAGTAACTGTTCCAGTTCGCGGTGTTTTTCTAAGGATGCTCTTTTTTGTTCGAGCGTTATTGGAGTGTTACGATTTAAATGCAAAATAGCAGTACGAATCGTTTGGTTAATCGCTTCTAATTCTGTTGCTTGTCTTAAGAGACTTTGAAGTTCCTTGCAAGCGGTTAGATAAGGAATGTTCAACTTTTCGGCAACAGCAGCAACATCAAAGACAGCAGCAACGCTCGCCTCTACAAGACCGAATATCACACTCGCAGCAAATACAGCGGGCGGTATGAAAGCCCAGTGAAAACTCTCGCAAAGGTATTTGCAAAGTTCGAAAATGCCGGCCATGCCGCCGAGCACTTCAAAGGAAAGTAACCCAGCGCTGTAGAAGATAAACCACGACATTTTGAGGTGATAAATATAATTGGTTTTTTCTTCAGAAGCGGTTGCTGCTTTTTCCTCTTTAGCCGGAGGAAGGTAATACTGCAATTGCTCGGTGATTTCTGCGATGGAAATATCCGTGTACGCCATGAAAAAGGATTCTAATGCTTCCTTTGGTTTTTTCCTCTTGAAGCGTGACGGTAGTCTTGTCCTTTGCTTTTTGCTACGTAAGTAGGCTAATAGCACCTCTAATTCCATCGGAGGATTTCTTTCTTCCGCTTCTTGCTCAAGAATGGGTTCATCCCATAACAATGCAGCTTGCTCTGTTTTGCGCAGGCGATCGAACGCTTGATTAGAAAGCCGGTGAAAGTCTTCATACCGTCGGTTCCAAACAAATCGGGATTGCATAATCGGCATTAATTTTGCCTTGAGTGATGGGATTCTATTACTGAGGATATTAACAATAGCATATTAAAAAACTCTTAATTGAGTGGCTGAAGATTAGATTAAATAAAAATCCTCGCCGCAAGCAGCGGGGTATGAGTAAATTAAACGGGATTCCTTGTGTCTTGCCATGGGTACGCGTTGTCGCTATTCTGAAAGACTTTTTTAGTGGAGATTTTCATGTTGCCTGTTACGTTCAATGATGTGCCCGCAGAATGCATTAATTTTGCTGCCATTGCTTATCATGTGCCCGCGACCTTGATTTTATCCATTTTAAAGACCGAGGATGGTCGTAATGGAACGGCAAAACGTAATGCGAACGGAAGTTATGATTATGGACCCTTTCAAATCAATTCGTGGTGGTTACCGACACTGAAGCGTTTTTCTATTACGCGTGAAGACATTCAGTTTAATCCGTGTATTAATGCCATGGTAGGCACATGGATTTTGGTACAGGCACTGACAGAGACGAAATTTTTGCCGCAAGGAGTGGGTAATTATAATTCGCACACGCCGCATTTAAACCAACGTTATTCACAGCAAGTGTTGCGTTGGTACCGGCTGTTTAACGAAAAGGCTGCTTAGGAACGGGCGATGAATCATTTTTTAAATACATTTTTAAATAGCTTAACATTGTTAATAGAGCACGTTCCCACCGCCATCGGTGTGATTGCGGTTTTGTGGCTGATTCACGTGCTGAATTGGTGTTGTCGATATCGTTTGAATATTCTCGGTATTTATCCGCGCAACGTATGGGGATTAATCGGTATTCTTTTCTCGCCGATGTTACACAAAGATTTTCGGCATTTATTTTTAAATTCTATTCCATTATTTATTTTACTTAGTTTTATTTTTTTGTATGGCACAGTAATGGTGATTCAGCTCACACTGGTGATTGTGTTGTTTTCTGGAATGGGAATTTGGTTATTTGGCCGCAAAGGGATTCACATTGGCGCGAGTGCGGTGGTGATGGGTTATTTTGGTTTTATTCTTGCGGTTGCCATCCGTACGCATTTGATTTTGCCCATGGTTATTGCTGCTGTTTGCGTTTTTTATTTGGGAAGCTTGTTTGGGAGTTTATTCCCAACGAAAAAAGCCGTCTCATGGGAAGGCCATTTAGCTGGATTTTTGGCGGGGATTGGGTTTGTGTTTTTTTAGTCATCTGAAAATTGAATTCGTCTTCATGAAATATTCGGGTTAGAGAAGCGTCTAAATTGATCAATATTAATACAATCCTAACTCTCGCCATTAGGTCGGGGCGTTGGCGTTTTAAATGGATTTAAACGTTCTGCGAGCGATTCTTCCTTATTATTGCTCGGTGTGGGTTCTGGTCGATGAATTAATTTTTCAGCAAGTTCATGGGAATATTCTTTGTTTTTTTCTGATAATCCTTTGAGTGCTAACTCTTCACGTGCAGTAGCCTCTTTTTTTTCATCGAAGATGGCTAATGCCGCTGCGCTTATCGGGAGCGTTAATTCAAGATACTTCGCAAAAGAATGCGGCGATTGTTTTTCTTCCTCCTCATTTATTTCTTTTTCGATTTCTTCCTGCATTTCTGAATTAAGTTGTGCCGCATTGAGATCTCCATTGAATAAAAGATTGTTTGCACCACCATTCATGATTTCAAATAGTCGAGCTTCTGCCGTATTATTATCGGGCTTAAGTTCAGGACGTTTTTGAATATTATTTTGGAGCAAATCTTTAAACTTTTGTAGCACATTTTGCAAGTCTTTTTGAGTCCGCAAGGTGTCATTGTTGACAAGCGCAAGTGCGAGTCGGTTCGCGACTTTGGGGTCGTTATTTGCCGCTTGCAGCAATTGAGCACACAGCGATGGATTATTTCTGATGTCATTGATCATGCGTACTTGTTGAGTCCAACGTGGGTGGGGTTGACGTGACATGTCTTTCTCCAAAATTAAGGGGTCATAATAGCCTAGTTTACTCCTAAAACCTTAAAATAAAATTATAAAAATCCCCGGACTTATGAGCGGGTTTGGCTTCGCTATTAATAATAGGGGTGTTTTAAAAAAAACAATAACACAATAATATTTTGGACAATATTGGTTTTTCCTTTCTTCACTATACTTAAATTATGCGGACCTTCCCGTTGGCTGCAAGGCATCTTATCTTTGAAACAAAAAGGATTGTGCAATGGCGATGCAAGATATGCAAGACTTTGATCCGCCGTGGTGGCTAAAAAATAAACATATTCAATCGTGTTTTAGTGCAGTTTTTCGTCCCAGATGCCAGAATTCATTGCGTTGGGAGCAGCTTGATCTTCCTGACGGGGATTTTATTGATTTGTGTTGGTCTGGAAAAGCGAGTTATCCAATTGTCATATTATTGCACGGCTTGGAAGGTTCTTATGCCTCACATTACATTCAATTAATGATTCACGCGCTAACTCAAGCGAATTGGCATGTGGTAGTGATGAACTTCCGTGCGTGCAGTGGTCGCCTTAATCGGTTACCGCGTAGTTATCATGCGGGTGATACGCGCGATTTGGATTTTTTAGTGAAGACCTTGCGATATCGTTTTCCAACACAACCTATCACGGCAGTGGGATTTTCTCTGGGGGGGAATGTGTTGCTGCATCATCTCATTCACAATCCAGCATCGCCATTGGCTGCCGCAGTTGCCGTGTCTGTGCCTTTTGAATTGGCGCGTTGTGCGGATTTTATTCCGCCTTTGTATCGCTGGTCTTTGCTGCGGAGTATGAAAACCAAGTCAATTCAAAAAATTTTATTGGGCCAACCAATGCCAGCCACCATTGACGAGATAAAGAAAGTGTTTGATTTTCGATCTTTCGATGATTTATTGACAGCCCCATTGCATAATTTCCGTGATGCGGACGATTATTATGTTTGTGCAACCGTGCGTGGCTTGCTAAAGCGTATTGAACACTCTACTCTCATTATTCATGCGGAAGACGATCCTTTAATTCCTTGTGATACTATTCCACTGCAAAATGAGTTTTCGGCCAGTACGATTTTTGATTTGCACAAATGGGGTGGGCATGTCGGTTTTGTTTCAGGTGATTTGCCTTGGCGTATTGAGCGTTGGTTTCGGCTCCGTATCTTGGATTTTTTAAGAAAATCAGTATAGTTTCTTTTTATTGCTTGGATTTAGGATTAATATTTTGATTCAGCTAGACCACAAAGTTTATAACGCACCTGGAATTTTGCTGAGTGTTCGCAAAGACAAAGAAAAGATTTCGCATTTTACTTCTGGTTTGAGTGACATCCAAAAAAATATTCCCATAGAGCCCGGTCAGCTTTTTCGGTGTGGTTTGATCACCCGAATTTTTACTGTGGCAATTCTATTGCGCTTGTTGGATGAGAATGC
This sequence comes from Coxiella sp. RIFCSPHIGHO2_12_FULL_42_15, assembly GCA_001797285.1. GTDB lineage: Bacteria > Pseudomonadota > Gammaproteobacteria > Coxiellales > Coxiellaceae > 2-12-FULL-42-15. The sequence continues at coordinate 6,103 of MGOZ01000039.1, forward strand.
GTTTAATTTAGATGATCCGCTAGAAATTTTAGCGCGAAAACATCAGCAAGATCGCGGTTTGTTGCAAGTATTGGTGATGCAGTATCCGATTTTAAAACCTATTTCCGTTCGAGAATTACTGAACAATACGTCCGGTTTGCCTTCATTTGATAAAACCATCGCTTATAACGAAATTTTTTTTAAAAAACCCCTCAAAATTTGGCAGGTTGAAAATTATTTGGATGTTATTAGCGGTGTTGATGTTCGCTACCAATATGGTTATGAACCCGGTGTGCGTGGTTATTTTCGGGATTCAAGTACGAATTTTATGATAGCCAGTTTAGTCATAGAAGCCATCTGTGGGTTGCAAACTTCAGAAATGATGCGCGAATTATTTCGCGAATTTTCTTTGGATGAGTCGCAATACCTTTCACACGGTGTGATGGAAAAAAAATTGTTGCCTCGTATGATGCATGGCTATTTGCCGATTTCACATCCTTATGCAGCCGCATTTGAAAATTTTCCAGAGTTGACGTACAACGGCAATAAAGAATTGTGTGCGTATGATGTGACTATGGCATACACCGTTAATGGCATGGGTAATGCAGCATCGGTATCCACCAGCAGTAATTTAATTCGCTGGATGGATCAACTGATGAATTGCCAAGTGGTCATCAATAATTTTAAGCAATTATTTACGGGTGTCCCTATCCGTCGTGAATCACGCGAGCAACAAGATTATTACTGTTTGGGTTTTTATAAAAGCATGACAAAATCGTTTGGTGAAATTATTTGGGCTGCAGGAAACAGCCTTGGCTACAGCAGTTTTTTGGGGCACTCCGTTCAAAAGAACATTACATTTGCCCTAATTACAAACATCAGTCGCCTGCATTTTGGATTGCACAGCGAAGGATTGATTCCGGACATGCTGAAATTGATTTTATAATCTTAGATTAAAAATAAGTTAGAATTTAAGGTTTCTGTATGAAAAATATTCTTTTTAAGAACTATTTCAAGAGTTTTACCATAATCTCTGCGCGCAAATATTGACTTGCTAAAGTGTCTCTTGTAATCTGCCACCTCATGTAGACTTTGTAATAGGTTCACACTTACCTTTCTTAAACGGAACTTTCTGCACCTTTCATCATGAACGATGAAACACACAATAGGGAACATTAACGACGATGCATTCATCGACTTAAGGTTAGTTGTGCTGATTGACGTCGGTTTGATGGATCTACCGATATTTGAATTAAAGGGACAGTCCATAAATCCAAAGAAGGGGTAATTATGAAGAAGGTATTATTAACTGCAACTGCGCTAGTTTCTTTAGGTGCTGCGTCTTTTGCGATGGCAGGTAGTGTAGAACAACCCGCTCATCAAGATTCAAAAGGCGGTTTATACGTCGGTGTGGGTGCTGGTTGGGGTGCATTAACAACACCATCTGACTTTTACAACAGCGGCTTGAACTCCAGTCTTACTAGCAGCTTTCAAAAAGAAAATGGCTTTGCAGGTCGTGTTAACTTAGGATACTTGTTCAGTGTTTCTAACAACGTATTGTTAGGTTTAGAAACAGGTTATATCTACTTACCAGAAACCACTAATACGTTGGTTACCAATGCAAATCCATCACAAACATTGAAACAAGAATATAACCCACGTTATGTTTTAGACTTGTTGGGCGTTGCTAAAGTTTATGTTACCAACCAAATCAATTTATTTGGTAAAGCAGGTCTTGCTTACGTCAGTCAAGAATACACAACTTCAGTTGTCACTGCTGGTAATGGAGCTCTAGTCTCTTCTTACAGCACCAAGCAAAAAGTATTGCCGGAAGTTGCTGTTGGCGCGGGCTACAACATTACGGATAACTTGGAAGCGAATATTACTTATGCACATGCGTTTGGCAGCGAAAACAACGCTCAGATTACCGATCTGACGTCTGCCACACCCATTTCGAACAAGAATGTTATTCCTTCGTTCAATACGGTAATGGCGGGTTTGAATTACACATTTAGCCTGTAATTGATTTAATGCAGAGCCAGGTTACACCTCGTGTGACCTGGTTTTTTTTTGAAAAGGGTGTGACTTTCATAATTTTTCGATGTTGATGTACTGCTCGCGTAATTTTTTCAACGTCAATTTTGTTTGTTCTAAGCGTTTTTTTTCTTTACTGACAATTTCTTCCGGTGCTTTATTGATATAGTTAGCATTATTTAATTTTTGACTCGACTTTTCAAATTCTTTCTCGAGTTTTTCAATTTCTTTGTTGAGACGTGACAATTCCGCATTTTTATCGATAAGGTCGGTGAGAGGAATATGGATTTCTAGCGTTCCAATCAGGCATGTTGCCGTAGCCTGCAAGTTTTCATCGGGTTTAGCCCAACCAATGTCGCTGACTTTGGCGAGGGTTTTAATATAGTAGTCGAAAGAAGCAATCTGCTCGTGTTCTTTTTTGCTGCCTTTGTTAAAAATCACTGGAATTCGCTTGCCGGGATTAATATTCATTTCGGCTCGAATCGTGCGAATAGCGATAATAATTTTCTTGAGCCACGCGATCGATTTATTGGCCGTTTTATCGATTTGGTCACTTTGGAATTGGGGAAAGGATGCGACCATGATAGAAACACCGCTTTGATCAACCAAAGGCGCGACCTTTTGCCAAATTTCTTCTGTGATAAATGGCATGAGGGGGTGTAATAAGCGGAGTAATTTTTCCAATACTTCTAATATCGTTAAACGTGTGCCACGCAGTGTTGCTGCGCCCGTTTCGTGACGAGTTAAATCACACTTAGCAAATTCAAGATACCAATCGCAATATTCGTTCCAGGTAAATTCATAGAGCATTTGGGCTAATAAATCAAAACGGTATTGCTCGAAATATTGATGCGTTTGCTCAATGATATTTTGTAAGTGTGAACGTATCCATCGATCGGCCGTACTGAATTGCAACGCTTTATGGTCATTCATATCATGGCCTTGGGTGTTCATCATGGCGTAACGTGCGGCATTCCACAACTTATTACAAAAATGGCGATAACCTTCTACGCGTCCCAGATCAAAATTAATATCGCGACCGTTGGTGGCTAAGGCACAAAAAGTAAAGCGCAATGCATCTGTACCGTGTTCAGCAATGCCTTCGGGGAATTCTTGCGCGGTCATTTTTTCGATAGCGTTAGCCAGTTGGGGTTGCATTAATCCGCTAGTGCGTTTTTCAATTAAGGTTTTTAAGTCGATGCCGTCGATAATATCAATAGGGTCTAAAACATTTCCTTTCGTTTTCGACATTTTTTTGCCGTGGCTATCGCGAATTAAACCCGTGATGTAAACTTCTTTGAAGGGAATTTTTCCCGTGAGTTTAAGACTCATCATCACCATACGGGCTACCCAGAAAAAGATAATGTCAAAACCGGTGATTAACACATGGGTGGGATAAAATGTTTTTAGGTCAGTGGTTTTTTCCGGCCAACCGAGCGTTGCAAATGGCCATAAACTTGCAGAAAACCACGTGTCAAGAACATCCGTATCTTGAGTCAGTTTAATATCAGATGCGATATGATGACGCTCCCGCGCATCTAACTCATTAAAGCCGACGTAGCTGTGACCACAATCATCATACCAAACGGGGATGCGATGTCCCCACCACAATTGTCGGCTGATGCACCAATCTTGAATGCCTTCTAACCATTGGCAATACGTTTTACTCCAATTTTCAGGGATGAATTTGACATCCCCATTATTGACGGCATTCAATGCCGGTTCAGCGAGTGATTTCATTTTTACGAACCATTGATGCGTCAGGTAGGGTTCAACCGTAACGCCTGAGCGATCGCCTTTGGGTACGTTGAGACGGTGGGGTTCTGTTTTTTCAAGCAGCCCCTGTGCTTGTAAATCTTTAACGATATGTTCTCGTGCAACGTAACGATCTAAGCCTTGATAGCGTTTGGGCGCATTTTCGTTAATTTTGGCATCGGGTGTAAGAATGTTGATCATTGGGAGATCGTGACGCTTGCCTATTTCATAGTCATTGAAATCATGTGCGGGTGTGATTTTAACGCAACCCGTTCCAAATGTTGGCTCAACCGATTTATCCGCAATAATAGGGATAATTCTATCTGTTAATGGCAAACGAATTTGCTTGCCAATGAGCTTTTTATAGCGTTCATCTTCAGGGTGAACGGCAACAGCCGTATCGCCTAACAGGGTCTCTGGACGAGTGGTCGCAACAATTAAATAGCTGTCATGATTGATCAACGGATAACGGATATGCCATAAATGGCCATCGACTTCTTCCGTTTCGACTTCAAGGTCAGAGATAGCGGTGTGTAAAGCAGGGTCCCAATTAACCAGTTTTTGTCCGCGGTAAATTAAACCGTCATTGTACAAACGAATGAACGCCTCATAAGTAGCACGGGATATCATTTCATCCATCGTAAATCGAGCTCGATTCCAGTCCATGGAAGTGCCGAGGCGTTTCATTTGCTCCGAGATGCAGTTGCCGGAAATTTCTTTCCATTTCCAAACTTCATCCACAAAGGCGTCACGACCCAGTTCGAGCCGGCCTTTGCCTTTGGTTTTTAATTGACGCTCAACCACCATTTGCGTTGCAATTCCGGCGTGGTCTGTACCTCCTTGCCATAAGGTCGCATGCTTTTGCATACGATGATAACGGATAAGTGCATCCATGAGAGTTTGTTGAAAGCCATGCCCCATGTGCAAGGTTCCCGTCACATTGGGTGGGGGCAGCATGATGCAATAAGGTTGGCCCTTTGTTTGTGTTTGAGCCAGCTTTTCTTTTTCCCACTGTTGAATCCAGTGTTGTTCAATATCGCTTGGTTTGTAGGTCTTATCCATTTCTGTACCATTTATAGTCTGAATGAGCGTCATCGGCGCGCCGTTCAGGAATTCCCCATCTTTCGATGGGGAATTCCTTCCCTTTCATTGACGCGGGCTGCAGGGGACCTGCATCCTCGCGATCAAGGGGGAGCGCGCAAAGCTCCCTCTGGATAATCCCCCACTGTTTCAATCTTTTGTTTTCTCAAACAATAAGTTGCTAGATAATGAACTCGGGGAATTGCTGCGCGCCGTTATTAGATTAGCGGGATTCGCAGGTTGATGCTAAAATTTTTTGATTTATGGTGAAACCACGAGTCGCCGATATTTTTCCATAAAAGGTTAGGTTTGTCAGTGATTATTTTTCGGTATTTAGCTAAAGAAATTTTAAGTGCTGTTTTTGCGACCGCTATGGTGCTGATGATGGTTTTCGTGGCCAATCAATTTATTCATTACTTGAATGATGCGGCCAGCGGAAAATTAACGGTACACGCAGTAGTTATGGTGACGGTCGTGCAGGTTCCTATGCTGATGGGATATATCTTACCGATGAGTTTGTTTCTTGCTATTTTGCTTACGTTGGGACGTTTATGTGTCGACCATGAAATGATGGTATTGTCCTCGTGTGGCGTGAGTAAAGCGCAAATCGTGCAAATGGTGATGATTATTGCGTTGGCGGTGTGCATTTTGGATGGCTGGTTAATGTTGGTGGTTGAGCCACTCATGTTTCGCTATCGTACGGAAATTGTGACGCATTCGGTTGAATCCGCCACATTAAAAAAAGTATTACCGGGTCGCTTTCAAACGCTTGGGAGTGATAACCAAGTTCTCTATGTCAGTAAAGCGACGAAATCTAAAAATGAATTTCACGATGTGTTTGTTGCGATGAAAGGAAATTCGCAGGATGCGAAAACTGAAGCTTATCAATGGGATTTATTGTCAAGTGATTCTGTTGTTGAAAAACAAGTGCCGAATAATGGAGAGTTTTTTATTTTTAATCATGGTTATCGTTACTCTGGAATTCCGGGTGATCAAGATTATCAGGTGATGCAGTTTGGTGAATATTGGGTACGATTACCGGTACCAAAAATTTCGATGGAAGGACGTTATTCGGCAATGTCAACGCGAGCACTCATGGCGACATATTCGCACGACAATCGCTCTGTCGCTGAGTTACAATGGCGTGTGGTAAATGTGCTTGCAACGCTGGTTTTTGCTTTATTGGCGGTTCCTTTAAGTGAGGTTAATCCACGCAAAGGAAAATTCGCGCAAATGCTACCCGCTATTTTGATTTATGTCGCCTATGCCAATATGATGTTTGTTGGAAAATCGTGGATTCAAGAAAATAAAATCAGTCCCGAAATTGGATTATGGTGGGTGCTCATGATTATTCTATTACTCGCGGGATTTTTGTTTAGTTGTCAAAGCAGCCAATGGCACCGCTTACGATATCGAAAAAAGGCAGTGCGATGAAGTATCTTAATCGGTATCTGGCAATCCATGTTATTTTTGCAACATTCGTGGTGTTGGCTGTTTTAGCGGGCATTGAAAGTTTCATGTTATTTTTTGGTGAAATGAATGAGTTGGGTAAAGCGGCTTATCAAGTTGATAAAGTGGTGGCGTATGTAGTGATGCAGTTGCCTTTTCAGCTCTATCAATTATTTCCAATGGCTGGATTTTTAGGTTGTTTAATTGGTTTAGGACGATTGCAAGCCAGCAGTGAATTAGTGGTCATGAGAGCGAGTGGTGTTTCTATTGTGGGCGTATCTGTTTCAGTTATTAAAGCGGCATTGCTGATGATTTTAGTCATGACGTTAATGGGTGAGGGTGTAGCGCCACAATTACAGATGTACGCCGAGCATATGAAAGCAAAAGCGCTTGGCAAAGAAAAAAATTATACGAGTTTGGGTGGTATTTGGCTCAGAAATCACAATGAATTTATTCACATCAGTCAACTGAATTCAGCCGATCGTGCAAATGCAATTAGTACGTTTATGTTGAATCAACATCACTTGTTGCAATCGCGTTTTGCGCAATACGCCGATAAAAAAGGAAAAAATTGGCAAATGCAAAATGTGCAACAAACGGACTTCACGCCATCATTCGTTTTAGCGCAGACCATGGCGCAGGCGAGTTTACAGGCTGAATTTGATCCTGTTTTATTGTCACTCGGTCAAACCAGTGTGGATCAGTTGTCGGTAAAAGGTTTGTATCAATCCATTAAATATCGACAAGAAGCTAAGCTCGATGTCGAGCAATATCGTTATGTTTTTTGGAGTCGAATTTTTCAACCGTTGGTGGCGGTTGTCATGATTTGTTTGGGAGTGCCATTCATCTTTGTGACACCGCGCAGTCAAAGTGCAGGCTTGAGAGTTTTAATGGGGATTATTATCGGTTTTGCTTTTTATACATTGAACCAATTTTTGGGTCCTTTGGCAGTGGTTTATCAAATTCCGCCCTCGATTGCGGCGGTGATTCCCATCATGATATTTACCATCGCGAGTGCTGTGCTGTTCCGGTGTATTTAGTGCTTCAAATTGTCGGGGAGATTATTCTGTAATTAAATGAGTGGTATTTTTAGCTAAAACGGTGAAATAAGTTATCACACCGAACGTGCCTAAAATAAGATAAGCCATCGCGAGAATCATTACGCCATTTAATGCAATGGCACCCACAACAGCACTGCAAAAAAAAGCAATGAGCATTTGAAAACTGCCAAACAAAGCGCTGGCCGCGCCGCGTTTATTATAAAACGGCGTGACGGCATATGATGTAGCGCTGATGGTAATAAAAGTTTGGCAAAACATCGTTGCAAATACGGCCACTATGATGATGGTCATCGTAACGGAATGTAATGCGATAAAAATGCTGAGCCACACGCCGGCTATTAAAAGAATAAATAAGCCAATCAACATGGTTTTGTTACTACCGATCATTCGAATAGAAAGTGAATTTGCAATTTTTCCGATTAGATTTCCTGCCCCCATCATTGTCGTTATCCACCCATAAAAAACGGGACTTAAATGATATTGTGTTTGAAAGATAAAAGAACTAACGGTGGCATAGATGATGATGGCAGCCAGACCTATGCCTGCCAACAACGTGCTCGCAATAAAAATCGCATGCAGTAAAAGGGTTTTATAACTATCATATAAACCTCGTAAGGTGAATGCGTTAGGATTTTGGTGGTAGTTGGTTTCGGGGCAAAAAAAACCATATAAAAAAAGGGCCAACAATAACGCTAGGCCTAACGTAATAAAATTAGATTGCCATCCAAACCATTGCTGTAAATAGCCACCCATCATGGGAGCGAAAAGAGGGCTAAAACTGGTGATTAAACTCAACCATGATCCAATCAGAATAAATCGTATGCCAGTCAACGTATCCGCGAGAATTGCCCGTGTGAGCCCCGAACAAACCCCCATTCCGATGCCTTGCAATAAACGCATGGCTAAAAAATATTGAATACTTTCCGAAAAAACACTGGCAAATGAAGCAAAGGCACCCAGCGCTAAACCGAAGATGACAATAGGGCGTCGACCGTATTTATCTGATAGTGGACCATAAAATAAAATGCTGCTTGCAATACCGAACAAAAATAAGGATACGGATTGTTGCATGTGTTCTTGGTTGGTGTGCAAATCCCTCATGATGTACGGCAAGGAGGCTAAATGGATATCGATCCCAAGGCCGCCACAAACAGCAATAAGGAGATTAATAGCGAGGATTTTTATTTCGGTGCGTGTGAGTTTTTGTGTGCTTTCCATGCCATTAACCCTATCAATTGACATCCCCCCTACGAATTTTTTGTCGTATACAGAGGTTACTCAACCAGGACCGCATCTGGTAATTGTACATTAAGCTCTAAAATAGAGTTATTTTGATTGCAATGGAAGTCAACTTTAACGGTATTAATATCAACGTTGGTGTAGCGCGCCACAACATCGAGAATTTCTTTGCGTAACATCGGCAAATAATCAGGGCTGCTGGATTCGGCCCGTTGTTGTGCAATGATAATCTGCAAACGCCCCTTCGCAACATTTGCTGACTTCTTGCGTTTAAAGTAGTCGATGACATTCATGATACCAATTCCTTTTGGTTGCCAAAGAGTCGTTTGAAAAATCCTTTGGATTTTGCCGCGTCGGCGTTGTGAATGCCTTCTCCTAGAAAAGTATTCACGAGAGCGCGATAGGCGGCGCCAGCATCGCTTTTGTTGTCACGAACGACAGGGATGCCGCGATTTGAAGCGTTTAATACGGCTTTGGATTCCGGAATAATACCCAGTAAAGGCACACCCAACAATTCTTTGATGTCATCAATGCTGAGCATGTCGCCAGACGCTACTCGTTTTGGTGCATAGCGCGTGATAATGAGGTGTTCTTCAATCGGTTCACCTTTTTCTGCACGAGCGGTTTTGCTGGAGAGTAACCCTAAGATTCGATCAGAATCACGGACGGAAGAAACCTCAGGATTGGTGACAATGAGCGCGCAATCGGCAAAATACATGGCGAGAAGAGCGCCTTTTTCAATTCCTGCGGGGGAGTCACAAATAATAAAATCGAATTCTTGTTTTAATTCCGATAATATTTTTTCAATGCCTTCGGTGGTAAGGGCATCTTTATCACGCGTTTGTGAAGCAGCCAAAACAAAAAGATTTTCGATGTTTTTATCGCGGATCAAGGCTTGTTTTAGATTCGCTTCACCGGAGATGACATTGACGATGTCGTAGACTACGCGGCGCTCACAGCCCATCACAAGGTCTAAATTACGTAGGCCGATATCAAAATCAATAACGACAGTTTTAAATCCCCTTAAAGCGAGCCCTGTCGAGAACGAAGCGCTGGTTGTTGTCTTTCCGACCCCACCTTTTCCCGATGTGACGACGATTATTTTGGCCACTTTTATCTCCCTTTTTAAATAGTAGTAATTTGTAGTTTTTCATTTTCCAGATAAATTTGGATCATGCCATTGCCTGGTATCGTTGGTACGGCTAATTTTTCATTGATTTGATAATAGCCCGCAATGGCGATTAATTCTGCTTCCAGTGATTTGCAGAAAATACGGGCATTGTTATCCCCATTAATACCGGCAAGGGCTCTTCCTCGTAAAGGACCATGAACATGAATATTTCCATCGGCAAAACATTCAGCGCCAGGATTGACGGCGGCTAAAATAATCAAATCGCCTCCCTTGGCATAGACTTGTGTGCCCGCTCTGATGGGTTTTGTGATGATTTTTGTCAGGGATTGATGGCTTTTTGTCGTGGCAACGGGTGTTGTGGCCGATTTTTCCTCTTTAAAAGAAGATTTTTTTAAAATGGCCAGACCCTGTTGCTGGGCTTTTTGTTCTATCTCTTTTTCAATACCACGGATTGCAACGGGAATCAGTTGGTGATTTCTAAAAGTAGACAGCAGGCCTTCAATATCGAGTTCATGCTGTGTTTTCAACTCGGAGAGATCAATCAATACGGGGGCCTGTTGAAAATACTTGGGCGCTTTATGGATGGTTTTGATCAGTTGTGATTGAATGCCATCGATGTTATGTTGAGTGAGCTTAATCACGGTTAATGGGATAAAATCAGCTTTGAGTTGAAAAAAATCATCCTGTGTCGAGTCCATGTTTAATTTCTCAAGTCGTACTGGTTTAAGTTAATAGGGGTGTCGCCTTGCATTGATGTAACGGGTGCCTACTCCAGGTTCGCGGGTCCTGCCGCTTGCCATCTCGCTGCGCGGCAAGATCTCTGGCTCGCGTCACCCGCTTTGCAGCAGATACATGAATCTGAGGTTACACTCATTAATAGCGTCCAGCATAGCATTTACTGTAGAAAAATGCCACATGGTCTTCTTTAACTTGATTCCCCGCGGCTTGCCGCGGGACTTTTCGCGTGGGGTTTCCAAAGGGGAGCGAGCGTTCGCTCCCCTTGGTCGCCGTCCGCGAGGGTTTCCCGAGCAGGCGAAATTATTACAGGAAAAATCCCCGTGGCTTGCCACGGGGATTTTTATTTGCTGCGTTGCGCTATAATTTTTTTTTACTTTGGAAGGGTGTGCTATATGTCGATAAAAAATTTTGAGCCACGCGGAGAATTAACGATTCGTACGTTAGCGATGCCGGCGGATACCAATCCCAATGGAGATATTTTTGGTGGTTGGCTCGTGTCACAAATGGACTTGGCGAGTTCAAGTTTGGCGCAGAAGGTTGCTAAGCAACGCGTTGTTACGGTTGCCATCAATTCGATGACGTTTCTTTCTCCTGTAAAAGTCGGTGATTTTGTTTGTTGTTATGCCGAGCTTATTAAAATTAATCGTACGTCCATGGAGATCAATACCCAAGCGTGGGTATTGCGTACACCCGACCAAACACGCCATCAAGTGACGGAAGGCATTTTTACTTTTGTTGCCATTGATGCTGATGGTCGACCTACACCGGTGAAAAAAGCATAGGCTGTGATGGCAAGCGGCAGGACCCGCGAACATGGAGTAGGCACGCGTTGTGATTTGCTGAGATTCTCTGGCTTCTTGTGTTATATTTATCGGTACCCCTATCATTACCCAAAGGTGACCCATATGAAATTGCTCTATGCATTACTGGCCATCGCTGTTATCGTCATCACTTACACGATTTCCGTTTATAACGCCCTGATTCGACTCATCGAAGCGGTGCGCAATAATCAAAAGCAAATCGATGTTCAGCTTGATCGTCGATATAAAGTATTCGAGTCTTTAATCAATGTGGTTCGTAAGTACATGGATTATGAAAAATCCACGCTAAAAGAAGTGGTTGCACTACGTAATCAAGCGCAACAAGCGAAAGAAACGGGTGATACCCAAACTCGTATGGCAGCGGAAAACAAAATTTCTAATATATTGGGTGGGTTGAACGTGGTGTTTGAGCAATACCCGGATTTAAAAGCGAATCAAAATGCGCTGCAATTACAAGAAGAAATTGTCAGTACAGAAAACAAATTAGCATACGCAAAGCAAGCATTTAACGACAGTATTGAACGTTACAATGCCACCAAAAAATCTTTTTTTCAAGCCATGGTTGTCAGCCTATTTCGGGCCAAATTGGATTTTGATTTTCCTTATTGGCAATTAACGGCAGATCAAGTAAAAACGCAAGAAGATTACACAGTTAAGTTATAGTAGAAAGCTATGCCAGATTCATTACGGGATTTTCATGTTTCTGCTGGAGATTGGCGCCAATCGTTGCGGCGCAATCGCAGCCGTACGCGTTTTGTCATTGTGACGTTTATTTTAATTTATCTTTGTATTGGCGTGTTAGTTGATCTCTATATTCAATCAGGTCACTATCCACAGGCGAGTCTTGCTCAAGTTTTTGTTGCGTTGATGACGTTTAAATTATTTCCAACGGCGACACTCATTTTAGGTTTCATTGCTGTTATTTCTCTCTGGGTGACGTTTGCGTTTCACGACAAAATGATATTGCTGGGAACGGAATATGTTGAAGTGACGCCTGAAACTGCTCGTAATCTGAAGGAGAAACAGCTTTATAATGTGATTGAAGAAATGAAAGTTGCTGCGGGTTTGCAATATATGCCACGCGTTTTTATCATCGAAGCGGATTATATGAATGCTTTTGCAAGTGGTTACAGCGAAAAATCAGCGTTAGTTGCTATCACTCGTGGATTAATGGAAAAATTGGATCGTGACGAATTAACAGCTGTTATGGCTCATGAATTAAGTCATATTCGCCACATGGATATTAAACTTACTTTAATGGCGTCAGTATTGGCAAACATCACATTAATGATGGTGGACATTTTATTTTATTCTGCCCTGTTTAGTTCTAGTGGGGAAGGTCATGGAGAGGGACGCTCTTCGCGTAACCATTTATTTTGGATTATTCTTTTTATTCGATATTTATTACCCATTGTGACGGTTTTATTGATGCTGTATTTGAGTCGTACGCGAGAATATATGGCCGATGCCGGTTGCGTGGAGTTAATGCGAAACAATGAGCCGTTAGCGCGTGCCCTCACCAAGATCCAAAGCGATCATGAGCAACACCATGATCAATATGCAGCGGCGTATCAATCGACTCCACACGAAGCAGTACGACGGGAAGCCTATATTTTTGATCCTGTAAAACAAGGGGTCACGGGGACAAATAGCCCTACCGATATGTTTTCGACGCACCCTGGGATTTTGAAGCGTCTTGCGGCTATTGGCATCAAACGGAAAAGGTAGCGCCAGGAATTCCCCATCTTCCGATGGGAAATTCCTTCCCCTTCATTGCGACCAGGGAGGGGAAGGAGCGTCGAGCACAGGATGTGCGTCCCTGAAAACAAAAGACCTTCCTGTTGGCGGCAAAGCACTTCGTGTGACCGTCATCTTCAAAAAACAACATGAAATATCCAGGCTAACTGTTCCCATGAAAAGTGAGTGACTATCACACAAATTTCATGGTGATTTTGTAAATATTCGTTGACCAGGTCATAGGGTTACCCGCTTTCTGCCCCTCCTCACCGTCGTTCCCCTGCGATGGCGCCTACCTGAAGCGGTGAAGAATGATACGCTATTGCGCCAGAGACAGGGGAATCCAAATGTGGGCTTTCTTATAGGCAATCTTACCCCTTAACTTGCTGTTACTTAATCATTTGTATATTTTTCATTAATGGTCATTTATCCTGGAAAACGAGCTTATTCCTTGGCGAAGGGAATTGAAGTGATGGGGTTATCTGAGTTTATATCCGGATAAAAATCCCCGGGCTTACGCCCGGGGTATTTTCCCATATGAATTTCGCCTGCTCGGGAAACCCTCGCGGACGGCGACCAAGGGGGAGAATTCGCTTTCTCCCCCTTTGGAAACCCCCATTGCGTAAAGCTCCTGGGCTGACGCCCAGGGTTTGGCTTCGCTATAAATCCCCACTGAATAGTTACAATTCTTCTTTTTTATGAATCCAATTTTCAAATAATTCTTTCTGTATGGAATTATTTTTTTCTTCAAGTTCTTTGATGTACTGTTGGCCGCGTTCGAGTTCTTCATTCGCGAGTTTGAGAGAATGGTCACTACGTAATAATTTTTCCGATTTTTCTTTTAAGGTGGTTTGCAAAGTGCTATTTTCTGTTTCGAGTTTTGCGATTTGATCGATGAACTCGTTAGAACTTTGCTGCCAAGTTTGCTGTTCTTTTTTGAAAGTGGTTAACTCACCGGATATTTGCTGGTTTTCTTCACGCAGGATATTCACTTCATCCGTCAGTTGTTGTTTTTGATAATTGATTTTTTGTTGTAAGTGAGTGAGTTGCTGCTGATAGTCTTGATTGATTTGATCGATTTTCGATTTCAATTTATCAATCAGCAAGTCGTTTTTATTCATGACATTCTGAATATCGTCATTGTGCCTTTGCTCAATGCTTGTTAACATGGCTTTTTGTTTGACGATTTCTTCTTGCTGTTTCAGGATATTTTCTTGGGTTATTTGCAATTCCTGTTGTAGCGTTATATTTTCTTGAGTAATTTTTTCAAATTCAGCATTTTTATGATTAAAATTATCTTGCAGCCGTTTAAATTCTTCGCGTGCTTCACTTAATTTATTGTAAAGAGTTTTGGTTTGTTCGGCCGTTTCGCGCTTGATTTCTTCAATTTTTTGCTTGTGTTGCGTTTCGATCTTTTGCCGCAATTCGGCAGCGGCTTCAATGAAAGGTGTGTACAAGGGATCTAAACCAAGTTCGGGTGCTAATGCTTGAGCGCGCATTTTTGCTCCATGCATTTTCGCGGCTGCAATTAACGTGGTTGGGCTTAGGTCCTCTCTCAGATTGTCATTCCCTAGGATGACGTTATCTTCCCTTGATTTGTTCATGGCTGGTTTTCTCGGCTTTGATTAAAGAATGGTTAAATATAACATAGCTTTTCAGTAGCAGACAATTTTTTTATGACTTCTTCAGAACAAATAAATAGCCTTCTAATGGTTTTTTTTGCTGGTACCTTAAAATAATGTTATTTTCACTCATGATGTCGAACCCATACTGAGAACTCAATGATTCTATATAATTTTTATTATGGGCATAGCGAATCGTTGTTTGCAAGAGATAAGGAGCATGAGCGGTTTTTTCGATAGAAAACGCAAAGAATCCACCCAATTTCAACGCGTTATAAACAGCATGAAAAACACGAGTGATTTCACCGAAATAGGGGAAAACATCTGCCGCAAGAATTAAATCACACTCTGTGAATCGAAGAAGCGCTGTTTCCAGCGGCTCATGGATAAGTTGTTGATAGAGATGTTTGGATTTTGCAATATCGAGCATTGCTGTTGCCACGTCCACGCCAATCAGTTCTTTTGCGCTTGCATAAAAGAGTTCACCACAAAGCCCCGTGCCGCATCCTAGATCCAATATTCGTAAACTGTTATCTTTTGGGTTGATGCAATCCATGACGTGACGATGCAATTCACGGGGCACTTGATAATCCAGTTGCTCTAACAGATGCTTATCGTAATTAGGCGCATATTGATTAAAAAGATTTGCGGTGAATTGTGTTGGCGCAGCCGTTGGAATTTTATCCTGTGTTAAAGCGTGTAAAATGTGCTGTATCTCCTGATTTTCAGGGTCCAACGATTGTGCAGATTGATAATGCTGAATGGCTTGCGCAATATTTTGTTGACCTAAATATAAAGCGGCTAAATTTAAATGAGTGGGGAGATAATGGGGTTCAATCAGGAGTGCTTGTTGAAAGTAATCAATGGCTTCATGATGACGTTGTTTTTCAAATAAAATCACGCCAACATTGTATAAACTTTCTAAATGAGGTCCATGCGCCAATCGTTGTAAATAACAGGCGAGCGCACGGTCTTTATCTCCTTTCAGATAAAAGGCATTAGCTAACATGGCTTTTGCTTCTTCGTGTGTTGGATCGAGCGCTAAACAGTGTTCGAGTGCGTCGATGGCTTCTAAAAAATCCTGGATTTTCAGTGCAGCGCTCGCAAGGGCGTAATAACTTTCTGTGGTGGGTTGAATTAAAATGCGTTTATTAAGATAAACCATGGCACGTTGATAATCACCCTGCTGCAAATAAATATGGCCTAATTGGCCGAGTGCAGCGGCATGTTGTGGGGCAATGCGAATGACGTGTTCTAAATGAGAAATGGCGGTTTCAATCTGTTCTTCCTGTAAATAGAGACGCGCTAAATTAAAATGGGCATCTGGATAATCGGCATCAATAGCCAGTGCTTGCTGATAAAATTTTTCGGCTTGTGGCAATTGCTGTAATCGTAGATAGCAATTACCGAGATTACTTAATGCACCAGGATAATGGGGATTTATTTTTATGGCGTGTTGATAAGCGGTTATGGCTTCTTCTATTTTTGTTTGACGGCCAAGAATATTACCAAGGCTATTATACAGCGAAGGCTCTTTAGGCAACCGTTTTATAGCACTGTTGATGAAGGCAGCAGCACGACGCAAATTCCCCAGTTGCACATTGAGCAGCACAATCATCTGGATGACAATCACATCATCGGGGTTGTCATCCAATAACTGGTGGTATTCGGTTAGCGCTTCATCCAGTTTGCCTTGCTGATGCAGCGCTTGTGCGTGCTGTAATTGTTGTTTGTTGATAGGCATTTTTAATAGCCTCACTTAATTGATAGACCGCCATGGCATAGTGAATACGAGGATTATATAACATAATGGTTCTAAAATTAGGATAGGTGAGCCAGTAATCATTATTTTTGGGCGATTCTGAGGCGAGTTTGATAATAGCTGCTTTTAATTTGAGATTGGTTTCGGATGTTGGAACGGGCACTCCTTTGTGTTGCCATGTTTTGATGGAATGCATGGGTTTGGCGGAATCAGAAATCAGTGCACTGTCGATTTCAACTGAAGTATTGAGTTCGGCTGCAATGGGCTGTTGTTTTTTCCAGCCCATTTTACTGAGATAATTGGCAATACTAAAAATAGCATCGTTGGTATCATTCACGAGATCGGCGCTTCCTTGATTAGAAAAATCTACTGCATAATGACGATAGGTGCTTGGCATGAATTGCGGAATACCAATAGCGCCGGCATAGGAGCCTTTAAGTTGCAATGGTTTTAGTTTTTGTTCGCGGGTTAGTAATAAGTATTCAGTCAGCTCATGACGAAAAAATTGCTCTCGTCGCGGATAATAAAAACTGAGGGTAGTTAGGGTATCTAAGACGGGATAATTACCGATGTGTTGACCGTAACCAGTTTCAATACCAATGATCGCTACAATGAGGTGGGCGGGCACACCATATTTTTTTTCAGCTTGTTGAAGGATGCTTTGATGTTGCCTCCAAAAAGCGTTGCCATTATCAATGCGTTGTTGAGTGATGAAGAATTTGCGGTATTCTGGCCATTGTTTTTCTTCGTAGGGATGATTCATTTTTTCGATGAGATTCTGGTCGATGTGTGTTTGTCGAAACAGCGCCGTGAGTTCTGTCTCGTTAAAATGATATTGCTGGTGAACGGATTTTATAAATTGTTGAATAGGCTGGGGGAGAGGTGTTGTTTCTGTGGTGGCTCCAACGTTGAATACAAGAAAAAACAAAGCAAATAATCCCAGCAGTAAATTCCGTAACAACATGTTATCCTAAACTCCTTTCGATGATTCGAATAGGTCCTCATTGTATGATGAGTTTGTAGCAAAAGGAAGCTCGCTGATTCAACTGGACCACAACTTTCGATGGGTGTGTATTGACATGATCATGCCAAACGACGCCATGGTGGTTAGTATGGAACTGCCACCGTAGCTGATTAATGGTAGCGGTACACCAACAACGGGCAAAATACCAATCACCATACCAATGTTAATAAAAGCTGAAATAAAAAAAGTAAGACAGAGACTACCGGCCAGCAAACGATTAAAATTGCTTTGTGCTTGTGTGCTGATGTAGAGACACCGCCCGAGTACGGCGAGAAAAACTAAAATAATAGCGAAACAGCCAATAAATCCAAATTCTTCACTGGCGACTGCATAAATGAAATCCGTCGCATGGGCGGGTAAAAATTGCAGATGCGATTGCGTGCCGTGCAAAAATCCGCGCCCCATAAATCCTCCGGAACCGATTGCAATTTTAGATTGGATAATATGGTAACCCGTGCCTAACGGATCACGTTCGGGATTTAACAGGGTAAGTACTCGATTACGCTGATATTGATGCATGAAATGCCATAAAATGGGTGTGCAACCCGCTCCCACCACCACAATACTTAACAATAAACGCCAACTCAAGCCCGCCAATAATAAAACAAAAAATCCTGAAAAACCAATGAGAATGGCGGTACCCAGATCCGGTTGTTTTGCCGTGAGTAAAACCGGTATTGCCAATAGACAAGCAGCCACTGTTAAATGAAAAGTGCGTGGTGGCAGTGGTTTATTGCACAGATAATAAGCCAGCATGATTGGCATAGCGAGTTTCATAAATTCAGAAGGCTGAAAATGAAAAATCCCTAAATTAAGCCAGCGTCGTGCGCCTTGACTTGTATAACCAAAAAGCAAAACAAAAATCAATAAGACCAGCGTGATCGTAAAAAACCACGGCGCCCAGCGTTTGTAATAAATAGGAGGGATAGAAGCAAAAATGAAAAGCAATACAAACCCACCGAGCATGCGTGCCGCTTGTTTTTCCACCATATTAAAATTAGAATTACTGGCACTGTAAAGAATGAGTAACCCAACACCGCACAACAGCAGCAATAACATCATGAGCACAGGGTCAATATGCAAGCGATACCAACGCAAATTTTTAATGGTATTACTGAAATTCGATGATTTTTTGTAAGAGAATTTAACTGTTTTCATGGCGATGCTTCAAATAAAAATGAATGAGTTTGCCGGCAATTTGATTTCCCAACGTGCTGTGTTCGACAATCACGGAGAGTGCAATTTGCGGATGATCTACGGGCGCAAAGGCAATAAATAAATGATGATTGCGTAATTCTTTGGGAATATTAAGACTGGAATTATCTTCGTTGCGACTGTGGCCGTAAGTTTGTGCCGTTCCCGTTTTTCCAGCGATGGCAACATCATGGGGCCCGATAAGACGTGCTGTTCCTTCTTTTCCATCGATCACCTGTTGCATGGCATTAATGACGACGTCCCACGCTTCTGGATGAACGATGGGAACAGGTGCTTCTTCAGTGGGTTGTAATACGACGACATTGCCTGCTTCATCCATGGTTTTGAACAATAAGTGTGGCTGCATTTGCAGACCACGGTTTGCCATGGTGGTTGCAGCAAAAGCCAATTGCAATGGAGTGACGAGCAAAAAGCCTTGACCGATGCCTGTTTCCACCGTGTCACCGGTATACCATGCACTATGATGAGTGCGTCGTTTCCATTCAGGTGAAGGCACTAATCCCGATTCTTCACCGGGAAGATCAATTTGTGTTTTTTTACCAAAACCAAATTCACTTAAGATGGTATCGAGTTCGTTAATACCCAGGCGAGCAGCAAGCTGATAAAAGAAACTATCGCAAGAAACTTCTATCGCTCGAGTGACATTGACCCAGCCGTGCCCGCGATGTACCCAATCGCGAAAAACATGGGTGGTATTGGGTAAGCGAAACCAACCGGGATCATAGATTCGGGCTGTGGGTGTGATGATGCCGCTGTCTAAACTACCCAGTGCAATAAAAGGTTTAACGGTAGATGCTGCCGGATATTGACCGTGGATCGCACGGTTAAATAAGGGATGATGGGGAGAATTTAATAAATCCTGGTATTCTTTTTGTGTGATGCCGCGCGAAAAAATATTTGCATCAAACGTGGGGTGACTCACTAAGGCGAGTACTTCACCTGTATCGGGTTTGATAACCACAATCGAGCCATTTTCGTTACCGAGTAATTCATGTGCCAAGGATTGCAAACGGCTATCGATGGTGAGATAGAGATTTTTTCCTGCCGTGGGCGGAGTTTTTTTGAGTGAGCGAACAATATGTCCTGTGGCATTGATTTCTGCCTCTTCGGAGCCTATGTGGCCATGCAAAATATTTTCATAGTATTTTTCAATACCGTTTTTACCAATATCATCAGAAGCGTCATAATTATCGTGATTAATGCTGCGTAATTCATCTTGATTGATGCGTCCAACATAACCCACAATTTCGCTGCTCGTATCACCGAGTGGATAAAAACGCATGGAGCGTGTTTCAATCACGACCCCGGAAAAAAAAGGCTGATTCACATAAAAGTTTGCAATTTCCTCTTCGCTTAATTTCATTTTTAGTGGAATGGGATCAAATTGGCGATATTGATTGCGGTAACGATTAAATTGTTTGATGTCATCATCAGAGATAGGGACAATTTTTTTTAGTTTTTCAATGATGGCAGGAATATTTTTAATTTTTTCTGGAATCAAAGCGAGTGAATAACTAGGAACATTTTTAGCGAGCACGACTCCATTTCTATCGTAAATTAAACCGCGAGAGGGTTTAAGTGGGATAATGCTTAATAAATTTTGTCGCGATAACGTTGAAAAAAATTGGTGTTGGATAATCTGCAAATCAATGAGGCGCGATAATAAAATGAGGGTAAAGATGCCAACAACGACCAGAGCAGTCATCGTCCGGCGTTTGAAGAGATAGGCTTCGTGAATGTGTTTGTTTAGAGTCGTTTTTCCCATATTTTTTAGCCTGGATATTCCATGTTGCTTTTTGAGGATGACGGCCATATGAAGTGGCCTGCCACCAACGGGATGAGCTAACAAAAGACCTTCCCGTTGGCGGCACACCGACCATCGCTGTTCGATGTAAAATATCCGGGTTAGCATGTTGTTTGATGGAAGGCGCGACCATTATACAGCAATTTCCCATCCTTTTGTCTACCGGTAACTATTCAGCCCCTTTTTAAAAGGGCCACAAATTCGCAAGAATGAGACAAGGTTGAAGGCAAAATTGCAGCAATTCCCCAAGTTCATTATGTGGCAACTTATTGTTTTAGAAAACAAAAGATTGAAACAGTGGGGGATTATCAAGGGGGAGCTTTGCGCGCTCCCCCTTGATCGCGAGGATGCAGGTCCCCTGCAGCCCGCGTCAATGAAAGGGAAGGAATTCCCCATCGGGAGATGGGGAATTCCTGGCAAAATTGACGAAAAAGCGCAGCATACGCGTTGGTATGTGAGCATTTTGAGGAAATTTTGCCTTCAAGATTGGCCATTATTGCGGATTCCCATTTTAGGCTGAATAGTTACGTCTACCGATGATAAGGGTGATGACTGAGGATACTCCAGGCACGATAAATTTGTTCTGCAATGACAATTCGCACTACGGGATGGGGGAGTGTGAGTGCCGACAAGGACCATGATTCGTTTGCTTTTTGGATAACCGTTGGGCTGATGCCTTCTGGTCCCCCAATCAGGAGACTCACGTCTTGGCTTAGTTGATGGAATTGCCATAATTTTTGAGCAAATTGTTCCGTTGAGAGTGATTTTCCGAGACGATCCAGCGTAATGATCACGGAATGGGAAGGAACAGTGGCAAGCAATTGCTCGCTTTCAATGGCCAGGAGTTGTTTTATGTTCGCGCTTTTGCTGCGTTTCTGTGCAGAAATTTCAATGAGCTGCAGTGAAAATTCTTTTGGTAGGCGTTTTGCGTATTCGGCATAGCCTTCTGAAACCCACGGGGGCATTTTCGTGCCGATAGCCAGTAAGTTAATTTTCATGCTCTTTGCGGAATTGTTCGGTGGTGCGCCATAGCTTTTCTAAGTCATAGAATTGACGGGCGCTTGGCAACATAATGTGGACCACGATATTGACGAGATCCACGAGTATCCATTCGCCTTGCTCCTCACCCTCAATGCCCAGTGGGCGTATACCTTGATCGCGCATGGCACGTACCAGCTTGTCTGCCAACGCATTGGCATGGCGCGTTGAGGTGGCGCTGCAAACGACCATGCGGTCAGTGACATTGGTGAGGCTGGTGACATCAATATCTTTGATATCGATGGCTTTATTATCATCAAGAACTTTTAAGGCCAGGTCGCGTAGCGCAGCAGTTTCTAACATGGGCATCATCTTACCGTAACATCAAAAGTCGCATCATACCTTTTAGCCCAAAAGGGGGTCAATCCTCTCACCCAAATTATTTTTCTGAACTTCGATCGTAAAGCTGATGCTGTTTGATATAATCTTGCACTACGGTGGGCAGAAACTCACTGACATCCTGTTGTTTCGCAAGGCAGTGGCGAATGTGTGTTGCAGAAATAGGCGTGGGAAGGATGTTGAGTTGATACAGATGCCCGCTGCGTTGTGTGGAATGCAGGTTGGTAGAAAAGTGTTGTTCGTAAAAATCGCGGAGCATGACGGGGATGGACGTTTTGAATCCTGGACGATTCACAATAATAATGTGACAGTAATCCAGAATGTGTTGCCATTGATGCCACGTATTAAATTGCAAAAAACTATCGATACCCATAATAAAATAATGCGTTTGCTCTGTGGTAGCCAATGCTCGCACCGTATCGATGGCGTATGAGAGACCTTGTCGTTCTATTTCAATCGTATTCAACGTAAAAAACGGATAATCTTGCAGTGCCAGCTGTACCATGGCTTGTCGATCCTCTACGGATGCCTGTGGAGAAATGCGATGCGTGGGCTTTTGTGCTGGAATAAATTGAATTTCATCCAAGTGCGCCAGCGCGAGAACCTGTTCTGCAATGTGCAAATGACCCTTATGTACGGGATCAAATGTTCCGCCTAATAGGCCAATCCGTTTTTGTGCTTTTTCCATTTATATCCTCAAACCCTGGGCGTTAGCCCAGGAACTTTACGCAATGGGGGTTTCCCAAGGGGGAGAAAGCGAATTCTCCCCCTTGGGTCGCCGTCCGCGAGGGTTTCCCGAGCAGGCGAAATTCATATAGGAAAAATACCCCGGGCGTCAGCCCGGGGATTTTTATTTGGCCATGCTAATGGTTAATTGCTCCAGTGTTTCCCAGGGGTCATCTAAACTCAGACCTTTTATCGCGCGATCGGTATTTTCAGCCAGTAACAATAAATTATGCACTTTATTGAGTGACAAGCGCGTTAGCGCTTGTTTTAGTAGAGGGCGCCGTTGTTGCCATTGTTTTTGTAATAATTCTTGTTGCGTGTATCCCTGACGTTGTTGAGAATACAATTGTGCTAATTCACGTAATTCGCGGCAAATAGCCCATAATACCAAAGTGGCTTCAGTACCTGTATTTTTTAAACCTCGTAAAGAACGCAATGCTGATTTTAATTGCCCCGCTAAAATCAACTGTCCCAAATCAAATACAGTATAACGCGCATTATCACTAATCGCTTGCAGGACGCGATCGGGTGTAATGAGTGTGTTGGGATGTAGAAGACGCAATTTGGTGAGTGCTTGATCTGTCGCCAGCAAATTTCCTTCGGTTAAATCACTTAATAAAGCAACACTTTCGCGGTTTAATTTAAGGTGTAATGTTGCCGCCCGTTGATGAATCCAAACGGGAAGTTCTGTTTTATTGGGCGCACGAATATGAACACAAACGCCATTGCTTTCAATGGCTTTATACCAGCGTGTTTTTTGCTGCGCAGCCGTGAGTTTTTCCGTCAAAATTAATAGTAGTTTGTCTTCCGGTGGATGCGCCAGATAATCCAACAAATTTTGTGTGGCTTTTTCATCGAACTTTGCTGCGGGATTATTAATTTCAATAAAGGTTTTTTCACTGAAAAGAGAAAAATTCTGAGTGCGTTGCAGGAACGTCTGCCAAGAAAAACCCGTTTCCACATAATGCGTTTCGCGCTGTTGAAAACCAAGCTGTAATGCCCTTTGACGCAGAAGATCACAAGACTCCCGTTGCAGTAGCGTCACTTCACTGGCAATTAAATAAATGCGGGTGAGTTGATTGGTTTGCAAGTGAGTGCGAAATTGAGCGGGTGCTAACGTTGGCATAGGAATTAATGTTTCCTTTGTGGTTGATTGAGCGAAATAATTGTATGTTGTGTGCCTTTACTGATAAGAAGATAATAAATCGAATTGACGATTTGTCGTGTTAATGTTCGACGCATGAGCGGCGTTATAGCCGAAGAACCCACTTGATTGACATTCAGTGTGACACTTTGGGTAGCGACCAGGGGTGTTTGGAATACCGTGAGTTTTTTCTTATTTTTTTGCATCAATAAGGTGGCTGTGACGGTTAAAGTGTAAATATAAGCAGTGGCTGAACTGGTGCTGTAAGCAGTTGGCAATATTGTGCTGGTTTTGCTGTCGGATAATGCTAATGTAAAAGGAGCAGCATTCTTTGATTCAGTAAAATGAACCCCCATTGCACGCAGTTTGCTTTGTAGATTTTGCGAAATCTCATTATAAACGTTGTCAGAAGTGAAATAGAGATTTTTCAAATTCGCGGGATAAGCGTCTTGCGTTTGCAAATGAAAGCAACTGCCCATGAAACAGCATAATATTGTAAGTACGACTATTTTTACGAGCTTCAACATGGCCTCATTAAAAATCCCCATGGCAAGCCACGGGGTATTTTTCCTGTAATAATTTCGCCTGCTCGGGAAACCCTCGCGGACGGCGACCAAAGGGGAGCGAACGCTCGCTCCCCTTTGGAAACCCCACGCGAGAAGTCCCGCGGCAAGCCGCGGGGAATCAAGTTAAATAACAATATTAATTAATTTTCCTGGAACGATAATAATCTTTTTAATGGATTTATCTTCAAGAAAACGCTTAATATTTTCCTGGCGTAATGCGGCTTCTTCAATTTCTTTTTTATCGGTATCGGCAGCGACGGAAATGTGGCCGCGTAATTTACCATTGATTTGAACCACTAATTCAAGCGTTGTGGTTTGCATTGCTTTTTGATTTGCTTTAGGCCAGCCTGCTTCCAAAATATCGTTCTCAAAATCCAATTCACGCCATAAAACATGAGTGATGTGCGGTGTAATCGGAGCCAATAAACGTAACAAGATACTCAAACCTTCGCGGATAATCGTAGCCTGTTCAGCATGATGGACGTTGAGTTTGCTAATGAGATTTTGAATGATCATGCAAGCGGAAACCACTGTATTAAATTGATGACGAGCATAATCGAAATTGGCTTGTTGCAATGCGCTGTGAATTTGCTTGCGAACATTTTGTAAATGACAGTCCTCTATTTTCAGTGGGATACTGTCGGAGAAATGTTGATTTAATTTTTTAATAACGGGTTGGGCTGACAGGGCAAATTGCCACACCTTACGTAAAAAGCGAAAACATCCTTCCACGCTGGTGTCTGACCATTCTAATGATAATTCAGGGGGGGCGGCAAACATAGAAAAAAGGCGGGCGGTATCAGCGCCATATTTTTTAATGAGTAGCGTTGGTTCTACCACATTGCCTTTTGACTTCGACATTTTTGCACCGTCTTTTAAAACCATACCTTGCGTTAAAAGACGAGTGAAAGGTTCATTACTGTTAATTAAGCCTTCGTCGCGCAGCAATTTATGCATGAAGCGTGCATAAAGCAGGTGCATAACGGCGTGTTCAATGCCACCGACGTATTGATCGACAGGAGTCCAGTATTTTGCGCGGTCATCCAGCATGGTTTGGTCCTGATGAGGACAACAGTAACGCAGGTAATACCATGAAGATTCCACGAAAGTATCCATGGTGTCGGTTTCACGTTTTGCCGCTTTGCCACAGCGTGGGCATTTTGTTTTTACAAAATGAGGGTTATCTGCGAGCGGTGAACCATGTCCCGTAGGTACAATATCTAACGGCAACACGACGGGTAAATCCGTTTCAGGGACAGGAACAGTGCCGCAGTCTTTGCAATAGATAATAGGGATCGGCGTTCCCCAATAACGCTGTCGTGAAATCCCCCAATCACGTAAACGATAATGTGTCTGGCGTTCACCCATTTTATTTTTAGTGAGTACATCAGCGATCACTTCAACGGCTTGTTTGGACGTGAGACCGTCGTATGGTGCTGAATGAATCAACGTACCTTCTTCTGTCATTGCGGCGGTTTGATAATCCCACGCTTCATTATTTTCTGGTTTAATGACAGGTTGAATCGGTAAATGAAATTTTAGCGCAAATTCATGGTCGCGTTCGTCGTGGGCGGGAACTGCCATAATCGCACCCGTGCCGTATTCCATCAAGACAAAATTGGTAATCCAGATGGGTAATTTTTTTTGTGTGAGGGGGTGAATGGCATAAAAACCAGAAAAAACGCCTTGTTTTTCCCGTGTGGCAATATCCGCTTCAGCCACTTTCATGTGCTGGCATTGTTTGAGAAATTGAGCTATTTCTTGATGAGAAGCTGCTGCTTTTTTGGCAAGAGGGTGGTCAAACGCGATGCCACAATACGTGACACCCAGTAATGTGTCGGGTCGTGTGGTGAAAATAACGAGGGGTTCTTTTTCTTTTTCAACCCAAAAGGTCATTTGCACACCTGCCGAACGACCCATCCAATGGCGTTGCATGGTAATGACTTCTTCGGGCCAGCCAGTCAGTTTATCTAAATCTTGCAATAATTCGTCGGCGTAGTCCGTAATTTTTAAAAACCACTGCGAAATTTCACGTCTTTCAACAGGAGCTCCTGAGCGCCACCCTTTGCCATTAACGACTTGTTCGTTTGCTAATACTGTTTCATCCACAGGGTCCCAGTTAACGATGGATTTTTTTTTATAGGCCAAGCCTTTTTGAAACAGTTTGAGGAATAACCATTGCTCCCATTGATAATATTCAGGATCGCAGGTTGTGATTTCTCGACTCCAATCAATTCCGTAACCCAGCTGTATGAATTGTTTACGCATCCGTTTGATATTTTTTTGCGTCCAGTCGTAGGGTGAAAGCGCATTTTTAATCGCGGCGTTTTCAGCGGGTAAGCCAAATGCATCCCAGCCCATGGGTTGCAGTACATTTTTACCGAGCATTCGTTGATAACGGCTGATGACATCGCCAATGGTGTAGTTGCGAACGTGCCCCATGTGTAATTCACCGCTGGGATAAGGGAGCATGGAGAGGCAATAAAATTTTTCTTTGGTTAATTCTTCGCGCACTTCAAAGGTGCTGTGTTCTTCCCAGTATTGCTGAGCGAGCCGTTCGATTTCGCTGGGATCATAGGTACTATTCATGGTATTCATTGTTCCTTAACTGACTTGAGAGAAGAGAATTGTTTAGAATACTCTTCTGCGCAAAATCTTCAAGCGCTCCCAATATGAGTGTAGATTCGCAGTGATGTGCTAGAGCGTGTCGTTAATGAGAAGAAAGAATTTTGCTCAAACGTAGGGTGGATTAGCGCCGTCAGGCGCGTAATCCACCAAATCAAATTTCATTTTGTTCTTTTGCGGAATAATGAGATTTGATTTGGTGGATTACGCGCCTGACGGCGCTAATCCACCCTACATTTTGGCTAACTCATTGCCAATCGATTCTCTGTGGACATTTTATTGACAAATCAAGGTGTTTTCTTAATAATAGCGTTTTACTAGCCATGTGGGATAGATCCATGTTTAATCGCCTTTATGAAAATACGCGCGGCAAGAAGCAATGGTATCGAATTGGGCAAAATCTGCCTATCATGAGCGCAACCGCACTATTATCGGACAAAATTTATACTTATTGCATGGATCAGCTCAAGCAAATGGCGGGCTTGCCGCAAGAGCATTTTGACTTTTTCTATCAATCGTTTATTTATCGCTTTGCTGAGTTTGTACAAGTGATTCCTGAAGCGCGCAATGAAGTATTGGGCAGTCTCTTGACGAATGGTTTATTACGTGGTTTAAATACGCTTCATTTATTTGTCAATACCCTATCTGGGTCTACCCCCTTAGAGCGCTATGCATTATTTACGGCGTGTGTACTGCGCGATATTCACTTAGTGCTCACCAATCAAAAGATTTTTATTACCGATCAAGAAGGGGCTACTCTGAACGTATGGCAACCGTTTTGCGGACCCATGACAGAAGACGCCACTGGTCAAGGATATAAAATTATTCCTTTGTCATCGGCTTATCAGCGTATTGGCAGATCGCTACGTCCCGTATTAGCGCGCCAAGTGATCGGTGAAAATGGTTATTTGTGGATTGCGAGTGATATTCGCTTATTGGCAGAATGGTTGGAAGCATTGAATGAAGAAGATGAAGAAGGCAGTGGGCGCCTCGTGAATGTCATTCGCCGTTATCGTCGTGATGGTGGTGGGCTTATTGATGATTTACCTATCGCTGTCGTCGATATTTTAGATGCTACGGCAACCGAATATGCTGATTTATTTTATCAATGGCTGATTGACGGTATCAATGATGGCAGTATCAAAGTGAATGGTTCTGATGCGCATGTGCACATCACTCACTGTGGTGTGTTTATTGAATTTCCCGCAATTTTTAAAACGTTTTCGGATTTATACAATGTGCCGGTCAATCATTTTGTGGTTTTTACGCAACTCGGAAATTTATTTGGTATTGCGCGTAAGGGGGGGCATGATTATCAACATGCGCAACTCTTTTCGGAATATCCAGACGCGGGCGGTGCTCGAGCTGGATTTTTAAACCCAATGTCAGGTAAAAGCCATGCGTTGCGCGATGGGTTTTTAATATCCGATGTGAACAGTGTTTTTATTAACGGTCAGGTGCCAGATGTCACACCGTATATGAAAGTTCCGTCTACACTCAAACAACCGTTTCAAGCGTTGGCGGAATTCAATGCGATTAATAAACCGAATGCCACCATGAAAAATCGTTAATGCCAGCTTGTTATATTATCGTTGCCTTATCGTGTGAAGCAAAACCACTGTTGGCTCATTATCAATTGAAAAAAGATTACGCGGCCACCGTTTTTCCTGTATTTCGCAATGAAAAACGCGATATTCATTTAATCGTTACGGGTGTTGGAAAAATTGCAATGGCCGCGGGATTAAGTTATTTGCGTTTAACGAAGCAAGGGTGTTGTTTGAATGTGGGGATTGCGGGTAGTCAAGCATTTGCTCTAGGAGAACTGGTGATCGCAAATAAAATTGTGGATCACGCCTTGAGGCGAACTTTTTATCCGAATATTGCTTTATTAAAACGGCATACGTTTGCAGAAATTCATTCGTATGATCTTGTACAGTATGAATATCCGCAACAAGCCGTTGTTGATATGGAGGCCAGCGCATTTTTTCAGACGGCGGCGCTTTTTGTGCATCAAGATTTGATTCATTGCGCTAAAATTATTTCTGATACACATGCCTCTGAATTACGTGCAATGACTGCTTTACGAGTGACACAATTAGTTACCGAGCGATTGGATAAAATTAATGATTTGATCAATGAGCTTCAATCACTAGCGCTGCCAGAAATTGCGTCCCCTGTGATTTTTCCGTTTCAGCAGCGATGGCATTTTAGTCTTTATCAACAACATCAATTAAAAAAAATGCTGCAACGATGGGCGAGAGTGATCACATCGCAAGATCCGTTATTGGTGTGTGCTCCCGCGCGTCATGCGCAGGAAGTGTTGCATATTTTACAACAACAATTGGAAAATGCGTCTTATCGGTGGGATGAGTAATATGCAAGTTATTTATGTGGAAAAGGCGTTGCGCCATCATCCTCGTGTATTACGCATCATCAATCGTTTTCAGCAGCCAGAAATTATTTATTGTGATCATTATCGTGAAGTTTTTAATCGTAAAGCACAAAATTTTCGTTTGCAAAAACAAAATCCCGCATTACTGTTAGCAGAAAAACCGGGGCATCGGGTGTTGTCAACACCCAAAGGTTTTGGTATTGGCGGCATTGAAAATTATTATTTTTCACACATGCTGAATTGCTTATACGATTGTCGTTATTGTTTTTTACAAGGAATGTATCCCAGTGCACATTATGTGGTGTTTGTGAATTACGAAGATTTTATGCACGACATTCGAAATCAAATAGCGCAATATCCTGATAAGACGGTGTATTTTTTTTCAGGTTATGATGCAGATTCATTAGCGTATGAACCAGTGACCGGGTTTTTAGCGGAGTTTTTGCCATTTTTTGCAGAGCAGTCACGTGCTTTTTTTGAATTGCGCACCAAATCTGCGAATGTCAATGCGTTGTTAAAAACAAAACCGTTGAAAAATGTCGTGGTTGCTTTTAGCTTTACACCGTCATTGATTTCGGAACAAGTGGAGCATAAAGTTCCGAGTGTTGCCAAACGAATCGCAAGTTTAAAATTACTGGCCGATGCCGGATGGTCCATTGGATTGCGTTTTGACCCACTGATTTATGCGAATCATTACCAAGAATTATATGCACAATTATTAGAAGATATTTTTATTCATTTGAATGTAGCGAGCATTCATTCGGTCAGTGTGGGACCGTTACGTTTTCCTGTTAAAATGTACGATAAATTATTAGCACTTTATCCCGAAGATCGCCTGTTGGCGCATCCCTTGCAACGGCGTAACCATATTTATACTTATCGTGAAGATAAAGAAGAAGCGATGAAGCAATTTCTTCTTCAGCATTTACAGAAATATTTGCCTAAAACCCTTTTATTTGAGTGCCAAGCATCATGAAAAAAGTATTGATTACGGGTTCGAGCAGCGGTATTGGTGCTGCTATTGCGGATTTACTGTTGAGTCAGCAGATGACTGTTGTGGGTATTGCGCGTACACATAAAAATGCTCATCCCAATTATTTCCCCTATTCGATTGATTGCAGTCAATTAGTGGGCTTAGAAACCGCTTTTAAAAAAGTGCATGCCGCGCATGAAGACATTGATGCGGTGATTTGCTGTTGTGGTTTTGGGCATTTTGTGGAGTTGGAACAGTTTTCTTTTCAACAAATGCAAGCCATGATGAATGTTAATTTTCTGAGTCAAGCATTATTAATTAAAACATTTATTTCAACATTAAAAAAACGCGAAGCCGCTAAAATTATTCTGTTAGGTTCTGAATGCGCGCAGATCGGGCAGAAAAAAGGCTCGTTGTACTGTGCCAGTAAATTTGCCTTACGGGGTTTCGCACAGAGCTTACGACACGAATGTCGTGCCGCAAATATTGCAGTTAGTTTGATAAACCCGGGGATGGTGGACACGCCTTTTTTTGAGCATTTAGAATTTAGACCGGGTTCGGATGACAGCCATGCGATTCAACCCGAGCAAATCGCCGCCATGATAGAGATGGTTTTGAAGCTTGATAATAATTGCGTGGTGGAAGAAATTAATTGCCAGCAAATGGTGAAAGTGATTGTAAAAAATACCTCAGCGAAAGCGGGGGAACTTTGACAGCCTTCCTGCATTTTTGTACATTAGTTCAAAGACCATCATCTTATGGCAATCATTTATGATTCAACAACGCGTTGCCG
This sequence comes from Coxiella sp. RIFCSPHIGHO2_12_FULL_42_15, assembly GCA_001797285.1. Classification (GTDB taxonomy): domain Bacteria; phylum Pseudomonadota; class Gammaproteobacteria; order Coxiellales; family Coxiellaceae; genus 2-12-FULL-42-15. The sequence goes on from MGOZ01000039.1 coordinate 37,151, forward strand.
TTTTTCTTATTATTCTTTTTAGCCTCCAGGTATATGCCCCGTTAGATTTATATATGCCCTCATTACCGCATATTGCGCATGACTTTCGTGTAGGACACACTGCGGTGCAATTAACGGTGACGTGGTGTTTATTAGGATTGGGGGTTATTCAGCTTTTTTGCGGTTTTTTGATGGATTGTTTTGGACGTCGACGGATTATTTTAATCGGTTTTTTATTGGCGATGCTGGGAGCGCTCATTGTTATTTTTGCTCCGACGGTGAGTGTTATCAATTTAGGACGTTTTATTCAAGGATGTGCTTCTGGGATTTTATTAGCGAGTGCGCGGGTGATGATATTGGATTGTTTCGAAGGCCGCGCGATGTATCATGCAGCCGCTTGGATCGGAATTTCAATTGGAATAACCCATGCCGTTGCGCCTTGGATAGGCGGTTACCTTCAACAATACACCCATTGGAAAGTAAATTTTGGTGTTTTATTTTTTATTGCAGTCGCTTCATTTTTATATGTTTTTTTTGTATTTAAAGAAACACGGGTGTTTAAGACGGTATTTTCACTGTCGTCGATATTAGCATCGTATCGCGCGATTTTGTCGCAAAAGGCGTTCTGGGGTGGGGATTTAATTTTAGCATTATCGTTAAGTATGAGTATGGTTTTTAATTTTTTCATGTCTTTTTTGTTGCAAAAGAAAATGCATTATTCTGCTGTCGCTTTCGGTTATTGCCTACTGTTAATTTCACTCTGCTATTTTCTGGGTGCCTTATTGACGAAAAAATTATTGCGATGGATTGAACCACACCGCATGATCCAAGGGTCTTTACTGTCGATGATGTTTTTTTCAAGCGTGATGTTGGTATTTTCTTTATATGGAATCTTGAATATTTATTTGGTGATGTTGCCTACCTGTTTTATCGCAATGTCGTGTGGAATGGCCATACCCAATGTGACTGCATTATCCCTTTCATTTTTTAAAACACACGCGGGAGTGAGCAGTAGTTCAATGGGGGCGTTCAGCGGTATTATGGCGGCCATAATGACAATCACATTGACGGGATTTAAACCGGTGACTTTGTTGCCATTAGCCGGTTATTTGTTTTTGGCTTCACTATTGATGGGTGTTTTTTATTATTTTCTGCTTTTGAAAATATTTTCAGTCTTGAAGAAAACAAAAAGTTAACACTCTTGGGGTGTTTTGTGAGCTATCTTGTTGAATTTTTACTATGTTGAGCGACGCTCATGCAATGTGCCTTGCCGACAACGGAAACGTCTTTTGTTTTCAGGGGAATACCCTCCTGTACTTGATGTTTCTTACCTCCCTTGATCGTGACTCAATTAGATAGGACTTACGCATTGACAAAAATAAATTTCATATAATCAGTAAGTTGCAACCAAGAAAAATGGGGGTTTTGTCACGACCGTAGTCGTGTAACCTATTGATTTTATAGTAAGAAATTTTATCAATGCGTAAGTCCTATTAGAATAAAAATTATTCTAATTGAACATTTTTAAGTCAAATTTGATTTCCTTATGCTATAATTACCCTAGAATCAGGGAAAAAGAAAAGAGTGCTTCATCTAATCAGGAGGATTGCGTGTGACCGCATTGATTTTTAATGGTTTTTTTAGATGAATGGATTCTGCCTTTAGTGTAGAAAAAGGAGCGGTTGCGGCGGATGGCGTCATGTTGATTTTTTGAGGTGTCACAATGCAACTCCATCAGCTCTCAGAAAAAATGAAAGTAGCTTCTGTGAATGGCGTGAGTTTCGTCGTTCAGGGGGGGGTTACAGTGCTCGTGAAGCCGGGCCAAGAAATTGATGCTGGCGCGGTGGTTGTTTTGCGAGGTAATAGCTCGGTTTCTGTTGTTACTTCTGCACCTGAGTCAGGCGCCAAAGAATCGGTTTTTTTCTCCCATGGGGTTGAATCAAGTGGTGAAAGTGCCAGTGTTGAGTTTTCTTCTCATGAAGTTGAGTCAACGACGAATGCCAAAAGTACCCCATTTTCTTCTCATGAAGCTGGATCAGCGACCAATGTTAAAAGTACCGCATTTTCTTCTCACGTTGAGTTAAATAAGACGCACAATTTTTCGCAACAAGCGTCTTCATCCGGATTCACTAACGAGTGGGGAACGAACGTTAACAAAGTCTTTTTAGTTTCTAGTGCCGGAGGTAGCAAGGAGGGGTCTCTGAGCACCAGTCCTCAGCAAGAAAAGGTTGGTTTGAGTTTACAACAAGTGGTGGAATCTGCAGCAGAGCTAGAGCTAAAGACAGAATCGACAATAGAGTCAAAAACGGAATCAACAAAATCCGCTAAATCACAGCTGACGTCCACGAGTAGTTATGATTACCTGACCAATCAATCCATTATCCAAAATATTTCCTATACAGGATCGGTACTTGCAGCACCAGCACCAGCACCCACTCCTGCAACCGTCATCAGCGGTACGAGCACCATGAGTTTAATTGAAAGTGATGTGATTCAAAGCGCCAGCCGTACGTTAAATGCCACCAACAATAAGGCCTTTATCGTGCAAAGCAATGTGGCGGGCGGCAACGGGTATGGGAATTTCAGCATTACTGCGACTGGGGGTTGGACTTACAGCATGAGCAGTGCACACAACGAATTTGTGAGTGGACAAAACTATATTGATTTCTTCACGGTTTCAACCATCGATGGCATCACGAAAGTCATTGTCGTCACGATGACGGGGACGAACGATGCGGCC